>JBILLT010000140.1:0-3692 GCA_044375925.1 Chthoniobacteraceae bacterium | reverse complement strand
GTGGCGGGTTCCCTGAGCATCTCCGCAATCCGCCGGCGTTGGTCTCCCAGATCAAGAAGTGCCTTCGGCAGATCGGGATACCCCGGCACTCTGCATCCCGGCGGGGGGAGCGAGACTGGGGCACCCAACAACCCCTGTGCGGTCAGAACGGAATGCGCAATGACGTAATGCCCGACCGAACCGGGATGAACACGGTCGTTCCACGACTGGCCTGCACCCGTGATCGAAAATGTAGGATCCACAGTCTGTCGACCTCGGTTTGCAGCATCCATCGCCGCATGCACATCCACAAATTCTGCTCCTGAATCCCGCGCCACTACGCGAGCAATTCCGGCGCAGAGCGCCAACGCTGCATTGCAGCCAGGCAACGGTTCCGGTTCACGAAATGCGGTGGACTCCTCGTAAACAGTAGGCGAAAGCACCATCACCCGCGGTCCTGCTTTTTGAAGCGTTTGAACCAGATCCGCAAGGCTGGTTCGGTAGGTTTCCAAAGCTGCCTTGCGAGCTGCCTGGGTGGACTCGTTCTCAGCCTGCGGTCGGTATAAGTTGCGCTCCACATCGTTCATGCCCAGCATCACCACAACTACCGTGGGCTTGAGCCCGAGGACATCCGTTTCCAACCGGAAACTCCGCGCCGAAAGAATGGCACTGGCCCGATCTCCACCCACCCCGCAGTTGAAGAAATCGATGGTCCGATCTGGAAGCCGGACTGCATAAAATATTTCCAGCAACTGGTGGTACGAACCGCCTTTGGTGATGCTGTCACCAAGAAAACAAACTCTGTCGCCGTTCTCAAACGGGCGCACCTCCGAATTTATGCCTTTGGGAGTCGGGTCAGCACGGGTTGCCAGCAGGGTAAACAGCGCAAGACATTGCAGAAGGAAAACGCGACGCCGCGTGACACGGTGAAAACCAAAGATCCGTGAAAATGGCATGGCGAAGGATGCCCCGCCAACCGAGGGAGATCCAGTTGCTTTAATTCAAGAAGGAAAAGAAACGTCCGCCGGACGTCTGGTGGCTAACACCGCTTCCTCACTGCATAGCCGACCCCCGGACTTCATCTTGTACGCTTGCGTGACTCCAGGAATTTCTTTGCCTCCTCGACGCCGACTTTTTCGCCGGTAATTGGGAAATCCAGAAGATCGCCATTCGGCTGAAAGCCGTTGCCGTCGGTGTCGATGTAGACCGGGTTGTGGTAAGCGAGCGGGTGGATCGAAGCCTGCGGACTGGATCCGTATCCAAGCGCCAGCGTGTGGGACTCGCCGCAGGCGACTACAATCAAATGCGCGTCCTCCTTCACGGGAACTTCGACTTCGCGCTCGAACTTCACCACCCCGTTTTTGAAGTCGCCGGCATGCGAACTGCGCTTGAAGTTTAGACTCTCCGGGGCGCGTCCGTTCACCAGTACCTGAACGCGGTCGATGTCGATCCAGTCAGTGCACTGAACCCGGACCTTCAGGGTCACCTTTCCGTTTTTGGAGCGGGTCGTGCCGCCGGGCAGGGTGCCGTCGGCGGCCTGCACTTGAAGAAAGGGTCCGGTCGTCAGGTAGGAGCAGCCTTTTTTGGCCGCGGCTGTATTTTCACGCCAGTCGATCTTCGCGGGTTCGTCCGAGGAGGAGGGCATGTACATGCGCCATCCACCGACGCCGTTTCCGAAGACCGAGTGGGCATCGCACACGGCCACCGCCGCCGTGATCCGCCCCTGATTGAGCATCTGCAGCCATTGAAATTCGCGCTGCCAGACCACGCTTTCAGCGCCCGCGGCCGTGCGCCCGATCGTGAACGGGGTGAGATCCAGGATTCTGGAATCCCCGTAGTTCTGGGTTTCGTATCCATCAATCATCCGGACCAGTCCGGCGTATCCGTGCTCCTTGTCACCGGTGGCGCGTTTTTCAAAGAAGTTCGCGAAAAGGTCGGGGTGGTTGATCTGCACCCAGCGGTCCGGTTCGGGTTTCTGCCATTCCCTTAGCGTCAACGCGGTGATGCGCGGGTCCGCGTTCCAAACCGGTGCGCCGTTGTCCTGCGTGAACGGAACCGGCTCGAATGGAAACGCGTTGAAGTGCGCTTTGGATCCCGTGTTTTCAATGCCCGATACCGTTTGCAAAAATGCACTCAACCCAAGCCGCTCGATTTCAGGGCGCCAGTCGTAGATCCGGTTGTGCTCGGTGGTCGGCGCGAATTCGATGTGTTCCGCGGCAAGATTGATGAGCCGGTCCGCGGTGCCGCAGATGTTGTCGCCGCTGGGCGTCGAATGGTTGTGGTAGTCCGCGCTCACCCAGCCTTTGGTGTCCACCAGCCTTTTGAGCACGCCCGCCACTCGGACCGTCTCGCCAGCTTTCAGCTCGATCTCGCGCGAGAGATGGCCGTACTCAATGCCGCGCGTGATCACGACGCGGTATTTTCCCGGCGGAATCGGCACCTCGAATTTCCCGCGCTCCGAATGGTATTGATCCCTGCAACCGTGCGCACGCTGGTCCGGTCCCAGGTTCACGGGTTCGGTCCCAGGCATTGCCAGAAATTGCGCTTTGCATGGAAGCGACACGCCCGATTCGTCCGTGATTTCGATCGCGACATTGCCGCCCTCGGCCATCCGGTACTCGAGGTGCGAGGCTGCGTTTGCCGTGATTTCCACCTCCTTCTCCTGGTCCGGCCTGCCTTCGCTTGAAACCGTCACGCGGTATTTTCCCTCCGGAAGAATGCATTCGAACCTGCCCTCGGCATCCGGATATGCAATACCAGAAAGACGCCCGTTGCTGTCCGGTTGGTTGGACGCGGGTTTGCCAGTGGCAGGAACCGGAACCGAAACGGAATACATGGGACGAATCCACACCGACGCCTTGACCGGTTTACCATCCTTGTTGAAGACCGATCCGCTGAGCCGCGATCGCAATCCCTTTTGCGCAAGCACCTCGCCGACCGCGAGCGAGGGCGAACGTTCCACCGCGAGAAAGCGAGTGAAGGTGATGCTGGCGCCGGGCTTCAGTTCCAAAAGCGCCCCGCTGAGGGCCCCGGCGGAATCCTCCAACGGGCCGACGGCGTACCCGCAACGGTCGTCCGGATCGACTGCGTTCGCCCAGAGGATGTCTCCGGGAGCGTAGCCCGTTTTTAAAAAGTTCGTCCACCGATCGCGGAACGGCCCGGCCACGGGTTTGTCCGTTTCGTTGCGAAGGGTCGTGGTGACTTTCACACCGGACCATCCGTCTTTGATCGTGTACACGTGCCGCCGATAAATTCCGCGTCCGGTCTCGGCGGTGACCACGCATTCGATGGAGGTTTCTTTTTCGGAACCGGGTTCCGCCGCGAGGCGCACCCAGGAAACGGCTCCTTGCTGCTGCGCGGGGCTGAAGATCGTGATCTGGTCGTTGTTTGCGCCGCGCAGCGTGAGGTCGTAGAGGCAGCCCGGGGTGATCCCGTCCGCTCCGTAGAACGTCGACATGTTCGCGCGGCGCAAAGGGAGATTGCCGCTGATGACCGCCTCCACCTTGTCATTGCGGAGGATGAAATCGCCCACGATTCCGTCGGCCTCTTTGCCGCGGGGGAGTTGCGTCTGAGTGGCGGGCGTGACTTCGAAAGCTTCCGGTCTCGCGCTTGCGTGCGAGATCAAAAGGCTGGCGCTTGCCAACACGGTCAGAGAACGGGTGATGCAGGGGTAGGGGGGGAGTTGCATCCGCCTTTTCAAGCGTGGAGCGCCG
>JBILLT010000224.1:0-3720 GCA_044375925.1 Chthoniobacteraceae bacterium | reverse complement strand
AGCACTTCTATCACGGAAAACGACCGACGCCTTTCATCCGGGACGCATGTTGCTCACCAGTGCTGTCCGCCAACACCACCCGACCAAAGCGATCTGGGCTGTCGCCAGTGCGTCGGCCATCGCCGTAAATCCTTGCGCCCCACGCGGCAGTGCCATTCAGTCCTGACACCTTTTCCGACACCTCTTTCCCCCATGTGGGTTCGTCCCACTTGCAGTCTCATCCCACCGCATGGTATCGTGCGGCTGAAGAAGGAGACTGCCATGCAGACTGAAACCCGAACGACCGACGCCAAGGCCAGGCTCGTGCTGCCCAAGTCGTTCGCCAACGCCACGGTCATCGTCGAGCAAGTGAGTGAGACGGAAGTCCGCGTTCGCCGCGCGAAGGTGGTGGCCGAGGACGACCTGCCATTCGCCGAGGAAACCGTCGCCCCGCTGTCCGACCGTGACCGGGACCATTTCCTGAACCTGCTCGCCGCCCCGCCGGCCCCAGCCCCGGCCCTCAAGGTCGCCGCCGCCCGCCACAAGGCCCGCCGTGGCTGACTGGACCATCGAGCCCTTCGGCAAGCAGCACGACCGCGCCGCCTTTACCTGTGGACGGCAGCCGCTCGACGACTTCATCCGCGCCCGGGTCAGCCAGTACGAGAAGCGGCGGTTGGGCAAGACGTTTGTGGCGGTTCCCCAGGGGGGGGCACGAGTGATCGGGTACTACACCCTGGCGGCCGGGGCGGTGTTGTTTGAGCGGCTCCCCCCGGATGCCGCCCGCAAGCTGCCCAGGCATCCGGTGCCGGTCGTGCTCCTGGCACGTCTGGCCGTCGATCTGTCTGCCCAAGGCCATCGACTGGGGGAGGGGTTGCTGCTCGACGCCCTGCAACGCTCGCTCGACCTGTCCGCCGGGCTCGGCGTCCACGCTGTCGAGGTGGACGCACTCGACGATGCCGCAGCCGCGTTCTACCGCAAGTACGGTTTCCTACCGCTGCTCGATGACCCGTTGCACCTCTATTTGCCGATGACAACGATTGAAAAGGTGCTGGCATAAGTTCGTTGCCTCATCCGGACGGCGTGCACTCGTTCTGATGCCAGCGAATTGTTCCACTTTGAAAGATGGCACGACCGCCCGTGCCGAGTCACTTCCCTGACGTCATTTCGACTCGCTGCAAACGGGCGCGCATTGGTTCGAAGAGGATCCCTTCCGGGGAGCTTTTCATGAAAGGTAGGAATTCTCAAGGATCCCTCTTTGTTTGCATTGACCGGCTTCGACGCCTCTTCTCCCACAGAGTCAGAGCAAGTCCCAGCCCGCAGGGATGAACCGCCAGCTTCGTGGGAAAGGAAAAGGGTGACGTCATCGTTGTCCCTGATGAACCATCCCCAGCACCCTGCGCCCTTATCTGGAATCTACGATCAGACCCCATGGACCGCTTCGGCCTGAGACCTGACCGCTTCGAATTCGTCTCACCTGGAGTACGGTGCTTCCACCGTCTTCCCATGCGGTCAGGGGCCGCGGTCGATGCTCACGCCCACGCTCCCGCCCGGCACGACTCGGACTGAAGCAGTCTCCGAGACCGAAAAAAGTGTCCTGACACCTTTCCCGTGCTCAGCAGTCAGTTTTCAACGACCTCGATCCCCAAGGCACGGGCCGCGCGTGACAACTCCTTGTCCAGAGTCGCCAGCGGGAGTCGTCGTCGCAGCGCAAGGTCAAGGTAAGCGGCGTCATAACTCGTCAGTTTTTGGCTGCGACAGAGTGGCAACACGTGGTCAAACGATCTCGCCGGGATCTCGTCGTCGATTTCGATCGCAAACTCCTGAATCAATTGCAAAAACAGCGCTGAGTCAGAGACGGAAATTCGACCGCGTTTTTCGGCCATCGCCAGCACATTCGTCACCTCCAAAAACCAATGCGCGGGAACAATCGCGATTTCGTCGACGAGCCGGTCCTGAACCTGGTCGCCCACCGGCGAGCGCTCGTCCGAAAAGCACCACGCCATCGCGATCGAGCAATCGATGATCAAGCTGGCGCTCACCGACGCCCCTCGTTGATCAGATCGCGAATCGGAACACCCAGCAGTTGATTCCGCTGCGCCAATTCACGCATTTTTCGGACGGCGTTCCGGCGACTTTCGCTCGTCGATACCGCTTTGACCGGCACAAGCCTCGCGACGGCAGTTCCGTGTCGGGTAATAATCACTTCCTGACCACTGGCGACACGGTCGAGCAGTTCGGATAAACGTGTTTTGGCTTCGTAAGCTCCCACAACGTTCGACGGTAGATTGATGGCGTCGGACATGACCTCCCTCGCTTCGGAACACCCAACTCAATTCCGACCAGTCCTAGACTAGTCTAGCCAAATGAGGCGTGAAAGGAAAACGGTCAGGTCTCCTTGTCCGTGATAAACAACCCCCAGCACCGGGCTCCCCTGAGCTGGAACCGACAAATAGGCCACAGGGCCCGCTTCGGTATCCGACCCGAGCCCTTCGACTTTGTCTCACTTGGAGTCGTGCTTCCACCGTCTTCCCGTGCGGTTGGAGGCCACGGTCGATCCGCATGCCCACGCTCCCGCACGGCACGACCTGGTCCGCACCAGTCTCCGACTCGCCGGAGCGAGTCGACGACGACGAGGTCTCCCTGAAAGTCCTCCGGTGCGGGAGCCTGCCAGCCGTAAGCCGCGCGGGGGGGTGACTCCGTGTGGGAGGACGGCGGAACCGCCGTACTGCAGGTTGGAGAGCGCCGTGTTTCATCAGGCCAGTGATCACCACGCCCGATGCTGCTTCCGATCCACCTCCGACATCCGAATCTCAGGCCAATCGTCTCGACCTAACCCGGTCGAGACGCCCACTGCCACGAGGACAATTAAAAGGAGAATTGCGAAAAAAAAGCAGCCGACGGTTGTCCGTCGGCTGCCTTGTTTTTTCGGATCATGCCGCACGTCGACCCTAGATGGGGCGGACGTTCTCAGCCCGGGGGCCCTTGGGACCGCGACCTGCAGTGTAGCTGACCCTCTGCCCCTCGCGGAGCTGGTCGAACGTCGCACCTTCGACATTCGACGAATGAAAAAACATGTCGGTGTCGGATCCGGTTTCAATGAACCCGAAGCCCTTGTCCGTCAACCTCTTGATCTTACCCTCGGGCATTCGCTCGCAACTCTCGCAAAAGCATGTTTGTGAGGAAGTTGGACCGCAATCGGCCCCTGGGCTGCCTCGCACTGTCTGTGTTATCAGATTGACTGATGATTCACAACCTTCACGAATGAGTCTTGAGCAAGGAATGGAGATTCAGCCTACAACCCCCTGCGGTTTTCTCACAGCAGAGATCTGCCTGCACACGTTATGTTCGGGGATAGGGTCGATGCCTGGAACGGCGGTTGGTCGTCCGGCTCAAGGATTTTTGTACATAAGATCACTCTTTCTGAAGGGCCGCCGCAAGGTTCCGCAAGGGGTCACGTCTCGTCGTCCTTGATGAACCATCCCCGCACCGTGCGCCGTGATCTCGAATCTCCGAACAGACCTCTTCGGTATAACACCTCAGCCCTTCGACTCCGTCTCACTTGGAGTACGGTGTTTCCACCGTCTTCCCATGCGGTCGGAGGCGACGGTCGATTCGCACGCCCGCGCTCCCGCACGGCACGACTTGGCAAGCAACAGTCTCCCATTCACCGGGGAGAGTCGCAGACGACGAGGTCTCAATGAGCGTCCTCCTGTGCGGGAGCCTGCCATACTTGAGCCGCGC
>JBILLT010000205.1:0-3739 GCA_044375925.1 Chthoniobacteraceae bacterium | reverse complement strand
GGCATCGCGCGCACGCTGGAGAGCACGGAGGCGGAGCTCATGCACACCGTGTTCCCGCACCCGACGCTCAGCGAGATGATGCACGAGTCCGTGCTTGACGCGTACGGACGCGCCATACACTTCTGACGCCATGGACGACACGCCGACCGCGACGAAGGAGCAGCGCGCCGCGCTCCGCCACCCGGAGAAGGCGCATCGCCCGGACAATCCGATCCAGCGCAAGCCGGAATGGATCCGGGTGAAGGCGCCGACCTCGGCCGAGTACCACGAGACGCGCAGGCTCATGCGCGAGCTCAAGCTCGCCACGGTCTGCGAGGAGGCGGCCTGCCCCAACATCGGCGAGTGCTGGAAGAAGAAGCACGCGACGGTGATGATCCTCGGCTCGGTCTGCACCCGCGCCTGCGCCTTCTGCAACGTCGCGACGGGCCGCCCCGACCAGCTCGACCCGCACGAGCCGGAGAACACCGCGAAGGCCGTCGCCGGCCTCGGCATGACGCACATCGTCGTCACCTCGGTCGACCGGGACGACCTCGATGATGGCGGCGCCATGCAGTTCGTGCGCACGATCGAGGAGATCCGCGCGCGCTCCCCGGGTACGACGATCGAGATCCTCACGCCGGACTTCCTGCGCAAGGAAGGCGCGCTGGAGAAGGTCGCCGCCGCGCGGCCCGACGTCTTCAACCACAACCTCGAGACCGTGCCGCGCCTCTACCCGACGATCCGGCCGGGTGCGCGCTACTTCCACTCCCTGCGCCTGCTCCAGCGCGTGAAGGAGGTCGACCCGTCGATCTTCACCAAGTCGGGCATCATGGTCGGCCTTGGCGAGGACCGGATCGAGGTCGGGCAGGTGATGGACGACCTGCGCTCCGCCGACGTCGACTTCCTGACCATCGGCCAGTACCTGCAGCCGACGCCCAAGCACGCGCGGATCGACCGTTTCGTCACGCCGGAGGAGTTCGAGTCCTACCGGAGCATGGCCCTCGCCAAGGGCTTCCTGCTCGTCTCTGCGAGCCCGCTGACGCGATCCTCCTATCACGCGGACGAGGACTTCCAGCGCCTGAAGGCGGCTCGGGCGGCCCGGCTGGCGCGCTGAACGCTCCATGCCGACCCATGCCGAGAAGCGGCTGCTGCCCTACACCCCCGCGCAGCTCTTCGACCTGGTCGCCCAGGTGGAACGCTATCCGGAATTCCTGCCCTGGTGCCTCGCCGCGCGGATCCGTCGGCGCGAGGAGAATCTGCTCGTCGCCGATCTGGTGATCGGCTTCAAGATGATCCGCGAACGTTTCACCTCGCACGTCACGCTCGACCGTCCGGGACGCATCGACGTGCGCTACGCCGACGGGCCGTTCAAGCATCTTGAGAACCATTGGATCTTCGAGCCGGTTGCGCCGTCGGCCGAGTTGCCGTCGGGCGGCACGCTGCTCGATTTCTACGTCGACTTCGAATTCCGCTCGAAGCTGCTGCAGAGCCTCATCGGGATGCTCTTCCACGAGGCGACGCGCAGGATGGTTTCGGCCTTCGAGGGCCGCGCGCGGCAGCTCTACGGGCCGGCGGCCTGAATGTCGCCGCCGCGCAGCAGCGCGGCCAGATCGCGCTGGCTGAGCGTCTCGCGTTCCAGAAGCCGCGCTGCGCCGCGTTCCAGTATCTCCCGCCGCTCGCCGAGGACGGCGAGCGCGCGCCCGAACGCGCCGTCGACCAGACGCCGAACGGCCGCGTCGATCCTTTCGGCGGTGCTTTCCCCGTATTCGCGCCGCACCGCGCGGATGCCCGGAAGCTCGCCCATGAAGCGCGAGGCGTCGTCCTCGTAGCGGACATGGCCGAGTTCCGGGTCCATACCGTAGCGCGTGACCATCGCGCGCGCGATATCGGTGGCCTTGGCGAGATCGTCTGCCGCGCCGGTCGAGAACTCGCCGAACACGAGCTGTTCGGCGGCGCGCCCGCCCATCAGCACCGCCATCTTGGACTCGAGCTCGCTGCGCGCCATCAGGAAACGGTCTTCGGTCGGCCGCTGGATCGTGTAGCCGAGCGCGCCGATGCCGCGCGGAATGATCGACACCTTGTGGATCGGATCGCTGCCCGATAGGGACATCGCGACGAGCGCGTGCCCCATTTCGTGGTGCGCGACGACGCGGCGTTCCATCGGGTTCAGGATCCGGTTGCGTTTCTCCAGTCCGGCGACGATGCGTTCGACCGCGGCCGTGAAATCGTCGCGCGCGACCGCGTCGCTGCCGCGCCGCGTCGCGAGGAGGGCGGCCTCGTTGACCAGATTGGCGAGGTCGGCGCCGGTGAAGCCCGGGGTGAGGGCGGCGATCTCCTCGCGATCGATGTCTGCGGCGAGCTTCACCTTGCGCAGATGCACGGCGAGTATCTGGACGCGGCCGCGCTTGTCCGGGCGGTCGACGAGGACCTGGCGGTCGAAGCGTCCGGCGCGCAGCAGCGCCGGGTCGAGGATCTCGGGCCGGTTCGTCGCCGCCAGCAGCACCACGCCGGCCGACGTATCGAAACCATCGAGCTCCGAGAGCAGTTGGTTGAGCGTCTGTTCCTTCTCGTCGAGACCGCCGAAGCCACCGGCGACGCCGCGCGCCCGGCCCAGCGCGTCGAGTTCGTCTATGAACACGATCGCCGGCGCACGGCGCCGCGCCTGCTCGAACAGATCGCGGACACGCGCGGCGCCGACGCCGACGAACATCTCGACGAATTCGGAGCCGTTGATCGAAAAGAACGGAACGCCCGCCTCGCCGGCGAGCGCGCGGGCGAGCAGCGTCTTGCCGGTGCCGGGCGGCCCGACCAGGAGAATGCCGCGCGGGATGCGCGCGCCGAGGCGGCCATAGCGCACCGGATCCTTCAGGAAGGCGACGATCTCGGCCAGTTCCTCCTTGGCCTCGTCGACGCCGGCGACGTCGGCGAAGGTGACTTGCGTATCGGTCTCGAGATAGACGCGCGCACGGCTCTTGCCGATCGCCATCAGGCCGCCGGCGCGATCGCCCAGCCGCGGCAGCAGCAGCATCCATAAGCCGAAGACGACCGCGATCGGCGCGATCCACGACAGCAGGTCGGTCAGGAGCGAACCGTCGCTGCCGCCTTCGTAGCGGACGCCGTGGCGACCGAGCTCGGCGGCGATGTCCGGGTCGACGCGCGCGGTGATGAACCGGGTATGGCCCTCCGCATCGGGCGCCTTGAGCGTGCCCTGGAGGTAGTTGCGCGAGATCGTAACCTCGGCGATGCGGCCCTCGCGCAAGCCTGCCTCGAACTCGCTGTAGGCGATGCGCCTGACCTGCCAGCCCTCGGCGAGGATCGCCTGCACGAGCAGGACCGCGGCGAAGGCTGCGACGACGAACCAGATCCGCGACTTGATCGGAGGCATCGTCCTGGGCCTTCTCCTTGGCGGTTCACTCGAGCGCGAAGCTGCGTCCCTTCTGGGTCTGCCCGAACGCGGTCATCAGGGGCGGAACGAGTCGCATGAGCATCTGCGTCCGGTCGCTCTCCGCATCGTCGTACCGGACATTGCCCTGCCACATGCGTTTTCCGGTCGTGCGGTCGTCGATCGTCGCATTCAACACGTAGCGGAGAAGCGGGGTCTTGCCGCGCGGCACGTTGTCGCTGCCGCGTTGGATCCGGCGTTCCGGGATCGGGGACGTGCCGCGGTCGCCCGGAACGACGTCGTCGCTGCCGGTCGGAGCAGGCGTTCCCGGCGCGCGCACAGGGCCGCTCAGGGGGCGCACTTCGCTGTCGAAGCTCA
>JBILLT010000194.1:0-14879 GCA_044375925.1 Chthoniobacteraceae bacterium | reverse complement strand
AGTTGCTATTCTCCCAAGGATCAGTTCTGCCCGCGTACACCCACTTCACTGTCAAAGAGCCCGTACAGAGCTTCTCCACGTCGACAAGCGGTATGGGGATTCACTCGTTTGTGGACCTCGGTTACTGAATTGAACAAACTCCACGCTGTCCTAGGCAGAAACTCAGGGTGACTAGGCTCACGCCATTCACGGAGAACGTCTGGAACCTGGGTCGTGGTAATTGCTCCAGCATCCAAAGCTCTGATCACAATGTCGTGCGCTCGCTGATCGTCGACCCGTGTTTGATTGTAAGAGAGGATACGCTGGTCGAGGTTCTCAAGTTTACTCCCGAGTTGGCCAACGGCTCTCGCAGTCAAATGACGGAGATCTCGCTCAGCATACCGGGTATGTTTCCTTGCGATTTGTACTTCGCCGCTGAAGCACAAGTTATCACAGCAGAATACTTTAGTGCCTGCTACCAAACCCGCTGGGAAGGTCTTGTCGTGGCTGTTCCGTATTCCTACGCTCCAAGTCCATTCGAAGATCCCCCTGCCGGGCAGTGTAATGTTCAGAACGCCAAAGTAGCGTTGTCCGTCGTGGCTTAGTGCATGGGCTTCTTCTGTCACGATGAACCCGCAACTGTCGAGTTGCTCATGGACTTCACTGAACACCCTGCGGTGCGCTAGTGGATACCATGTTTCTGTATTGTCCGGCGTGGGTACTTCCCATAGCTGATCCCGGCTGACTAGCTCTGCCCCGCAATGGAGCAGCATCCCTTTTGGTGCTTTCTGGGCAACAGCCGGCCCTTCAACTAGTGTATTCATGTTTTTTGTTTAGGTTTGGTTTAAAACGCAGAAAGGCCGGAAGCGTTGTGCTTCCAGCCCTCTGTGCGATTGGTTGATTGTTGGGGGTTAGTTTCGTTCCCGATCTTCGCGATCCTCCTGGCAGCATTCACACCGCCAAACAGAATTTCGAAGATCGTGAGTATTTCGTTTTACGACGTGAACGTAAGCGCCGTTGATGACTTGCTCGCCGGTTGTGACGTCTCCACAGTCACAGCAAGGGAACCTCATCGAGGCATCTACTCCACGCTTTCCAAGGATCGGTGGCATCGGATTCTCCTGTTAGAGCCAGCCAACGAGTTCACTCCAGTTTTCATTGCAGCTTGAACACTGAGCCTTGATTTTGAGCGGTTGATTTCTATCAAAACCGTCCAGCATTCTGCCGCATTCACTGCAGAACCTCCATAGATAATACGGCTGCATTGGTATCACAGCACACCTCCTTTGCATTCAGTGAAGAATTCGCAGGATGCGCACTGCAATCCGGGACTGGCTACCCAATCCTCCCGCTGCACGCCGTCAACAAAGCTTTCGATACTCTGGAACAGATTGTCTTTCTGCTTCTCGGTTATCGGAGCATGTCTCGTGACCACCAGCTTGGGAGTCTTCGTTTTCACCAGATGGTGCAACTCGAAGCCCTTTTCCTTTTCACCCGTGGCCTCCCTGTAGAGCAGACCGTAGATGGTGAGTTGGAGCAGATTTCGGTGCATCACCTGTTCTTCATTGGGCGTTGTGGCGGAAGTCTTGAAGTCCACGATCTCTCCGTTGCTACGCACAAGATCAATGATCCCGCGCAGGCTAGGGAGACCATGCTCGCTAAGGTCCGTTTCCACGCTGACCTCCACTCCCATGGGTTTTTCATCCACAGGAATTGGAGTTTCGCGCAGATACATTTCAACCAGGGCCCAAGCCTTGTTCCTTTCAGTCTCTTCCTCACCCGCTTCAAAAGACACTGGGTCGTCTCGCAATGAGAGTTGCCAGTGTTCATTGAAGTGGCTCAGCAGGATTGCGCTATCGGCAGGTTTGCCAAGCCATCTCTGTTTACTCCACTCTTGAAGCATCGCGTGGACGGTCTTGCCCACATGGAGGGCAGGGCCTGTAGGCTTTTTCAACTTCAGGACGTACCGGAAGTAGAACTTGAGCCTGCAACTGTGAAACAGGTTTACCCTGCTGGCGCTGACCGGTTCCCTGAGGATTTTTTCAACCGGATCCAGCTCCGTGATGTCAGGATTGATCTGAATCATCGAGGAATCCTCCCTTTGAACCGTGATTGCTGACCGTTTTCACGACGTTCTCGTTTCCCGTAGCGGGATAAGAGTTCGTCGATCAGTCCGCTCATCTGGATTTTGTTGAGCTCTGCGAGATCACCGTGACCGAACATCTCGTCGCTGATCGCTTCCACAACCTCGATTTCAATTCCGCTGTTGTCTACGATCTTGAACACAAGATCCCGCTGCTTGTCTGACGCTTTCCACTGCTTGCTGTGTGAACTATTGAGCGGTTCATGGTTGGATGCTGCCTGCGGTGTTGAACGCTGATGCTCTGCTCCATACTCGCCACCTGGGACAAAGCCAGTCTTCTGCATCTCCTGATCAACTGCCTTCTGCAAGGTGTGATAGAGCGTTGCAGCTTCCGTGCTCACGTTGTCGCTGCTGGCGAGCTCCTTTTCGACGCTAACGCTGAACTGATGACTGCTGTAGCCGGGAAGACCCAGGCGTTTGCTGTAGTTTGCGATAATTTTGACTGCCATTGGTGTGGTTGGTTCTATCCACGCAGCAAAAAGGCCCGTCCGATGAGGACGAGCCTGTTGCTGGTGGATGGTTTGTGTTGGAGAGTGCTAAAACGTCACGGCTCGTGAAATTGGAGACCGGTCTCCTTCACGGACTTTGCTAGCGTTTGCGCGTTGTTTCCTTGATCGCTGACTCAGCGATCGTGGATGCAGCCGCAAGCAATGCGCTAACCAGCGCTTTCACAGGTAGTGACATGGTTTTTCACCTCCTTTTTTGAGGAAAATTGCGGGTTTCATAAGCGAAACTCGCGCCTCAGATGATTATACCCGTTTTTGCGAGGGAATAAGAGGAGGGGTCTCAATGTGTCCACCCGTTACGATTCTTCCCGACTAGATCGGCGCACGATGCCACGGAAAATCCACCTCCATAGGCCGTTTAAGGCACGGCTAAGCGCGTCGACTCACCAGAATGCCAGAGCAAGGCCGTCTTTTTTACTTTAGTTAATGAGGACGCACCCATGACGAAGACACTTTACGAAGTACGATCTTGCTGTTGGTTTTCGAGTCCCGTAAGCGCTTGAACATCGATCAAATCCTTTGGTCGACCCGAAGCCTTTTTGTTCCGGACCAGTGCGTCTAATCCGATGAACCTCAGCTTCCGTTCAAGATACTCGCATTCCACAGCGCTTTGAAGGCACTCCTGAAAACTCACTCCGTCGATACCTGTGAGAATTTGAATCTTTCGGGGTTCCCGGCCAATTTCAATGACGAAGGAAGGCTTTAGAAAGTCCTCTCGTTCGATACCAATTCCGCCAAACCCAAAATCATCCAGGACACGGACGAGCTTTTCCGCGTTTTCCTCGTTGATGCTGACGAAAAAATCAATGTCGCCAGTATATCGGGGAAAGCCGTGAAATCCCACCGCGTAACCGCCGACGATAAGGTACTCAACGGACCTTTGCTCCAAAAGAGTAATGAAGTCGAGAAAGTCGGGATTGAGGTTTTCCATCGTCGTGGGTTTGGCAGATCACGGCCATTGCAGACAGACGCTCGGTTGGGGAGCATTTCGCCCACGCATTGGGACGTGCCCGTAGGGTCTGGAGAGGGCGCTTAGTGATGGTTTTTTCGATGAGCATATGTACTCCCAAAACGTACTGTCAGCATAGGCGTGAAGCCACTGCCCGGCAATCTCAATGACAACTCCCCTCTTGTCCGTTGACTACGCGACTAGGTTTATTCGATTCAAAAACACCGCAGGTCGATGTGGCATTTTTAGGCCGTTGAGACGTCTGTCTCTAGCGATGAGTCTTACGGAATTGGCCGAGGCGGTGGATATTATAATGGCCAACCTTTCGATCTTCAAAACTCGCAAGGCAAAGGCAATCAGGTTCAGCACCCTCGAGGCGATCTGCAAGCATCTAGGCTGTCAGCCCGGAGACATTCTCGGATACGGAGAAGCCCCCGTGCCAGCACTCCTTTCGAAGAATAGCGACAGCAAAGAGCTTCTTTAACGCGCCTGCATTGACCCTACGGTTTATCGGAAACGCGCCGATCATTTAAAAATCCATGGATCGGTGGGCGAACCTTGCGAAAAATTTTGGAATGAATCACTTCAACGGCGTGCCTGTAGATGGAGTTCAGCAGCAACCCGCAGTCACCGCCCCAAAAAAACTGATCTTTCCGAAATTCCGATTTTCCAACATCACTGTTGTTTGCCGAGCGAACGAAATTCGAGGGCCGCTCCGGTTTTTGAATGAGTGAACGCGTCAAGATACGCGAAAGGCTTAACCATGGCGTTGAGCCTCTGCCGATGTTGGAATTGGCTGATTTAGGCTACTCTTACCAACGGCTGCTGTTGCCTTACTCTTGCGTTGAGTTTATCATGATCCCATGACGGCACTTCCCCGTATTTCTCATGACCCCAACGTAATGGGTGGCAAACCCTGCATTCGGGGGATGCGAGTTACTGTCGGAACGATTGTTGGTCTTGTGGCGTCGGGTCACTCTCGCGAGGAGATCCTCAGACTTTACCCGTATTTGGAGGCCGATGACATCTCAGAGGCACTGTCCTATGCGGCATGGCGTGTGGAGGAAATTGAGCTACCGTTTGCTGTGGCGTGAGAGTGTTAATTGACATGAACCTCTCACCAGAGTGGGTTCCCGTCTTGGTGGAGCAGGGCTTCGACGCTGTGCATTGGTCTTCACTCGGTGCATCCAACGCACCCGACTCTGAAATTATCGCCTATGCTTTTCAGCATCGGTGTATCGTGTTCACGCACGATTTGGACTTCGGCATCATTCTTGCCCACTCAAAAGCTGGCGGGCCTAGCGTTATCCAAGTACGGACAAATGATGTTTCACCAAACCATCTAAGTGCCGTGATGGTGACTACGCTCAGAATGTATCGGGAGGTAATAGAAGCTGGCGCGCTGGTGACCGTTGACGAGTTGAAATCGCGGATCCGAATTTTGCCGATTTGAGGTTTTGTCGACTTGGTGAGAGACAGGCGCTTTAAGGATCTGATTGGCCCTGGGATGGTACTGATCATTTTTCGAAGACGCGTACTCGATGAACGGTAAGGGTCCAAGAGGCCCTATAAACCACCCATCCGGAGCATCCATTTTTCTTTTTTTCGATGTCTTTGGCCGAAGTTACTCTGAAAGGAACGGCCAAGGGGGTAAATGTGTACGGATTTAGGGTCACTTTGACGCGATTTCGTTCGAATCAACCTCGGCGGTCATGGGCGCTTGAGATGCAGACACGAGCGTACCCAACCCATCCTCGGCTGGGTCACTGACATTTTTATTTTTTCTGAAACGACGGTTTTTTGCCGAATTTCATTCCAAGTTACTTTACTATAACTGTTTGCAACTTGTACACCGCCTGTACAGCTTTGGCTACCCTGCGAAATCATAAGAGTTTCTTACAAAGATCGTCACCAAAACCACCAGCTTGCCATCAAGTATACCGCATGCAGGCTGTGGGATCGAGAGGTTTTTATCCTCTGAATGATACTCTAAGCAGACCTTTCCATTTTTAGCCGCTCAGCCAGCCATACTTTAATAATTGACTGACGCGTCACTCCAACCCTGTCTGCCTCTCTGTCCAGATTCTCAATCATCCAGATGGGCAGGTCTACATTCACACGTTTTTGCTCAAGGTTTGGCCTTCGCAAGGTCGAAAGATCGAGGTGCGGCAGTAGATCCGTACCCGCGTCAAAGATATCATCAAGTTGCTCTGCCTTCATGGTATAAATCCTCTTCGTTGGTTCTGCTTCTGCGGGCCGAAATAATCCGGATTTTTGAACTTCTCTCTGTAAAAAACACGCTCCAGACCTTCCCCTCCAGTCTAGCTATCAGGGCAAATCTGGGTTCTGTGTCGCTCTTTGCTTCGATCTGTACGGCGTAAAGGTCTTTCCAGAGTTCTTGTGCCTTAACGAAGTCGATACCATGCTTGATACGGTTAACTTCGCTCTTGGCTGGATCGAACTCAAATTCCATTTCTATCCTCTATTTATACCTTAATAGATCACTTCTAGCAATCCCAACCTTACGCAGAAGTTCAGTGGGGCTCACATTCGCAAATCACTTCACACTCTGTATCGAGAATACTGCCGACTTGAAGGTATCGAGCTCCAAGTGAGTGTAACCTCGGTGGATGGCCTTGGTTTGATGAGCAACTAATTTCATACGGACGTCTTCCGCCACACCTGCGTTCGCGAGCCTTGAGATGAAGGTATCCCGCAATGAGTGTAGGGTTAAGCTGGTGGTCGTCCTACCCTTGCCCTTGCCATTACGCAGAACCCGCCCTTGCACCCCAGCTCGTTCCATGAGGCGCTTGAATTGCATCGAAATGCCGCTCTTCCCGCTTCCACTTTTTCCGGCAAGAGCAGGAAATACAGGAGCTTTACCCACACCACGGGTTCTCTTTTCCAGCCACTCACGCAGGTCGGGGTGAACAGGCACAACGATGATCTTCCCGGTTTTTGAAGTTTTGACCCTGATAAACCAAGTCTCATCGCTCCCCGTATCAATGGAGCCCCAAGTCAGGTTTGTGAGGTCTCCCCGACGCAACCCAGTGTTGATCCCCAGTAGAATCGCTCCTTCCCAGTCGGTGCCTTTGGCCGCCACTAGAAGGGCTTTGATCTGCTCACTGGTAAAGCAGTCTTTTTCCCCTTTTTCCTCATCCTTCAAGGACTCCAAGCCCAAGCACGGATTGGACTGAATGTACCCAAGGCGCCGAGCTCTCTCAAAAGCAGATGAGATGATCCGCACCGAGCCGTTGACGGTGGCGGCTGACAATCCCTTTTTCTCAAGCGAGGAACGCCACTGGCGGAGGTCAGTGGGGCCAATCGCAGCCAGGCTGAGACGTGCTCGCTTCCCGAGGGAAGACAAAAAGGAAGTGCTTAATGGCGCATACTTCTGGGAGGTCCGTGTTTTTTTAGCGCCCTCCTTGTCCTTCAACCAATCCGCAAAGAAGTCTTTGACCGTGGCAAAGTGCATGGGCTCGCCGGTGGCAGCCTCGAGAATTTCATTGAGCACCTTGCGGGTCTGGACCTCCGTGATGGTGCCTGAGCGTCCGGCCATGGCAGCCTTTTCCCATTTAACGGCTATTTCCAGAGCCAGACGCCGGTCGGTGGTTTTGGTGCTTTTCTGTTTGCGCTTTCCATCCCCACCGCGAAAGGCTGCAAACCAGTAAGGGGAGCGGGAGCCTGGCTTTTTAAGTATGCTTGCCATGCTTCAACAATAGCTTCAACAGCCTGCCATGTCTACAAGGTTCCAAGAGGTTACTCAACAGAGTAACTAACTAATTCCAAGAGGGGTGAATCGAAAGGAGGGTTCGATTCCCTCTGCCCGCTCCACTGCCTCTCTGAAAAAGACTTACGTCAACAGCGCCGCCAGCGACCGACATTTCTAGAACAAAACCTAGAACACATCCCCCGAGGTCAGCGTTGTTTCTTAACGTAATTGTTGTCCGGATTGGCTGCCGCTAAAGCTGGGCTTGGAGTACGGTGACGCTGACGTCCACCCAATGGCCCGCAAACCCAATCCCGGATCAAAACAGCAGCGTACCCCTTCCCCGCTACCTGAGGAGGAATGGAATTTTGAAAGGGTCGCAGTGGAGGATCTACCTGCGTGTTACCTCTGGGAATTTTGGCGCGAAAAATGCCACCGGGATCCAACCGTTGCGGAAGCGCTAAACAACCGACGGCAGGACGTGTGCGCTGATGACGATTTAATACGCCAGCATGACCGTGAAAACATTGCTCTCTTCCAGTTCGTAGCAGACACATCTTCGAATCTTCCAGAAGGCTACGCAGCGAGCCTAAAAGTCCACGGAAAGTTCAACTTGTATCTGTGGTCCGACATCAATCCTCTGAGCACGGAAATGGACGGCCTTGCGAATATCAGCGAAGCATATTTCCCATCTCGGACTTTCCAATCGCTCGATCCGGTTTTGAGGCAAATTATTCGAGGCAAGGCCACCCCGAAGAACAGTAAGGGTCAACTTTCCCCTCTGGAGGAGATACCCATCTCCCATCCAACTGAGCCGAATGAACAGACTCAGGAGGTGGAGTCGGTTTCATTCAAAATCAACTGGGCGCACAATGATGAGCGGATTCAAGAAGCGTTTCGCGAATGGCTCCTCCTAAGCCGAGGTGATAGAAAAGCCCAGCTTACCAGGGGGCTTGGACCCGGCAAAAGCGTCGAGAAAACTCTTTTGAAAGATCTCAAGGCTCTGGGTGCACTGCGTTTGCTCACACACTACGGATCTATTAAGTCTCGCACAATAAGGTGACATCAAGGCCAAAGCTCAGCTTGAGAGAAGCAGGCGGCGATGATGGAGGGACGGCGGCGCATCCGGCGCAGTGCTTTGGTCGCCTCCATGCTCAGTTCCCAAGCTTGTGTGGTGATGAGGTTGGCAATCGCGTGGCACTTCAGATGTGACCACATGTACTCGAGAGGATTGAGCTCTGGGGCGTAAGCCGGGAGCCTTTCGACGGCAACCATCCCCTTGGTGCCCCTGAGGAAGTTGGCCACCAGTTTGCTGCGGTGAATGGCCGCCCCGTCCCAGATGATCAGAAGGCGTGCCTTCAGGTGACGTTGAAGATGTTGGATGAACTCCACCACCTGCGGGCCTTTGATGCTGCCGGAGTGAATCTGAAAGAAAAAGCGCTTCAGGGTCATGCCGCCGATGATGGAAAGACTTTTCCATCCAAAGCTTTCATGGAGCAAGGGGGTCTGCCCGCGTGGCGCCCAAGTCCTCACACGTGTGGGCTTGGTGCTCAGACCGCTCTCGTCGACAAAGACGACGATGCGGCGCTGGCGGCGGGCGTTTTTTTATAGCCGGCCAGCTTCGGTGCTTCCATGTGCCGATGGCTTTTTCATCGCGCTCCAAGGCGCGGCGCTCCGGCCTCTGGCAGGAGAACCCCAGGCTCCCAAGCACGCGCCATACGTGGCCCGGGTGATAGCGCACGCCGGTTAACTTGCGGATGAGAACGCTCACCTGCGGCAGCGTCCACAGCTCGGCTTTGTAGCCCTGAGACTTGGGTCCCGCCAGCAGGGCATCAACCACCCGTTGGCTGGCGGCGGCGTCTATTTTCGGCTTGGGACCGGCCTGCCCCTTGCTAACGAGCGCTCCCTTACCTCCAACCTCCCATGCCCGCTTCCAGCGGTGAGCCACCTGACGGGCCACGCCCAAGCGTCTGGCCACCTCGGCGCTCGAATAGCCTTTTTCAAAGAGGCGCACAGAGCGAAGGCGCCGTTTTTCCATCTCGCGGTGATCTCGTTCCTTAGTCATGTCCACAGACAACCATATTCCATTCGTAATGTCACTCTATTATGCGATACTCAATAGTTTCACCGGAGCTCGGTAGCCGAAAAGGCGAAAACCAAGCAGAAAACGCAACGTTAAATCTCTTAACCAGTCGTGGTTTATCGGATTTCAGCACCAAGACCGCTCGTCAGATTATGTGGTGCAGCTGCGATCTATGTCCTGATAGACTTGGATAACATCCTCTAAAGAGGGTGCATTTCCGGATCTGTTGGCATTCACTGCAAGCCGCATCAGCTTCACTGCCTTCGCCGGATTTCGCGTTTGGACAAATTCTGCGAGCGTCATCAAAGCCTGAATCATTACTCGGACATCGTCACAAGCTGGAATGCGGTCTGCCGGAGGAACCGCGAGAACAGCATGCAGCCATTCGACCCCGCTTTTTAAGTTCCCGGTTTTTAAAGCTGCTTTCCCGAGACATAGAAGAAGCTCCGGATGCCAGCTGACCGTCGGCTCTTCAGGAGCGAGCTTCAGAAGCTCCTGCCAGCGTTCCATCCGATCCAGACAGGTTGCCCGGCGTACGCGTGCCGCCGCCTCTAACTGACTACCGGTTGCATGCCGGTCGAGAAACACTGCATACGCATCCAGAGCGCGTTCCGGTTGCCCTAGATCCAGCAACGCCCCGCCCCGAAGAAATTGAAGCATCGGTGGAAGGAATCCATTCCTGGCGAGTTCAGCATCCATGATGCGCAGGTTTCGCTCCTGTTTCGCTCGATTCACCGCAGCCGAAGAGTAACCCGTGTGGAGCACCTCCACATCGCTATTTAGAATGCAGATTCTGGCACGCTGAAGACTTTCCTCAACCTGCTCGTGGACCGGCCACTCGTAGCGTACGACGGGCAGGTTCGGGAAAAGACGAACCATGCGCCCCAACACCCCGCGCCCGCTGCCTTCCACCATGCTGCGGTTTAAAATCCGGTATGCACAGTCCGGCTCGGCTGAAACGAGCTCAACCAGCAGCTGCCGGCTATCGGGCGCTAGGTATTCATCCGCATCCAGAACCAAAATCCATGGTGCAGACGCCGCATCTAATGCGGCGTTGCGTGCCGCTGCAAAATCATCGGACCAGTGAAACTGCAGCACACGGGCGCCCCTTGCTTCCGATATTTCAGGCGTCCTGTCCATCGATCCGGTGTCCACCACGATCATCTCGGATACGAGGTCGCGGACGGAATCGAGGCACCTCCCAATGACCGCCTCTTCGTTGCGAGAAATCACGGTCAGCGCGAGGCCCCCTTTCGTGGATTTTTTCGAAGGTACTTGCATGCACTAAGAGGTATTTCCGAGCCGGAGCGCTTCGCACTGGGGATGCCTTACCCGGCGTCCGGGCCGGCAACCCACCGGAAGTTTTACCAGTCGCCTACCCATGCGTCGGCAAGCATCTCGCGACGGCTCTTCTCGGAAAGCCTCGGAGCGTATCGATAGGTGGTCATTTGAAATAAATGATGGGCAGTTGCTGTTTCTCAAGTCTCCGAAATCCGCTGGCGAGCCGTCCCTCCGAGACTCGCTCAGTAAAAAATTGTTTTGGAGAAATCAGAACATCGGAGGATGCGTGGCTAACACTACCAACTGAGACTACCAAATCAGACTTCGACTCGCAGCTAATTTTCTACGGCTGATGGGTACTCTTCTCTGACCGAAAAAGCATGTGGCTTGGCATTTCCAAAAGCCATCTCCAACACGACAGACGACTGGTAACGATGGCATTGCGTTCCGGCTCCGCGACACGCTTTTTGGACTGCAACAGGTTTGGATCTGTTCCGTCGCCATCCTTTCCCTTTTACGATGTGTGGTCCATTCAAAAGCCCTGCTGTGCAGGCCGATACACAGCCTCATCGTCCGGCTGAAAATAGTGGGCGGGATCGTTTTGAGTTTTGGCCCCGCCTCGCCCAGACTGCCAAATTGGAACTGCCTCCATCACAACCCAGACGCCCTTGAGTCTGAACCCAATGAAATACCCCCTGATCCTTGCCTTTGTTCCGCTGCTTGCATCCGCCCAGACGTTCATCGTTAAAGACGGCGTTCCAAGAGCGGAAATTATTATCAGCAGACAACCCACCAGGATGCAGCGAGTCGCTGCGCATGAGTTTCGGGAGCAAATTCACAAAATCAGCGGGGCGAAGTTGCCTATTTTAAACCGTCCTTCCGGCTCCGCCGTGAAGGTATTTGTCGGCGCGAGTGAATGGTGCCCTCTGAAAGCAGATGGTCTTGAAAATGGCGCGTATCGCATCTCCGGGAGCAAAGATTCACTGGTGCTGATCGGCGACGACACCGACTGCTCCTTAACGGAGCCTTATGCGAAGAACAACGGCGATATCCCCCGCGCGGAGCAGGAATGGAGGGAAATCACCCGCTCGAACTGGAGTCTCCATTCCCCGGGACTGTACAAGAACAAGCTCCGCTTGCCTGGAGACGTCGGAAAGCCTGATGGCAGTGACACACCGAAGAATGAGTTTCTCGAGGTGTGGGGTACCGATGAGCGTGGAAGTTTCAATGCGGTGTGCGGATTCCTGCGAAAACTGGGCGCACGCTGGTACATGCCCGGCGAGCTCGGAGAGGTCCTCCCGGCGCTCGGGAATATCGAGGTCCCCGAAATCGACGAGACGGTTCGGCCGGATTTTTCTCTGCGGCAGTTTAATTTCCGATTCGGAATCGTTGGATGGCCGACGGCTCTCTGGACAATGAGGCTCGGCACCCGCAACGATGAAAAGCTCCTGATTGCCCACGGTATGGACACGATGACGGGAAACGACGCCACTTTCGCGGCGCATCCCGAATGGTTTGCGCTCTACGGGGAGAAACGCGACTACAAGTCCGGCGACAGCAAGAATCAGCTTTGTTATTCGAACGAGGAACTTTTTCGGGAGACCGTCAGATTCGCGCGGGAAACGTTCGACAGGTATCCGTTCAAAAGTGTTTCGATCATGCCGCCGGACGGTTTTACTGCGATGTGTCAGTGTGGAGCGTGCAAAGGAAAGAACTCACCCGAGAGGGATGAACGGGGTTCCCTCAGCGACTATGTTTGGGATTTTGTAAACCGTGTCGCCAAAGAGGTGGGCAAAACTCATCCGCACGGAAAAATCATCAACTGCGCTTACGGCTCGTACACCTTGCCGCCGCAAAAAATTGACAAGCTGGAGCCGAACATTGTTGTCGGAATCGTCGGCGGCCGTCGGCCAGTGTATAAAGGAAGCGGCCGTGGGTGGGGTGGCGCTTCGCCGGAGGCGCTCCGATCGGACTGGACGGCCAAAAGCGCCCAACCGGTGTTTGTGTTTGAAAACTACCCGTTCACGGATCGGGGCTGGTATTTGCCGTCCTTCGTCGCGAGGACGCTTGGCGACACCATCAACGCGACCAAGGGTGTATCAAGCGGCGAGGACATCTGGCTCACGGTGCGGCAGGATTTCGACACGGCGAATATCGGCTTCAACCATTTCCTCGTCTACTTCACCGCTCGTGCGTACTGGGGAGGTGCGACGTACGACGCGGGGAAAGAACTGCAGGAATATGTAAAATTATTCTACGGTCCGGCGGAGCATGAAATGCTCGAGTTTTTTGAATACTGCGAGCAGCACTACGCGGCGATGGACGAGAGCAAAGCGAAGGCAGACGAGGCGCTGGCACTCTTTGAGAAGGCCAAAAGCAAGGCGGATCCTATGAGTGTTTTTGGGAAGCGGCTTGCGCTAATCGATGACTTTCTCAAGGGACTCCGGATGCGCTCCGTGCAGCTCGCCCAGAAACGCGGACCGGTTCCCACTTTGAGGCTTGTGGGGGAAACCAAAGGAATCGTCGTAGACGGAAAACTGGATGAGGACTGTTGGGTAAACTGCCCGGTGTCCGCCACAGGAACGCTTCGCGAGCTGCAGACCGGACGCCTGCCCACGTTTGCGACAACCTTCAAGACGGCGTGGCAGGGGAATAGTGTTTGCTTTGCGATCCGATGTGCGGAGCGCCTTGGAGATAAACCCAACAACACTTCCGCGGGCGACGATGATCAGGCGATATGGTATGGCGATGCGGTCGAGATCGAGCTGGGCACGGAGACGCATTCTTACTACCAGATTGCGGTCAGCCCGAACGGGCACTTGGTGGATCTGGATCGCGGCGCACCGAAGGCTTCCTGGTTTGGATGGGACTCAAAAGCGGAAGTCGCGACGCAGGTTGCCGCTGACCATTGGACCGTTGAAATCCGGATACCTGTTACTCAGGATGAGAGCGATCCTTTACACCAAGTGGTCGGACGCAAACCGATCCAAACGCTGCCTTGGCACGTGAATATCTGCCGGCAGCGCATCCGTAACGACGGGCGGGAGTACAGTGCGTTTTCGCCCACCGGAACCGATGGCTTTCATGAGCCGATGAAGTTCGCCCATTTTTACGACGGCCGCTCACATGTGTTCGAGGACGATCCAAATTTCGAAGATTTTCTCACGGGTTTTCAGAAAGCAATTCAGCAGCGCAAGGCCGAGGCGTTCCTCGCGCTCGCGGCGGGCAACGTGACAGCCTACCAGAAATCAGCCGCGCTGGAGCAGGCCGCCAGGCTTGACCGCGAAGCAACGTTTATTCCGCAGATTCCGCTCGAGGCCGTCCGCAAGACCGCGTTGATGCTGAAGCTGATCGCCAACGCTAAGGCGCATGAGGTGACGCAAATATTTTCTGCCGAGGATTTCTCGAAATGGCCGTTTTGGAAGCGCGGAGACGGGCTGCATGCCCGCGGGTGGGCTTACATGATCGCCAAAGACGGACAGATGGCGGAGGCCGATCTTAATGCCGCATTGGAATGGATCGCCGACCCGAGATCCCGCGACTCAGCGCTGGTTTTGGTCTCACAGAATCGTGAGATGAATCTGGGTGACGACGAAGGCGCGCTCCATGCGTATTTCCGAATCGTTGAGGGGCGCACCCAGCTCCGCTCGTTTGACGAGTTGACCGCACTCGAGGGCATCGCTCGGATTCAAGCGCGCCGCGGCGATCTAGAAGTCGCGCTGAAGACGATCGAAAAAGCAAAGCCCGATCAGCTTGAGGGTACGTGGAAGAATCGGCTCCTCAAACTTCGCGGGGAAATTTCGGCGCGTATCAATTAGCGGGGTGGGGCTGGGATGCCCGAATTGCGGGTTCCGAGCGTCAGATGGAAGCTGAACTCGTCGGTACGCGGCGATGGCGACACGCTATTTTGTTGCGGGCGATGCTTCCTTGGTCTTAGGTGTGGGTTTCCCGAACTTCGGCATCAAGCCCATCGATTGGCAGTCGGCATCGACTTCGTTACTCCATTTTTCGTATAGCATTTTCAACTCCGCGAGCTTCGAGGGATTCTGGGCCGAGAGATCGTGCTGTTCGCTGAGATCGTCTGCCAAGTTGAAGAGCATGTCGCGTGCGGGGGTTTGCTTTGGTCCGGAGACCGCATCTCCTTCGGTGCTGTGGACGTACTTCCAGTCCGACTGCCTGGCTCCGTAATTGTTGCTCATCGTACGGCTGCGCCAAAACAGAATCTGATG
>JBILLT010000139.1:0-3806 GCA_044375925.1 Chthoniobacteraceae bacterium | reverse complement strand
GCCGCACCCTGCGCGGAATCGCGGCCGACCAACCCGTCGTGGTTCCTTTCGAAGTCGGCAACCTCGTGCACGACCTCGGCTTTCGCGTCGTGCAGGAATTGCACTACTGGGAAAGCTTCGAACACGGCCCCGTGCGCGTCACGCTGACGCCCTGCCACCATTGGGGTGCGAGGATGCTTCACGATTCGCACCGCGGTTTCGGAGGCTTCATCATCGAGGTCGCGGGCCGCGTGGTTTATCACTGCGGCGACACGGCGTACTTCGACGGATTCCGCGAAATCGGCGCGCGATTCCCCATCGACGTCGCACTCCTGCCCATCGGCGCATACGACCCGCCAAGCCTGCGCGCGGTCCACATGAATCCCGAGGAAGCCCTGGAAGCCTTCATCGAGCTGAACGCGCAGCTGATGGTCCCCATGCACTACGGCACCTTCCGTCTGTCTTACGAACCCCTCGAAGAACCGCCCGAACGGCTCCGGCTCGCCGCACAGGCGCGCGCCATGCAAAGCCGGATCGCTTGGATGCAGGAAGGCTCTCCGATGGTTTTTTGAAAAATCGTTTTTCAAAAACATCGCCGCTGATTCCGGCCCGCTGTTGCCTTTAGGCAGCCTCTTGAGCCATTGTGAACGCCTTCTGCATGACAACCCCGAAGCCACCCTTCTTCACGCTCCGCCTTCTTACCAGCACCGCCTGCATTCTGATTGCTTCTCTTCCGCTCCACGCGCAGGAAGCAGCGCCAGCGGCCCCCTCAGCGCCAGCTACTCCTTCCGCACCAGCCGCCCCCTCGGCGCCTGCGCCCGCGGCCCCAGAAAACGCACCGGCAACGATTGAAGCCGTGCCTCCGAAACCCGCCGCTCCGGAACCAATCGTCGCCGAAGCGCCTGCAAGCGAGGATTCCCCATCCAACCCGGCCCCTTCGCAACCGGCCGCAGCGAAGCCCGCAACAAACAGCGGCAAGATCTCCTTCTCCTCATGCACGGTCGAAGGCAAAGAGATCGCAATCACCTTTGACGACGGTCCGCACAAAACAAACACCCCGCAACTCCTCGACATCCTCAAGCAACGCGGCATCCGCGCCACGTTTTTCGTCGTGGGCCAGAATGCAGCGGAGTACCCCGACATCCTCAAACGCATCGTTGCCGAGGGACACGAACTCGCCAACCACTCCTACACGCATCCGGTGCTCGCTTCGATGTCACAGAGCGCAGTGCACGAGCAGTTGGACAAAACGCATCAAGCGGTGCTCAGGGCGACCAACGTTTCCATGAAACTACTTCGCCCCCCGTACGGGGCCTTGAGCGAACCCCAGCGGCGCACGGCCAATAGCGAGTTTGGGTACAAGGTCATCCTTTGGAGCGTGGACCCGCTCGACTGGAAAGTCCGCGACGCAGCACGCGTGCAAAACGAGATCCTTTCACACACGCAACCCGGCTCAATCGTGCTCGCGCACGACATCCATAAATCCACCGTGGACGCGATGCCCGAGACCTTGGATAAACTCGCCGAAAAGGGCTTCAAGTTCGTCACGGTTTCGGAACTGCTCGCCCTTGACCGACCGGCCGCACCGAAACCTGCGGCGGATCCATCAGCCGCTCCAGCGCCCTCGACGAAGCCAACCGCCCCACCGAAGAAGGAGGAAAAGAAAACCTTCTCGCTCTTCAAATCCTCGAAACCCGCGGCTCCCGGCGCCCCTTCGCCCGCCACAGGATCAACCGCATCAAGCGCCTCCTCGACGTCTCCAAAACCCGCGGCTTCCGCTGAAAAAACTGCCGAAAAAGCCCAACCCGCGCCTGCTGCGAAAAAACCATCCCAACTTTCCGAGGAGGAGATCAAAAAGAAATGGCTCGAGAGCTTCAAACGCTGACGCGCGATCTCCGGCGGATCGTCGGAGCCACGCTCGTAAGCGATGACGCGGCCACCCTCTCCTCGCACGCCGGCGACAAGTGGTTTGCCAGCCACCCGCCCGAGGCGGTGGTGCGGGCGGAGAGCACCGAAGACGTCTCCAAAGTCCTCGCCTACGCAAACAAGGTCGGCGTGCCTGTCACTCCGCGCGGCGCAGGATACGGCTACGTCGGCGGCTGCGTACCGCTGCGCGGGGGCATCGTGCTCTCCGTCGCCGGCATGCAACGGATCAAGGAAATCCATTTTGAAGACGGCGTCGCGGTGGTCGAACCCGGAGTCATCACCGGAAGACTGCAGTCGGAGGCGCGCAAACGCGGTCTCTTTTATCCGCCCGATCCCGCAAGCCTCAAGGACTGCAGCATCGGGGGAAACATCGCCACCAACGCGGGCGGCCCGCGCTGCTTGAAATACGGCGTCACGCGCCACTACGTGCTCGGCCTTGAAGTCGTGCTGCCCAACGGCGACATCCTCCGCGCCGGAGGACGCACGCACAAAAACAAGACGGGCTTTGACCTCGTCGGAATGTTTGTCGGTTCCGAAGGGTTGCTCGGCGTCGTCACGGAAGCCACCCTTCGCCTCCTGCCGCTGCCCCCGGCACGCGCAAGTTTGTCCGCGGCCTTTGCGACATTCCGCGAAGCAGCTGACGCGGTGCAAGCGGTGTTCAAGGCAGGGTTCCTGCCGTCCGCTCTTGAGATCGCGGATTCCTTCACGCTGCGCTCCGCCCGCGTGCATTGCGGCAAGGCGATTGTCCCCGACGGCGAGGGGCATTTGCTCGTCGATTTGGACGGCCAGCCTTCGTCGGTCCGCGCCGAATCGCTCGCCCTCCAAAAACTCCTGAACGGACGCGGTGCGCTGAGCGTCAAGCGTGCGGTTGGCGAGGAAGCGTGCGAGGCGCTGTGGACGCTGCGCCGCAAGTTTTCCGAATCCCTGAAAGCCACCGGCCTCACCAAGCTGAATGAAGACATCGTCGTGCCGCGCAGCCGCGTGACCGATCTCGCGCGGTTCGCCGAAAAACTCAGCAAGCGCTCCGGATTCCCGATCGCCTGCTTCGGGCACGCTGGAGACGGCAACATCCACGTGAATATCATGGCGGCCGGCTACCACTCCGACGCCGCGGTGAAATCCAAAGTCGACCGGGCCCTCGACGAATTGTTCACGCAAGTTCTCGCATGGGGCGGCGCGATCACCGGCGAGCATGGAATCGGCATCGCGAAACAACGCTGGTGGCCCCAGGCGGTTTCAGCAGTCAACCGGGCGGTTCACGAAAACATCAAAGCCGCGCTCGACCCGAAGGGCATTCTGAATCCCGACAAATTTGTGACAATCAAGGGGTCCCGTTGACTCTTTTCGGGGGGACTGCTAGGTTTTCACTCCGTTCACGGGAGTCCGCCGCCAGGCTGGGACGTCTCCAGGGAGCGAATCGCACCTTCGGCGTCACCGGGTCTCGCAGCCTCTCAGCCGCTTCGGCGGTATTTGCAAAGTCTGTCCGCAGTTTTTGAGCGTCACTTATGCTGGAACGAACCGTCCTCGTACTCAACCGCCTCTGGCAAGCGGTCAACGTCTGCTCCGCACGCCGCGCCTTTGTGCTGCTCTGCGCCGGTCACGCGCAGGTGGTCCACTCCGCAGACGGGAACTTTTTCACGCACGACTTCGCCAGCTGGCGGGACCTGTCGGAGCGGGAACCCGAAGGGGACATGGTCAACACCGTCTCGCTCAAGATCCGAGTGCCCAGCGTGATCGTGCTGCTCCTCTTCGACCGCATGCCGCGCAAGGAAGTAAAATTCACCCGGCACAACATCTACGAGCGGGACAAAAACACCTGCCAGTACTGCGACAAAGTGTTCGACCGCAAGGATCTCAATCTGGACCACGTCATCCCGCGCGACCGCGGTGGCGAGACCAAC
>JBILLT010000138.1:0-3815 GCA_044375925.1 Chthoniobacteraceae bacterium | reverse complement strand
ACGGTGGCGAAACCGCGCGGGAGGTAGTCGTAAAGATTGAAGTCCGCGCTGCCGGCGCTCGAAAGGTCCCCGTTGCGCGCGGCGTAGGTGCCCTTGGTGTAATGGAGGGACTGCACCAGCTCGGGGATCAGACCGTTGATGTCGGCGTATCCCTGGCCGTGTGCATGGGTGCGCATGTTCATCGGCATGCTGTCGATGGAGACGGCGAAGTCCGTACCGTGATCGAGATTAAACCCGCGCATGAAATACTGGTTGGCCTTGCCTCCTCCCGCGTGTTGCGTGACCACCATTCCGGGCATGAATTCAAGCATCTCTCCCCGTCTGGTGACGGGACGGGACCTCAGGTCCTGTCCGCTGGCGATGCCGAACGACGCCGATGCCGCCATGTCGAGAAGATTGGAGCGCTTGCCGATGACTTCCACGGATTCCAGAAGCGCGTAGCCTACTTTGTCGCCGGCGTCCGGCGGCTTGACCGGGGATTCCAGCTTCTCCTGAGGGGTGTGTCCGCGCATGTTCCACGCCGGGGCGAGCGTCATGAGCGCGGCGAGCGGGGCTAGGCGGCGGAGGTGCATGCGGGTGGGGGATTCTGAGTGCATGGATGAGTCGGGCGGGGATTGCCCCTTTCATGCGGATTTCATTTTCAAGTTAGATAACAACCGCGTCTCTTTTAGGTTGAATCGGTTAACTGTCAACCAACCTGCCCGACTGCCGTGGTGTAGCTTGAGAACAACATGCGGTTGCTTTGGCGTTCTTATCGGGGTTGCCCGCAGCAATCGGGCTCCAAGTTTAATGTTGCCTCATGCCAAGCGGTGTTACAAAACAAGCTTTGGTATTGCGGACATGAAATCTTTCCTGCACAAGTTAATCATCCTAAGCTGCGCGCTTTATCTAAGTGGTGCGCACTGGGTCGTGCTGCAAGGCACAGCATGGACTGGAATGGTTATTTCCCGGTCACTCACCACCTCGGTGGCCGAGGCGGTTTCGTCCACCTTCGACGGGCAGCACCCGTGCCCTGTTTGCTCGGCGATCACCGAGGGCCGTTGCAACGAGGAAGGCGCTGGCACAGAGTTTTCCCCAGTGAAGAAGTCAGCTGCGCTTAAGTTCATTGAACTGGTTTCAGAGCTGGCTCCTGAGGGTTGCGGGCCGGTGTCAACCGCGGTCTGGCCAAGTTTGGATGCGCACCCTGCGTCCCGTGTGGAAGCGCCCTGGACGCCGCCGCCGATCGTCTGAGTGGTTTGGGCCAACCCTGCCCGGGTGCAGGAAGTCGCGTGCCATCGGCACGATCCTCGGGCGGATTTTGTTTCGCCCGTTTCAACTCTCGCCGTGCCCCATGCGACGCACGGTCATTCCCACCGCGGTCATGCGAACGCACCGCGTCCTTCGTCGAATTTGCGATAGGAAAACCAGCGTTCAGCAATGCCCGAAGGAATCCGTTTGCTGGACGTCCAGCGTGCGACGGGCCCACTCCGGTGCCTCCTCTATACTCAGAAACTCACAAGTATTTTATGACCAGAAAGTCATTTCCTAGAACAGTTTGTAACGGATTTAATTCCCGGATCGGGATTTTCGCCGGCATGATGCCGGCCCTTTTTCCGATCCTTCTGCACGGGGTCGAGACGCTGCCGGAGACAGTGGTTTACGGCAGGGGGTCTCTGACGGTGCCCACGATTGAAGCCTTGCGCGAGGAGCTTAGGTCCATCCCCGGCGGGATCGATGTGATCGACGCGGAATCGTACAAACGCGGTAAAGCGGCGACATTGAAGGATGTGCTCGATTATTCACCGGGCGTGTTTGTGCAGCCTCGCTTTGGAGCGGAAGAGGCCCGGATTTCCATCCGCGGTTCCGGGATTCAACGCACTTTTCACGGGCGGGGCATCAAGCTGATGCAGGACGGCGTGCCGGTAAACCTCGCGGACGGCGGGTTTGATTTCCAGGCCATCGAACCGTTGGTTGCGAAGGCCGTAGAAGTCTACCGCGGTGCGAATGCCCTGCAGTTTGGTTCCACGACCCTTGGCGGGGCGATCAACTTCATCTCGCCGACGGGCTACGATGCATCGCCTCTTACTCTCCGCGCAGAATACGGCAGCTTCGGAACCGTTCGGGGCCTCATTTCTAGCGGTACCGTGGCGGGGGCAAACGATTACTTCCTGAGTCTCTCTCACCTCTCGCAGGATGGCTTCCGCGACCACAGCAGGCAGAGCAACCAGCGTTTGTTCACCAATGTTGGTCACCGTTTCAGCGAGAACCTCGAGACCCGGTTCTACCTGACCCTCGCGGTGACGGATTCGGAGCTGCCGGGCAACCTCACCAAGGCTGAACTGGAGGCGAACCCGCAAAAGGCGCAGAGAAACCCTTCCCTGAAAATCTTCGATAATATCGACAGCGACTGGAAGCGTGACTTCGACCTGTTACGGGTCGCGAACAAAACAACATGGCAGGATGGCGACCATAAACTCACGCTCAGTTCGTTCTGGTCTCGCAAAGATCTTCACCACCCGATCCTGTTCGTAATCGATCAATTGAGCAGCGACTTTGGAGCGGGGGTCCGTTATGACAACACTGCCGAGCTTCTGGGGCACGCCAACAGGTTCACCTTGGGGATCAACCCCACATGGGGGAGCGTTGATGACGCCCGCTATGACAATGTGCTCGGACGCCGCGGGCCGATGCGAGCGTCGATGCAACAGAGAGCGCTGAACTTTGATATTTTCACCGAGGACCAGCTGTGGCTCGACAAATCCTTGGCTCTGACGTTGGGCATGCAGCTCTCTTATGCGGAGCGGACGCTCAAAAATGCTCCGGTTGGGAACGATAATCCTCAGTTTACGGACAACCAAGGTTGGTGGGGATTCAGTCCGAAGCTCGGGCTCCTCGTGCAACCGGACGAGAACACGCAATTTTTTGCCAACCTGGGCCGTAGTTTTGAACCACCGTCTTTCGGCGAGATTGTCTACCTCGATCCGTCTTCAAATTCGACTGTTGCAATTCCGCTGCAGGCCCAGACAGCTACCACGGTGGAAATTGGTTCGCGCGGGAACCGGGGGGCTTTTTTGTGGGATGCAGCGTATTATTTTTCCTGGCTTGAAAACGAGTTGCTCCAATTTCAAATCCGTCCGGGACAAAGTCAGACCCAGAACGCGGGCAAAACAACCCATCAAGGGGTGGAGCTCGGGCTGGGCATCGACTTTTTTCATTCGGGGTCCGAGGAACGGGACCGGCGCGCGCATGTGAAGACGATCCGTGAAAAGCTTGTGCTTCAAACCCACTACCTGTGGAACAATTTCCGATACGTCAGTGACAAAGATTATGGCAATAGTCCGCTTCCGGGCATTCCGGAGCATTATCTCAGGGCTGATTTGACCTATTCATCGCCGTCCGGGTTTTACTTTGGCCCGAACATCGAGTGTGTGCCGCGCGGTTACAGGGTCGATTCGAGGGGTACGCTGTTCACGGACCCTTACTTTCTGGTCGGTGCGAAAGCGGGGGTGCGGCGAGCGAATGGCTGGTCGGTTTACGTCGAGGGACGAAATCTCGCCGACAAGAGTTACGCGGCGACTACCGGCGTCGTGCGTGATGCGACCCGAAGCCCCGCGCAATTCCTGCCCGGGGACGGCAGGTCTTTTTTTCTCGGGATTGAGTATCGGTGGTAGTGGGGGATACAAAAGAGGGGCGGGCCCGGTCAGGCGTGTCCCTCTTTTTTGTGAACACCATCCATTGAATACCCCCCAGCCATTTTATGCTTATTAATTCCGGTTTCCTTAAGCTGCGCATTGCTTTGCAGTGGACGTCCAAGTTGCTTGTGGTGGCAGCGCTTG
>JBILLT010000219.1:0-3846 GCA_044375925.1 Chthoniobacteraceae bacterium | reverse complement strand
GTACGTGGGCTGGTTCGATGTCACTGCAGTGCCGATGTGGCTGATCGGGGCCTGCCTCACCGCTGCCGTCACAGCGGTCGTCCGACGGAACCGACATGTCGCGTTCGTACCGTGGTTGACTTCATCAGCTGTGGTGACGATCTTGTGCGTCGGCTTACAGACGTACAGTGGATGACGTGATTGTTCATCTCATCGACGGAACGTACGAGTTGTACCGGCAGTACTACGGACAAGCCCGGCACTCATCGAAGAAGTATGCCGCCGTCGACGGAGTGATTGCATCAACACGAAAACTCATCGATGAAGGCACGGGCCCGGTCGGCGTGGCGACCGACCACGTGATTGAGAGCTTCCGTAACGACCTCTACGACGGCTACAAGACGAGCGAGGGTATGGAACCGGAAATCCTCGAACAAATTCCGGTCCTCGAAGAGAGACTCGGCGAACTGGGTGTCACCGTCTGGCCGATGGTCGAGTTCGAAGCGGATGACGCTCTTGCTTCGGCCGCCCGAATCGCCACACAGAATCCGGCGGTCCACCAGGTGCGCATCTACAGCCCCGACAAGGACCTTGCCCAGTGTGTGTCAGGTCGTCGAGTGGTTCAGGTTGACCGACGGAGCGGAAACATTATCGATGAACAGGGAGTGAGAGAGAAGTACGGAGTATCTCCGAACTCGATTCCTGATTATCTCGCGCTCGTCGGCGACTCAGTTGATGGTTATCCGGGCATACCTGGGTGGGGTCAAAAATCAGCTGAGATTCTCCTACGCAGATACCAAAATGTCAGAGATATTCCTACACACCATGAGCAATGGTTTATCGATGGAATAGTCATTCGCGGTGCAAAGAATCTGTCAGTTGCGTTGAATAGCCGACGCCAAGATCTTGAAGAGTTCCTAGTTCTGTCCTCTCTAGTTACGGGAATTGAGTGTTACATAAATACGTGAGACACGATTGGTACAGTCAATGACATCATAAACAATGCACTAAGCAAAGCTCCGAACAAGCGATTAAGGGCGATACTGACGATCAGCGCGGCATATTTTGGAGCGCTAGCTTGTCTCGGTCTCCTGTCGCAGGTTGGTGCTGCACGCGACGAGGTGTATCACGTAGCTAGCATCTGGTGTGGACAAGGAATAAGAGAGCCTTAATGCAAGGATTTCAAAGACAGCGGAGAGGTCTCAACTGCTACCACAAACTTTTCTACTCTCGTTTGCCAGAAGAATCTCACAAGGCCTCTAGTTTGCCCACTTGAGAGAGCTGACACTGGTAGTTATCTCGTCAATCAGGGCCTATATCCGAGCGGCTATTACCAAGTACTCTCAATCTTTGCATCAGGATCGCTGGAACTCAGTGTTGTCGTAATTCGCCTTGTAAATGCACTCGCCTCAGCGGCATTACTTGCAATCGGATTGACATTACTGAACGGACGCCATGCATTGGTATTCGGTGTCATGTTTACGGCTCTCTTAACCCCATTCGGCACCTTCTACTTGTCTTCAGTAAACCCTCAGAGCTGGAGCATTTTGGGTGTGGGGTTCTCTTGGTTGTTTATTGATGCTGCCATTTTCAACGCACCCAATTCACGAAAACAAATATTCTTATTAATCGTTGCTGGAGTACTCATCGGTTTGGCTTGGATAAGTCGCAGAGATTCGCAACTATATGTCGTCTATACGAGTTGTCTGGTGACGCTTATTCGTCTAAGCCACCGGCTTAGACGGCGCAGTAAGTTCGTGATCGCTGGAGTGCCAATTTTTGGTTTAGGTTTGGGAATTGGATTAGCGATTGCGAATCCACTCGGCATCGTCAATCACGCGGAATCACTTTTCCGCTATGAAAGAACTCAGCCCGATAACACCGTATTTATATCCCATTACATCATTGACGGGATTTCCAAGTGGCTAGAGGCGTTTAGAACAGTTCCCACTTTCTCCTCTGTGCATGTTCATTCTCTAGCTTCAGTAATCAGTCAGGCAGTAGCTATTGCAGTAGTTCTTGTTTCGATTGTTTCTCGAAGCCATCGATCTCGGATTGCACTCTCCGCAACCTATCTTTTTTCCGTCATCATATTGATGGCACACAGTTCACAAACCGACGATCGGGGACCGTTTGGTCCATCTGTTCACTACGTGTATTCGTTGGTCCTATTTGGAATTGGTCTTGGTTTTCTGGTCTCTAACTCCAACATTGAACTGTTTTTCGCTCGCTGGGGTTGTGTCATAGCAGTTGCATCAGTCGTGAGTTTTGGGTTTGTCTCGTTTGCCGTAGCCGAACGATACGTGGATCGACAGACGTTTGGCGTCCGCTGGATACCTGAGGGCCCCGACCAATGGTGGTGGGGTGGTATGCCTATCGGCCCCAACTCGGTGGTGTTCGCGGGAATTCTCTTGATGTCAGCTGCAATGTGGAAGTTGAATCAGTTCACTACTGCATATACCGACGAGACGACCACCCAAGAGCAATGAGAGCAGCCGTTGAACGTGTAGTCGGAGTACTGCTCGTTGTCGTCGGGTCAGTCATTTGGACTGATTGACTCAGCTTCGACAGCGGTGCCGCAATCGAGGAGAGCGGTCTTACCCGAGAACTCGTGCTTGTTGATCAGCCGCAGACAGATTTGTCGAACCAGTGCGAGGCAGCGCGGTCCGGTGCCGGCTGGTTGATGCTCGTTGTCAACACAGAGCTCATCGCGGACGATACGTTTCGTGGCTATTTTGAGACTGCGCCGAAATCGGCGGGGCTGTTCATGGAATACGATCCCGGAGAAGATGCACTTCTTCGGCTCGGCATGGCGACCACGACTGATCCGATATTTGTGCGATTGCGAACCGTTCGTCGGGATGAATCTGCCGTGTTCGCACTGTTGATTCAGCGTGACGATGTCCGCATTGTCAGCAATGCCGTGGACAGAACTGTGTCTCTCCCTGTTGACCTGGAGCCTGCGTGGTTGTGCAGTGCGGTTCGCGTGGGAAGTTCCGATGGGGTCGGCTGCCCGCAATGTTCGGTCGAACTGCACTATGCCACCGGCATGGACCCACGCGATGCACACCGCTATCTTGACGCACTATCCAATCTTCGTGAGTTCAACGTGAAGCGTTGGCTCGGAAGTGGACTGTCAATGCTGGGAGTTACGTGTCTGACGCTGATCCCGTTGACACGCTTCCGTCGACGCACACGACGGTGACCGAGCTCGGCAAACCACGAAGAGACATACGACGGCCGTTCATGACGGTGCGCACACCCGGTAGCTGAATAGCCGTCAGCTGCGCATATTCGGGATGATCGGCCTGAATGATCGCGGCATCCGACTGGTTGCCAAGAGTGAATGGCGCGAAACCGAGATCGGTAAGTTCTGCCGCCGAGTACATCGGGTCGTGGACCATCACGCTCGCTCCGCGACTCTTCAATACGTCCACGACCGGGAAGACACCCGAGAACGCGGTCTCCTTGACGGCGCCGCGGTAACTCGCTCCGAGCACCACAACCTTTTGGCCCTTTAGCGAACCGTGGTGCCGCTCCAATTGATCAACCGAGTGTGATGGCATGGCCCAGCTGGCTTCACGTGCCGCGCGAACGATGGTGGCGTCGGGATCGTTCCACAGATACATCTGCGGATAGATCGGAATACAGTGACCACCGACTGCAATACCCGGCTGGTGGATGTGGCTGTACGGTTGCGAGTTGCACGCTTCGATCACCTTGAAGACATCAACACCGACACTCGCTGCATAGCGCGCAAACTGGTTCGCGAGACCGATGTTGACGTCGCGGTAGGTGGTTTCGGCGAGTTTGGCCATCTCCGACGCCTCGCACGATCCGAGGTCCCATACGCCGTTGGGGCGATTC
>JBILLT010000148.1:0-3176 GCA_044375925.1 Chthoniobacteraceae bacterium | reverse complement strand
AAAATCCGCAGCGCTCAAACAAATCGAGGTCCATAAATCCCGGTCAAAGTAATTCAATCGCGCCACACAGATCAGGGTCAGCACCAACACCATCACCAGCCAAAGCAGGATTTTCTGAACAATACCTTTCACTGCTCCCGCCATACAGCAATCCTGCGAAATCGCAACCTTTGTCCCGCATTCCTTCCGGAGAGCACGCCCTTCCAACCCTGATGAAAGACGCCTTTGCCGTATTCGGAATCCCCCCCCGCCCCTGGTTGGCCCCCGAGACCCTGCAGGATTTTTTCATGACAAAGGCCGCCAGTTTTCATCCCGACGCAAATGACGAAGCCTCGGCGCGGAACGAGTTCCTTGAATTGAACGCGGCGTATCAAACCCTGAAAGACCCGGTCAAAAGACTCCGTTGCTTGCTCGATACAATCGCCAAAGGCGAAACCGCGCCGCTCGATGAAAGCAACGCGGATCAACAGCGACTTCACTTGTTGTTTGCTGAAATTGCTTCTCTTAAAAACGACCTTGATCAATTCACCGGAAAACGCGCGCGCGCGAATTCACCTGTATCGTTGGCACTTCTAAGCCATGAAGAGCAGGAACTAAAAAGCAGGGTGGTCTTTTTGAAAGCGAGACTCAGCGAGGAATGGAAGAGCTGCGAAACTAAACTCTTGGATCTCGACAACAACTGGGAAAGCCGCAAGTTGGAGCTCCTGCCCTCCGCTAAAAGCCTGCTAGCGCTGATGAGTTTTTTACAGAGGTGGACAACCCTGTTGCAGGCCGTCTCGATTGGAGGCTGAAATTTCCAGACACATCACGCTCAATCTCATGCGAATCATACAGGAAGAACACATCGACTGTCCGTGGTGCGGCGAGGCGTTTTCAATCACCATCGACACCTCATGCGGCAGCCATGAGTACATCGAAGACTGCACTGTTTGTTGCAGGCCGATTCTAATTTCCGTGGAGTGCGAACCCGGCTGCATTTCATCAATAGATCCGCAACGTCCCTAGCCAAAATCATGCGCATCGAGGTCATCAATACGGGCTCGGAGCTTCTATACGGGCAGGTCCTGAACACCCACCTGAAGTTTCTAGCCGAATCCATTTTTGCTCTCGGTTTATCGATCCAAAAGCAGGTCACTGTTCCAGATGGACCGGCAATCCGATCCGCATTGGAATCGGCATTTGGCACGGCAGACCTCGTTTTTGTGACAGGCGGGTTGGGTCCGACTACCGACGATTTGACCCGCGATATCGCGTCCGAACTGTTGCAACTCCCGCTTGAACCAGAGCCGGAAATTGAGAAGCACATCAGAGAGCGCCTAGCTCGAAGAGGCATCCCCGTTTCCAGCAGGATCATGCGGCAGGCGCTCTGCCCCAGGGGCGCTGAGGTCATCCCGAATGCATTTGGGACGGCCCCGGGAATTTACATCCCTCCCATTACCCTGGGTGGACCAGGACCGCTTCGTTCTCCTCATCTGATTCTGCTTCCGGGCCCGCCCCGTGAACTGCGTCCAATGGTTGAAAACCAAGTGATGGGGCTTCTTCAAAAGTTGCTCCCCCCTTCGCAAAGAAAAATGAAAACGTGGCGAGTCGCCGACACGCCTGAATCCATCGTGGAAGAGCGTGTCGGAGAAGCATTGCTGAGCCTCGGCATTGAACTGGGATATTGCGCGCGGCTCGGTGAAGTCGACGTGAGAGTTGTTGGGTCGGAAGAGCAGATCAACGCTGCAGAAGGTATCATTGTTGAGGCATTCGGTAAGTGCGTCCTACCCGCCTCATTCCACAGTATTGAAGAGTACTTGGTCTTGGAGCTCTCGCAGCGAGGCCAGACGATTTCAACAGCCGAAAGCTGCACCGGCGGATACATTGCAAATCTGATCACCAACGTTCCAGGAAGCTCATCGATTTTCACACACGGATTCGTCTGCTACGCCAATCAAGCCAAGGAGTCACTCGGCGTCCCTGGAGAACTCATCGCGTCTCACGGTGCGGTGAGTGAACCTGTCGCGAGAAGTTTAGCGACCAATGTGAGACGGATTACCGGGTCAACTTTCGCGCTGATAACAACCGGAATCGCAGGCCCCTCTGGTGGATCCGCCGAAAAACCAGTCGGCACCGTCTACATCGGCATGGCATCTCCGAATGACGACTGCATCGTCGAACGCCATCTCTTCTCGACAGATCGGCTCAGCTTTAAGCAACTGGCCTCGCAGGCAGCACTAAACTTGTTGAGACGGACATTGATGAAATGATTGCCCGCCCTGATCAATTCTGGTCAGGCGCACTCTTTTCATCCTGTGCTGCCACTTTCTGCCGGCGGGTCTCCTCGGCCTTTTGCTGCTCCTCGGCTTTCTGCTGCTCGTCTTCTTTCTGCCGCTCCGTGTAGGCCGCCAGCATCGCCCGATTCAAATACTCCAGCCGAAATACTACTGAACGCTCATTGAACGCCCTGATGCTAAGTACAATCAGCCCATCATCCGACTGTCGCTCCCACATCGCCTCATAGAAATCCTTCCCATTGGCGATCCGCTCAACCACACCAGAGGCATCATCCGCCTCGCTGACTTCGTGCACGGAACTTGGCTCTCCGTATTCCGCGTCTATGGCATCCTGAACACCCACAGCCCACTCTAAAAACGGCGCAAGCGATTCGGTGCTTCTGGGGCAAATCCGGACATAAGCACCAGCCATGATCCGTTTTTCCTGATCAGGGATAAGCACCGCCTCAACAGGCGCGCCGACAAGGGTCGCTTTCCGGCGCAAACGCCCGCTGCTTTCCGTCCAGTTGGCGAGATTTGGGACTTCGGCAATCGCCGTCCCAAATGGCGTTCCCAAAAACTGGCTCGGAAGCGGCGTGCGGCTCAAACTTTTGAGCGTCTCCTTGCCCTCGATCAAGAGCTCGCCAATCGGCGCGGGCTCTTTCCTGACCACTGACGCGCTGCGGTCAAGCTCCGTCGGGGCATCGGAATTCTGGGCAATCTCAGCAGGCCCCCCTTTCATGTCAGCCGGCACTGCGGGCGGGGTTGAATTACCCGCCACGACCGTTTCTTGCGGGGGCTCCTTTGGCGCAGACGGCTGGGCTTCCGCCTTGCCGGCCTGAGCTGGCGCCGCAACGAATGGCGTGGCCGCCTTTTCATTCGAGTCCATCGGAAGTGCGGATTCCTCCTTTTGAGACTCTT
>JBILLT010000195.1:0-3893 GCA_044375925.1 Chthoniobacteraceae bacterium | reverse complement strand
ACCTTCAAGTGATCGGGGAATTCATTGGAATCATCAGCTGACAAAGAAGTCCGTTTGATGATCCATTCTGGCAGCAGCGAATCTTGCCGTGATTTCCATCCACGCCAGCAAGTCGTGACCATAATCGTCCATAGCTGTAGCTGGGGGTGATTTGGGTCAGGTACTTCGCAAAAGGGCGAGGCAATCTCGCGGAGCGAGAATTGGAATGCCTTCATAACGCTCGAGCACCAGCAAATCCTTATCGCCGGTGACTAATGCGTCGGCTTTTCCGGCGAGGGCAGTAGCCAGAATCCAATCATCGTCGGCGTCGCGGCAAACGGGACTGGCAAGGGGTTGCGGTTCCAAAACCTCGGCATCCGCGCTGACTGCATCGATGACATCTTTGACTTCCATCAAACTGAGCTTGGCCATGGTGAGAAGTTTTTCCCGCAATTCTTCAAGGATGAATCGGGAAACCACGATTTGCCCGCCCAACAGACACTCCTCATACAGTCCAGCGCAGGCGCCATACGTGACAAATGCGGCGAAAAGTACGTTGGTGTCAAAGACGATCCTCATGAGACTGCCTGGAACACATCTTCGTCAGTATGAAAGCCAGACATGCCGGCCTTGGGAGCCAAGCGATCCCGCAAGTCGCGGAACCGTTCCAGCGCAATCTGTCGGCGCAAGGCGTCCTGCACCACCTGACTGCGACTGACACCCTTGCGCTTGACCATCCTTGAGAGAGCCCGGTTCAAATCTTCGGGTAGGCTGACAGTGAGAGTGGTTCTCATGTATTAGAAACTAACACAGCTGCCGGATGTGTCAACGGGTGGGGGTTCCATTTTCCGGATTTCCATGCTCGGAACACTCACCATTGCTGCATGTAACTGTGGGAAGTTTGAGATCAAATTGCCTGTCCCCATCAGTGCTCTGAAAGGAATTCTTCCAAAGCGCAGGTCCGGGGCTAAACTTCGGTCATGAAGGTTCTCGTCACTGGCGCGGCCGGTTTTATCGGAATGCACGCTTCCCTCCGACTTTTGGAGAGAGGCGACTCCGTGGTCGGAATCGACAATCTCAACGACTATTACGACCCAACGCTGAAGGCAGCGAGGCTTGAGCGGCTCACGGCGAACCCGTCTTTTACCTTCACAAAAGCCGACGTTGCCGACAGGCATTGCATGGAACGCATCTTCAGCGACCATCGCCCCCAGCGCGTCGTGCATTTGGCAGCCCAGGCTGGTGTTCGGTATTCGCTGACCAATCCGCATGCCTATATCGATTCCAACCTTCAAGGGTTTGTAAACATCCTGGAAGGATGCCGACATACCCAAGTCGAGCATCTGGTCTATGCCAGCAGTTCGAGCGTTTACGGCGGGAACACTTCCCTTCCTTTCCGGGAGTCCGACAGCGTGGATCATCCCATCAGCCTCTACGCTGCCACCAAAAAGGCAAACGAACTGATGGCCCACACCTACAGCCACCTCTTCCGGTTGCCCACAACCGGTCTCCGGTTTTTTACCGTGTACGGCCCGTGGGGGCGGCCGGATATGGCTTTATTTTTGTTCACCAAAGCCATTCTCGAGGGCCGCCCCATCGATGTTTTCAATCATGGCAAAATGCGCCGCGACTTCACGTACGTGGATGACATCGTTGAGGGGATTTTACGCGTTTTGGATAGGCCGGCCGAGCCGGATCCTGCTTTCAACCCGATGCAGCCCGATCCGGCACGCAGCGATGCGCCGTACCGCGTTTTTAACATCGGGAACAGCTCTCCCGTGCAACTGATGACCTACATCGAGACTTTGGAGGAAAATCTCGGGCGGAAAGCCGTCAAAAACTTCCTCCCGCTCCAGCAAGGCGACGTTCCGGCTTCGGATGCGGATACGTCGCAGCTCAAAAGCGCAACCGGATTCGCGCCTGCCACGCCGGTGAAAGACGGGATCCGACGTTTTGTGGAATGGTATCGCTCCTATTACTCCAAATGACCCCATCAAGTCTTCACAGTGCGAAACTGGCAGTGATCGGCCTCGGTTATGTCGGTCTTCCCCTCGCAGTCGAGTTCGGTAAAAAACGGCCTGTGGTCGCTTTTGATATCAATCAAAGCCGGATCCGTGAGCTGAGAGCGGGCGCTGATTCCACGCGGGAAGTTTCTGCGGAGGAACTTCGCGCGTCCCAGCAACTCACGTTCTCAGCGGATCGATCCGATCTGAGTGACTGCACGATCTACATCGTCACGGTTCCGACTCCGATCGACAGGTATTTGCGCCCCGACCTCACCCCTCTCATCAAGGCCAGCGAGACCGTTGGGAGCGTCCTCAAGGCAGGGGACATCGTCATCTACGAATCCACCGTCTATCCCGGTTGCTCGGAAGAAGACTGCGTTCCGATCTTGGAGAAATGTTCCAAGCTCAAGTTCAACGAAGATTTCTTTGTCGGCTACAGTCCGGAGCGGATCAACCCGGGTGACAAACAGCACCGTCTGAAAATGATCAAGAAAGTCACCTCCGGATCGACTCCGGCGGTGGCGGATCTGGTGGACAGCCTCTACCGCGAAATTATTGAAGCCGGCACGCACAAGGCGAGCAGCATCCGGGTGGCCGAGGCCGCCAAGGTGATCGAAAACACCCAGCGCGACGTCAACATCGCGCTCATGAACGAATTGAGCCTGATTTTTCACAAGCTCGGGCTGGATACCCTAGAGGTTCTCGAGGCCGCGGGCACCAAGTGGAACTTTTTGCCGTTCCGCCCCGGATTGGTTGGAGGCCATTGCATTGGCGTCGATCCCTATTACCTGACGCACAAAGCTCAAGAAGTTGGCTATCATCCCGAGGTGATTCTGGCGGGCCGCAGGATCAACGACTCGATGGGCACTCATATCGCGGACGAAACCATCAAGCTGATGCTCCGCAAGGGGATCGAGGTGATCGGCAGCAGGATTCTAGTTCTCGGCCTCTCCTTTAAAGAGAACTGCCCTGATATCCGCAATACCAAGGTTGTGGATATCATCGAGCGCCTCAGGGCCTACAATACTCAGGTGGATGTCTATGATCCGTGGATTATCCCCGAGGAAGCAGAGGCCTCGTATGGGATTACTTGTCTTAGAGGGGCGCCATCTGCAAGCGAGTACGCAGCAGTCATCCTCGCTGTGGCCCACAGTCAATTTGTGGAGCTCGGCCGGGCTGGCATCGCGGACTTCGCGCTAGAAAAAGGGGTCGTATTTGACGTGAAAGGGATACTGCCGCTGGGGTCTGCGGATGGAAGACTTTAATGCTGAACGCTTTGCCATGCGCGAAGTGCGGCTAACAGTTGCGCGGTTTGCGACCTACGCATACACTTGGGTAGGTTGTGGCTGGATTGCCTTAAGAAACTCACTCCGTTGACTGATCCCGCCTGGTTAAGGTTTCGGAAATATTGCTTTTGACGCGTTGTACTTTGAGTCAAAGTCATGGCGGGCCTAGACGCGTCTCTTCAGTATACCTAAAAGTGCCTCGTCTTCACCGCCTTTCGAAATGCCACCCAAAGATCGAGACTATTGCGAGCCTAGTATTCTTCGATTTCCCAGCCCCAGCACGGATTCTCAATTTGTTGGCTTGCGGTCGGACTCATGTGAGCGGCGTTGGTTTTTAGTGCATACCAAGCCACGCCAAGAGAGGGTGGCCATGGTCAATCTCGAGCGGCAGGGATACGAAGGTTATCTGCCCATGTTTGCGGTCCAGAAAATCTTTCGTAGGGAGTTGGCAGTCGCGCAGGAACCGATGTTCGCCAGGTACCTCTTTGTGCGGATCGACCCTGACGGAATGGGGCAGGGTTGGCAGCAAATCCGATCCACGATCGGTGTCAGTCGGTTGGTGCGGTTTGGAGAGCAGCCTGCGCGGGTCGAGGATGCTTTGATTCGGGACATTCGACAGCAT
>JBILLT010000137.1:0-3916 GCA_044375925.1 Chthoniobacteraceae bacterium | reverse complement strand
TTTTCTGCGCCGCGCGCGCCCGCGTTCTCTGCTCCTCCATCAATCGGTCAAAGCCCGCGGTGTCGACACTCAACCCCGACTCACGCGCCATCAGTTCCGTGAGATCCAGCGGAAAGCCAGATGTGTCGTACAATTGGAACGCAAACGCTCCCGAGATCTCGCGTTTCCCTGCGGCGCGCAACTGCGCGGTCTCCTGCTCGAAAAGCGCAACACCGCGGTCGAGCGTTTTGTTGAAAGCCTCCTCCTCGCGGCGCAGCACTTCCTGAACAACGGACTGCCGGGTGCGGAGTTCGGGAAACACATCGCCCATGTGCCGCGCAAGCACGTCCACCAACTTGTAAAAAAACGGTTCGCGGAATCCGAGAACCCGGCCGTAGCGCACCGCCCTCCTCAGGATCCGACGCAGCACATAATTGCGATCGTTGTTGCCGGGTTGGATGCCGTCGGCAATCGCGAAGGAAAGCGTGCGAATGTGATCGGCGATCACGCGGAAGGCGACGTCGGCCTGCTCCTGCTCGCCTTCCGCGACCAACTGTCCCTGCGCGTTCGCGCGCGGAAGCGTGCTTGCGTACCGCTTGCCGCTCATCTTTTCGAGCTCGTCGAAAATGGGGCGGAAGACATCCGTCTCGTAGTTTGAGATGCGGACGTCGGCAAACTCCGTGAAGTTTTTGGTGCCTTGAACGATCGAGCAGACGCGCTCAAAACCCATGCCCGTGTCGATGTGCTGCGCGGGCAGCGGCGAGAACGTGCCATCCGCGTTCGCATTGAACTGAATGAACACCAGGTTCCAGATCTCGATGCATTGCGCAGAGCCCTTGTTCACCAGCGCACCCTTCGTGTCGCCAAGCGGCGTCAAATCGACGTGCAGTTCCGAGCACGGCCCGCACGGGCCCGTGTCGCCCATCATCCAGAAATTGTCCTTCTTGTTGCCGTTGACAATGTGCACGTGCGGATCGAGCCCCGCCCCACGGAACAGGGCGGCCCACAAATCCCAAGCTTCCTGATCCCGGGAAGCCGGATCGCCCAGGGCAGGGTCAGGCTGGTAAATCGTTGCGTACAAGCGGTCCGGCGGGAATTTCCAGCGGCCGATCACCAATTCCCAGGCCCATTCGATCGCTTCCTTCTTGAAATAATCGCCGAAGGACCAGTTCCCGAGCATCTCGAAAAAAGTGTGGTGGTAGGTATCCAAACCCACGTCTTCGAGGTCGTTATGCTTGCCGCCGGCGCGGATGCACTTCTGCGTGTCGGCCGCGCGGGTGTCCGAACCGGGGACCACGCCCGCCCAGCGGGAAACGTCGGCGTTCTTCTGCCCGAGGAAGATCGGGACGAACTGGTTCATCCCGGCGTTGGTGAAGAGCAGGTTCGGAGAATCCGGCATCAGACTCGAGGACGGGACAAGGGTGTGGTGCTTCTCGCGGAAGAAATCGAGGAACGACTGTCGGATCTGGGCGCTGTTCATCATAGCCGGTGCAAAAGACTCGGGATTGTAGGGATAAGTTGAAGCCGAGCCAATAGAGTTGTGCGTCGGGCCGCGCCGCCACACCCCCCCGAGCCCTGTGAAAACGACCAGCGCTCGACGGTTCTGGCGAATTTTAACCAGCACGCGGCCGGGCGCTTGTTCCAAATTGCGCACGCAACTGCACAAGTCCCTCAGAATCAATAGCAGATCTGGCTTGGCAAGGCTCCTGCTAGAAGTGAGGTGTGCTCCTCAAATCCTACCAAACCGCTGATCTGTTCGACGAACTCATGGACCCGAAAGGGGAGGTCCGTCCGTACTACCAAACCGTCGCCAACTTCTTCGAGGGCATGCCCCCCGAGGAGCTCGACCAAAAAGTCAAAAGCCTCGAACTGCTGTTCCTGAAGCAGGGCGTGACCTTCACGGTGTACGGGGACAAGCAGGGCACGGAGCGCGTCTTCCCGTTCGACCCCATCCCGCGGGTCATCCCGGCCGCCGAGTGGGAGGTGGTGGAAGCGGGCCTCGTGCAGCGCATCACCGCGCTTAACCTTTTCCTGTACGACATCTACCACGAGCAAAAGATCCTGAAGGATGGCGTTATTCCATCCGAAGTGATCCATGGCGCGGCGCATTTCAGGCCAGAATTCGTGGGCACATCGGTTCCGCGAGACACGTACATCCACGTGTGCGGCACGGATCTGATCCGCGACCGGGACGGGAGCTATCTGGTCTTGGAGGACAACGGGCGCTGCCCCTCGGGCGTTTCGTACGTCCTTGAAAACCGCGCCGCGATGAAGCGCGTCATGCCGCAGCTCTTCGGCCGCGCAGGAGTCCGCTCCGTGGACACGTACCCGGCGGATCTGCTTTCAACCCTGCGGTTCATCGCCCCGCGCCAGACCGCGCATCCGAACTGCGTGCTGCTCACCCCCGGCGTGTTCAACAGCGCGTACTTCGAGCATTCGTTCCTGGCACGCGAAATGGGGATCGAAATCGTGGAAGGCCGCGACCTGCTCGTTCTGGACGGGTTTGTTTACATGCGAACCACGCGCGGACTGCAACAGGTTGACGTGATCTACCGGCGCATCGACGACGATTTTCTGGATCCAAAAGTTTTCCGCAAAGACTCGATGCTCGGCGTTCCGGGTCTGGTGGATGCGGTCCGCAAAGGCAACGTGGTGCTTGCAAACGCGATCGGCACCGGCGTGGCCGATGACAAAGTCACCTACGCCTACGTGCCTGAGATGATCGATTACTATCTCGGACAGGAGCCCATTCTCAAACAGGTCCCGACTTACCTCGCGTGGCGCGACGACGACAAAAAATACATCCTCGAACATCTTCCTGAACTGGTGGTGAAAGCCGCGAATGAAAGCGGCGGATACGGGATGCTCATCGGGCCGCGTGCCACGCAAGAGGAGATCGCCGAGTTCCGCTCGAAAATCGAAGCGGCGCCCCGCAACTACATCGCGCAACCCGTCGTGTATTTCTCCCAACACCCCACGCTGGTAGACGGCCGCCTGGAAGGACGGCACGTGGACCTGCGTCCATTCATTCTCTGCGGCGAGACTGTGAAGGTCCTGCCCGGCGGCCTCACGCGCGTCGCTCTCAAACGCGGATCGCTCGTGGTGAATTCCTCCCAAGGCGGAGGAAGCAAAGACACATGGGTACTGGCCTCCTAACCAATCAAACAACGATCTTTTATGCTCTCACGCGTTGCCGACCACCTCTACTGGATGTCCCGCTACATTGAGCGGGCCGAAAACCTCGCCCGCCTCATGCAGGTCAGCGTCGAGCTTTTGCTCGACGGAGCCGCGTTTGGCTCCCAGAACCCAGACAAATACTGGGCGCCCGTGCTTTCCGCAACCGCCATGGAGGGTGCGTTCCGCCTGCTTTACCCGGACCCGAAGCCAGGAGACAGCAGCTTCTTCCTCACACTCGACACCCGCAACCCAGACTCGATTCTCTCCTGCGTGCAGGAAGCCCGTGAAAACGCCCGCACCGCGCGCGACCAAATTTCGGACGAGATGTGGACGGAGCTCAACGAGCTGTACCTTCAAATCAGCTCCCCAGACGGGGCATCCTTGCTGAACAACTCGCCGCAGATCTTTTTCGAACGCATCATCGAATCTTCACTGCAGTTCGACGGCATCACCTCGGCCACGCTTCCTCGCGACGAAGGCTGGAACTTCCTGCAACTCGGTCGCTTTTTGGAACGAGCCGACAAGACAAGCCGTTTCGTCGACATCAAAACGCAGACTCAGGAGGGAATGGACCCAACCGCCGAAGTGCTGCAATGGGGTACTATTCTACGCGCATGCTCGGCGCACGCACCATACCGCAGGGCAAACGGCACCGAAGTCAGCCTCGAGCGCGTGCTCGATCTGCTTGTATTCTCCACGGACTTCCCGCGCTCCATCAGATTCTCGGTGCGGATGGTGGACGAGATGCTCCACAATATTT
>JBILLT010000226.1:0-3968 GCA_044375925.1 Chthoniobacteraceae bacterium | reverse complement strand
ATGACGTGGAGTGGATCGATGACGAGTCCCCTGACGTCCGCAAGCTAAGCGCCGTTCGTCAGCGTCAGGCGCAAGGCGGACCGAAGGAGGTCGAGCTTTGGTTCGACCCCTCCAGCGGAGTCATCGAGCGCCTAATTCTCCGCCAATTGCCACGCAACAACGGCGGTCCGCGCAGCCTTGAACTCGTGCTGCTTTCTCCTACCCCCCTGCCGGACGCCTTCTTCCGCCACGAAAGCCATCACGAACCCGAACGCCCCGTCCTTCTCGAACCATGAACCTCCGTCCCTTCCTGCTGCTCCTGCTCGGCTGCTCCCTGGTCGCCGCCGCCGATATGTCGCCCGTCAACCGGCCTAATATCATCCTGATCCTTTCCGACGACCAGGACTGGAACGGTCTCTCCGTGCGTATGCATCCCGACATCGCCGAATCACGCAGCGATTACTTCGAGACTCCCAACCTCGAAAAGTTCGCTGCCCAAGGCATGCGCTTCAGCAACGGCTACGCCCCGGCGCCCGTCTGCTCGCCCACGCGCATCAGCCTGCAGACCGGGATGACGCCGGCCCGACTGGGCTGGACCAAGGCCGCGCCCGCCGAGACCGGCCACCGTCTGATCGAAGGCGACAATCGCAAGGCGATCCGCGACGACGAGGTGACCTTCGCCGAGTTGCTGCGCAAGACCGGCTACGCGACGGCGCACTTCGGCAAATGGCACCTCAGCGGCAGCGGTCCCGAGAAACATGGCTATGACGTGAGCGACGGTGACACCGGTAATCGCGACGCCGACGCGCACAAGGACCCGAACCCCGTTGATATCTTCGGGATGACCGACCGAGCCACGGTTTTCATGGAGAAGAACGTCAAGGCGGGTCAGCCCTTCTACCTGCAGATGTCGTATCACGCCCTGCACGTGCCCGAAAACGCCAACCGCTCCAGCCTTGCAAAGTTCGAGGCCAAGGCACCCGGCAAGCTGCACCACGATCCCGCACGGGCGGCCATCGCCTACGACTTGGATACCGGCGTCGGCCGCCTGCTAGCCTCCGTCGCGGCGCTGGGCCTCGATAAGAACACCTACGTGATCTACATGGCCGACAATGGCGGCGGCGGAGGTGGCGGCGGCAAGGGCGACAAAGGTGCCTCGCAAGGCCTGCGCGGCGGGAAGGGCGGCCTCTGGGAAGGCGGCATCCGCGTGCCTTTCATCGTCCGCGGCCCGGGCGTGGCGCCGGGCTCGTGGTGCCACCAGCCGGTGATCGGCTATGATTTCTTCCCGACCTTCTGCCGCTGGGCCGGCGTGAAAGAGAAACTCCCCGCCAACCTGGACGGCGGCGACCTTTCCCCGCTTCTCGCTGGGCTCAACCAGCCCGTGGTCCGACAGGACGGCGCCCTTCTCTTCCACTTCCCCCATTACCAAGGCGACACTCCGGTCTCTGGCCTCCGTGAGGGCGACCTCAAGTTCGTGCTCTATTACGAGGGCAACACCCGCCTGCTGTTCGACCTAGCCAAAGATCCGTCCGAACGGAACAACCTCATCGAGTCCCGCAAGGAGGACGCCGCCCGCCTGGAAGCCAAGCTGCGTGCTCGCCTGAGCGAAGCCGGCGCCAAGCTGCCCGTCGCGTCGTCGACCTACATAAGCCCGGTTGAGGAGCCAGCCACGCGCAAGGGCGGCGGCAAGGGCGGTAAAGGCGGCAAAAAGGGCGCCTGATTATTAACCATCCCCGACATGCGCCGACTCACCTTGTTGCTGACCTTTGCCGGCGTCGTCATGGCGTCGGCCGCCCAGCCGAACATCGTGTTCATCCTCGCCGATGACATGGGCTGGAACGACCCGGCCTTCGCCGGAAACCGCTTCGTCGATACTCCCCACCTCGACAAACTCGCCCGAGAAGGCGTGGTCTTCACCGAAGCCTGCGCCAGCGCGCCGAACTGCGCGCCGACCCGTGCTTGCCTCCTGACGGGTCAGTACACGCCGCGACATGGCGTCTATACCGTGGTCGACGACCGGCACGCGCCCGGCTCGCCTCATCACAAGCTGCTGGCGGCCCAGAGCCGTGAAGCCATGCCGACCGAAAGCCTAACGCTGGCCGAAGCCTTGAAGCCCCACGGGTATGCAACCTCGCTCTTCGGCATGTGGAACCTCGGGCGCGGCCGGACCGGACCATCGACCCCGCTTGGCCAAGGCTTCGACGTCTTCGTCGAACCCAAGCAGCTCGGTTTCGAGAAAGACGCCTACCGGGACGAAAAAGGCAGATACTCGCCGGACGCCCTCACCGACGCCGCTTTGCAATGGGTGGAGTCGGTCAAAGAGAAGCCCTTCTTCCTCTATCTTGCTTTCCATGACGTGCATGCGCCCTTCGATCCCAAGCCGGAGCTGCTGAAGAAATACCAGGCACGCAAAGGGGTTTCTGACGCCGCGCTCGCTGCAACCGTTGATGCGATGGACTTGAATGTCGGCCGTGTCCTCTCCGCCCTCGAGAAACTCGGCCTGAAGGAAAAGACTATCGTGGTGTTCACCTCCGACAACGGCGGTACCCGCCAGTATGTCGCGCCGCTTAAGGGGGGCAAGGGCACCCTGTATCAAGGCGGCCTCCGTGTGCCCGCCGTCATCCGCGCTCCTGGCATCAAGCCGGGCAGCTCAAGCGTGACGACTCTGAGCATGGATTGGTTCCCGACACTGTTGGAACTCGCTGGTAAGCCGAGCCAATCCAAAACGGACGGACGCAGCCTTGTGCCGATCCTTCAAGACCCCAAGACCAAGCTCGAACGGGATGTCTTCTGGCACTTTCCATGCTACATCGGCGGCGGCGGCCCCGGCAGCGCCATCCGTTCCGTCGACTGGAAGCTGATCGAATTCTTCGAAGGCGAAAAAATCGAACTCTACGACCTCGCCGCCGATCCGGGCGAAACCCACGACCTAGCCGCCACCGACTCGAAACGCGCCGCTGAGCTGCTCGGCAAATTGCGTGCCTGGCAGACCGCCACGAACGCCCCTCGCGTCGTGACCCCCAACCCGGCCTACGACCCTAAGACGATCCCCGACCGTGGACGTGAGGGGCGTAAGGGCGGCAAGAATTCCAAATAACCCGATGCGTTCCTCCCTGCTCCTCGCCTGCCTCTGCCTGCCGGCCGCGCTCCTTCGCGCCCATGCCCCCTCCGATCATGATCACACCCACGACGCTCCGCTCATCCTGAGCCAGATTCCGCCCTTGCTGGCGCAGACCCGCCCGACCACTACGGGCAACCTCAGCGGCCCGCCGCAGGCCAAGGCGTTCGCGATGTTCAGCCCGAAAGTCCGGGTCCGTCACGACGACCAGTTCCTCTACGTCGAAGGCGACGGCCTGCCGGCGCACGGGATGATGACCGGCATCACTGCTTGGCAGCAGCAGGTGCCGCTGCCGCAGAACTATACCGGCATGAACGCCTGGCGAATCCCGCTCAAACCAGTCCCGTCAAAGACCCCGGCCAGCATCCGTGACCGCTTCCTCCGCGGAGCGATCGCCATCGCGGCGAACGGCATCCCGATTTTTAACCCGCAGAATAACCGCGGCGAGATCTCAGCCGACATCGGCGAACTAGATCGTTGGGGCGGCCATTGCGGACGCGCCGACGACTACCATTATCATGCGGCTCCGCTGCACCTGCACGAGATGCTGGGCAAGACCCTGCCGATCGCCTACGCGCTCGATGGTTACGCCATCTACGGCCTGAACGAGCCGGATGGCTCCGCTCCGAAGGGTCTCGACGCCTTCAACGGGCACACCACGTCAACCCTCGGTTACCATTACCACGCCTCCACGCGCTACCCGTTCATCAACGGCGGCTTCCATGGTGAAGTCACCGAACTCGAAGGCCAGGTCGACCCGCAACCTCGGGCCCAGTTCGTCCGCCCCGCTCTCCAAGCCCTACGTGGGGCCGAGATCACCGGCTTCACCGGCGGGGCGAACGGGCAAGGCAGCCACCTGACCTATGCGGTG
>JBILLT010000204.1:0-3987 GCA_044375925.1 Chthoniobacteraceae bacterium | reverse complement strand
TCATCCAGGATCACGAGGTGATTCGCGAGTCTGCCAAGGTAGAGTTCTGGGTCTGCCAGTTTGACCAAATCCGATGGGCGCTCCAAGTCGATGTAGTGAACTGGCTTATCCAGCCTTATCTCCCGAGCCAAGGTGGTTTTGCCTACTTGGCGAGACCCCAATAATGCCACCGCCGGCGTACTGGACAAGCGATGGAGGAGCGTAGGCTCAAGAAGGCGGCGGATCATCTGCATTGAAAATACGGAATCAAATCCTGATTTTCAATGCTTTTGAGGTCGGCCTACTCCGGACAAGCTGCCTCTCGTGCCGAGTCGATGGTTCCGATGAGAGGCTTCTGCCACGGGATGTTGTCGGCACTCTCGGCATCGCAAACGGCGAGATTCGGAAACGCCGCCGAGATATCCAAAGTAAAACACAGGCGGCATTTTTTCACCGCCTCGGAGCGGATGTTCCGCTCTGTTTTGGAAGCTGACTTAAACGTCTCACTCCTCAAGGAAGGCGCTATTCGGGCCAACGCCCGTCTACAATCGGCTTTGCCGAAAGTTTCGCGGGATCAATGACCACGTGCTTCACCTTCTGGCGCCTCCATGTGTAGGTCACGTGTACAAGCCGGTCCTGCGTCTGGATGATCGCGGGATAGCTGTACTCGCCCGGATCGCTCTCCAGCACCAGCGCGGCGTCCCACGCCTGCGCGTCTTTCGAGACTGAGATGTTGAGCGGCGTGCGCTTGCCACCCCATTTTCCCGGCTCGCCTCCCACGTGGTTGTAAACGATGAGATGCCGTCCGTCCGCAAGCGTGAGCGCGTCCGTGCCGCTGTTGTTGTTCGGCAGCGAGCCCAGCTGCATTTCGCCCCAAGTCCTGCCGCCGTCTTCGCTTCGGATTTCAAACACCCTGTTCTGCCGCGAGCGGCCCAGTGCGAGCAGTCTGTCGCCGCCCATAAAAAGAATGCTCGGCTGGATGGCCTGAATTTCAATGCCATCATGCAGCCCGCCGGTGCGCTCCCAAGTCACTCCAAAATCCCGCGTTTTTTCAAAGTGCACAATCCATCTTTCCTTTTCGTTCTTCGCGGCGGCTTTGATCTCTTCGCTGGTTGCGCACAATAAACTGCCGTCGCCGAGTTGCACCGGCTTGTTTTTGACCGGACCGAGAATGCCCTCCGGCAGGCGCCGGGGTTGCGTCCATGTTTTCCCGCCGTCCATCGAAGTGGTGAGCATGCCCCACCATGATTGGGGCGATGGTCCGGCCTTGTAGAAAAGCAGCAGCGGCCCGCCCTTCGGCTGGCACAAGACCGGATTCCAAGTGGGGTGCCGCACCACCTTGCCATCCGCCAGAGTGTGTTGCACTCCGTTGGCGACTTCCACGCTCTGCGTCCATTTGCCCTCCGTGAAACGCGAAACCCAGATGCCAACGTCCGGATGCTTTTCGTGCGTGCCCCCGAACCAGGCGGCAACGAGACCCTGCGGGGTTTCCACAAGCGTCGTGGCGTGCACGGACGGGTACGACCCGGAGTCGTAGATGAATTCCGAGGAAAGCACCGCAGGATCGGCGATTAGAAAATTTGCCGTACACAAGAACAGCAGCGAAACAAGAAGGGTGGGTTTTTTCATCGAGGGGGAATGGTGATGAGCGCGATGCGCAAGCGTAATGGCTGTGATCATTTTTGAAAGCGCATCCGAAGCGAAGTGCGGGATTCCATGCGGTACAACATCAAAAGCAGCGCTGTTCTTTTGCACATCTCGTCTTAGAGTCGTCGGTGAAAGGCCCCCCGCATGAATTCACTTTTCAAGACGCCCCTCCCCCGGGGCCTCGTAGCAATCTGCTTTTTGATTGCCTGCCCAGCGCAGGGGGCGCCTGAGCTGAATGCTGATGTGAAGTGGCTGCTGCAGTACGATGGCAAAGCGCTACCCGCTTCGCCATGGATTGCGCAAAAAACGCCGAAAACGACGCCGGGAACGCCGAATGCGATCGTGCAGCCGGAGGGGTTGCGGCTCGTGGATTCGGACGCGGGATTCGCCAACTATCGGGCGGCCTTTCAGGCTGAACCGGACGACGAATTGATCGTCGAGGCCGTGGTCAAAACTGCCGGAATCACAGGGTCCCAGTCGAAGAAGACCGCAGCCTCGCTGTGGCCGTGGCGTGATGGAGCACCGGTCGCAGTGCAGGTGAGTGACGGCAGGCATCAAGACGGGCTCGTGCTTTTTCCCGCGCAAGCCGCGAGTTTCACGGATCGTTTCATCCCCATGGACACCACCCAGGCTTTCCATACGTATCGCTTGGTGATCCGCGGGTCCGACATGCAGATCTGGGTCGATGGCGTGAAGAAGGTCGAGGGACAAGGCGCATTCTGGAAACCGGCGGAGTCACCCGAAGCGTTCATCCAGTTCGGATCAACTGCGAAGACTGCAATGGGCGAGGCGCTGTGGGCGTCCGTCAAACTTGGAGTCCGCAAGGCGTCTGGAGCCGCACCGAAGCAGCCCGTGCAAATCGCCGTGGGCGATGGATGGGAGATCCCGCGCGACGACATCCGCCAGACGCGGCCGTACCTTTACGACATGGGCGCGGGCGTGCTGCTAATGAGCGTGGCGCAGGGACCGGACGCCTTTTACGAGCCGTACGGGCTCCTCAGGTCCACCGACGCGGGCAGAACATGGACGCCCATCGCCGGGCTCGACAAAACCGACACGACCCCGCTTCCCTGCCTGCGCCGCCCCGACGGACGCATCCTTGCCGTGTCGCGTTGGACGCGTACGCAGGAAGACGGGCGCGTGCGGGGCAAGACTTCCCTGCTTAACCCAGACGCCACGAGTTTTGAGATGGTCGATAATGAGATCATTCTCCCAAAAGAATTCACCAACGAATCCAAGGGCGATCAGATCATCTGCGAGCGCCATATTTGGAGCGATGCCGACGGAGGTGCCACGATGGTCGTTTGGAGCCGGAAGGCGGTGAAGCTTGCCGACGGGCGATCCGATACCGTGCGGATGTCCCATCTCGTGCGCAGCACCGATGACGGCAGGACATGGACGTATTTTTCGACAATCGGGCCGGGCGGTGAACCGGCGGTCTGCCGCTTGAGCGCGACGGAGCAAACCGCCGTCATCCGCGGCGACCGCGACTCGCAGATGAAACAGATGTTTTCAAGCGATGGCGGCAGGACTTGGAGCAAGCCCGTGCGGCTTGAGGTCGGCAAGGTGCTCCCGGATCTTTGCCTGATGAGCAACGGCGTGCTGGCGTGCAGTTATGGAAGGCCGGCGAGCTGCGTGATGTTCAGCGTGGACGGCGGCAGGACTTGGCCGAGTCACCATGTCATCTCCGATAAAGTGGGCTTTAACTACACCAGCATCCGCGAGATCGCGCCTGGCAAACTGCTTTACATTCACGACGCCCCGAAAATGAATGCGCTCACGGTTGAGGTCCGGCGCGCGGATTGAGCAAGCGGCTGGAAAAAGGTGCGCGCGCCAATCACGGCGGAATCCCACCAAGCCGCGGTCTACGCCGTTTTGTGGATGATCCGCCGCCACCGCTGAGCGAGTGCGCTGGTGACGGTGATTGTCTGGCCAACGGCGGCGCGCTGTGTGATGGTGCACGGCTCGCGCGTCCTCGGATTCAACCTAGTTTCGGGGCGCCGCCCAATCAGTAAAACAGAAACTCCACTTTGATGAACAACGACCTTTTTTCGCCTATGCAACTGGGCGCAGTGCGGACGCCCAACCGCATCTACCTCGCGCCCCTCACGCGCTGCCGGGCCGAGCCTGGAAACGTCCCCTGCGAACTCAACGCGGAATACTACCGTCAGCGGGCCTCCGGCGGGCTTCTTATCGCCGAGGCGACTTCTGTTTCGCCGCGTGGCTTCGGGTACCCGAACACGCCCGGCATTTTCACCGACGCGCACATCGCCGGCTGGCGCAAGGTGACCGACGCTGTGCATGCGGCGGGCGGGCTGATTTTCCTGCAGCTTTGGCATGTCGGCCGGATTTCCCACCCCA
>JBILLT010000073.1:0-16053 GCA_044375925.1 Chthoniobacteraceae bacterium | reverse complement strand
GACACAGGTCCTTTCCGGCTCGGCATTATCGCCCAAAAAATTGCGGCCCTGCATCTTCTCGGGTTTCACCGCGCCGGCGATTTGCAGAAGGGTGGGCGCAATGTCGATGGCTTCGATGAAGCGTGATTCTACTTTTCCGGGCGAGATCTGTTTGGGAGGCGTGAAGTTTTTCGGCCAGCGGATGATCAGCGGGATGTGGAGCCCTTCTTCGTAGCAGAATTGTTTGCCCCGGACATGCGCTTCGCCGTGGTCGCCCATGAAGAGAATGATCGTGTCGTCCGCAAGGCCGGAAAATTCGAGTTCCTGGAGCACGATGCCGATTTTACGATCGAGTTCCGCCAGATCGTCAAGGTACGCGGCCATGTCTGCGCGCGTCACCGGATGGTCCGGGTAGTAGGGCGGCAGCGTGACTTTGCTGGGATCCACTTTGCCTGTTGGATGAAACGCGCGGTGGGTTTCGTGGAAGTTTATCTGGGCGCAGAATGGCTTTTGGTTTTTTAAATCCTCCCACTTTGCAGGCTCGAAAGCGGTGCCCTCAAAGCTGAAGTTCCAATCGGTCTTGCCGCTGCCTTTGAATCCGAACGAGGCGGGCAGATCGGTCAGGTTTGTCACAAAGTAGGCTGCGGAGCGTAGTCGGCATGGAAGCGGTTGCACCCCGCTGGGCAGCATGTACCCGTCGCCGCGATGCGATCGGTGGTTGTGCGCACCGATGGTGGTCTGATACATGCCCGTCATGAACGCCGAACGGCTTGCGGAACACACCGGCGCCGTCGTGTACGCGCGCGTGTAGCGCACTCCCTGAGATGCGAGTCGGTCAAGGTTCGGCGTGAGGACGTCCCGGTTTCCATAGCAGCTCATCGCCGGCCCAAGGTCTTCCGCGATAAGCCAGAGGATGTTGGGCCGGTCCGCCGCGCGGCTTGCCTGGGAGAAAAGCGATGCCGTGAGAAAAGCCAGACAGGCGACTCCGGGTACTGGAATGCGTTGGAACATAAAGGTGATAAAAGGGTGAGGAGTCTGCGTTCAGTCCGCCGCAAGCTGCCGAGATTAACACCTTCCAAAGGCAAAAGTTATCGGATAAATACCGACGCTTCGGGTGTTTCACCCGACGGCTGCCGTTGTTGCTTCTGTTGTGTTGCCGCCGTTATGCCGCGGCGGGGAAGAGTTTTTTTCAAAAATCCATGCCAGTCCTCATCCACGTTGTCGACGCATTCACAAGCAAGCCGTTTGGCGGGAATCCGGCGGGGGTCTGCGTCCTGCAAGACCGCTCCGATGATCACTGGATGCAGCAGGTGGCTGCAGAAATGAATTTATCGGAGACCGCTTTTGTTCAAGCGATCAACGGCGGGTTTGCGCTGCGTTGGTTCACCCCTGCGGTGGAGGTCGACTTGTGCGGGCATGCGACCCTCGCGTGCGCTTTCACGCTTTGGGAGACCGGCGTGATCCCACGCGGGCAGCAGGCTCGGTTTCTGACTCGCAGCGGATGGTTGCACTGCCGTGAGTCGGATGGCTGGATTGAAATGGATTTCCCAGCCAAGCCGTGCGAGCCGTTTTCAGTCTCCGGCGCTCTTGCGCGCGCTTTGGACTGCGTACCGGTTTTTGCCGGCAGCAACGGAATGGATTATCTCGTCGAGCTGTCCAGCGCCGGCGCCGTGCGTGCGTTCCGCCCCGATTTCGCGGCGATCTCCAGCCTTCCGTGCCGCGGGTTAATGGTCACCGCGCCGGGTGATTGCCCGGAGTTTGATTTTGTCAGCCGATTTTTCGCACCCGCGGCGGGCATCAATGAGGATCCCGTGACTGGATCTGCGCACTGCGCCCTTGGTCCCTACTGGGCGGCAAGGCTTGGGAAGAAAGACTTGATCGGTTTTCAAGCGAGCCGCAGGAGCGGGGTTGTTAAGGTAAGGGTCAGTGGCGACAGGGTTCTTTTGTCTGGACAGGCGGTGATGATGAGCAGGGTAGAGCTGATGCATAAAAGTGCCTAGCGGCAGCGGAGTGTCGCTCCCGTGGGGGGCAAGCCGATGCGTGAAGCCCCGACGGTCGGGTTGAGCAGGGAAGCGCTGGGTTGGCGCGCCGATTTGACAGATCAATAAACGAGGCTACCGGTATGGGGTGCATTGGATCAATAACAACGCGCGGTGGGTGCTGCTCGGTTTTCTGCTGGCCTTCGGTGCTGGGCGCGTGTGGTCCTCTGTGCCGAGCGCGGGCCTCGTATTGCAAAGTGCTGCCGTACAGAACGTCTTACAGGATGCTGGCGTGGCCGGTGCCAGCAAGCCCAGCTTCGAATCGTGCGATTGCTGCGCCGGCTCCTCCGGTTACGCGGTGGAGGATGAATCGTACAGAGACGCAGATCATTCTGTTGGGCAATTAAACCGCTGCTGCGGGGATGGGATGTTGGTCCACGGCACCGCTTCGGGCGGTTGCGGCCGGTGCCCGGTAAACAGGTGCGGCGGATGCTGCGGACAGGACTGGTCCAGTTTGTTTTTGAGCGAAAGCGTTTCCCGGGTTCCCGATCCGGGCAGGTTGCCCCGAGTCACTCCCGAGGATTGGAGTGCGGCGCAACGCACGCTTCGTCCCTTGCTGCAGCCGCCGCGCGGCGTCTGATTCTTCCGCGTCAAGCTCCGGGCCGTGCTCGTGAAAACGGGTGGCGATTCCGGAGGTCGTTTCCGAAACCGAGACAAAGAATATTCAGGTATGAAAAAAATACTGATCTTGTTGGCCTCGATCGCAGCCGCTGCAGCCACTTCCTATGCCGTGAACCACACGCTCAAATCGAGCCAGTGTTGCGCGCAGGAGTGCATTTCAGAGAGCTGCGCGTGCGCCGATTGCGTGAGCTGTTCCGACTGCTCGTGCGAGGCTTGCCCTTGCTGCGAGAAATAGCGGGCGGTTCGCTCGCGGAGCAATAGAAAGCGGAACGTCCGCCGGAAGTTTCTGGCGGACGTTTTTTTTTTCCGTTTTCTCCGAATACGTCCGGCCCCACGCGGCGTTTGCAGTGCCCAACGGTACAGTGCCTCTGAAGCTTGTCTGCGGAAGAAGTGCGGACTCCGGCCGGGGGTGGATCCGCTCCATCCCGCCGCTCAAACCAGTGTTCTTAGAGTTTCGGGAGCAGCGCCTCCGGAATGTCCGGCAGCTTTTCCCGCGCTTCAATTTGCGTTTGGATGTCTCCGGACCATCCGTAGTAAAGGGTGCGCCACGTCCCTTGGACCTTTTGAAGGATGGCAAGGAAGTCCAATGAGAGTTCGTCCTCGAGGTCCGCGGCGAAGCGCTTGCCGTCTTTCGGGCCCACATGCCCGTCGAATTTGGCCCAGGTTCCGCAAATGGATACTGAGCCGGTGAAAAGCACCTCCTTTTTTGCGTACTTGGAGACCGGCGCACGCATGGAGTCCATGATGGCCTTGCGTTCTGGGCTGCCGGGTTTCGGTTCTGTCACTTTCAATGCGGAGCTCCCGGTGCCTTTCTCGATAGTGCGGGTCTTTTCGTAAATCAAAACACCGCCAGACCCGAGAGGCGACGGGCACTCGAACTTGGTGGGGGACAAAAACCGAATGGTCTCCTTATCCGTTCCGTCCTTGGTGCTCTTCTCGAGCTCCAAGCCATTAAGGCTCCAAGTTCCGTTGGTTTTGTTGCTTTGATTTGCCGCCGGGCCCCGCACCACGTTGACGGTTTGCTGAAACTTTCCGTCAGCTTTGAATATAATTGTTTCCTCGTACCGGCCGAATGTCGTGGTCCATTCACCGATCAAATCCGGAGCCGCCACCAGTGGGAGGGTTGAAAATGCGATGGCAAAGAGAGTGTGGAAGATGGATTTGAAGGAAGTCATTTTTTGATGGCGAGTTTTTAGGAAGCGGCTTGCAGTTCTTCGGTATCCGCAAATCGAGAAACTACGAGTGTGGGCAGGCTTGACTGTAAAGGATCGGAACCCCTGAAGTGTCGCGCTTTAAGGCGCTGGGGTCAATGGCTCAGCCTGGCGCAAAAGTTTGGTGTCGCTTCATTGCTTTCGTCGTGGTGTGATCTGCCGTAGTGCTGATGAAGACGCTTCCCCCCGGCGGTGCCGTTTATGCATTCCTCGCTTCGATGCGCCCAGGTGTGGCGCTGTTCTTCGCGGTGTTGTGGTGCAGCGGGGATGCGGCGTTCGCGGAGGTCGATTACGCGAAGTCGGTGAAACCGCTTTTGCAGGAACGCTGTTACGCGTGCCACGGTGCGTTGAAGCAAAAGGGCGGGCTTCGCCTCGACACGGCCGCATTGATTCTCAAGGGCGGCGATTCGGGTGCGGCTATCGCCCCGGGGTATCCCGAGAAAAGCCTGCTCATCGGGCGGGTGCTCAGCTCGGATCCCGAGGAGCACATGCCGCCAAAGCATGAAGGAGAGTCTTTTAATCCTACCCAACTGATGGCGCTGCAGGAGTGGATCAAAGCCGGTGCGCCCGCGCCCAACGGCGAGCAACCCGAGCCTGATCCCCGTGACCACTGGGCGTTTCGTCCCCCGGCGCGGCCGCCGGTGCCCCGGGTTGAAAACCGCGGGTGGGCGGCCAATCCAATCGACGCCTTCATCTCCGCGCGCCATCTCGCCAAGGGGCTTTTGCCGCAGCCGTCCGCTCCAAAGGGAATCCTCGTGCGGCGTCTTTTCATCGACCTGGTCGGAGTGCCTCCCTCGCTCGATGAGACCGCCGCGGTCAACGCGCTGCCGGAGCATGAGTGGTACGCGGCCCTTGTCGAAAAGCTGCTTGCCGATCCGCGGCACGGGCAGCGCTGGGGGCGCCACTGGATGGATGTATGGCGCTACAGCGACTGGTGGGGTTTGGGGGAGCAGCTCCGGAACTCTCAGAAACACATCTGGCACTGGCGGGATTGGATCATCGAGTCCCTCAACAACGATGTGCCCTACGATGAGATGATCCGTCTCATGCTTGCCGCGGACGAGATCGCCCCGGAAGACCCTTCGAAGCTGCGCGCAACCGGTTTCCTCGCGCGGAACTGGTTTCTCTTTAACCGCAACACATGGATGGAGGACACGGTGGAGCATGTGGGAAAGGGACTGCTCGGCCTCACCTTCAACTGCAGCAAATGTCACGACCACAAGTACGATCCCATCTCGCAAACCGACTTCTATCGGCTGCGGGCGTTTTTCGAGCCATACCATGTGCGGCTTGATGTGGCGGCCGGCGGTGCTGATTTGGAAAAAGACGGGATCCCGCGGGCGTTCGACGCCGAATCGTCTGCGCCGACCTACAGGTTCGTAAGAGGCGAAGAGAGCCAGCCTGATAAATCCGCCGCGATTGCTCCGGGTTTGCCCGCTTTATTCGACTTTGCTCCGCTGAAGATTGTCCCGGTGGCTCTTCCGCCGGCTGCGTACGAACCGCATCGCCAGCCTTGGGTCCTGGATGCGCACACTGCGACTGCGGTTCAGAGCGCTGCTGCCGCTGAGGAGGCTTTCAAGAAGGCTGAGGAAAAGCTGGCGAAAGCGAGGGAGGCCGCGCAGAAAGCCGGCGCTTCCGAGGCGTCGCAAAAGAGTGTAGGGGAGGCGGAGGCTGAATGGACGGTTGCGAGGGCAGCGCATGGGTTCACCGAGGCCGAAAAATTATCGGTGCAAGCGCGGGCTGCTGCGATGCGGGCGCTCTGGCGAGCAGATTCAAATGAGCCGTCACTGCGGGCGGCGGCAGTGGCAGCCGAAAGAAAGAGCGCTGCGGCAAAGCAGGAGGGGACCGTCGCCGAAGCGAAGCTCAAGTGGTTGCGCGCGCCCGATGCGAAGAAGGCCGAGTTTGAAAAGAAGCTGGCTGCAGCGGTCGAAGAGGCCGGCAAGCTTGCAAAGTACGCCGGCGATGAAGTCAAAGCCACAGACAGGTACACCGTCCTGTTCGGCGCAAAATGGACGCCGACGCGTTTTTTGAATTCAGGAAAAGACGACCCAGAGCCAGGGTTTCCGAAGGAAAGCAGCGGTCGGCGCACGGCTCTTGCGCGTTGGATTACCGATCCGCGCAACCCGCTTACGGCGAGGGTCGCGGCCAATCACATCTGGACCCGTCACATGGGCGTGCCTCTCGCTGCAGGAATGTTTGAGTTCGGGCGCAAAGGCGCAGCTCCCACGCACCCTGAGCTGCTCGACTGGCTCGCTGCAGAATTTGTCGAACATGGGTGGAGCATGAAGCATCTGCACCGGGTGATTGTGCAATCGCAGGCCTACCGCCTGAGCTCTTCCGCGGCCGGCGCCGAAGTCAGCATCTCAAGGGATCCCGATAACATCGAGTATTGGCGGCGCGCGCCAATCCGGTTGGAGTCGGGAGTCATCCGGGACTCACTCCTGGGACTCTCCGGAAAACTGGATTGCGCGATGGGCGGGCCTCCGGTTGAAGCTGCGGCCCAGGAAAATTCCGCACGCAGAAGCGTGTATTTCTACCACTCGAACAATTCGAGAAACCTGTTCCTCACCATGTTTGACGAGGCGCCGGTGAAGGAGTGCTACCGGCGCGAGCAAAGCGTGGTGCCCCAGCAGGCGATGGCGATGACCAACAGCCGGCTGGTGGAGGAATCCGCCGCACGGATTGCAGGACTTTTTTCGGATGCCGGCAGAGGTGCGGTTGACGATGCCGCCTTCGTTCGTGCGGCCTACGAGTACGTGCTCGGAGTGCCCCCGAATGACAGGGAGTCGGCGGCTTGCTTGGAGGCGCTCTCTGCATTTCGCGGTGCATTTCGCGAGGGGAAGCCTGCGGAGCCGCAAGCGTCGCAGGACCCCGCGCCGCCAGAGGTCCGAGCGCAGCTCGTCTGGGTGCTCTTAAATCACAACGATTTTGTCACACTTCGCTAGCGAACCCGTCATTTCAACCTGTAATGAATTTACCGCCGCACACAGCAACAAACCTTCCGGACCGAACCCGCCGTGCATTTTTGCATGACGCGGGGTTGGGTTTTGCAGGCCTGGCCCTTGGCGCGATGCTGCAGCGTGATGCAAAGGCATCTTCCGCACCATGGACTCCGCCCGACGGATTGCCGCATTTCAAACCTGCTGCACGCAGTGTGATTTGGCTGTTCATGAACGGCGGCGTCAGCCACATGGAGAGCTTTGATCCCAAGCCGATGCTCTCAAAGTACGGCGGCAAGACTATTGCGGAAACCCCGTTTGCTGAGGTGCAGGATCCCAAAAAGCTGGCGCTTGAACGCCTGGTGGTTCCGGATGCAAATGGAAACCAGAGAAACAGGATTTTTCCTCTTCAGATCGGGTTTCAAAAGCACGGCTGCAGCGGGATCGAAGTCAGCGACTGGTTTCCGCATATCGCCGCACACGTGGACAAACTCGCCGTCGTGCGATCCATGTTCACAACCGACAGCAATCACGGCGCGCAAACGCAGTTTCATTCCGGCCGGCACATGGTGGACGGCAATTTCCCAACGCTTGGAGCGTGGGTGCATTACGGGCTCGGCAGCCTGAACGAAAACCTCCCGCAGTTCATTTCCATCGGCACTCGCGAGTATTGGAACAACAGGGACGGTCATTACCTCGGTCCGGTTCACGACGCGGTGCCCATGAGGATTGATCCCGCCAATCCGCTCGATTTCGGCCGGCCTGATCCGCGCACCCCTGCCGCCGCACGTGCCGTAGGAATGGACTTGGTGAGGAAACTCAATTCCATGCGCGCCGGGGAGTATCCCGGTGACCCGGCGCTTGCGGCTCGGATTGCCTCCTATGAACTCGCGTACCGGATGCAGGCCTCCGTCCCGGAAACGTTGGATTTCTCGAAAGAGACCGAGGAGACGAAGGCGCTGTACGGTCTGAACCAGCCGCATTGCCGCGATTTTGCCGCGCAACTGCTCGCGGCGCGCAGGCTCGTGGAGCGCGGTGTGCGTTTCGTGCAGATCCAGCACGGTGGCGGCGGCGCCGGTGCGTGGGATGCGCACGGCGGACTCAAGGCCAATCATTCGAAGCTTTCCCTGCAGGTGGATCAGCCCATCGGCGCGCTATTGGCGGACTTGGATCGGCGCGGGCTGCTCGATGAAACACTGGTTGTGTTTGCGACGGAATTCGGACGCACACCCGGGTCGCAGGGTGCTGATGGGCGGGATCATCACATTTTCGGGTTCAGTGTTTGGATGGCGGGCGGTGGGATCAAAGGCGGCATCGCGCACGGCTGCACAGACGAATTGGGGTTTCATGCCGTCGAGAACAGGCATTACGTGACCGATGTGCATGCGACCATTCTCCGGCAAATGGGGTTGGATTCGCGCAAGCTCGAGATTCCGGGGCGCAAGCGTCTTGAAATCGACCACGGCAAGCCGATCACGCAAATTATTGCGTGATTTTTCCGGCTTTCAGCGCTGACCTTTGTCGTCTCGCAGTCGGGCGGTGATTGATGGCCGTCTTTTACGGCACCTGCATCACCGCTTGCAGGACGTCCTCGGGTCCCAAGATATCAATGCCCCGGCTCGATCTTGTGATCGCCGTGTAAAGCAGATTTTTGCTCAGCAAAGCCGACTCGCTTTTGGAGGGCAACTCGATGGCGATCCTGTGCCACTCCGAGCCTTGGCTTTTGTGAATCGTGAGTCCGAATGCGGGCCGGTGCGGCGGCAACTGGGGCAATGGGATCAGCCGCGGAGCGCGCCCCGGTGACGCGAATAGCGCCAGCGTTGCGGGAGTGCTGGGTGAGGGGCCGATCGCAACGCCGACGTCCCCGTTCGTGAGTCCGAGGGGATGGCTGTTTGCTTGGATGATGATCGGGCATCCATGCGGAAGGGCCGACAGTTCGGCGATGCCCCGCCTGTGCGCTCTATCGGTGAGGATCGCGATGCCTTCTTCGTTCGCTCGGTCAACCTGAAGGTTGGTGCTGCACAGCAGCTGAAAGTCTGCGAGCCGTTTCAGCGGTTCGTTCAGCTCGGCTTCGGTGTGTTGCTCCGAGAGTCCGCACCACCCCTTTGAGGCCGAGGCCCAGGCGCTCCAGTGAGGGTTGAGCACGGCTTTGCGGGCTTCACCGGTTTGGCCATCGTGCCAGCGCAGGTTATCACCATGGGCGCCGAGGCATGTTTTGAAACGGACAAATGGGTGGGAGGTGCCGGGCCGCACGAGATTGGCGAGTTCCAAAACCCATGGCGCATTCATCGCTCTACGGCTGTATTTCAATCCGAATACCGTTCCGGGAAGCGCCGTGTGAGGGCCCCGGGGGGCGGCCGGTAAACCCGCGGCGATTTGCTCTGCAACGGTGTGGTGCTGAGCTCCGGTTCGCGCAGCGATGCGCGCGCAGGTCTCGCGTTCCGGTTCGCTTTGGGAGCCGCGCTGCACCAGCTCCGATAAAACGCCGCCCACTTCAACGCTTTCCAGTTGGTCGCTGTCGCCCAGCAAAACGATGCATGCTTCGGCCGGAGCCGCTTTCACGAGCGCGTGCATGAGCGAGAGATCCACCATGCTCGATTCGTCGATTAAAATCAGCTTCGCCTCCAACGGACGGCTGGCGTTGCGGCGAAACGGGCCGCCCCGCTCCGGTGGCTCCGGGCCCCATTCAAGCGCCTTGTGCAGCGTGACTGCGCGAAGCCCGCAAAGGAACACGCTCTCCTCAGGCGTCAGACCCTTGAGGTGCTGCACCGACTTTGCGATCGATTCCGCGATCCGGCACGCGGCCTTCCCGGTGGGGGCGGCGATGAGCGCGTCTTTCATTGAGAGCGCAGGATCCAGCCGCTTGCGCACGGCGAGCAGAGCCGCAGCAGCCGTCGTCTTTCCAGTACCGGGACCTCCGGTCAGCACGCCGAGCGGCGCGTCGCAAAGTGCCGCAATCGCAATGCGCTGGTGTGTGTTTTCAAAAACGATCGCGCCGCCTGAGTCATGAATCACCTCGTGCGGGAGAATCGCGTCCAAAGCCTGCCTGACGGCTTCGTCGGTGCCGCGCGGCCGCGTCTGAAAACCGCATCTCGCCGCCCGCGCCTCGAAAAACGCGCGGACATCCGCCGCGTGGGCCGCGTAACGCGGCAGACGCAGCAGATGGTGTTCGATGGTGAAAAAAGTTTCAAATCTGCGGATCTCCTCTCGCTCCGCGTCCGTGACGCGGAGGCTTGCCAGCGTTCGCGCACCATTGCCGTTCGCCGCCGCGCAAAGAAGCTCTGCGAGCAGTTCGACGATGCGCGTGCTAGCCCCGTGGCTTCCGGCGGGGGACCCAGCAAAGAGGGTAATTCGCGCGAGATCGATGAACTCGCCGGAGACGGTTGAATCGTTGCTCGGGTTCATTGTAAAGCGGTTGAAAATGGATTTCCGAGGCTCTCAAGAGCCTGCAAAGACGGGCGCTCGAACCAAACGCCGTGGGAAGGAAACCCGCGCACGAAGAAGTACGCGACGCCGCCAAAGTGCTTTGCGTGATCGTAGGCGTGGAGCTGCACCTGAAGGTGGCGGTGCAGCGCTAGGGCGTAGAGGCGTGCCTGGAGCAGGTAGTTCTTCTCAAGCATGGCGCGCCCGAGCGATTCAGGGTCATATCCCCCGAGGATGTTGCTCTTGTAGTCGGCGACGAACCAGCGGTCCTCGTGCTCGAAAATCAGGTCAATGTAACCCTGCAGATACCCGCCGAATTCGCCGAAACTCCAGTGATCGCGGATGCCATCCGCCCACTTGAAGCGGTCCTCATGCGCCTTGATGTGATCATCCTCCAGAAGCACCGCGGACAGCGTGCTCGGATCCAGCGCGCTGACCGGCAGGTGGAACTGCATTTCTGTGATGCAACCCTCTTTCAGTTCGTCGAGAGACACCGGTGCATGGCTTCCAAACGTTAGCTTGGCATGCAGGATTTCCCCGATGGACTGCTCCCACAGCTCTGGAGAATTGCACTCCGCGACCGCTTCTTTGAGGGATCTTCTGTTTCCGAGGTAATCCTCGAGCACGCCGTGTAGTCGATCGCCGAGTGTCGCGCCCGGATCGCCAAGTGGCCTGAGCAAGTCGACAGTTGCGCTCTGGATCGCCGATGCAGCGCCCGGCTTTTCCGCATCGCGGTCTGCCGCGATATCGTGATCCTGATCGGACTTGGAAAGCGTGGTGAAGCTGGTGGTTCGCTTTAACAGGTGGTGATACGAGCGCGGCGCGGGTGGCGGCTGGAGCGGTTGCGGTTCAACCGGAGCGGTTGACGTCACCGGATGTTCACTTGAGCTCAACGGCCGTTCACTTGGAGGAGCTGATTCAAGTGTCGCAAACTGGATGCCTTTCAAAGTTCCGTGCCAGGAACCGATCTCTTCTGCGGATAAGGCCAGTCCGGGCAACGCGACGAGCGGCGAGCGGCCTGCGCCGTTCTCATGGCCCGGGCTGTCATCAACCGGCGCCAGACCGATGTAAAGCCTGTGTCTGGCGCGGGTCAGCGCGACGTAAAGTTTGCGATGCTCTTCTTCAAATTCCTGGCCAATAGCTGTTTCAAGGTGCAGGTCGAACTCGGCGGAACCCACGTCAACGCACCATTCGTCCGGAGTGCGGAACAGCGCGCTTTGGTCTTTGCGGCGTTGCAGCTTGCTCTGAAGCGCCCAAAGAAACGGGCAGAACACCACGGGGTACTCGAGGCCCTTCGCCCCGTGCACGGACACCAGTTGCACCGCGGCACTGTCGGTTTCGAGCTTCATGAGCGCGCTTTCAGCGTCGGTTTGCTCGCTTCCCGAGTGAACCGCCTTCGCCGCGATCAGCCTGCCAAGCCACTGTGAAAGTTCATGCGGACTGCGCTTGCCTCGCGCGTGTTCCTGCTGAAGCAGGCTTCCGATGTGACGCCAGTTGGTGTAGCGGCGTTCTCCGTCGGCAAAACCGAGGTTGGCGGCGATGACCTCTCCGGTCTGCGCGCGCTTGAGCAGCAACGGAAGCGGTCCGTTTTTTCGGAATTGGGAGGCTTCCAATCGGAATTCCATGCACATCGCCGCCTGACTTTCGGCTTCACCCTTGAGCAGCAGCAGTTCTTGCGCTGTGCCGCCACCCAGCGGTGTTCCATGGAATGCGAGGAGTTTGCCGAGAACATCGCCGCGTTCGTCGATTGCGGCCAGCAACTGCAGCCATGCGTAAACATCGCGAGCTTCGTTGCTGTTGAAGACGCTGCCCATGCTGTTCCCCGAAGACTGGCATGGAATGCCCGATTGCGTGAGGATTCTTCTCACGATTCCGAGCTCGCGGTGCCCGTATGCAAGCACCGCGATGTCGCCGAAGTTGATCGGCCGAAGGGAGCCCGAATGCCGGTCCACGATCCGGGTCCCGGAATCCACCAATCGTGCGGATTCCCTCGCGAGCATTTCCGCGAGCTCATGCTGGGCCGCGCCGCGCTTCTTTTTCTCGCTCCAGTGGATGACGAGGGGCGCGAGTTTCTTGGGGTCCTCGATCCGCGCCTCATGCGCTGCGCTAACCGTTGCGTATAGGGTTTGAGTGCGCTGGTTCAGCGCGTCGGGAAATGCGTAGGACTGTCCGTAGAGTTGGTTGATGGCCGCGATGAGCGGCCGGTCTGAGCGGTGGTTGCAGAGCATTTTTCCGGCGGGTTTTGCGTCGCCTGCGAGACGCTTGTAACTCGCAAGGTCAGCGCCCCTGAACCGGTAGATGCTCTGCTTGGGGTCGCCGATGACGATGAATGATGCGGTGCCATCGTGCGCGAATATCCGCTCGAAGACTTTGATTTGGAGGGCGTCGCTGTCCTGGCATTCGTCGATGATGGCAGCGCGCAGGCGCGAGCGCACGGCACCGGCCAGAGGTCCGCCCGCGCCCTGCGACTTAAGCGCGCGGTGCACTGTCAGCACGAGATCATCAAACCCTTGCACCGAAGCGCGGGCCTTTGAATTCGGGAAATCACGCTTCACCTGCTCCGCGAGCACGCCGGCCGCTTGCCGGTTGGTTCGCACAACCAGTTCGCTGTACCCGCTCCAAAGTTTCAAAAATTCCGGAGGCAGGTTTTTGGACGCAGCGTCGCTGAAGCAAACCTGTTGCCGCGTCGCCTGGAACCGGTGAATCAGTTTCTCAGCAGCGCCGCGGGTGCTCTTGTTGTCAATGCCCGCGATGGCTGCTGGTGCCTCGGCGAGAATCCGCTGGGCGAGCGATTCACACTCGTCCGGAGAAACAGGGTCTGCAACAAGCAGACGGGCGCTGGGGTGGTGTGCAACGCGGGATCCAATTTTTTTGAGTGTCCTGACGTCCGGGGCGCCATGGTCGGTGAGGCGCATGATGTGGTCCTCCACGATCGGCTCCAAAAACTCCGCATGATCCTGGATGAGCGTCAAACCGGAGTCGCATCCAATCTCAACCGAGTGCCGTGCGATCAGCGATTGGCAAAAGCTGTGGATGGTTGAGATCGGCGCGAGATCGAAGCTGCTGAGGGCGTCGGATAACCGCTGGGAGATCGATGCCCAGTCTCCGCTTTTGGCCCATTGCGAGTTTTTGAGAATCAGTGCCTCCGGGCCATTGCCGCAGCCGGCGCCATCCCGCAGGCGTTGCGCTTCAGAGAGGGCGTTCCGCAGCCCGTGCAGGAGCCGCTCCTTTAGCTCTGCGGTTGCGGCCTTGGTGAAGGTACTCACGAGGATTTGGTCGACGTTCAGCTCCTTTTCGATGAGCAGGCGGAGCCATAAGAGCGTGATCGAATATGTCTTTCCAGTGCCCGCGCTCGCCTCGATTGAGTGGAGGCCGTCCAAAGGCTGCGTATGAGGGTCGAAGCTTGTGCCGATGTCAGTCATGGGAGGTCGATTGGGCTCGTTCCGCCGCCGCTTTCCAGCCTTGTAAAAATGTCGAGACTCTCCACGCAATCGGTGTCTCAGGGAGCGGCAGGAAATCAATCGCGTGGCTTTGCGTCGTCCACAGGAACGGATTCTCGCACCCGCGGAACGCATACTGGGTCTCAGGTGCTTCGGCCGCTGGGAGGCCGGCGGAAAACTGATTGCCCTCCCATGTTTCGAGCCCGATTTCCAGCGCGCTACGGATTTGTTCCGGAGTGCTCCCAGTGGCGTCCGGTTGTTGTTTCCACATTTTCTCCAGGGAATCCGGCCACAGCGGAAGCGGCAGGCTTTGCGCCGCCTCCAATAACGGCAGAAGCGCGCCAAGAAGCGAGCGGGCCGGTTGCGGTGCCGGTAAAGTTATCTGCACTGGGCGCCTGCCGCTGAAGCGCGCCTCGGCGGCGTGGAAAAGTTGCGCGCCTTCGGAAGTGGCGGGTGCGTGGGGGCTGTTTATCGGTTGTTCCTCACCGGCGTTCGACGCGAGAAGCAGTGCTTCGACAAGAAACAGCAGCTGTTTCTCGAGCGATGTTTTGGAGGCGGAATAGTAAACGGCGAGTCCGGTGGTGTTCGACCGGTACCAGCCTGGGCGCAGTTCACCTTCAATGACGCAGCGGCAATCTGCTCTCAACGGGTGCGCGACATCGGTTTGCAGCAAACATGCGATGCGGTCCCCGGGTTTGAAAGCGGGTGTCGGCGCTTCGGGTGTGTCCCCAAGCAGACTTTCCACAATTTCATCTCCGAGTGCGCCTCGCGGAATGTCTCCTGCCGCGGTGAACTTCCTTTTCAGAGCGTCGATGCACGCTCCTTCCAGTTTGGCAGTCAGAAGTTCGTCGCGGATGCGCCACTTCCTGAGCCCGTCGAGTTCCAGCAAATCACCGGTGGCAAGAGTATCCTCTCTCGCGGGAAGGACCGCACCAAGCCGGCGGAGGAACAGTTGGATTGGTTTTGAGAGCAGTGTGCGGAGAGTTTGGAGCGGTATGCGCGCGCCGTTTTCAATCCTCTCGAGGGCAAGCGGGTGCTGCCAGGGGCCCGCGAATGCCGGAAGTCCGCGCCGCGAGGCGAGTGCGCTTGCGGCTTCAAAGTCGCCTCCCAGGTGGCCCCGGGCGCTTGCCGGCCGCTCGTGATGAAACGCGGCTGGGCTGAATCCATTGAGAGGGTGGCGGAAAAGGATGCGCGCGTGCGGCGGCACGCGGGAACCGTCTCCGGTTGCTGCGACGCACGCGTCGACGGCTTGCAGAAGGTCGGCGAGAGCCGTCGACGCCGGCCGCTCCTTGGCGTCCTCGTCCGAACCGCCCTGGTACGAAAGCACCAGCCGTTCTTCGCAAGCGATGATTGCGAGCAGCATCGCATGGCGGTCCGCCTCGCGCAGGGAAGGGTCGCCGGTTTTGCGGTTTGCACTCAGCGGGTGCCACGAGGGGCGTTCCTCGCGGCGAGGAAACGTTTCCGAGTCAAGGCCCGCGATCAATGTCATGCGCGCTGGCACGCCCGCGTATTCGCGAAGATCCGCCACGCAGATTCCGCCCGGCCCGCGTGCTCCCGATTCGCCGATGGTTTTGAGCTTTTCGTCGAGGAGCCGCAGGTAGCCCTCCGCGTCGAGTTCGGATTTCGCCGCTGCGGCCGCGCGCGCAATCGCCGGCAGGATCGTGTTGGTCAATTTGGTGGAGTGCTGCGTCGGCCCGGGCTCTGAGCAGTCCAGAAAATCTTCAATCAGCGTTTTGATTTGCGCATTCCACTCGGCCACGGATTTCGCGCCGGGTTGCGTCCACTGCGCGCGTGCGCGCTCAAGCGAAGCGGCGAATTTCGCCAACTGCGCGAGCTCCTTGACCGAGAGTCCCGAGGCGCGATCAAGCGGGACCGCCGCGCTCTGCGCGCCCGGGAGCTGCAGTACTTCTGCGGATTGTGCGGACGCAGTGACCGCGCCCAGACCAAGGCGCTGGATGGCCCATGAGAGGTTCCAGCGGTCTTCTTCGATGGGTTGGTGCTCGGCCCTGTGGCGAGGGGTTGCACCCCAGCGAAAACCGGAGTCGCGCAGCCACTCGACGAGGTGCTTTCCGGCATTTGCCGATTCCGCAAACCCGAATCGCGCGGCGATGAGCGGGTTTTCAAGCAAGACCTGAACATCCTCCAAATTCAGACGTCCGCGGATTTTGCGTAGCAGGATTGAAAGTGCTTCCGCGAAAGGCGAGGGGACTGCCTGGCCGAAGCCGAGCAGGCGGAAGGGAAGGCCGTGGTGGGCCGCGTTGTCGGTGCGCAGGCCTGCTTCAACGAGGGGGGCCTGTCGTTTCGGATCGGCCAGCAGGATCAGAATATCCTCGTAGCGGAGGTCCGGCATGTCGTGCATCGCCTGAAGAATCCGGTCCCGGCAATTTTCGAGTTCGCGCAG
>JBILLT010000193.1:0-4050 GCA_044375925.1 Chthoniobacteraceae bacterium | reverse complement strand
CAGCGCCGAAGCCTGGGCCGCGATGGGGGCGTTCTGGTCGGGCGGCAGCATGGCGCCCGAGGGGCAACCGGTCGTCGCACCCGCCGAGGACCTTACTGGCAAAGCGGTCAGCGGCAGCATTCTGATTACCGCCGCGCGGCGCGAACCCGAGCGCGGCGAGGCGCGTTTGCGCCGGTTCCTGGCTGCGGCGCGCGACATCGCGGGCGGTGGGGCGGGCCGAATACCTGAGGAAGTGGCCGAACGATGAGTGGATATCGCGGCACAATCTCGCGTCGGATCCGAGGCGGTTGATGCTGCTGCTCTCGATCCTGCGCTGCCCCGACACGGTTACCCCGGAAAGCCGCCGCTCCTCGGGTAGGGATATCGTGCTTGGCCGCGGCCCCGAATGCGACTGGGTACTGGCTGATCCGGAGCGCGTGCTTTCCAAGCGCCATTGCGTTGTCGAACTGCGTGCCGGTTCTTGGCAATTGCGGGATCTGTCCACCAACGGCACCTTCATCAACAAAGCCGAGCAACCCATCGGCCGCGATCGTGTATCGCCGCTGTCCGAGGGCGACCGGATCGCCCTTGGCTCCTACGAATTCGAGGTTCGGATCGAGGACGAGGCAGCGGTCGCGCTGGCCACCAGCACCGCGCCCAGCGCGCCGTCCAACGCTCCGGTCTTGGATCCGTTCGCCCCGGCGCCCGGAAGCCCGCGTAGCGGCGTCTTGCCTGGCGACTGGAACCCGTTCGCCGAGGATGTCCCGCCGTCTGCGGCCCCGTTCCTCGCCGACCGCAATCCGGCTTTAGGTGACGCGTTCACGCCTCCGGCCGCGCGAACGGCAGCGGCGCTACCCGACGACTGGGATCTCGATCTCGGTGCCACGCCATCTGCGCCGCTGTCCGCGACGCGGCGACCCTCCGCGACGCTGCCGTCCGATTGGGATCCGCTCGTCGATCTCGGGCAGGGGGCGCGACGCGCATCGCCAGCGCCGGTCGGGCCGCTTTCCGATCCGGCTGCGCTCCCGGCGTCTCCGCCTGCGGCCACGGCGTCCGCGGATGTGCCAGCGGCGCAATCCGCAGTGGGCGTTCCTGGGCCGGGCCAGGACGGTCTGCTCGACGCTTTCCTACGCGGTGCAGGGATAGCGCAGTCGACGGTGCCAAGTGGCGATCCGGTCGCGGCGATGCGGCGCGCAGGCGAAGCGCTGGCGGCGATGGTCGCCGGGATCCGGGCCCTGCTGATCGCGCGGGCCGACGTCAAGCGCGAATTCCGGATCGAGCAGACGATGCTGCGCCGCTCGAACAACGACCCGCTCAAATTCGCTGCCACGGACGAGGCCGCGCTGGCCGCGTTGATCGGTCCGGACGCCGGCAGGCGGGCGGTCGCCGCGACCATCGACGATCTGGTCGCCCATCAGGCCGCCAGCCTCGCTGCGACGCAGGCCGCAGCACGGGCGATGCTGGCTCGGCTCGATCCGGCGGCGATCGAGGGGGAGGAACAGGGCGGACGCATCTTCGGCACGCGGGAAAAGCGTTGCTGGGAAGCCTACAAGAAGCTCCATGCCGACATGATGGCGCGGTTCGACGACGATTTCGACGGCGTCTTCGGCAAAGAGTTCGCCCGCGCCTACGAGGCGGCGTCAAAGCGGTGAGTGGCGCGGGCCCCGCGCTGATTGAAGACGCCGCGACACCGGCGGTATCGTCACGACATTGCGTTGACCGCCGGGAACATGCCAGGTCGAGCCGCCGGCGCGCGGACGGGACCGACCAGGGGGATGGACGACACCGATGAACTGGTACAACAAGGTCCTCTGGCAGGAAGGCATGTTCCTTCGGGCGCAGCACTTCCAGCAGCAGGAGCGCTATTTCGAGCATCTGCTGCAGTCGCGAGCGGCGCCGTTGCGACCCTGGGCCTGGGGCCTTGTCGAGATCGCGCTCGACCGCGACCTTCTGGCCGCTGGCAAACTCGCGCTGCACAGCGCAGCGGGCGTTTTCGAAGACGGTACCACCTTCTCGATCCCGATGACGGCCGACGCGCCGCGGCCGCTCGACGTGCCTGACACTGCGCGCAACGCGACGGTCTATCTCGCGGTCCCCGTGAGGCAACCGGGCAGCGCCGAGGTGTCGTTCGTGGACGGGCCGGAAGCGGCCGTCACCCGCAACACCCTCGCGAGCTTCGAGGCCAGCGACACCCATTCCGACAATCCGCTCGCCGCCGAGATCCAGGTCGGCCGTCCAAGGCTGCGGCTGATGCTGGACAGCGACGAGCGCGCCGGTTTCAGTTGCATCCCCATTGCGCGGATCGCCGAGGTCCAGGCCGATCGCCGGGTTCAGGTCGACGACCGCTTCGTCGCGACGTGCCTGCGCATCGGGGTGGCGCCGCCACTGACCAAGTTCGTCGCCGAGCTTCTGGGCATGACAAAACAGCGGGCGGATTCCTACGCCGGTCGGTTGGCGCAGCCCGGCAGTCGTGGCGTTCCGGATGTCGCCCAGTTCCTGCTGCTTCAGACGCTCAATCGTTGGCAGTCTTTGCTCGCGCATTGGGCGGACGCCGGCAGCGCCCATCCGGAGACCTTCTACATGGCGCTGGCGCAGATGGCAGGGGAACTGGCGACCTTCAGCGATCCAGGCCGCCGTGCGGCCAGTTATCCCGGTTATCGGCACGACGACCTGACGCGGAGCTTCGCGCCGGTGATCGCCGATCTGCGGCGGTCGCTTTCGTCCTCGATCGACGAGAATGCCGTCGCGATCGCGCTGCGCGACGCGCGCCACGGTGTGCGCGTCGGTGCCATCGGCGAACACCGGAACCTGCTGCGCACCGCGTCCTTTGTGCTGTCGGTCGCGGCGGACATGCCGACGGAGGACCTGCGTCGGCTGTTTCCGAGCCTGGTCACGGTCGGCGCCGTCGAGCAGATCCGTGAACTGGTCAATGTGCGCCTGCCCGGGATCGCGATCCGGCCCCTGCCGGTCGCGCCGCGTCAGATCCCCTTCCATGCGGGCGCGGTCTACTTCGAACTCGATCGCAACAGCCCGCATTGGCAGCAGATGCTGAACTCGGGCGGCTTCGCGATCTACTCGTCCGGCGAATTCCCCAATCTGCGTCTTGAACTGTGGGCGATCCTGGGATGACCGACAACCCATTCGACGAGAAGGGCGACGACGATCGAACGGTCGTCCAGCGCGCGCCGCGTCCGGTCGCCGCCCAGGTCTTCGCGCCGCCGCCTGGCGCCGTGCCGTCCTCGGGGGCTCTCGATCTGTCGGCCGTTCCGCGGGTCGGCATCGGGCCGCTGGCGGCGGCCGCGGCGCCGCTGTTGTCGCTGCTGCCGCGGCTCGCGTCCGATGCACTGCGCGTCGAGCCCGCCGAGCTCGGGCGGGGCGCGCGCGCGGCGATCGATGGTTTTCTGGTTGCGGCACGCCAGACCGGTGCCGCGAGCGACGTCGTCGAGGCGGCCCATTACGCGCTCTGCGCCGCCGTCGACGACGTCGCGGCGGCGACCAGCTGGGGGCAGAGCGGCGCCTGGTCGCCGCATAGCCTGTCGTCGGCGCTGCATCGCGACGTCAAGTCGGGCGAGCGTTTCTTCGTCCGCCTGTCGACGATGCTGGGAAATCCTGGGCATTTCCGCGAGGCCCTGGAGATCAGCTATCTCTGCCTCGCGCTGGGCATGCAGGGGCGCTACCGTCTGGAGCCCAACGGTGCCGCCGCGCTCGACCGCATCCGCGAAGGGCTATATCAGACGCTGGCGCAATTGCGCGGCGGGTGGGAGCGCGCATTGTCTCCCGCCTGGCAAGGCGTGCATGCGCCGCATCGCGCGGTCCGTGGCGGGGTGCCGACCTGGAGCATGGCGGCTATCGCTCTGGCCCTGGTCGGCGGCGTCTATGCCTGGACCGCGTCGGAACTGTCGTCCCGCACCGAGCAGTTCTTCACCCGGCTCGCCGCCTTGCCGCCCGGGGCGGGTCTGGGTGATCGGGCATTCGGACAACCAGCCGATCCGCAGCGCACGGTTCCCGTCTAATTTCCACCTTTCCGCGGCGCGTGCCCAGGCGGCGGGCGGCATCATCGCTGGGGCTGAG
>JBILLT010000159.1:0-2828 GCA_044375925.1 Chthoniobacteraceae bacterium | reverse complement strand
CCAGCGCCACTGCGAGCAATCGCTCGGCATTCTCAGTTTTTCCAATCCGCAAATTCGCGTTGATCGCGCGAACCGCAACCGCGTCTTCCGCGGTCTTGGCAACCGCCAGTTCAGCGAGCGCCGGGAGCGCCTTCGCAATCCCATCATTGTCGTGGATCGCGCGGGCCGCCTCCGAGCGGATCGCCGGATCGGGGTCGCGCAGGTAGACGGAGATTCCGGCCGCGGATTGCCGGCGCATTGCCAGCACTGCGGCGAGACGGACGGCCTGCGAGGAGTGCGTGCGCTGGCCCGCCAGTTGTTCGCTTGTCGCGCAGCTTGCGAGCGCGGTGACGATTCCGTGCCGGAGCACCGGATCGGCCATATGGCTTTGGGCGAGGGTGAAAAGGGCCTTCGTTGCGGCTGGCACTTTCAGCCTCGCAATCGCGAGAGACGCGCGCAACCGGACTCGCGGGGATTTGTCTGCGAGCAGCGCGATCAGACCCTTCGCCTCCGCAGGGCTTGCCGCGGATTCGCCTAAAATCATCGCGCTTTGGGCGCGCACCTCCGCGTCCCGCGCTTTGAGCAACTCCACGGCGGGGCGAACCGGGGCGGCGTTTTTTCGAAGCAGTTGCCCGTAACCCCAGATGGCGTGCAGTCGGGCGAAAAGCGAAGCCTTGCCGTCGCCGGCGACCTTCATCAGCGCAGCGGACTCGTTCCTGCGGGCCATTTCAAATTGGGCTCCAAGCCGTACGCGCTGGTCTGCGTGTCCCAGCAAATCCGTCAATTCGGAAGCGGACCGGCCCTCGAACCCGGCTTTGAGCAGCATGTGGGTCTGGGCGCGGATTTCTGAGCCAGCACCCGCAGGCGCGTCGATGCGCCACACCGCGCCCTTGTCGTCCAATGGGTAGCCGCCGGACCAATCCGCGACCATCAATGAACCGTCGGGATGCCAACTCATGCCGACCCCGGCGATTCCCTTGTTGCATAGAAAAACCTGGCTCTGGGCGAACGACGCACCCGCCTGTTGCAGCGTGAAAGCTCGCAGGATGCCGGAGGGAAATTCGGTGAGAAAAAACATCCCCCGCTGGTCCGGGCCGAGCGCTGTGCCGGGATCATGCTTGAATCCTGACGGGCCGTCAGTGGAAAGGCAGATCGGCGGCAGGTGGTACGCCGCCTGTCCGTCCCACGCCGGCATCCAGAGCTTTTCCGCGGTCCAGAGCGTCCGCGCGCCCATGTATTGGTAGTTGCAACGCCACCCGCTGTCGCTCGCCTCCGGAATGTAAACAAGCCGCTCCTTTTCCCCTTTGAAATCAGCGTCGTTGTCCACAGCAATCAAGTCTCCGAAGTCGTCAAACGCCGGTTCCTGCGGATTCCGAAGTCCGTGCGCGTACACTTCGAAGTTCGAGCCGTCGGGCTCGGCCCTGAAAATGCACCCCTCATTCGGAACAAAGTAATGGCGGCCCTCTTTGGAGTGCGTGTTGACGCCCTTATCCCCGATGCTCCAGTAGATGCGTCCATCCGGTCCGACTGAAAGACCGTGCATGTCATGCCCGCCGTAAGCTATGTGGAGCCCAAAGCCGTGCGCCACCACCTCGCGCACGTCGGCAACGCCGTCGTCGTCCGTGTCCTTCAAACGCCAGAGATCCGGCGCGATCGTCGCGTATACCCAGCCGTCGTGGTAAAGCACGCCGGCGGCGATCCCGGTGACTTCGGTGTTAAATCCCTCGGCGAACACCGTGATCTTGTCCGCGGTCCCGTCTCCGTCCGTGTCGCGCAACTGATAGATGCGCTCGCTGAAAGCGGTGAGGTCCTTCCAATCAATCGAACCGTCCTTGTTGTGATCCTTCAGCCCGCCGCGCGGTGCGCGCAGTTTCCCGGGAGCGAGGGCTTCGCGAAGAAATGCCGACTTCTCGGCGACGCTCGTCAGTGCAACGTCGTTGGGAATCCAGGCGGCATGCTCGCGGATGTCGAGGTCGGCTGCTTTGCGCCGGGTTGTCGCAGACACGTAAACACGCCCTTGAGGATCCACGGTGCAGGCGACCGGATCCGGCACGTTGAGGGCGCCCGACCACTTGTGAAAAGTCAGGCCCCGCGCGGGACCTTCCGAAGGAGTCGGCGCCTGCGGCGAAGTTTGTGCTGGCGAAGTTTGTGCCAAGGCCCGGCTCGAAAAAATCGGGGGTGCCGCGAAAAAGAGCGTGGTGGTGAGTGCCAGCAGTTGTGGCAAGCGGGGCGTGGGGTGCGTCGTCATTGCAGAAGGCAATCAAACTGCAACCACACGCGTGCATCAAGACCGATCCATCCGCGGTGCTTCGCAGAAACCCGCTCTCGAACACCCGGAATGAATGCATTGATACTTGAGTAATCCTGACCGATGGCTCTTTGTGGAAACGGGCGTTTGCTCAGAAGTTTTCCCGCGCATTCTCAACACAGTCCCATCGACACAGTCCCGCAGTCCTATGGCATTAAAGGCGACCATCAACAAAGCCACCCTCGAAATTTCGGATTTAGACCGGCAGGTTTACCAAACACACAGCATCGTCATTGCCCAGCATCCTTCGGAAAACAACGAGCGGATGATGGTCCGCCTTCTCGCTTTCGCCCTGAATATACCGTCCGACGATACCCGCGGGCCGCTGGAGTTCGCGAAGGACATGTGGGAACCCGACGAGCCTGCGCTCTGGCAAAAGGATCTTACCGGAAAAATGTTTCATTGGATTGAGGTAGGCCAGCCTGAAGAGAGGCGCATTACCCGCGCCTGCGGCCGGTCAGAGAAAGTGAGCGTCTACAGTTTCGGCACCGGCACCTGGTGGGCGGGAATCAAGAACAAGCTTACCCGTTGCGAGAATCTC
>JBILLT010000135.1:0-4063 GCA_044375925.1 Chthoniobacteraceae bacterium | reverse complement strand
GGTTGGTAGCGGGATTTCCCGCGCGGATATCATCCAGCGGCTCGATGATTCCGCGCCCAAGCAGATAACCCCAGATCCGGTTCACGTAGCTTGAGGCGAAGTAACGGTTGTCCGGCGCGGTCATCCAGACGGCGAGCTTTTGACGGCGGGAGTCCTGCGGCTTTTCTTCGATGGTTGCCCGGTAGGGAAACTGCGGCTCGGTCACCTTGCCGGTCCGGTCGTGTTTGATCTGCCCGGCGGGGTTTTCCTTTACCATCTCGAACAGCGGCTTTGCGCCCTCCACCGCGGTGCCGCCCAGCTTGCGGCCGTTGCTCGCGGGATCTTCCGCCAGCGAGAACTGCGCGAAGTATGCCGCAGTCTGGTAGTACTGGTCCTGGGTCCAACGTTCGAAAGGATGGTCGTGGCACTTGTTGCAGTTGAAACGGGTCGCGAGGAAAAGGTGCGTCGTATTTTCCATCGCCTCCGCGGGCTGGCGTAAAATTTTCCAATAACTCGCGGCCGGGTTGTCCTTGTTGGATCCGTTCGCGGTGATGATCTCGCGCACGAACTGGTCGTATGGCATGTTTTTATCCACGGCATTGCGGATCCACGCGCGGAAACCTTCCGCGCCTTCCTTGCCGAGGAACTTCGCGTTGACTTGAAGAAGATCGCTCCACTTGTTGGTCCAGTGCTCGATGAAATCCACGCTGCCGATGAGCTCATCGATGATCGCCTCGCGCTTCACCTTTGATTCACGCGGATCCGCGAGAAAGGCGCGCAGCTTCTCGGTCGTGGGCGGGAGCCCGGTCAAGTCGAGGGAAACCCGGCGCAGAAACTCGTTGTCCGCGCACAATCCCGAGGGTTCGATCTGCATGCGCTTCCATTTATTGGAGACCAGTTGGTCGATGGTGCCCCACTGGACGGGCTCCTTCCATTCAAAGCCGGTGCGGTCGCCCATCACCGTCACGGTGGTCGCGGCGTAATTCCCCTCGTAGCGCGCCAGAATCGGCGCCTCGCCGCGGCGCAGCGTCGTCACAAGGCCCGTGGAATCCACGCTCGCGACGTCCGTGTTGCCGCTCTCCACGAAGGCTTCGTTGGAAACGTCGCGCGTTTTTCCATCGGAGAAATGCGCGACAATCCGCACCTGCTGGCGCGAGCCGACCTGTTGAAGCACGGGGTTCTGCGGAGTGAGCTCGATCTTGGTCACGCGCGCCGAAGCCATGTTGAGCTTCGCGCCGCCCGCCACCCACTGGCGCAGGATCTGATGGTACTTTTCTTCCACCTCGAAACGGCGCCCGCCCTCATGCGGCACCTCGGCAATCGCCTTCAAGAGCATCAAGCTGTCGTCGGGCGAGGCCACGGTGACCCGGCGCGACGCCATGTCGTCCGTCAGCGAACGCAGGTCGTACTCCGGATCGTAGCCGCGCAGTGAAAGCTTGAACCCGGCCTTTCCGTCCTTCGCCCCGTGGCAGGTCCCCTGGTTGCACCCCACCTTGGTCATGACCGGATTCACGTCCTGGATGAAATCCGCGCTGAACCCGCCCGCCGCGCCCTTCACCGATACGGGCACGCTCGCAGTCTTGCCCCCGAACTCGATCTTGAGCTCCGCGGTCCCGTCCGCGCGCGGGTGCAGCTGCCCCTTGGCGGTGAGTTCCGCCACGGGCGCGCTCAGCTGAAACTTCGCGGACCGCGTGATGTCGGCCACATCGCCGCCTTCGAACTTCGCGGAAACCAGAAGCTGCACGTAGTCGTTGCGACGGCCGATTTCCACGCGCGCCGGAAACACCTCCAGCGAAGCGACGGGCTTGCCCGGCAGAACCTCGGTTGGAGGAGCGGTCCCCGCCTCTGCAGGCGCCTGGCGCCGCATCCCGCCGGCCTTCGGCGGACGGATCACCGCGGACGGCGTCACGGGCGCGGCTCCGAATTCGGCGCGCTTTTGGGCGGATTCCACGTCGAACACGCGCACCTTGCCGTCGCTGCCGGCGGCGGCCACCGTTTTCCCATCGGGATGAAAAGCGACCGCATACACGGTGCTTTCCTCAAGCTTCACCTGCATGGCACGGGCGCCCGAACGCGTTTCATATTCGCTGAGCCGCTTCACCTCTTCGGGCGTTTGCTTGCGCGCGTCCTTCGAGCGGATTTTTACAATGTCAGCCGGAACATCCTGCGAGGTTTCGGACACGTACACTCCGACCTCGCCGCGTCCGTCAAGCGCGCTTCCCGCCACAAACTTTTTCCCGTCCAAAGAAAACCTCGCGGCAAAGACGCGGCCGGTCATCTCGGGGTATTTGCGGAGCAGATTCGCGTTATCGCCGATCTTGCGGGCGGTGGTTCGGAAAATACGGAACATCTGCGGCACTCCGTCCGCGCCGCCGACCACGATCGCCTCGCTCGCCGGCTGGCGGTCCACGGTATTCATCCCGCCGCGCAGAGCGCCCGGAGTGATGGAAGTGATGTTATCCACAAACCGCTCTCCCGCGACCTCGCTCAGCTTCGCGGTCATGTCGCGGCCTACGGAAATCAAATGGTCTCCTTTCTCAGAAAACGCGGTCTCAAGCACCCAGTCGTTGTGCGACCCCATCTGGAAAACCTGCTTGCCCGTTTCAGCCTCGATGGCGCGCACGGTGTTGTCGGCGCACCCGAACGCGACGAGCTTGCTGTCGGGGGACCAGCTGATGCCGTAAAGCGTGTCCCAACCGATCGGTGCGGAAACCTTCAACTTCCGCGTTGCCACATCCCATATCTGAACCTCGCCCATCCGCGCGGGATCGCCGCCCGCCGCAGCCAGCCACTTGCCGTCCGGCGAAAAACGCACCGACTGGACGCGCTCCGACAGCCCGATTAGCCGGGCTTCCAGCCCGCTTCCGTCCGAATTGTGGAGCAGCACTTCATGAAACCCCGCGACCGCGATCAGGTTGCCGTCCGCGGAGTAGTCCAGGGAGCTGACCACGGGCAGGCGCGGGTAGAGCGGGGGATGCTCCGAATCGAAATGCTTCTTCGCGTCGGCCGGCGTGTCGTCCTTGGCGCCCTCCGCGATCCAGCGTTTGACGAGCTCCAATTCGTGGGCGGCAAGCGGCAGCTTGCCCTTCGGCATTTCAGCCTCGCCGTTCACCGGAGTGATCTGCTCCAGAAGCGACCCCTTGGAAACGTCGCCGGGGATGACCGCCACCCCGTCCTTTTCGCCGCCCTTGAGCATCTTCTCAAAACTGGTCATCACATAACCGCCCTTGGACTTGGAAGGCTGATGGCACCCCTGGCAATTGGCCTGAAAAATCGGCCGCACATCATGGTAAAAACTCACCGGCCCGCCCGGAGCGCGGTTCGCCACGGCGGCGGACGCCGTACGCGGCGTTGAAAAAAGCATCGGAACGCAGATCCCGGCAAGAACGGCAGCGGACGCTTTGAGGACAAAAATCGGGGAATTTTTCATCGGGGAGATCAGGACAGCGCGGAAAATGATCCTCCGCGTAAGACAGACCCACTGGGGGAGGAATTCTTAGCGGGATCAATCCACCGGTATCGAGGGTGCCATCACGGGAGCGGCAGAGATTGGATGCCTGCGGTGGATTTTTGCATTTAAACCGCAAGCGCGCCGCTTTGAACGCTGCGAAGCAAAGTTCGCCCCTGCACCCCGCCGTCCCCGGGGCTCCGACTGCCAACCCCTTCAAAAACGGTCCGAAATGTAGTGGAGAAAAACGCCCGGAAAATACCGCAAGTGACTCGAAATCAACACCAGCACTTTTTGAACTGCGGAACTCGGGTTACTGCGGAATGGGATCGGAGCGCTTTACGGTCGTTCCCTCCCACACAGCCTCGTCGGAATTCGGGTCGTAGGTGAGCACGCGGTGGGCGCTGCCCGCCGCCGGGGGAACGTCGATTTTCGGCAGCCATTTGCTGTGAGAGGCGACGACTTCCTCCATCCCTGGTCTGCCGATCAAGTTTGTCCATTCCGAAGGGTCGGCATGCATGTCGTAAAGCTCCTCGGTCCGGTCCGCGTACCGGATATAGCGCCAGCGCTCGCTGCGGACCGCATGGTTCCCCTGATTGTGACTCGTGATCGCGGGACGCTCCCGGTTGGTCTCCG
>JBILLT010000018.1:0-53207 GCA_044375925.1 Chthoniobacteraceae bacterium | reverse complement strand
TCTGGGTACTCGTAGGCAGACCCGTTTTTCTGCGGGCGCCTTATTCCCTCCATTTTTATGAGCCGCATGCTTGGTGAACAAATAAACCGTCGTGAAGCCCTTGAACGCGTCGCGTGGGTGATGGGCGGCGTTCTTTCAGCCGAGCTGACTGCAGGGCTGATGGGCGAAGTGTTGAACGTGGGACAACGGGTGAACGTGAACGCCGAAACAACCGAACTGTTGGCCGAGATTGCGGACGTGATTATTCCGGCCACCGACACACCCGGGGCGAAGGCGGCGGGAGCCGAGCAGTTTGTGGTCCGCGTGATGCGCGACTGTTACGGATACGTGGAGCAGGAAGAGTTTTATCGCGAGCTGGGCAAGCTTCGGGAGGAAACCCAGAAGCGTTATTCGAAGCCGTTTTCGCAGCTTGATTCCGAGCAGAAGCATACAATTGTGAAACATGCGGCGATGCATCTGAAGGGGTTCTTCCTGCGAATGCGCGCGCTGACTACGGCAGGATATTTCTCGTCTGAAATCGGCGCCACAAAGGCGCTGGAGTACGTGCCGATTCCCGGCCGTTTTGAAGGCTCTGTTCCGATGAAGGCGGGACAGAAGGCGTGGGCCATTTAGGGCGGACTGCCCCGCCCACCCTGACACCGGACACTCTCCTTCGATTACCTGTTCCCTCTTCAAAATCATTCTTTATGGCACGACTCAATATCTCCTCCGTTAAAGAGCTAAGCTACGATGCGATTGTTATCGGCTCCGGAATTTCGGGGGGCTGGGCTGCAAAAGAGCTTACTGAAAAAGGCCTGCGGGTTCTCATGCTCGAGCGGGGCCGTCAGCTCGAACACGTCGCGGGTTATGAGAACGCGATGAAGGCGCCGTGGGAGTCGAAGTACGGAGGCAAGCTCACGCTGGAGCAGATCGACTCACATCCGAAACTTGCGCGCGATTATCCGTACAACGAGATGACCGAGAAATACTGGATGCGCGATTGCGACTCACTGTATCGGGAGGAAAAGCGTTTTGACTGGTACCGGCCGAACATCGTGGGAGGAAAGTCCATCATGTGGGGCCGGCAGTGTTACCGGCTGAGTGATTTGGATTTTGAGGCGAACCTCAAGGAGGGAATCGGGGTGGACTGGCCGATTCGCTACGCGGACATCGCGCCCTGGTATTCGCATGTGGAAAAGTTCGCCGGTATTTCCGGTGAAAAACTTGGTTTGGCGCATCTGCCGGACAGCGAGTTTTTGCCGCCGATGGACATGTACCATGTCGAAAAAGAGGTGCGCAAACGGGTGGAGAAGCTCTTCCCCGGACGCATTCTTACGATTGGCCGTGTGGCGAATTTGTCGGCGGCTTCGAAGGCGCAGATGGACGTGGGGCGCGGCCCCTGCCAGTACCGGAACAAGTGTTCGCTCGGATGCCCGTTCGGGGCGTATTTCAGCTCGCAGTCCGCAACGCTTCCCGCTGCGGCCAAGACGGGACGTCTCACACTGCGACCGGACTCTATCGTAACGCAGATCATTTACGATGATTCTTCGGAGAGAGCAAAAGGAGTTCGCGTGCGGGATGCCGTCACGATGGAAGACCGTGAGTACTACGCAAAGGTTGTGTTTGTTTGCGCAAGTGCGATGAGTTCCACGTCGATTTTGTTGAATTCGACTTCGAGCCGCTTTCCAGACGGCATGGGCAACGATTCCGGGCAGCTGGGCCGGAATCTGATGGACCATCATTTCCGGGTGGGTGCCAGCGGGGTGTGGGAGGGCGACAGGGATATTTATTTTTACGGCAGGCGTGCCAATGGGATCTACATGCCGCGCTATCGCAACATCGGCTCGGACAAACGCGATTACGCCCGTGGGTTTGGTTACCAAGGGGGTGGCGGACGGGAGAACTGGCAGCGCGGGGTCGCGGAGCTTTCGTTCGGCGTGGAGTTGAAGGACGAATTGACGCAGCCCGGTGCCTGGACGATGGGGTTGGCGGGATTCGGTGAAATGCTGCCGCATCCTGAAAACCGGATGTATCTCGACAAGACGGGCAGGGACAAATGGGGCATGCCGCTGGTGGTCTTCAATGCGGAGCTTCGTGAAAACGAGAAGAAGATGCGCATCGACATGGCGAATGACGCAAAGGAGATGCTTGAGGCGTCCGGATTAAAAAACGTGAAGTCGTTCGACAACGGGTCCTTTCCCGGCATGGCGATTCATGAGATGGGCACCGCGCGGATGGGGCGCGATCCCAAAACTTCCGTGCTGAATGGGCACAACCAGGTGCACGCGGTCAAAAACGTGTTTGTTACCGACGGAGCGTGCATGACTTCTGCTTCATGCGTAAACCCGTCGCTCACCTACATGGCGCTCACCGCCCGCGCGGTCGATTTCGCAGTCGAGGAGCTCAAGAAACAAAACCTGTAGCCGCGATCCGCGGTTCGTTGTTTTGACGAGGCGCGCCGCCCGCCCGGCCGGACATCAACAACGCTAAAGAACGAAGGCGGCGCGGGAGGAGTGAAGTGACGCCCCGCTATTTTTTGCCAAACTCAGCGCCGCGCGCATCAATGAGCTTGGCGACGAAACCCGTGTCGTAAGAGCCGCGCACGAAATCCGGGTCATGCATGATCGCCTGCTGGAAGGGGATCGTTGTTTTAATTCCGCGGATGATATACTCGCTGAGGGCGCGGCGCATGCGTGCGATGGCGTTCTCGCGCGAGGTCCCCATGGCGATGACTTTTGCAATCATCGAATCGTAGTGAGGAGGAACCGTGTAGCCGGTGTAGGCGTGGGAATCGATTCGGACTCCGCGGCCGCCGGGAGCGTAATAAAGTTCGAGCTTGCCGGGGCAGGGCGAGAAATTGTTGAACGGATCTTCAGCGTTCACGCGGCATTCGATCGCGTGGTAACGGCGCTTCGCGTCACGAACGTAGTGGGAAAGCGGTTCCCCGGCGGCGACCTTGATCTGTTCCTTCACCAAGTCGATCCCGTAAGCTTCCTCGGTGATGCAATGTTCCACCTGGATACGGGTGTTCATTTCCATGAAATAGAAATTCCCTTTGTTATCGACGAGATATTCGATGGTGCCTGCCCCTTGATAACCGACGGATTTTGCGAGTTTGACCGATGCATCCCCCATGCGGGTGCGCAGATCTTCTGTCATCAGTGGGCTCGGGCATTCCTCGATGATCTTCTGGTTGCGGCGTTGCATCGAGCAGTCGCGTTCGCCGATATGGACGACGTTGCCGTGGCTGTCGGCCATCACCTGAAACTCAATATGGTGCGGATTCTCGATGAGTTTCTCGATGTACACGCCGGCGTTGCCGAAAGCTTTTTCCGCTTCCATGCGCGCGCCGTGAAATCCTTGGACGAGAGAACCGTCGTTGTGTGCGGGGCGCATGCCGCGACCGCCGCCGCCGGCAACCGCCTTGATCATCACCGGATAACCGATTTCGCGGGCGAGCCGCAGGGCGTCCTTTTCATTTTCCACGAGCCCTTCCGAACCCGGGGTCACGGGAACACCTGCCGCGCGTGCCGTTGCCCGGGCGACGTTCTTGTCCCCCATGGAGCGGATCGCGTCCGGCGGAGGTCCGATGAACTTGATGTTGCAGCTCGCGCACACCTCGGCGAAGTGGGCGTTCTCAGCGAGAAACCCGTAGCCCGGATGGATGGCGTCGACGTTGCCGATTTCAGCCGCGGAAATGATGCGGTCGATTTTGAGGTAGGATTGCGCACTGGGCGCCGGGCCGATGCAGACGGCCTGATCGGCGAGCTGCACATGGAGAGAATCGACATCCGCCTCGGAATACACAGCGAGCGTTTTAATGCCCAATTCCTTGCAAGCGCGGATGACTCGGAGCGCGATTTCACCGCGGTTGGCGATCAGGACCTTGTTGAACATGCGATAAATACGGGGCTTTGCGTTAAACCTTCAGGCGGGGCGGAGCCCCTTGCTTTTACCCGGCGTAGTGCGCGGGTTGTTGGACTGTTGAATGAACCCGCGCATTGCTGCGCGGGTTTTTTAGCGAATGCGGAACAACGCCTGGCCGTATTGGACGGGTTTCCCGTTTTCAGCGAGGATTTCCGTGATGACGCCGGAAGTCTCGGCCTTGATCTCGTTCATCACTTTCATCGCTTCGATGATGCAGATGGTGGTTTCCGGCGTGACCTGCTGTCCGACGGTGACGAAAGGCGCGGAATCGGGGGAGGCAGCCGAGTAAAAAGTGCCGACCATCGGGGACGGCAAATCACGGTCGCCGGAGTTTCCACCCGAGGAGGCTGCGGGTGCGGTCAGCGCGGCGGCAGGAGCGGCCGCCGGGGCGATGCTGATGGGCGCGGGAGCGAAGGCCGGTGTGGTAATGACTTGCTGGAACTCGCCGCCGCGCTTGAGGGTGATTTTGAAGCCCTCTTGTTCGAGAGAAAATTCTGAGAGGTCGTTTTTGCGGATCAGAGCGATCAGCTCTTTGATGTCTTTAAGGTCCAAGTTGGGTGCCTCCGGTTAAAGGATGGGTTTTGCGAAACTTAACGAGGTTGTTTCAAGATGGTCAAGCAACGCGGGTGTGGGCGGGCGCGTACAGGGAGAATCTGGTGGCAATTCTTTGAATTCTCAAGATTTTTGCATGCGCGTTTCCCAAGCGCGCACAATTTCCCCGATGGTTGCGGGGAGCGAGATGGAGATGTCCCAATCCGGGTAGTGGGCGCGCATCTTGGAAAGGTCGCTGTAGTAGCAGATGTGGTCACCCACGCGGGCGGTGTCTTCGTATCGGAACTGCTGCGGGCGCCCTGAAATACCCGCGGTGATTTCGAACGCTTCGAGAATGGAGCAGGAGTTCTGTTTGCCGCCGCCGATGTTGTACACCTCGCCTACGCGCGGCTTTTTGAAGAACTGCCAGATGAAGCGGGCGACATCCGTGCTGTGGATGTTGTCGCGCACTTGTTTGCCTTTGTAGCCGAACACGGTGTATTCTTTCCGCTCAAGGTTGCATTTCACCAAATAACTCAGGAAACCGTGGAGTTGGACGCCGCTGTGATTCGGGCCGGTGAGGCAGCCGCCGCGCAGCACGCAAGTGGGCATTCCAAAATAGCGGCCGTATTCCTGCACCAAGACGTCGGCTGCAACTTTTGAGGCGCCGAAAAGAGAGTGCGTGGACTGGTCGATGGAGAAGTTTTCAGCGATGCCGTTCGCAAAAGCTGGATCCGCATAATCCCACCGCGTTTCGTGTTCGGCTAACGCGATGGTGTTCGGACGGTCGCCGTACACCTTGTTGGTCGACATGTGAATGAAGGGCGATTCCGGACAGAACCTGTGCGCGGCTTCAAGCAGGTTGAGAGTGCCCACGGCGTTCGTGTCGAAGTCGTCGAAAGGGATCGCGGCAGCACGGTCGTGGGAGGGTTGCGCGGCGGTGTGCACGATGGCAGAGGGCCGCAGCGTTTCAAGGAGTCGCAGCACACCCTCCCTGTCGCGGATGTCCACCGAGTGGTGGCCGAATCCCGGGATTTGCGCAACCAGCCGTTCACGATTCCAATTGGTGTCGCCCTGCGGCCCGAAAAAAACCGCCCGCTGGTTGTTGTCGACTCCGTGCACGGAGCAGCCTTGTTCATGAAAATGCAGGCACACCTCCGAGCCGATCAGCCCGGAGGAACCTGTGACGAGGACTAGCGGTTTTGTCATGATGATCAACGAAGGGCAAAGCGGCGCGCCGATTCAAGCCGCGTGCCCGTCGGCCGTTTTGTGGGCGGTGGGCGTGTCGCCGGAGGCCGCCGCAGGCGGGGGTTGGTTGTCGGCGCGTTTGCGGTAGTCGCCCCGGCTGAGCATTTTTTCGAGCCAGACGTAAAGGCAGATGAAGAGGTAGCGGCTGCCCATCTCCGAGATCTTCAGCTTCGCCACGCCGAAGCGGCGGTTCTTCCAGGTGATCGGAATGACTGTCCACGAATATCCGCGCACGATTGCTTTCAGCGGCAGCTCAACCGTCAGGTTGAAGTGCTGTGAGAGGATCGGGCTGATGCCTTGAATGACCGAGCGCCGGTAGGCTTTGAAAGCGTTGGTCGTGTCGTTGAGTTTGATTCGAAATAGAACGCGGATGAAAAAGTTAAACGCCCTGTTGAGTACAAGTTTCACCCATGGGTAGTCGATCACGCCGCCGCCCTTGAGAAAACGGCTTCCAAAAACGCAGTCGTATCCCTCGTTCAAGGTGTTCCAGTAGCGCACCACGTCGCGGCAATCATCGGATTCATCGGCCATCATGATGACCACCGCGTCTCCTCGCATTTGCGAGAGCCCGAGTTGAATGGCGCGGCCGAAGCCGTTGAGTCCTCGGTTCATCACGGGACGCACTTCGGGGATTTCGGCGGCGGCTTTCGAGAGAGCCTCCCACGTTCTGTCCGTCGAGCCGTCATCGACAACAATCACCTCGTGAGGAATCCCGCGCAACGAGAGCTCGAGATGCAGGTGGCTGAGCGTCGACGGAATCGCCCCCTCCTCATTCCGGGCGGGAATCACAACCGACAGCAACTGGAGCTTCTCGCTGCTCACTGGATGGGTGGTGGTTTGTCTGAGAGTGGTTTTTGGGCGGCGCGGATATCAGCCGCACAGGTCGAGCCATTGCGGGTTGGACTCCGCGTGGCCCGCGATTTCCTCCAAGATCGAATCCATATTCCGGGCAGGATACCAGTCCCATGTTTTTTGCGCGAGGCTGGAGTCCAGCACGACCCAGGGAAGGTCAAACGGGCGTTCTTGCGTGTCTGTGGCGACCGCATGCGCGCCGAAACGGTCTGCGCACCATTCGCTGAGTTCCCGCAGAGAACGCGCGCTTTGGATTCCGCCGCTCAAGTTCGCCACTTGCGGAACCCGCCCTGCGCCGCCCTGCGCGGCTGCCTGCTTGAGCAAGACTGGCACGAGATCCTCCGGATGCAGGCAGTCGCGCACCTGGTGGCCGTGTCCACCGAACCCCAGATAGCGAAGCGGCTTTTTTGACGCCCAGCTGTGAAGCCAGAAGGAAAAAATGCCTTGATCCGCTTTTCCGAACTGGCCCGCGCCGGCAAGCACGCCGCAGCGGTTTATCCAAACCGGAAATCCAAACGCGCTCCCGTATTCCAGGGCGAGGCGTTCCGCGCAAAACTTGGACGTGCCGTACAACGACAACGGAGGTTCGGATGAAAACGATTCAGGAATACCGGTCTCATAGGCCGATGCGCCGGGCACAGGACGGAAAGCGTTTCCTTGCAACTCGAGGGGGATGGCGCGCAGCGCCTCGATTCCGTACACGCGGCTTGTGGAGAGGAGCGTGAAAGTCGCGCCGTGCAACCTGCAGAATTCAAGCATCGCGACGGTGCTGAAGAGATTCGTGTCCAGGAGTTCGCGGGACGGTGAATGGGTGGAGAGTCCGGCAAGCACCGAAGGGTTTGCAGCGGCATCGATGAGCCAGTCGACGGGTTCGTGAAGGGCGAGGACATTCGGATCCCGCAAATCTGCAACCTGCACCGTGCACCCAAGCTTGCGCAGCGCCGGCAGGTTGGTTTCAGATCCGCGCCGGCAAAGATTGTCGATACCGGAAATCTTGAGTCCCTCGACGTGCGCCAGCAGAGAACGTGCGATCGCGTTCCCGGCGAAGCCGCAGATGCCTGTGATGAGGATGCGCATGATCGTTCATGCCGCCCAAAACGTCCCGTGGCGTTATTGAGTCGGGGGAGTTTCCCGGTAGGGTGTGTTGTTCGTGTAGGCCTCGATGCGAGCTTTGATGCCCTGCGCCATCGGGCCCTGCTCGCCGCCGGGCACAACCTCCAGTGCTTTTTTCGCAGCAGCAATAGCTTCCTCGTATTTTCCGAGCTGCGCGAGAGCGGCTCCGAGCGAGTCGTGAAAGGCGGCTTCTTTTCCCTGCGTGAGTTCAATGCCTTTGGTCGCGAGGTCGCGCGCCTCGAATCCACGGCGAATATTGACGTCCGGGTGCGTGGCAAGAATCCACGAGAGGCGGTACATGGCCTGCAGGTCGTCTCCGCGGGCGAGGCCGGCCTTCCACACATTGACCGCGTCCGCGACAGCGCCGTTTTTCAACAGTGATTCCGCAAGGTTCCGGTATGCCTCGAGATAATTCGGGTCGAGAGAAATCGCGGACTGGTAGTAGTTGATTGACGAAGTTTTATCCCCGCGCGCGCCGAGGAGGCTTGCGAGGTTGTTGTAAGCCCGGGCATGCTTGGGCTCCGCCTGAATGGCGCGTTTGTAGGAATCAATGGCCTCTTCTTGTTTGCCCAGCCGGTACAGGATGTTGCCCAAGCTGAAATGGCCTTCCGCGAAACGTGGCTGCAGAGCGATGGTTTTGCTGAAACAATCGGCGGCTTTTTTGAGTGTTTCGGGTTCCTGCGAGGTTTCGCTGAGCAGCAGCCCGAGGTTGTAGCACGCCTCAAGGTCGCCGGGGCTGAGTTCCACCGCCTTCGTGAAGGCTTCGATGGCCTCTGGAAATTTGCGTTGCTGTGCGTAGATGCTCGCAAGGTTGCGGTGCATGAGTCCCCAGCGCGGGTGCTCTTTCGCAGCGAGGCTCTGAAAATGCGCGGCCTCCTCGAGCTCTCCCTTGGAGCGCAGCAGCACGCTCAGATTATTCAAGGAACCGACCATGTGCATGTTCAAGCGCAGCGCTTCACGGAAATGTTTTTCCGTGATTTCCACTTTGGTTTTATCGCCGGTCATTTGGAGCGCGGAGGCGTATTTTTCGTTGGCGTAATCGTTGTTTTCAGTAACGGCGAGGGCGTGCGCCCACAGGCTTTCGTCGTTCCTCCAAGTTTGCGCCTGTTTCCAAGCAGTGATAGAAAGAAGGATCACGACTGCCGCGGCGGTGGCGATGCAAAGCTGCCGCAGGACGGCGGGCGGCGCCTCGCCCGGCTGGATCTCGCTCGCAGCGCCTGCCGGCGCGAAGCGTTTTTGCGCGATGGCTGCAAGCGTCCACGAGACACAGATGGCGAACCCGATCTGCGTGATGTAAGTGTAGCGGTCCGCGGCGATCTGAATGCCGCCGGGCACGAGGCCGATCACCGGCAGCATGGTTCCAAGGAACCAAAGCCAGCCGACCAGAAACATGGGCTGCTTGCGCCGGACCAGCCAGGCGAGCGCCGTCAGCACCAGCAACACCACCAGCGCCACCAGCGCATGCGAGGCTTGCGGGCCGGTCGCAAAAAACGGGTAGTGCGCGGAGAGATGCGTCGGCGCGAAAAACTGCCATACGTATCTGCAGTAAGAGATCGGGATGTACATCAGGCGCGGGACCAGATCCAAAATCGGGATCGGCCTGAAGGGTTCGCCCACCGCGTAGACCGCGCCGATCGCCGAGGCGAATGCGAGAAGGAAGAGAGGCACTTTTTCGAGGACCAGCGGAATAAGTCCTTTGAGCACGGTGCCCCAATTTTGCGAAGGATCCGAGGGGTCTGGCTCGATCTTCAGCCGGTTGAGTGGCCAGTAGTCCAGCAGCAGGAAGACGAACGGCACCGTCACCAGCATCGGCTTCGAAATAAGTCCGAGGGCGAAAAGAATGCACAGGATCCGCAACCGGGAAGGAAGGGTGGCAAACAGGTAGCCGAACCACACAATCACGGCGATGACGTAGATGCAGCGCTTCAAGATCAGAAGGGTGGGCCCCGAACTCGGTGGAAGTGAGTTCAGGAAAACGTTGAGTTTTTCGTCCCCGAGATGGATGAAGGGAAGCACGAGGAGGCTCGCCCATCGGCCGATGAACTTCACGGTGGACATGGAGAGCGTGTTGCTCGTGGGAGGCACGGGTTTTTCCACGTAAAACGCGTAAGCCCACAGGGTGGCCATGAGGAACAAGCCGCTCAGCACGTCTTTGCGCTCGGTCACCCACGCGACCGATTCTGCGCGCAGGGGATGGATGGCGAAAAGGGCGGCGGCAAAAGCGCTTCGCCAGGTCGCTCCCGTCAGGCGGCGCAGGGCGATGAAAAGCAACGCGGATGCGGCTGCCTGCAGCAGCACATTATGCATGTGAAACCAGCCCGGTTTCAGGCCCGACACCTGGCTGTCGAACATGAAAGAGAGCGAGGTGAGCGGGTGCCATTGCCCGACGTGGCTGTTGGTGAATGCCCACCAGATGCTCGAGGGAGCCAGGCCCGCCTGAACGGCCGGGATTTCCTGAATGTACTGGTTGTCGTCGAAACTCAGGAACCCGAACTGGGATGCCTGTCCGAATACAAGCAGCACCAGAAGGATGATCGAGAGAGCAATCGCCATTTCGGTGCCGGACATCGATAAAGCCGCCGGCCTCTCATGATGAGCGGCGGGATGAGCTGCATTGGAGGCCGCCGCGGAGGCGGCCGATTGCGCGGCGCGCTTGGAAAGTTTTGCCCCCTTTTTCCCAGAATCTGGGTTATTCGGGGAGGAAGGGGTGGATTGGCTGGAAACGTCCATGCGTTCTTGGGGTTGGTTTTAACCTAAAGATCAAGACTATAGATTGGGAGCGGAATTCCGGAGAATACACGCTCACAAAACGATGCAAAGAGGCGAATGCAAACAAGGAATCGGCTTGTTTGTTAAAAACGGGGAAGATCACGAGCCGACCTGAACCAAGGATTAAGGCGGGCCGGTTGGGGGCCGGTTTGGATGAAGCAAAGCATTGAGGTTCGCTACCCGGTAGATATAAGCTACCCGCCCGGAGCAAATGTCTAATCAAGCGGCCGTCCAACTATTCTTTGAGGGACATGTGCAAGGTGTCGGCTTCAGGCATTGCGTCCGCAGGGAGGCCTGCGGGTTCGAGGTGTCCGGCTGGGTGCGCAATCTCCCGGATGGCCGGGTCGAACTTCAGGCCTGCGGGGACCGGGACGAGTTGATGGCTTTTATTCAGGCGGTACGGGACAGCGAGCTTAAAAGTCACATTCGCAAGGAGGAAATGCACTGGGTTGCCCCTTTCGCCAGCCGGGGCTTCGAAATCATACGCTGAAACGCGTTGTCTCAATCGCCGGGATTCAGGGCGATGCTTTTGCCGAGAGAGGCGGCTGGATGGAGAGCCTTCCAAGATCATTTTTTCAAGGTTGTAAATCGGGAAGGGTCCGGCTTCCGGAGAGGGGTTTACTCTTAAAAATAAGCTTATGGCCGGACATTATTTGCTTTCCTAAGGGGCGCGGTTTTGGCGAGGTGGTTGCATCCTGTCCTCCGCTGGGTACAATTTGTGAGCTAAAGGATTTCATGAAAGCTATCGTCACTTTTGCGGCGCTCATTTGCAGCGTCACCCTCTCCTTCGCGCAAACAGGTGCGGGAAAACCGTCTAAGCCGCAAGGGGGATCGCCCGCAGTTACCCAGTTGGAGTCCGCTCCCGCCACCTTGGAGGCGGTGCCCCCAAAGGCTGCCTCGCAGCGCACGGCCCCCGTCGAGTCCGCTCCGGATGACGAGGATGCGTTTCACTTATGGGACCTCATCCAGAAGGGCGGCTGGGCCATGATCCCGCTCGGGGCGCTTTCCGTGATCACCGTGATGCTGGTGCTGGTTTTCACCCTAACGATCCGCCGCGGCACCATTGCCTCCAGGCAGTATTTGAACACGGTGGAGGTGCTGATCCGGAAGAAGGATTACCTCGGGGTTCTGGCGGTTTCTAACCGGCACGGTGAAGTGCTGGCGCGGGTGGTTCAGCGGGCGCTGGATTTCGCGACCAAGAATCCGGGGGTGCCCTTTGAAAGTTTGAAAGAAGTAGCTGAGGCTGAAGGAAGTATGCAGGCTTCCGCGATACAGCACCGCGTCGCTTACCTGGCTGACATCGGGATTCTGGCTCCAATGGTTGGGCTCTTTGGCACGGTCGTCGGGATCATTCGGTCCTTTGCGGCGATTGGCAAAGGAAGCGCCTCCCTCTCACGGGATGTTCTTCTCGCCAGCGGCGTCTCCGAGGCGCTGGTCGCCACGGCGGGCGGCCTCGTGCTGGCGGTCGTGGCTGCGGGTTTTTATTCGATCTTTCGGAACCGGGTCCAAGGGCTGATCTCGGAGCTGGAGGGGGCTTCGAGCCATGTGATGGGCCTGCTCGCCGCGAGCTACCAGAAGCGGCGTGAACCCGCCCGCGTCGAGGACGAAATCTAGGCACTCTGGGCATGAAGTTCCGCAACCGCTCCGAACCTGTCACCGTCGCGTTTCAAATCGCGCCGATGGTGGACATCCTTCTGGTGTTGCTCTGTTTCTTCGTGGTGACGTGGAGCATGGCCCGTAAAGAAAATGAACTGGATGTCCGCGTCCCCTCTGCGCAGGCGGGTCAGGAAAGCAATCCGGTTGTCAACCAGACGGTCCTGAACGTGAAAGCGGACGGGAGCATTGTTTGGGACCGAAAACAGATCACGCGCGAGGCCCTTCAGGAGCGGCTCAAAAGCCTTGCCGGGCTCTTTCCGGACTACGCGATCATTTTGCGCGGTGATGTGAAGACGGATTACGACCATATTGTTCAGGTACTGGACACGTGCCGGCAGGCAGGGATTTGGAACGTGGCTTTCGCCACTTCCAAGTCCGAATGACCGAATGAAACGCAAGCCCTGATGAAACAGGCGATCGCAGTCTGCCTTACCTCTCTTCTGACGGCGGCGACGGCGGCAATGGCTGCTCCGGTCACGCCACCGAAAGTCGTTCCGGTCAAGACGCCGAAGCCCGCCGCCCCGCCGCCTCCCGAGCCGACTCCACAGCCGGGGGCTGAAACAGCGCCTGCGGCGCCGGCCGTTCCGAAAGTAATCCTTGTCAGCCCCCCGCAGAAGGAAGCGCCGCCGCAGGTGCGGATCTCAAAGCCCGGAAATCCCGCGGTGGGCGGCGGCAAATCCAAGACGGCGCAGCCCCCACCGGCACCCGTCAAGCCGGTCGTCCCGCAGGGTGGGCTCCCTGAGTTTCGCGATGAAAGCGCGCCTCTGATCAACGGGGTTCCACGCCAGTTCGTGGAAAAGTCGGGGATGCGGCCGTCCGGGGCCGCGTCGGGCGGATCTGGGGTGGCAGGCGAGGCCGCGCAGCTTGGATTGGCTGATGCGCTTTATTCGCGGGAACAGTGGGACGTGGCGGCGGCGGAATACCTGAAGTTCATTGAAAAATATCCGAGCAACCCCGAACTCCCCGCCGCCATGTACCGGCTCGCGGAGTCCATGCTCAAGCAGGGGAATGTGAATTCCGCGCGCCTTTACTACGGCAAACTGTTGGCGCTTCCAAAAGCTGGACCCATCGGGGGAGTGGCGGCGTACAAGCTCGCGGAGTACGAGTTTCAGGAGGAGGACTATCCGAACGCCTACGCCCACTACCGAAAGGCGGCGATGGAGATTACCGACGAAAAAGTGCGTCAGAGCGCGCAGTATTTTTCCGCGCGCTCTCTGCAGCTCATGGATCGCAAAGTCGAGGCGCGCTCCGCTTATCAGCCGTTGGCGGATTCGACGGAAGACAATCCGTTCCGCGAGGCGAGCCAGTTTCAACTTGCGATCCTGCTCAAGGATGCGGCGCGGGATTCCGAGGCATTGCCGCGTTTTGAGAAGCTCGCGAAGGAGGCCACGGCGCCCTCCGTCAAGCTGGAGTCTTTCGTTCGCGCCGCGTTTATCAAACTCGAGCAGAACAATGCGGCCGGCGCTTTGCCGGATCTCGAGCAGGCTCTGGCCACACCCGGCACCGAATCATGGCACCCGTCGATTCGTCTTGGAATCTTGCGTGCACACGTTGGGCTCGGGAACGCGGAGAAAATCGTGTCTGGGTTTGCGGACGCCGAACCCTTCATCGAGCCTGCGAATTTACCGGACGCACTTCTGCTTTTGGCGAACGCACAGCGGCAGCTCAAGCAATTCGCTCCCGCGGTGGAAACCTACTCCAGGGTTTTGACGATTGCTCCGGACTCCAGCTTCGCGGCGGATGCGCGTTACTGGCGCTTGGTATGTTCTTACAATCTTGAGGTGCCGCATTTGCCCGTCGAGGTGGACGAGTTTCTAGGCTCCAACCCGAAGCCCGCCGAGCGCGACAACGCGATTCTGATGAAGGCGGAGTTTTTGAGGCTTCGCAAAGACTATCAAAGCGCAGCCGTGGCATACGGCGAGGCGGTGAAATCCAAGGAGCTCAAGTCCGAGCGTCGCAGCGAGGCGCTGCTGCGCTGGTCCGAATGCGCCGTGCTTATCGGCGATCCGCAGCAGACCATCAATGCGACAACCCAGCTGCTCGCTGCTGCTCCCAATCATCCGCTCGCCGCGAAGGCGCTGTTTTGGCGCGCGGAGACGCAGCGCCGCACCAAGGCGACTGTTGCGGCGGAACGTGATTACGCGGAGATCGTAAACAAATACCGCGACTCAGCCGACCGCGAAACAGCGCTGAAACAAATCGCGTTGCTCCGTGGCGAACAAAACGACCATGCGGGGATGTCTGCCAATTATGAGAAGCTGCTGGCGGATTATCCAAAAAGCGACTCCCGCGCAGAGGCGCACCATTGGATCGGCTGGGCTGCTTACGAAACCAAGAATTACAAAAAAGCGCTCGAGCACCTGGTGGAATCGCGGAAGCTTGATCCTGAGAAGTATTTTGAGTCCGACAGTCTCCGCCTGATCTACAGTTGCTACAACCTCAACAACTCGGATTATTTCTGGCAGTACGTGCAGGAGTACCTTCCGAAGGGTAAGACGCAGATCGCGGCGGATGTGCTGCGCTGGTGTGCGCAGCAGTTCGTCAAGGTGAAGGATTTGGAGAAGGCGGAGCCCGTTCTCGCGCTGATCTCGGCTTCAGCGGAAGTCACCGAAGGCGACTGGCTTCAACTTGCGGAAACGCGTTTTGAACTCGGGAAATATCAGGAATCGCAGAGCGCCGTCGAATCGTATCTCAAGCTTGTGCAACACCCCGTGCCGAAGGCACGCGGACTCCTGATTCGTGCGAAATCGGAGTTGAAGCAAAAGCGGCTTGAGAACTCGCAAAAAACGATCGAGGAGGTTTTGCTGCTGCAGCCGGAGGGCATTCTCAATGGCGAAGCGCGGATGCTTGCGGGCGACATTCAAGCCGAGCAGCAGGCGTGGGATAACGCTGCAAAGACCTATGCAAGCATCGCCGTGGTGTTTGACGATGAACGTCTCGTCCCGCTCTCGATGGAAAAAGCGCTGAAAGCCTACCGCGCCGCCGACAAAAACAAGGAGGCCAGCGACATGTTCAACAAGCTGCAGAGCCGGTTTCCTGAATGGGTCCGTGAGCGGGGGATCCGCTAGCCGTCGTCTGCTGCGAGCGGGTCGTCGCTCGCTGGAAACCACGCAGCCATCCTATGTTGAACGTGCCGGAGAACAGAGCGATGTCCGAAGGCGAAAAGCGAATCCTGGCCTTGATGCCTGAGTGGGCGTCGAGATCCGGGTGGGAAGAGGCAGCGGATGTGATCAAAACGGCGCTTCGCTCCGAACCCGGAAGCAGCCTGATGTGGCAGCAGTTTGGAATCGTGCTCGCGCAGGCTGGGCAGGGAGTGGAAGCCGTCGAGGCGCTTTCAGAATCGCTGCGTTTGGCACCGGGTGAAATCAAAAGCTGGACCATTCTGGGAGGCATCCTTCGCGGGCAGCAGCTTTTCAAAGAAGCGATCTTATGCCACCAAAACGCGCAGCGTCTGGATCCCGAAGCGCCCTCGGGCGCGGCCAATCTCGCGGCCACGTTGCAGGCTGCGGGTGATTACAGCGCGGCGGTCGGGTGGTATCGAAAGGCGCTTGAGTTCAAGCCCGAATGGCACGAGGTCATGGCCGAGTTGGGGCATTGCCTGATGCTTTTGGAGCGATTCAGGGAGGCGGTGCCGCTGTTGATGAGCGTCGCCAAAGCGCGCCCAGACTCGCAGCTTGACCTTGCCAAGCTCGCGACCGGATTGCGGGAAGCCAACCGTCCGGGTGAGGCGGTCGAACTCGCGGAGATTCTCGTGCGCCAGTCTCCCGAGGTGTACGCCTTCCGGCTTCTGCTTGGGGCTTGTCTTTCACGTGTCGGCCGAAGTGTGGAGGCGATGGAGCAGTATGAGCACGCGCAGCGGCTCAACCCGAGTGAGCTCGAGGCTCTTCGAATTATGGTTTATGTGGCAAATTATTTGCCGCACAAAACCCCGGCCGATCTTTACCGCTACTACGAGCAGTACAGCGAGGTTTTTGAAAAGCCCTTGGCTGCGCAGAAGGTGCCGATTCCTCCGCGTGCAAACCGCGGAAAAATCCGGGTGGGATATGTCTCGGGCGACTTGTGCCGGCATCCCGTGGCTTCTTTCATCGAGCCGGTCTTTGAACATTACGATCGATCGGCGTTCGAGGTGTTTTGTTACTACAGTTGTCCGAAGCCGGATGCGGTGACGGAGCGGCTCAGGGCTCTTGTGGACCATTGGCGGGACGTTCCCGGTCTGCCGGACGACGCGCTTGCGGCGCGCATCCGGGAAGATCAAATCGACATTCTCGTGGATCTTGCGGGCCATACGCGTTGGTCGAGGCCGCTGGTGTTCGCGCGAAAGCCGGCGCCGGTGCAGGTCACGATGATCGGCTGCATGCAGACCACCGGGTTGAGGTCGATCGATTACCGCATCACCGACGCGGAGCTGGATCCACCGGGCATGACGGAGGCCTACAACTCCGAGGCATTGATCCGGATGAAATGCGGCGCCGTGTGTTTCAAGCCGGAGCCAGACAGTCCCGAGGTGAAGACGCTGCCATCGACGGAGTCGGGCGTGTTCACTTTCGGTTCTTACAACAATCTTGCGAAGATTACTCCCGATGTGCTCGATCTTTGGAGCGAGGTGTTACGGCGGGTGCCGTCCAGCCGCATGCTGCTTGTCGGGGATTCGGCTGATTATCTGCTGAACAATCTCGAGTTGCGCGGCATCAGCAAAGCGCGGATCGAGGTGCTTCCACGGATGCTGGAGCGCGAGTACTTGGAATCACACCACCGCGTGGATCTCATCCTCGACACGTTCCCTTTCAACGGGCTGACGGTTTCCATGAACGCGTTGTGGATGGGCGTCCCGTGCGTGACCCTTCGCGGGAACACCTCCGCGAGTCGTGCCGGGAGCCTGCTGCTCAACCGGCTGGGTCTTGGCTGTCTTGTGACTTCCACTCCGCAGGAGTACGTGGAGATCGCGGCGCGGCACGCGGGTGACACAACTTTCCTCACCGCAGCCCGCGCCACTCTTCGTGACAAAATGCGGGCCGTCTGGACGGACGGGGCGGCGTACACCGCAGAGTTGGAGTCGCATTTTCATGCGATGCTGGCGGACGACTCGTCATCTTGACGTGTTTCAACTCCAAAAACGGAATGACATCACGCCAGCAACGGGTGCCCCAGCGTGACTGTGTGGTTTTATTTGCCGGAGAACTGTTGGCCGGCGAATTTCTTTTTTGGGTTATGCCGCCTGTTTGGAGCGGCTCACCGCCAGCGCTAGTACGGCGTGGAGTATGAGAGCGCTGATGACTCCGGTGAGAAAATCCGTCATTGGCACCATGATTGCGGTGAAAATCATGACGAATGTGTGCCGTCGACCGGTATGAAGGATTTCACGGATTTCGTTCCATTTGATCATGTTTGTGGAAACCCACAGGAGGATTCCGGCGATACACGCCATGGGAACAAGCTCGAGTTGCCGCGCGAGAACATACGCCATTCCCAGCTTTAGAATCGCTTTAAAATAGCCGGCCAATGGAGTCATCGCCCCCGCTTTGATACTGGTTGCGGTGCGTGCGAGCGCTCCAGTGCAGGGAAAGCCGTTGATCAGAGGCGTGATAATCTGCACCAACCCCTGCCCCCAAAACTCCCGGTCCGGGTCAAAAGGGGTGCTGCGATTGTTTGCAAGCCGATCGGCCATCGAAGAGCACAGCAGACTCTCGATCCCCGAAACGAAATAAATAGCCACGACGAAATAAATCAGATCGACAATCATCGAGCCCGTAACGGGCGGTAATTCTGGCGGAGTGAAAACAAAGAAATTTGTGGGGATCGAGCCGTAACGGTCGCGCAGCAGCACAATGCCTTTGCCATTCAACACAGTCGAAGTAAGCGCGGTCGAAACGCCCAGTGCAATCAGAGGCGCGGGTATAAAAATGGAGATCTTCAGGAGTAAGCGCGTAAGAACAAAGGTGAGCAGAGCGATTCCAAGCGCCCAATAATTTGCAGAAGCAAAGTTTGAGTAAATCGCGGCAATCGCCTTGCGCATCCCCCCCGCAGCGCCATCGATGCCGAGTGCTTCACCCGCATTCGCGAATGCTATGGAAACCCCGATTCCAACCGTGAAACCGACAACCACAGACGGCGGCACAAGCCTTGCGTATTTACCAAACCCAAGAAGGCCGGAAATCATCAAAAGAACGCCGGCGATCGCGGAGACCAGCACTAAAAATCCATGCGCGTGTTCCAAGGTTCCCCCTGCGGCAGGCCCGTATTTTTGGATCAAACCCGCTATCACTGGAATGAATGCGGCGGTTGGCCCGTAGACCTGATACTTCGATCCTCCCCACGTGCGACCGATCACACATGCCATCGCTCCGGCGATGATGCCTTGCTCCGGTCGCAAGCCCATCGCCATTGCAAAGCCCATCGCCATCGGAATCGCGGTCAGCGCCACGACAAGTCCCGCGCTAAAATCTCGGTAAACGGTGCGACCCCAGTCTTTGGCATGCAGATCCTCGTAGCGGGAATCAATGATTCGCACGAACGACATGAGTCGCTGCCAAATAGAGGGGGTTTGATCGGCGGCGGTTGGGACTGACTTTGCTGCGTTCATTTTGGGTGGCCTCGGTTGCCCGGGATTCGGGGGATGCTTCAGTTACCGCCTTTGCGGGCGAGGAAGGTGTAAAGACTATCGGCCGGCAACCGGAAAGCAACCCTCTATGGTTGAGGCTGATTTACCAACGCAAAAATTCCGGCGCCGGCAGACAATCCGGAGGATCTTTCGCCCCGGCCGGGCTGCGGCAACCCGCTTTTGAAATCCACCGAACTGGAATGTTCCATCCACACCGGCGGTGGCATTCCTGTGGCGGCTTCGCAACGCTTGGGTGAATCAAGATCCCAAAGGGCGTTCGTTTGAAGGCGGATTCCAGCACATTGCTCGCCTTCGCGCGTCGCCATCTAGGGCTTGAGAGCGGAATGGTTTGATGGCAGACTCTGACGCAGGAGAAGCGCTTGCAGACCATCCTTAAGGCCATCCTTAATCTCGACGTTCTCAAAACCGTGCGGCCGCAGGCGCTGCGCACACCCAGCCCCCCACCATGAAAGCATCCAGTTCGCAGCATCCTATCATTGCCGACACGGGAGCGGGAATGACGGTTTTTCTCGTCTCGGTTCCCCTGTGCCTCGGCATCGCGTTGGCTTCCAATGGGTCGGTCTATTCCGGTTTGATCGCCGGTGTGGTGGGCGGAGTGATTGTCGGATTGCTAAGCGGTTCCGCGCTGAGTGTCACGGGTCCGTCGGCCGGGTTAGCAGCATTGGTTGCCGCTCAGTTGACCAAGCTTGGATCCTTCGAAAACCTGCTTCCAGCCGTGGTGCTAGCGGGGGTCATTCAACTCGGGTTGGGGTTTGCACGGCTGGGTTCCGCCGCTGTTTTCTTCCCTTCGAGCGCGGTCAAAGGACTCATCGCGGCAGTCGGGCTGATTTTAATTCTGAAACAGATTCCCCACGTCCTCGGACATGACCCCGACATTGAAGGCGAGATGTCGTTTTTACAGCCGGACGACAAGAACACATTTTCCGAAATCTATTCGATCATTGACGACTTCCAGCCGGGGGCTGCGTTTGTCGGAGTGCTCTCCCTATTGCTTCTCCTTTTTTGGAAGCGTGTGCCCGTGCTGGCGAAAAGTCGGATTCCCGCGCCGCTGTTTGTTGCCGCCCTCGGCATGGCGATCAATGCGGCTTTTAAATCGCTGGGAAGCTCTTGGACGATCGAGGAGTCGCACCTTGTAAACCTTTCGTCGGTGGAGCTCGGTAACGCATGGACTTGGTCTTCAGGGGCGCAGTTTTTGGACTCGCTGCAGAATCCAGATGTGTACTTCGCGGCGCTTTTGATTGCGCTTGTCGCCTCTCTGGAAACGTTGGTGAATCTCGAGGCTCTTGCAAAAATCGACCCGGCGCAGCGCAGGTGCTCGCCGAACCGTGAATTGCTGGCTCAAGGCGTGGGCAACATCGTATGTGGAATCGTGGGCGGTCTGCCCGTATCCAGCGTGCTGGAGCGGGGCGCCGTGAATCTCAACGCGGGCGCGGTTTCAAAGCGCAGCGCCATTCTTCACGGTCTTTTCATTTTCGGGTGCGTCTGTTTTGCGCCCCACTGGATCAATCAAATTCCACTCGCGGTGTTCGGAGCCTTGCTTTGCGCCACAGGGGTGAGTCTCGCGAGAGTGGAACTTTTCAAACAAATGTGGAGAGAGGGAAAAAATCAATTCATTCCCTTCGTGGTGACTGTCGGAGTGATTCTATTCACGGATTTAAGCACCGGCATCGTCCTGGGATTGTTCACCAGCATCGCCTTTATTCTCCGGAGTAATTTTTTACAGCCGATCCACCGGGTGCTTGAAAAACATCTCTCCGGTGATGTGCTCCGGATCGAACTGCCTACGCAGGTCACTTTCTTCAACCGGGCTACGCTCGAGAAAATTCTTTGGGAGATGCCCCGCGGCGGCCATGTCCTCTTGGATGCGCGTCATACCAACTATATCGACCCGGATATTCAAGATTTGCTCGAGGACTTTCAAAGGTCCACCGCAACAGCGCATGGGGTCCGACTGAGCAAGGTCGGATTCAAGGGTGGATACGGTAACATAACGGACGACATCCAGTACGTGGACTACACCTCGCGCGAACTACAAAGCGCGCTGACCCCGTTGGCGGCCCTCGAAATGCTAAGGGCCGGGAACGAACGCTTTCGTTCGGGGCAGCGCATTGACAGGGACCTCGGCAGACAGGTCACTGCCACTGCCGAAGGACAGTTCCCGATGGCGGTAGTCCTGAGCTGCATCGATTCGCGCTCACCCGCCGAGTTGATTTTCGACCTTGGTTTGGGTGACATCTTCAGCGTCCGTATCGCGGGAAACATCGCCCGGGAAAAGGTTTTAGGAAGCATGGAGTATAGCTGCGCCGTGGCGGGCGCAAAACTGCTCGTGGTCATGGGCCACTCCTCATGCGGTGCGGTGAAAGCCGCCGTGAGCTTTGTTGGAAGCCAGGAAACCATTGCGGACTCGACGGGTTGCGGCACCCTCGAGGGTTTGCTTAAGGAAATACAGACCTCAATCACAGCTGATGAAATGCCGGCAGTGCTCCGGTGGCGACCCGAACAAAAATCCGCATTCGCGGACACTGTGGCAAAGCGAAACGTGCTCAGAACCATTCGTGCAATCCGTCGTGACAGTTCGACTCTCAATGCGCTTGTGAGGGATGGAAAACTTGCGATTGTCGGGGCTTTTTACGACGTGAAAACCGGGCAGGTGATCTTTTACAAAACCGAGGATTTGTCTCTCGCTTCACTGGACCTCCCGGATCTGCAGGTTGAACTTCAGAATGAAGCGCGCTCTGCGGGACTTCTCCAAGGCGCCGAGGCGGAGGTTGCCGCCGCAGGTTAATCGCCGGCCCCACTCTTGCGGTGCAAGGGACGCTAAGTGCGGGCGTTTCTCTTGCGACCCGTGCGGAAATACGGGAAGTCTCTTGCGTTGGGCCGCCGGAGTGTTCTTCGAATCAATAGCCATGACCGCCCGCGGAGGGTTGCGGGTCGTTTTTTGGTTGCGATGCCGCGGAAGCCTGGAAGTGGGCCTGTACTTGGGTTTCTGACAACGGGAAATTGTAAAACGCGATTTCATCGATGCGCCCTTCCAATCCCGCGTCCCCGCTGTCCGGTCTGCATCGGCCGCCGAAAAAAGCGGTTCGCATGTGGTACGGTGACTGGACACGGGTCGTCGCGGAAATCTCCATTTTGCCATTCACATAAACTTTGACGGTGTCGCCGGCGCGGGCCATCACGACATGGTGCCACTGTCTGGCGGGCAGAGCGGTGGAACCGTAGAGCGCTTTTTGAAGATCCCCTCTGGAGCTAAATACAATGCAGCCTTCGGGTGTGCCGGGGCTTTTGCCCGAGATTCCCAGATTCTCACCGCCGGTGTGGGCATCTCCATCTTCTCCCAGCGAAAACAGCCAACCTGCGAGAGGCCTCATTGGATTCCGCAAGCCGTTCCAAACCCAGAATTCCACCGTGTAATCACCGCCGAAGTTTTGCAGCGACACTTTCATCCGACCTCCTGCGAAGTGCACGGCCCGGTTGACGCCCGATGTTTCGAATGCGGATTGAAGTTCGGGCGGTTGGGAAAGCGCGCCTCCTGACCGTTGCGCCCCGGGAAGCCCGAACACGACGCCATCTTCAAAGACGGCTTTGTGGATTCCAAAGCGCTCGCGCGGCGACGGACCGTTTAAATCATTCAGACGCCAGAAAGCCTGCGGGTTGTCGCGCAGGATCGCATTCTCGTAGCGGCTGGGCGAATCATCGGAAGTCCTGCGGGGTCGTCCGGTGACGGACTCCAGAAGTTCGAGTGCAGCCTCGACGATTTTTGGTTCGGCTGCGACCTCCAAGGAAGCGGTGCGCGCCAGCCAGGTGGTGTAGCCGCCGAGCTGATGTTGTTCGGGCGGCGGTGCGTAGCCCTCGCTGCCATTGGCGAGTCCGATGTGAAACGTGACATCTGCCGGACTTTGCGCCTTGAGTTTCAAGCCGGTGATGGCAAACGCCTCAATCGGCAGTGCGGTGATGCACAGGGCGCCGATGCGCATGGCTTGAAGCTTGATCTCCCTTTCGGGTTCTGCGGCCACGAACAATTGTTCCCTTGCGTAAACCTGCTGGGTTGTCGTCGGGGGCCGCGAACCGATTGAAGATGCGATGGTCCTCGCCCAGGACAAGCGTGCGGCGTCGGGGAGCCTCCGACGCAAGGTCAGCTTGGATTCAGCCATTTGAATCGGGACTTGCGAGTCATGAGGCATGCTGCGCGAGGCTTGGGCCACGATCTGGACGAGCTTTTGCGCGTAGTTGCTTGGCGTCTCGCGTCTGCGCTGGCTGTAGTCCATCCATTGGGCGTCGCCGCTGGTGCCTTGCGCCATGATCCCCACGAAGCGGCTTGAATCAGCGCCAAGGGCGCGGCCAAGTCCTGAAGCGAATTCGCCAAAATAGTCGGCGGACAAAGGTGTCGCACCCAAATAGTGCATCGAGAAGCTGGCCAGGAGCGCCATCGGCGCGCCTTCGCGTGTCTCGATCGACAAGATTCCAACGTCGGGGTCGACAGGGCCGCTCGGTGATATCGTATGAGGATTGTCGTAGCCGGGATGCATGTTTGCGCGCGCGCTCCGTTCCCCGAACGGATCCATCTGCGGATGTGCTGCGTCAAAAATCCATCGTCTGCACTGCGTGAAACCCCACGCAGGCACGGAACCCCAGCCGATGCGCGCTGGCTGTAAACGCTCGTTCGCACACCGGATCGCCTCGGCGATTTTTTGAGTGAGAAACCATGCGTAAACCCAGTCCACTTCTGTGCCGAGGCATGCCATGACTGACGGCGCAGAATGGGTGTGTGTTGCGGAAATCAGCATCCGATCGGTCGGAATGCCCGTCTGTTTGCGGACGATTTCCTTTGCTTCGTCGAGCAACTCCCTGCCGATAGTGAGCGAGTCGACGACGCAAATCGCAAATCGATTCGTGCCGCTTGCGAGCACGATTGCGCGCGCGTGCAGGCGATCCGTCACCTTGCTCGTTTCCCTGCCAAGGATCTCGCCGTTGACGATCACAGGAAAAGTTTCCGGCGTGATATCAATGGCAAAGGCACCGGCTTGCACCTCTGGAGCCGCTGTGGAACTGATCGGCTCCAAGGCCGGGATGGCGGGCTTTCCCTCGCAAAGGCTGATGCACAGCGCTGAAAACAGCGAGGCGAGGAGGGAAGCTTTCGCGGACCGGTGGAAAATGATTTGAAAATGCGCCCGGGCGTCGTCGGTGGATGAATCGGGTAGCCGTGAACGCATTCCATTTTAGAATCGTCTGTCGGCGATGCGCCGAGTGCGGGCCGTGGCTGGTGCGTTGGGTGTTGGCGCACGTTCGTTGCCGTCGGGCCCGGGGTGCCGGGGGGTACGACAGCAGGCGCGCTGGTTCGCAAGAAGGGACCGGTTTTCGAAACATCAATGCCATCCGCGCTTATCCAGATTCGACCGTTGCCCGAGCGGATCCGAAAAAGCGAGAGGCTTGGTGGCCCTTAAGGCCTAGGCGCGTTCGGGTCGGTTGTTTTCGGTTTCGAGAGCGACGATGGCGTTGAGTTGGAGGTTGCCGTGGAGACCGGTGTCGATGGCGCGATTCTCACGCCTGGCGCGGGCGTCATCGTTTGACGTTGCGGGCTCGGTTGGGGTTGCGGCATCGTGCCTCCGAGCGAAACGCTTGATTGGATGGGAGCAGTGGTTCCAGGGCGTCCCAGCGGGAAAGCGGCGTTCGAATTTGCGGGTGACTGTGTCGGGAAAACCTGCCGCGAGTTCCCTTGCTGAATGTCGGTCGACTGGGATGGGCTTGGCGGTATTTGCCGTGATGAGGAGCCCGCGCTGTTCTGGGGATTGACCGTGCTCGGTGCGAAGGGAGAAGCGGTCACCGCGGTTCGGTTGGGTTCCGTTCGGGGCGGTTGCGATTGGGGTGGTTGCGAAGAGAGTTGGGGAGCGAGGCTGGTTTGTGCGGGCTGCTGTGTCGGCGGTGTCGCGCTGCGTGTGGGGATCGCTGTTTGTGAGGGCACAGCGGTCTGGCGCCCCGCCTCGGTAGTCGGGATGATCTGCGTAGAGGGCCGGGCTGTGTTGCCTGACGGTTGGAGAGTTCCGCTGATGCTCGGGTTCGTCGCCGGAGCTGGTGTGATCGCGGCCGGCCGGTTCTGGGTGCTGGCGGGCGCTGGAGGGGGGCTGTTTGCCCCCGTGGGCAAGATAGGGTTTTTGATCACGACCGGCGGGATCGGGGTCGCGGTCTTCGGCGATTCGACTGGATTCGGAGCCGGTGCTGGAACCGCCGTGGCTACGGGTTTTATCGCGGGGGAAGCGGCTGGCTGTGGATTTGGCAGAGGCGCTGTCGACGTGGCTTGGCTTGCGGGATGGGTGAACGGTTTTGCTGAGCTGTCTGCGTTCCCTGCTGGCTGCGGGATCACCGTTAACGGTTGCTGGGGCTGGATCGAAGGGGACTTGGTCGCAGCCGCAGGCGCTTGAATGGGTTTTTGCGCTGGCTGTGTTGGGGGGACGAAGGAATTTCCCGCGAGGGGATCGCGCAGGGCAGGGTTGGATTTGATGGTCCTCACCGCAGGCGCGGCTCCAAGTGATCCGGTCGGGAGTTCGGTTTTAAGCGAACCGGCGCTTGAGAGGGAACCCGCGGTAGAGAGCGAGCCGGCGTGAGCGGTCTGAGTTCCCCCGCTCAAGGACGGGTTGGACGGCTGCCGGTCGGTAGGCGTGTTGAAAGACGGAAAGGCGGGAATGGACGGCTTGACCGAAGTCGAGGCAGCGGGATCAGGCGCAGCGGATGCGTGTGTGTGGAGCGGGGTTTTGGCATGCTGCTCATTCACCAGAACCGCGCGTTTTTCCTGCTCGGAGACCGGTCGCGGCGCCTGGCGGATTTCATTGAGAATCGCCGCGCCTCCCGCGGGCACCTGGGTCTTCGCGGTGAGCGAGGTTCTTTGTCTGTCCCACTCCTGACTGACATATTTCGAGATGTTGCTCGCCTCTTGGCGGTCTGCGGACCAGCCCCGCGTCGTCTGGCGCTGCACTTGGATGGGGGCTGCTGCGAAGTGGTGCGGCTGCGGTTTGCAGACCCGGGTCGGCGCCGGCAGGAACAGGCAGTCCCGCGCGATGAACCCGGCAAATCCCAGTCCCGCGCCGTACGACACAAACACATTGAAGCTGGGCTCGCGGACCACGCGGAGGACCGGAACCGGTTGCATGCAATGGCTGGTGATCCACACGTAGCTCGGGCCGGCGCAGAAAACCGTCTCCTCGCGCACCGTGATGTGAGTTACGTTGCGCGTGGTGACGAAGACCTCGGGATTGTAGTGCACCGGAAAGACCACTTCGCGCATCTGGGGGGATCCGAAGTCTTCGACCCTGCAGAAACGGTAGTAGCCGGGGCCGATGTCGCTTTGGACATCCACCCAAGAGCCGACCCCGCGCTTTGCATTCCACGGAACCTCGGGAGGAAGCGGCGCCCAGCCTACGTATTTGTCGCCGGTGCGCCACGAAACCCAGGCGGGTCCCCAGTCTTGTCCGGGAACCCAGCACCAGCCTTCGCTGGTCATCAGCCAGCGGCCGTAGTGGAAGACGATGCTGCCGAAAGGCTCGCGGCTCACCCAAGTCCACCCCGCGTCAGTGTACGCCCAGTAGCCTTCCGTGTAAGGCGCCCAGTGCGGCTCGACGTCGGGGCTCCAGCATGCCCCGTAGCCGGCCACTTCGAGCCAGCGGCCGTAGGGCGCGAGTGCCGCGGAGAATTCGCCGAAATCTGCCTCCGCTCCGAGGCCGCGCACAACTCCGGTGTTCGCCGTATTCGCTGCGTGGAGGGACGGGACAGTGCCCCCGAGGAGAACAATCCATGTGAGCGAAAGGATGACCGCCGACGTCTGATTCGTTCGCATAAGAGGGGGATTCCGATGCCCGCGGTGCCGTTGCGGCCATGTGCACCTAGTCTAACCTGTCTGTGATCTTAGAAACATCTAAAAACAATATTTTTGTGAAGCAACAGGTTAAGCTCGACATACTCTTAGGTGAGATCGCTGTTGCGGCACAGGCTGGTGTAGAGTCCTCCCAGCGCCAGGAGTTCGGAGTGCACGCCCCGTTCCACAATGCGGCCGTGGTCGAGGACGAGGATTTGGTGGGCGTTGCGCACGGTGGAAAGTCTGTGCGCGATCACGAAGCTGGTGCGGTTTCGCATGAGGTTTTCGAGCGCGCCTTGGATCTGCCGCTCGGTGTCGGTGTCGACGCTTGCGGTGGCCTCGTCCAGAATGAGGATGGGAGGGTCCTTCAAAAGGACGCGTGCGATGGAGACGCGCTGCTTTTCACCGACCGACAGTTTCACGCCGCGCTCGCCGACAACCGAGTCGAGCCCCTCGGGCAGTTGTCGCACGAACGCCTCTGCGTTGGCGTGTTTGAGCGCCTCCCAGAGCTCGGTGTCGGTTGCGTGCGGCTTTCCCAGCACAAGGTTTTCGCGCAGCGTTCCGTTGAAGAGAAAGCTCTCCTGCGTGACCAAACCGATGCTTTGCCGGAGGACGCTTCTCGGGATGCCTCGTATGGAGACGCCGTCAAGGAGGATCTCGCCCGTCTCGTATTCGTAAAAGCGCGTGAGCATCTGCACGATGGTGGATTTGCCGGCGCCCGTTTTTCCGACCAGCGCGATGGTCTGCGCCGGTTGGGCGTGGATTGTGATGTCGTGAAGCACCGGCACCTCGCTGCGGTAGGAAAAACTGACTTTCTTAAACTCCACTTCACCGAGAATTTTCAGCGCCGGCGGTTCCTCGCTCGAAGATTCGGTTTCGGCGTGTTCGTCCAGGATTTCAAAAACGCGTTCGCCAGCGGCCCGCCCTGCCTGCAGGATTTGATTGAGCGAATGAAGTCTTCCGATGGGGTCGTAGAGGAATCCCGCCAGCAGCAGAAACCCGGTCAACTCGCCGACGCTGAGTTCCCCGCGTAAAACCGCCTGCGCGCCGAAGCCCACCACAAGCGTCATCCCAAGGGAGGCGAAGAGGGACATTGAGGGGTTGTAGATGGCCCAGATGCGCATCACCCTGAGGGTGGACCTTTGCAGGTCCATGCTGGCATTGTTGAAGCGCTCGTGCTGCTCGGACTCGCGCACGTAGGTTTTGATCTGCCGGATTCCGGCGAGGTTGTCGTGCAAAAGAGCGTTCATCGCGGAGGAGGCTTTGCGCTGCCCGCGGTAGCGCTGTTTGGCGGTGAGCGTGTACCAGAGGGCTCCCGCCGCAAGAAACGGAACAGGCGCAAGCGCGAGCCAGGCCAGCCGCGGGTGGTAGGCGAAAAGCATCGAGGTCACAATGCTCACCTGCAGTACGGCAACGGCTCCCTGCTCGATGCCGTCGATCAGAACGCGTTCGACGGAATTCACGTCCTCCATCACGCGGGTCATCAAATCGCCCGTGGCGCGGTTATCAAACCACTTGAGCGGGAGTTGCTGGATGTGCGAGTAAAGCTCGCTGCGCAGGTCGAAGATGACCTTTTGTTCAAACGTGTTGTTCAGGATGATGCGCAGGCAGTTCAACCCGTCCCGCGCGATGAACGCAGCGATCGCGGCGGTTACCAGCATCCACACGCGTTCGCCGCGGCCCTCGCGCACCTCGTCCACGACGAGTTGAGTCACCTTTGGAAAAACGATGACGAGGACGGTCGATGCCAGCGCGCAACCGAGGGTGCCCAGCGCCCACCCGGGGTATTTGCGCAGGTAGCGGAAAACGCGAAGGACAGTCCTCACCCGATCGCCTCGAACTGGCTGAGTGCGCGGAACGCGTGATAGCGCGCGTCAATGTCGTGCTGCTTGATGGAGCGCAGGCGTTCCAAGCTGAACGCCTCGACATTATAGCTTGCAAGCACGCTGCCGTAGACGACGGCCTGGCGCAGTTTTGCGAAGGTCACGTCGCCCCCGCTGTCGGCGAGTCCGGCGGCAAGGTGGCCGGCGAGGCCGCCCGCAAACGTGTCGCCGGCGCCGGTCGGATCGTGGATGTCTTCCAGTGGATATGCGGCGCAAGAGAAGAACTCGCCCTGACCGAACAGCAGACAGCCGTGCTCGCCTTTCTTGATCGCCACGAAGCGCGGGCCCATGGCGCGTATTTTATTGCCGGCCTTGATGAGTGAAGTTTCCCCCGTGAACTGGCGGGCCTCGCCGTCGTTGAGAATCAGCATGTCCACTCGGCTGATGAGGGCCTCCAAATCTTCGCGGGCGATGTTGATCCAGAGATCCATGGTGTCGGCGATGGTGAAGAGCGGCCGGCTCATTTGATCAAGCACGTGGCTCTGGAGTTTTGGCGCGATGTTCGCCAGCAGCACAATCCGCGCGCTCGTGTACGCGGAGGGAAGCGTGGGCGTGAAGTGTTCGAACACGTTTAATTCAACGGAACGCGTTTCACGGGTGTTCAGGTCCCACATGTATTCGCCGGACCAGCGGAATGTTTTTCCTTGTACCTGCTGGAGTCCGGTGAGGTCGATGTTGCGGCCTTTCAAGAAGTCGAGATGTTCGCCCGGAAAATCGTCGCCGACGATGCCCACGAGGTTTACCGGGGAAAAGAAGCTGGCTCCCACGGCTGCGTAGCTTGCCGAGCCTCCGAGAAGATCGGCGTGCTCTTCGAGCGGGGTTTTGACGGTGTCGAGTGCGATGGATCCAACTACGAGTACAGACATGATGATGGGGTGGGTTGAGCGCTGAAGAATGGCTGATCCGGGCGGGCAGGCAAAGATCCTTCTGTGCGGGGACCATGATGCATTCCGAAGCGCAGCGCGGGCCCGCGAATAAGACAGCCGCGGAATTGAGGCGGGATCAGGGGTTCACTCGATGCAGCCTTTGGCAAGCGAGCACCGTGTTGTGCATTAGCATGGCGATGGTCATCGGGCCGACGCCTCCCGGCACGGGCGTGATTGCGGCGCATTTCGGAGCAACCGCGCTAAAGTCGACGTCGCCGACTAGCTTCGAGCCTTTCGGGGAGGATGGATCAGGCACGCGGTTGATTCCAACGTCGATCACCACTGCTCCTTCTTTGACAAAGTCCGCCTTCACAAATTCAGGTTTGCCGATGGCGGCGATCAGAATGTCCGCGCTCCGGCAAACGGCGGCGATGTCGCGTGTGCGGGAGTGGGCGACGGTCACCGTGGCGTCGCCGCCCGGGCCTTTTTGCATCAAAAGGAGGGCCATAGGCTTGCCGACAATCATCGAGCGTCCGAGCACGACAGCGTGTGCGCCGGCGGTTTTGATTCCTGATTCGATGAGAAGGCGCTGGCACCCCATCGGGGTGCAAGGCACGAAGCCGTCGGGGTCCCCCAGAGCGAGTTTAGCGACGTTGATGGGATGGAATCCGTCGACGTCCTTGCGCGGGTCGATGGCCTCGATGACGGCGCGCTCGTCGATGTGGGGCGGCGGCGGTGATTGGACCAGAATGCCGTGTATGGCGAGGTCTGCATTCAGTTGGCGCACCAAGGCGATCACCTCGGCCTGCGGAGTGCTTGCGGGCAGCTCGAATTTGAGGCTGTGCATGCCCAGTTCGCGGCAGGTGCGGTCCTTCGAGCGGACATACGCCTGGGAGGCTGGATCCTCCCCGACCAGCACGACTGCCAGGCCGGGCGGGTGGCCGAGCGATTTGAGAGCCTCCACCGCCCTTGCCGTTTCTGAATGGATTTTTTGAGCGACAACTTTCCCGTCGATGAGCTTCATTTGCCGCGAATATGAAGGACTGCCGAGGTGTGGGGGAGGGGAAAATGCGTGGTCGGGGATGACGCGGGCGGGGCGGTCCGCCGCGGCCGAGCGCCTTCCGGTGCGGGGCATGCCTTGCGGAATGCCTTGAAGGTGTGGGGCGCGCGGGGTCTTTGTGAAAAATGCACGGGGTCGGGCGCCGGACGGGTCCGTTGGGCCGAAAATGATGGCAATTCGGCGTTTGCAAAATCTCCGGAGCGGGTATGGTTCCTACCCCTTTTTTACAGATTTATGAATGTTGTCGTAGAAGCGTTACCCAATTGTTTGGCCAGTATTCAGGTGGAAGTCGGGCCGGAAGTAGTCTCCAAGACGCGCGAACAGATTGTCGCAAAGATCACGAAGGAGGCCAGAATCCCGGGCTTCCGTGCGGGCAAGGTGCCGCGAGCGATGGTTGAAAAGCGCTTTCAAAAAGATATCGCTGAGGAGCTTGAATCGTACATGCTTTCGCAGTCCATTGAGGACGCCGTCCGCGAAAAGGGACTCAGGATCATCGAGGTGAAAAACGTCGACGACGTGAAGTTCGGGGACGACAAGACGTTCTCGTTTTCAGCGACTCTCGTCACGGTTCCAGAGTTCGACGTTCCAGAATACAAGGGGGTTGCGATCGAGGTTCCCAGCGACGCGGTCCAGGCTTCCGAGGTGGACTCCGCCCTTGAGGACCTCCGGGATCGCCGTGCGGATTTTGTGGATATCGAAGAGGAGCGCGGCGCGCAGATGGATGATTTTGTCGTGGTGGACTACAAGGGCAGTATCGGGGGAGTTCCTCTCCACGAGGCCTATCCGAAACTCGGCAAGATCCTTGGCGAGAACACTGGGTTTTGGATCCGCATGACCGACGAGGCGTTCTTTCCGGGTTTTTGCCAGAACCTTGTCGGCGTCAAGCGGGGCGAGAGCCGGACGTTTCAGGTCGAGGTGCCATCGGATTTTCCGATCGAGGGACTTCCGGGCCAGAAAGTGGATTACGATGTCACGCTGCATGAACTGAAGAAGAGGGAGTTGCCGGAGTTGAACGACGAGTTCGCGGCGAGTTTTCTGGAGGGGAAGACTTTGGCGGATCTGCGGGACCTGATTCAGAAGGATCTGGAGGCGCGGAAAAAGTCGCAGATCGAGGCGGTCAAGCGCGACCGCGTGATGAGCGTGCTGCTTGAGAAGGTGGAGTGCGAGCTGCCCGAGGACCTTGCCCGAGCGGAATCCGGCCGGGTTCTCCGCGAGATGGTGAAGGCGAATCAGGACCGGGGAATCAGTGAGGATGTCCTCAAGGAAAACGAGAAGGAATTGGTGTCCACCGCGTCGCAGACGGGCAGGAACCGCGTGAAGGGGTCGTTTATTCTCACCAAGATTGCTGAATTGGAAAAAATCGAGGTCTCGAACAACGAGATCATGGGGTGGGTTGCGACGGCCGCGCGCGAGAACGACATGACCGTGGAGCGCGTGGTGAAGGAGATGCGCAAGCGCCGGGTGTTCGCCCAGGTGCGCTCGGATATTCTCACCAGCAAGGCCCTTGATTTCGTGGTCTCCAACGCTACGGTGACGGTGGAAGGCGCCGCGTAGCGGTGGGCTTCTGAAGAAGCAGTTCCGTTAGAAGGATTATACCATTCATGAAACTCTCATCAAACACGACAGACCAAGGGGTGCACGGGTTCGGCTCTCACCAGGTGGCATCCACTCACCAGGTGGCATCCAGTTACATCCCCTACGTGGTGGAGCAGACTGGGCGGGGGGAGCGGTCCTACGACATCTATTCAAGGCTGCTGAAAGATCGCATCGTGTTTCTTGGGACGGAAGTCAACGACCAGGTTGCGAATGCGATCATCGCCCAACTGTTGTTTCTGCAGATGGAAGATCCCAAGAAGGACATCCATCTGTATATCAACTCGCCCGGCGGCTCGGTGACGGCGGGTCTCGCGATCTATGACACGATGCAGTTCATGACCTGCGACGTGAACACCTACTGCATCGGGATGGCTGCAAGTATGGGCGCGGTCCTGCTCGCGGCTGGAACGCGCGGCAAGCGGTTCGCGCTTCCGAATTCCGATATCATGATCCATCAGGTGTCCGGCGGCGCGCGGGGCACCGCCAGCGATGTGGAGCGGACCGTCGAGTTCATGTTCAAGCTCAAGAAGCGCCTCATCCGGATTCTTTCCGACCACACGGGCAAATCAGAGGAACAGGTCAAGCTGGATTCCGACCGCGACTACTACATGTCTGCGCAGGAAGCGAAGGATTACGGGCTCGTCGATGAAGTGGTGAAAAGCCGCAAAGAAGTGCAGGGCCCGGTGAGGAGCGAGTCGAAAGAGGGAAACGCCGATTCCCGTAGCGATTCCAAACCCGAGCCGAAACCCGACGCGGCATCCCATTAGCCTCGGAATGAACCGAGGAATCAGGGAGTCAGCCGACGCGGTTTAATCAGTACGCTTTCCGTCCCAAAATAGATTTCAGCAACCCAACCCAACAATTCCTATGGCGCGCGCTTCCAACCTGACGATGTGCAGTTTTTGCGGAAAAAGTCACGCGGAAGTCCGCAAGTTGATCGCGGGTCCGGGTGTGTACATCTGCGACAGTTGCATCAACGTTTGCAAAGGAATTCTGGACAAGGAACTCAGCGACGAAAAGCGCAAGCAGACCACGACTCTGCGCGTCCCGAAGCCGGCGGATATCCGGCGCGCGCTCGACCAGCACGTGATCGGCCAGGATCGCGCGAAGAAGGTGCTGTCCGTTGCGGTGCACAATCATTACAAGCGAATCCTGCACGGCGGCCCGAGTATCGGTTCGGCTTCATCGCCGCAATTTGACGCGCTCTCCGACGTGGAGATAGACAAGAGCAACATCCTGCTGCTTGGTCCCACGGGATCCGGGAAAACATTGCTCGCAAGAACGCTGGCTCGCGTTCTGGACGTGCCGTTTTGCATCGCCGACGCGACGACGCTCACCGAGGCGGGCTACGTGGGCGAAGACGTGGAGAACATCATACTGCGCCTGCTCCAAGCTGCGGAGTACGACGTCAAACGCGCCGAGATCGGTATCGTTTACATCGACGAGATCGACAAGATCGGACGCAAGACCGAGAACGTTTCGATCACGCGCGACGTGAGTGGCGAAGGGGTGCAGCAGGCGCTCCTGAAAATTCTTGAGGGCACGGTTTGCAATGTTCCTCCGCAGGGCGGGCGCAAGCATCCGCACCAGGAGTACATCCAAGTCAGCACGGACAAGATTCTTTTCATCTGCGGCGGTGCGTTCGTGGGTTTGGACAAAATCGTTGAGAAAAGGCGCGGAAAAAATGTGCTTGGTTTCGCCTCTGCGAAGACGCCCCTTGAGACGGGTGCAAGCGCTGTTCCCGCGGATGTTCCGAAGAGCGAGCTTCTGCGGTTTGCCGAACCTGAGGATCTTCTAAGTTTTGGGATGATTCCCGAATTCATCGGTCGCCTGCCGGTGCTTGCGGCATTGGATCCGCTCACCGAGGACGAACTGATGAGCATTCTGACGGATACCAAGAACGCGCTCGTGAAGCAGTACGCCAAGCTTCTCTCCATCGAAGGTGTCTCCTTGAATCTCACGAAGGACGCGTTGCGTGCCCTTGCAGAGCATGCAGTCAAGAAAGGGACCGGTGCGCGCGCGCTGCGCTCCATGCTGGAGCGGATCATGCTGGATGTGATGTTCGACATCCCGAGCCGCGAGGACGTGGCGGAGGTGACCATCAACCGCGCGGTGGTGGAGGGCAAACGCCAGCCGACTGTGCGCCGCAAACAAGACAAGGACGCTGCGTAGGAAGGCGGCATCAGCGCGCCGTCGAAAGGCTTTGCCAATGAGTATCCTGCTGAAGGATCGGAAATAGATCGGAGGAACACCCCATGGACATGCTATCCACCGAGTCACATCTGTTGTCTGACATGGGGCGGCGTTCGCCGGGGTTCGCGCGTGTATGCCCTGTGTTTTTGACCTTGCTGACGTTTTGCTTCGCGCCCGGGGCTTTTTCGCAGGGAGCGAAGGACGGGCCGCTGCCTGAGGCACCGCTTAAAGTCATTCCGGAACGCTTGCCTCCGAAGCCCGAGACGACGCCAAAGTCGGAGCCTAGGTCGGAGCCGGTATCGAAGTCCGACGAGGCCGCACCCAAGGCTGATCCCACCGCGGGCTTGCCCGTTGATCCTACGGCGTACGAGCAGTTGAGTATTTTCGCTCGGGCTTTGCAGTTGGTGAAACAGGATTTTGTCGATGAGACAAAGGTTGGCTACAAAGAATTGGTTCAGTCAGCGTTGAGGGGCGTTCTTTCGAGCTTGGATCCGCACTGCCAGTTTCTCGATGCGAAGGAGTACAAGTCGGTGCAGGAAGATACGCGTGGCCGCTTCAGCGGGGTTGGATTGGTGGTGAGTCACAAGGACGGAAAGTTGGTGGTGGTGACGCCGATGGAAGGCGGGCCCGGTCTGCGTGCGGGGATCTTGAGCGGGGATGTGATTCTGAAAGTGGACGACAAGTTGACGGAAAAGTTTGGTGCCAACGAAGTGGCAAACCTGCTGCGGGGCGACACCGGGAAAGGCGTGAAACTGACGCTCTACAGGCCGCAGACGAAGGAGACCATGGAAATCGAGGTGGTGCGGGAGGCGATTCAAGTTGCGACCGTGCGGGACGCGAAAATTTTGGCGACGCAGGATCCGGTTGGAACAAAGGTTGGGTACGTTCGCATTTCACAGTTCAGCGTGCCAACCGCAGCTGAACTCTCAAAGGCGCTGGACGAGCTTGAGAAGCAGGGAATGCAGGCGCTGGTTTTGGATTTGCGCCACAATCCGGGCGGGGTTCTGGAGTCGGCGGTGGATGTCGCCGGCGAATTTCTGCCCGCCGAGTCATTGGTGGTCTCCACCGAGGGGCGGCTGCCATCCCAGCGGCGAGAGTATCGCACCCAGGCGGGTTCCAAGCAGCGCCCCGCATACCCATTGGCGGTCTTGGTAAACTACGGGAGTGCGAGTGCTGCGGAAATTGTGGCAGGAGCGCTTCGTGATTTGAAGCGTGCAATCATCGTCGGTGAGACGACCTTCGGGAAAGGCTCCGTTCAGAGCGTGGTGCCGCTGCAGGATGGGAGCGCGATTCGGCTCACGACTGCGAAGTATTACACGCCCGGGAAGTTGGTCATCCACCAGCGCGGGGTTGAGCCCACTATCCACTCGGTGATGAGCCCCGAACAGGATCGACTCCTGAATTTGCAGCGGCGCGAGGATCTCTTGACGGAGCGTGAAACCCGCGAATTGGCGGACTTCAAGGATCCTCAGATGGAGCGTGCGGTTGACACGCTGCGCGCCGTTGTGATTTACGCTGCCAAAGCGCAGCAGTCCGAGTCGCGTCCCGCGCAGGCGAAATGAATCTCGTCGATCCGTCAGGAGGCAGTGCAATGCGATGCGCCTGCATCCTTGCGATCGAGACATCCTGCGACGAAACGGCAGTCGCGATTTTCAGTGAAGGTCGGCTGGTGGCATCGGAGGTCGCGTCGCAGATGGCGATCCATTCAGAGTTCGGCGGGGTGGTGCCGGAGGTGGCTTCTCGGAATCATTTGTCCGCGCTGCGCCCGACTTTGGAGCGGGCTTTTTCCAGCGCGGGTTTGACATTGAACGACGTGGACGCCGTTGCTGCTACGAGTGGTCCAGGGCTGGCGACTTCCTTGATGCTTGGGATGAGCATGGCGAAGGGATTGGCGGTTGCGCTTAAAAAACCGTTCATCGCAGTGAATCACATGGAGGGACATTTGCTCTCGCCTTTCATGAGTGATCCGGAAGGTCCGCGCGACTCGATTGGGCTTGTGGTGAGCGGTGGGCATACCCTGTTGGTGCGCGTCTTTGAGGTCGGCCGCTACCGGTTGCTGGGGAAAACTGTGGACGACGCGGCTGGAGAAGCGTTTGACAAGGTGGGCAAGCTGCTGGGGTTGCCGTATCCGGGCGGGCCAAGGGTTGCCGCCCTGGCCGAGCAGGGAGATGCCCGGCGTTTCTCTTTGCCGAGAAGCATGCTGCACTCCGGCGACTACCAATTTTCATTCAGCGGCTTGAAGACTGCCGTGCGCTATCTGTTGCCCAAGCACGATCCCGTGCCAGTGGCGGACATGTGTGCGTCTTTCCAGGAGGCTGTGGTCGATGTGCTTTTGGAGAAAACCATGCGCGCAGTCAGGTTGTCGAAGGTCATGACTTTGGCATTGAGTGGTGGGGTGAGCTGCAACGCGAGGTTGCGCGAGCGTTTCAAGCAAGCATGCGATGCTGACGGCGTGCAGTTGCTTTTGGCGCCGCCTGCTCTGTGTACTGATAATGCAGCGATGATCGCCTACGTTGCTTTTCTGCGTCTTCTAAAGGGGGAGTCCGGGGATCTGGCCGCCGATGTGCATCCAAACTTCAGCGCAGCTGCTTGGTTTGCTGAGGTGCCAGTCTGAGCAGGCGCGGAATCAGCAGGGGCTGATGGCTGACTTGAATTTGGAGTAATGCGCTGGGTTCAAGGATACGGGGCACCCGAGCGGTCGGAGCGCGCGTTTCATGCGCGTATCAGTACTCCCGGCTTAGCAGGGAATTGGATATCTCCCGCATGATGTCGCCCTTCTTGCCGAAGGGTTTCAGGGCTGCGGTTGCCTTTTCGGTGAGCTCGTGCGCCACGGCGCGCGCGCGTTTCAAACCAAAGAGCGCGGGGTAGGTGGCCTTGGTGGCCGCGACGTCTTTGCCGGCGGTTTTCCCGAGTTTTTCAGTGGTCTGCGTCACGTCGAGGATGTCGTCGATGACCTGAAAGGCGAGGCCCAGGGCCTGACCAAAGTCCGTGATGGCATGCAGTTTGGATGGAGTGGCGTTGGCGCTCATCGCGCCCAGCCGGAGCGCGCTGGTGAGGAGCGCGGCGGTCTTTGCCTGATGGATAAAACGCAGCGCGGACTTGGAGACCACCGCCCCCTCGCCCTCAAGGTCCATCACTTGCCCCGCGATAAGCCATCTGCTTCCCGCTGCGTCGGCAAGTTCGCGCACCATGCGCGAGGCGGCGTAGCGCTTGGATCCCTTGCTGCCGGCGATGATTTCAAAGGCGATGGTCAGCAGAGCGTCGCCAGCCAGCACTGCGATGCCTTCGCCAAACACCTTGTGGCTGGTCGGGCGCCCGCGCCGTAGGTCGTCATCGTCCATGCAGGGGAGGTCGTCGTGGATGAGCGAGTACGTGTGGATGCATTCCACGGCGCAGGCCGCCGGCAGCGCATCGTTCGCAGAGCCCCCGCAGAGCTCGGCCGAGGCGAGAGCGAGGATCGGCCGCAGGCGTTTTCCGCCTGCGAAAACGCTGTACCGCATTGCCTTGTGGATGGTGGCCGGCTTCGCCGAGGCTTTCGGTAGAAATCCGTCCAGCGCGCGGTCGACGGCGCTCATTCGCGAGCGCAGGAATTCGGAAAGACTCATTTGGCGGGAAGGGATGAGGGCGGTGGGCGGAAGTGGCTCGGGAGCCGCGCAAAAATGAGGAACGGTTTGCGCAAGGCAAAGGCAAAAGAGGACGTTTTTCGCGGAAAAAACTCAAAATCCCCGTTTTAGGGGTTCGCGAACAGAGGAATCTGTTGACACCCCTCCCCCCTTTGCTAGGTTGCGCCTCCGCTTTTTTGCTAAATTTCCAGAGGATCCTTCGGGGTTTTGTGGGATTGGCAGACCGGCGAGCCTTGCGCGAGAGCAGCAAGTGCCTGGGTAGCTCAGTTGGTAGAGCACGTCCTTGGTAAGGACGAGGTCGCCGGTTCAATCCCGGTCCCAGGCTCCACTTGTTGTAGCGACCGCTTTAATTAACTGAACCTAAACTAAACAACCACTGACCTGACCCTATGGCCAAGGCGCAATTCGAACGCACGAAACCGCACGTCAACGTTGGCACTATTGGCCACGTCGACCACGGCAAGACCACCCTCACTGCTGCTATCACCACGATCCTTTCCAAGAAAGGTTACGCGGAGGCGAAGAAGTACGATGAGATCGACGCAGCTCCCGAAGAAAAGGAGCGTGGCATCACCATCAACACCGCCCACGTTGAGTACCAGACCGACAAGCGCCACTACGCGCACGTCGACTGCCCCGGCCACGCTGATTATGTCAAAAACATGATCACCGGTGCGGCGCAGATGGACGGCGCGATTCTGGTCTGCTCGGCCGCCGATGGTCCGATGCCCCAGACCCGCGAGCACATCCTTCTCGCTCGCCAGGTTGGTGTTCCTTCGATCGTTGTTTTCCTCAACAAGTGCGACATGGTGGACGACCCCGAGTTGCTTGAGTTGGTTGAAATGGAAGTTCGGGATCTGCTTTCTTCCTACGATTTCCCAGGCGACACCATTCCGATCGTGAAAGGTTCGGCGAAGGCAGCCCTCGAGTCCGGCGACCCGAGTTCCGCTGCGGCGAAGTGCATCGCCGATCTGATGGACGCTGTTGACGAATACATTCCGCTTCCAGAGCGTCCAGTCGACCAGCCTTTCCTCATGCCTGTTGAAGACGTGTTCAACATTGAAGGCCGTGGAACGGTTGCAACGGGCCGTGTGGAGCGTGGCATCCTCAAGAAGATGGAAGAAATTGAGATCATCGGTCTGAAAGACACGGTGAAGACCACGGTCACGGACATTGAGATGTTCCGCAAACTCCTCGACGAAGCTCGTGCTGGCGACAACGTCGGAGTGTTGCTGCGCGGGATCAAGAAAGAGGACGTCGAGCGCGGCCAGGTTCTGGCCAAGCCCGGTTCGGTGAAAGCGTACAAGAAGTTCAAGGCTGAGGTGTACGTGCTCTCGAAGGACGAAGGCGGCCGTCACACTCCTTTCTTCAACAACTACCGTCCCCAGTTCTACTTCCGCACCACGGATGTGACGGGTTCCGTCACCCTTCCAGAGGGCGTTGAAATGGTGATGCCCGGCGACAACGTGAGCGTTTCGGTTGAGTTGATCACGCCGATCGCCATGGAAAAAACCATGCGTTTCGCTATCCGTGAAGGTGGCAAAACCGTGGGTGCAGGCCGCGTCGCTGACATCGGTTAGTCTCGGGCAATTGTGTTCGCGGTGAAACGTCTCCAGACGTGGTCGCGGACTGTAACAATCAATCGGAAATATTCCCCCGGTCGAAAGGCCGCGGGGAATTTTCACCCTCAGAAGATAGGAGTTTAGTTTCAGCTCAGAAAACGAGCCGTTCAAAACGGCAGTAGCTCAATTGGTAGAGCAGCGGTCTCCAAAACCGCTTGTTGGGGGTTCAAGTCCCTCCTGCCGTGCTCCTGATTTTTAATCACAAGTGGATTTCGGTCGAACGTTTCAAAAAAGCAGTCCCGAATCTCCCACACCCCCGTCTCCAGATGCTTGCCAAAACACGAACATTTTTCTCGGAAGTAAAAGCCGAACTCCAGAAGGCGTCATGGCCTTGGGATCCGCAGGAACGCGGTGTGAAGAAGTATCGCGAGTTGATTGATTCCACTACCGTCGTGATCGTTGCCATGCTCCTGTTGAGCGGCTTCGTGTCACTTTGGGACTTGGTGATGATGAGCTTGGTGGGCACCCTTACGAAGTAACCCATGACTGAAGAACAAAAGCGCAAGCAGTGGTTTGTCGTTCATGTCCTTTCCGGACAGGAACAAAAGGTGCGGGACAATCTCGTGAAGAGAATGAAGACCGAAGAGATGGGCGATTTCGTTTACGAGGTCATCCTTCCCACCGAACGAGTTTCCGAAGTCAAACGCGGCAAGAAGACGGAATCCACCCGCAAGTTTTTCCCGGGATACCTGATTGTGAACATGTGGCTTTTCGACGATCCCACGGATTCCAAACGGGTGAACCTCGTGGACCGCACTTGGTATTTCATCAAGGACACTCCCGGAGTCATCGGGTTTGCGGGCACGAAGGATCAGCCGATCCCGATGCGCGACTCGGAGGTCGCAGCTCTCCTGAATCAAGTTCGCGAACGGGAGGAAAGCGTGATTCCGAAGATTTCCTTCTCCGTTGGCGAAACGGTGAAGGTCGCTGACGGGCCGTTTGAAAATCAAAGCGGCGTTGTCGAGGAAATCGATCCGGAACGCGGCAAACTGCGTGTCTCCGTGAGCATCTTCGGGCGCAACACGCTTGTGGATCTTGAGTACTGGCAGGTGGAACGTGCTTGATTCAAAGTGCGAGCCCCGAGCCGAAAACAAATTTTAAAAACAAGGAATAAAGCACCATGGCTAAAGAAATCGTAGCAACCATCAAACTGCAGATCCCTGCAGGATCCGCGAATCCAGCTCCCCCAATCGGTCCTGCTTTGGGTCAAAACGGGGTGAACATCATGGGTTTTTGTAAGGAGTTCAACGCCGCAACCCAGAAGCAGGCCGGCGAAATCCTTCCGGTCGTGATCACCGTCTACAAGGACAAGAGTTTCACTTTCATCACCAAGCAGCCGCCTGCCGCAATTCTCATCAAGAAGGCGCTGAACATCGCTGCGGGTTCGAAAGAGCCCAATAAGACGAAGGTGGGCAAACTGTCCAAAAAACAGATTTCGGAAATTGCCCAGCGCAAGATGAAGGATTTGAACGCTCGCACTGAAGCAGCCGCCGTTCGCATCATTGCCGGTACCGCGCGCCAGATGGGCGTCGAGGTGGAAGCCTAGCATCCGATCGCGCCGGCATGGCGATTATTGGCTGAACGCTTGCCCGATTGATCGGAGTTGATTTTCCTTGGGGCGCTTTCCGTCAGAGGCGGAGTGCGCCCCTTGTCTTTCTGGGAAACGCCGCGCCACACTCGTTTTAGTTTGAATCCGCTTTGTTGAGCTTTTGCGTTGGAGGTGAAAGGAGAGAACGGAAATGAAGAGTTTGATTCTGACCAATGAGTTTCCACCGAACATTTATGGCGGTGCCGGCGTGCACGTGGATTATCTCACGAGAGAGCTTTCTCGTTTGATGGAGGTGGAGGTCCGCTGCTTCGGATCATCGGGCCGCGACCTTCGAGTCAATGATCAGTCGCTGAAAGCGACTGCCTACGGGGTTGATGCGTCGGAGTACCGGGCGCCACGCCCTTTGCATTCGGTTTTCACGGCGCTTGAGCGTTGCCTTGATTGGAACAGCACTGGAATCGATGCGGATGTTGTACATCTTCATACATGGTACACGCACTTCGGCGGGATTCTCGCCAAGCTGAACTATGGAATTCCGCTTGTGTTGACGGTCCATTCGCTCGAGCCGCTCAGGCCGTGGAAGCGCGAGCAACTCGGAGGCGGTTATGATTTCAGCTGCTGGGTCGAACGCACCGCGATCGAGATGGCGGATGCGGTCGTCGCTGTTTCCGCCGATACCAAGACGGACATTCTGAGGCTTTTCAATGTTCCCGATTCCAAGGTGCGAGTGATCCACAATGGAATTGATTTGAATGAATTCAAGTCGCAGGGTGCGGAAGATGTCCTTGCAAAGTATGGCATCGATCCGAGGCGGCCTTACATGCTTTTTGTCGGCAGAATCACGAGGCAGAAAGGCATCCTGCACCTGGCCAACGCCATCCGCCACATGAGCAGGGATTTTCAGATCGTCCTTTGCGCGGGCGCGCCCGATACTCCTGAGATAGCCGCTGAAATGCGCCGGAAGGTGGACGAAGCGCAGGCGGTGCATGGCGGGGTGGTTTGGGTCGAGTCCATGGTGGCGAAACAGGATCTGATATCCCTGTATTCGCGGGCCGCCGTGTTTTGCTGCCCCTCGGTTTACGAGCCGTTCGGCATCATTAATTTGGAGGCAATGGCATGCCAAACCGCTGTTGTGGCCAGCGCGGTTGGGGGAATCCCGGAGGTTGTCGTGCCCGAGGAGACCGGCTTGCTTGTGCCGCTGACTCTCAAGTCTGGAACGTTTGAGCCGGTGGATGCGGAGGCGTTCGAGAAAGGCTTGGCAGCCGGCGTGAATCGGTTGATGGCCGACGAAGCGCTGCGCAGCCGCATGGGGGCGGCTGGGCGCATGCGAGCGGAACAGCATTTTTCGTGGGCCTCCATCGCGGCGAAAACCCATCAGCTTTACGTTGAGTTGGTGGAAACTAGAAAGAGCCTGCGCTGACAGAGCCAACCAGAATCGCTGCCCCCATGTTTGTTGATCATATTCGAGTTGAGGCGTACGCCGGCGCCGGCGGGAACGGGTGCGTTTCATTCAGGCGCGAGGCTTTTGTGCCCAAGGGCGGTCCGGATGGAGGCGACGGGGGAAGAGGTGGGTCCATCATTTTGCGCGCGGATGTGCATACGGACAACCTTACCAACTTTTTTTACGAACCGATTCTGCGTGCGCATCACGGTCAGCATGGCATGGGGAAAAAGTGCTACGGCAAGTCTGCGGAAGACAAAGTCTGCAGGGTGCCGGTCGGCACGCTCGTTTTCCGGCTGCCTTCAAAGGGGCACAGCGACGAGCTGGAAGCTTCTGTGCGCTACGGGACTTCATCTACGTTCGTCGATCTTTCCAAGGCTCCCGAGGATGACCAAGAAGCGGATCCTCAGGAGGAAGTGCGCGAAAAGGAACTCATCGCTGATCTCACCGAACCCGGACAGGAATTTGTGTTGTGCAAGGGTGGGAAAGGCGGACTGGGCAACGTACACTTTAAAAGTTCCCAGAACCGGGTGCCGACCCAGTTCACCTACGGGGAAGAGGGGGAATCCGGGCTGTTCTACTTGGAGCTCCGCACGATCGCCGACATCGGGTTGGTCGGGTACCCGAACGCAGGAAAATCAACGCTCCTCGCAAGTATTTCAGCCGCCCACCCGAAAGTCGCCTCCTACCCCTTCACCACCTTGACGCCGCATATTGGCGTTGTGCAGTTGCCCGAGTTTGAAAGATACACGGTCGCTGACATTCCGGGGCTGATCGAGGGTGCCCACAAAAACGTCGGGCTGGGGCACGAGTTTCTGCGACACATTGTTCGTTGTAAACTGCTCGCCTTTGTGGTCGACGCTGCAGGAAGCGAGGGGCGCGATCCAATCTCCGACCTTCAGAACCTGAGGAAGGAGATAGACCTCTACGATTCGAGCCTTTCCGAGCGGCCGTGGGTCATCATTGCCAACAAAACGGATCTGGAGGGGGCGTCCGACTTCCTTCCTACTCTGAGGCAACGTTTTAAACGGGTGGAAATTTTCGCGGTGAGCGGCATGCAGCGTGACGGTGTGGAGCAGATGAAGCGGCGCCTTGGCGAGATAGTGGGCACCACGGTTGTCTGAGGGCCGGCAGGATCTAAAAGCCTAGCCCGGAGGTTTTTAGTATAATTCATGTCCCGCTTGTGAAATTTTTCACAAAGTCCTTGCTGCTCGTTGTCGATTTGGATTTACTGCTCGGCCCGCGAAGGTCCTCCCTTGATTTACTCGTTTCTTACCTGAGACGATTAGCGCTTGGGTGTATTTCCCAACCCAATCATTTCACACCGATGGCCATTTCTTTTCACCGCATTTTGATGCAGGCATGCCGGCGATTCACGCTGGTTGCCTCCTTTGCGCTGATGCTCTTTGGCGGGACGTCGTTCGCATCCGACGCGTCCCATGGCGACGAAAGTCTACCTCAGGCCGCGCCAGTCCTTTTCCATGTGGGACCGCTCCCCATCAACAACTCGATGTTGCTGACCTGGATTGTCACGGCTTTGCTCATCCTTGTGGCCCGTTTGGCCACCCAGAAAATGAAGGAAACGCCGGAAGGGTTGCAGAACTTCGTCGAGTGGGTGGTTGAAAGCCTCAGGAACTTCCTCGAAAGCATCTTGGGGAGGGAACTCACGGCGAAGACGTTCTGGTTCTTCGCGACTGCGTTTATTTTCATTGTTGCGACAAACTGGTTTGGCCTGCTCCCCGGAATCGGGACCGTGGGATGGGGCACGCCCAACGCACAAGGCGTGCTTGAGCACATTTCCAGGCCTTTGCTCCGCGGTGCCAACGCGGACCTGAATCTGACTCTCGCCATGTCGGTCGTCTTCTTTGGCGCATGGCTCGGATGGGCCCTGAAAGCCAATGGCGTCGGCGGTTTTTTGATGCACATCTTCGGACCCCGGGGCGACTCCAAGGGACTTTTGAAGTTACTGATGGTGGTTGTGTTTCTCTGCGTCGGGGTTCTCGAAATGGTGTCAATCCTGTTCCGTCCCGTTTCGTTGTCATTCCGCCTCTACGGCAACATTTTTGCCGGTGAAACCATGCTCGAAGCGATGTCGAATTTAGTTCGCTCGCTGGCCCCGATCATCACCATTCCGTTCTATTTTCTCGAACTGCTGGTGGGGCTTGTTCAGGCGCTGGTATTCACGCTGCTTACTGCAGTGTTTACCCTCCTCATTTGCTCGCATGATGAGGGGCACGGCGACGCGCATGGCAAGGATTCACATCACTAAAAACTTTCATGCTTCTGACCGTGGTTCGACTGCGGGGATGCATGCGATAGAAACCAACAAATAAGAAACCATGAACATCACAACGCTCGCTGACATTTCGGGCAATCTTCACATCGGTCTCGCTGCTCTTGGCTCTGCCGTGGCGGTGGGTTTGATTGGATCCAAGGCCTCCGAGGCCGTGGGCCGCAATCCCGGTGCCGCTACCGCCATTCTGATTCAGGCGATCCTGAGTTCGGCTCTGGCTGAAGGGATTGTTTTCTTCGCGATCTTCCTCGCGAAGGGTCAGTAACTCTCGTCGGGTGCGGGAGGGGCTCGCCCCTCCCGCGCGCCGGTTCATTTTTGCTCCAGTATCCGCTTATGTTTGCATTCGTTTCTTTGGCAGCCGCGCAAGGCGGCATGATGGACACTGCCCGGTCAGTCGGTGAAACTTTCGGCTTCAATTCTTGGGCGTTCGTTTCGCAGATCCTTTCGTTCTCGATAGTCTGCGCGACTCTCTACAAGTTCGCTTACCATCCGATTCTGAAAGTTCTGGAGGAACGCCGGCAGCGCATCGAGCTCACATACCGGGAGGCTGCCGCCCTCAAGATTCAAGTTGCCGATGCGGAGAAGCGCGCCAGTGAAATTGTGGTTCAGGCTTCTTCGGGCGCTCACAAGCTTGTTGAGGATGCGAAGCTTGCCGCCTTGGAGTTTCAGGAAAAACAAATGCAGCAGGCGAAGGCTGAGGCTGAGGCTTTCATCGCGAAAGCCCGCGCGGACATCAAGCGTGAGCGGGAGGTGATGCTGGCTGAATTGCGTTCGGAAGTCGCAAGCCTTGTGGTGCGTACAACCGCCAAGGTCGCTGGCAAAGTTCTCACGGACGACGACCAGCGCCGCCTCACAGAAGAGGCGAATCGCGAGCTTGCTGCCTAATCCTTCCACCCCCCTCAAAAAAAACCTTACGATCGATGAAGCTCAGTAAAGAAGCGAGGTTGGGCGCGAAGTCTCTTGCAAAGGCCTGCACGCTCGGCGGTGTTCTGGATCGTGCCAAGGTGTCCAAAGTTTTGGCTGAGGTGTCCAGCAGGCGTCCGGCTGGCTACGCCCAGATGCTGCACGAGTTTCACAGATTGATCCGTCTGGAGGTGGAACGAAAGACCGCCTTGATTCAGACGGCTGCTCCCATTGATGCCGCCGGCAAAGAGTCTCTCACGCAGGCCGTTCATCAGCGCTTTGGCCCAGATGTCGAAACGCAGTTTTCAGTCAACGCGGAGCTCATCGCGGGAGTAAGGATTAGAGTGGGGAGTGATCTGCTCGACGCAAACGTCAAGGAACGCCTCTCGCGCCTCGAGTCCGAGATCGCACATTGACCTCTCGATGCTCCCGCGAATCCACTGACCAAAAAGCGTTCGGACACCACAAATTTTAAAATCAACATTCAAACAAATGAGTAATATTCTCCAAGAAATCGAAGCCACGATCTCGGGCATGAAAACCGGAGCCGTCCGCTCCAACGTTGGAATTGTGCGGCAGGTGGGTGACGGGGTGGCGCGCATCGAAGGTCTGAGCGACGTGATGCTCAACGAAATGATCGAATTTCCCGGCGGCTTGTACGGGATCGCCCTCAACCTCGAGGAAACCGAAGTCGGGGCGATTCTTCTCGGCGAAGACAGAGCCGTCACGGAAGGAATGGAGGTTCGCACGACCGGTAAACTCCTTTCCGTTCCGGTGGGCAAAGAACTGCTTGGCCGCGTCGTAAACACCCTGGGTGAGCCGATTGACGGCAAGGGCCCGATCCACTCAACCAAGCAATACCCCGTTGAAAAAATCGCTCCCGGCATCATCAAGCGCCGCTCAGTGAGCCAACCAATGACAACGGGTATCATGGCGATCGACGCGATGATCCCCATCGGCCGCGGCCAGCGTGAGTTGATCATCGGCGACCGTGCCACAGGTAAAACCACGATTGCTGTCGATACGATCATCAACAACGCGCGCAACAACAAGCTCAACGCCGGCAAGCCAGGTTTCAGGCCGGTGTATTCGATCTACGTAGGCGTCGGGCAGAAGAACGCGAACATTGCGCGTACGGTGGCGGTGCTTGAGGAGTCGGGCGCCATGGAGCATACGATCGTGCTGTCGGCGCCCGCGTCTGACACCGCAACGAACCAGTATCTCGCGCCCTTCGCCGGGTGTGCGATGGGCGAATGGTTCATGGACAATGGAATGGACGCAGTAATTGTTTTCGACGACTTGTCCAAGCACGCTGTCGCGTACCGTCAGGTTTCCCTGCTTTTGAAGCGTCCCTCGGGCCGTGAAGCATATCCCGGCGACGTTTTCTATCTGCATTCGCGTCTACTCGAGCGCAGCGCGCGTTTGAGCGAGAAAAGCGGCGACGGATCGCTCACGGCGTTGCCGATCATTGAGACCCAGGCGGGCGATGTGTCCGCGTATATTCCGACGAACGTGATTTCGATCACGGACGGACAGATTTATCTTGAGACGGATCTCTTTTACCAAGGGGTACGCCCTGCGGTTTCCGTGGGTCTGTCCGTGAGTCGCGTCGGTTCGGCCGCACAGATCAAGGCGATGAAACAGGTCGCCGGAAAAATCAAAGGTGACCTCGCGCAGTTCCGCGAGCTGGCAGCGTTTGCGCAGTTTGGTTCCGACCTCGACGCGAAGACCAAGGCGCAGCTCGATCGTGGTCAGCGCATCGTTGAGGTGTTTAAACAAACTCAGTACAAGCCTCTGCCGGTTGAGCTGCAGGTTTCGACGCTTTGGGCGATCCAAAACGGTCATTTCGACGACGTGCCAGTCGCCTCTGTGAAAGATTTTCAGAATAAACTCCAAGACTTCTTTGTCACCCGCAAGGAAGCCGTGCTCGCGAAAATCCGCGAGAAAGGAGCGGTTGACGATTCGATCACTGAGGACCTCAAGGCGTCTCTTTCCGAGTTCAAGCAAGGATACAAGGCCCAGTAAGTGATCAGATCGGATTCTTGAACGATCGTTTTAAAACTGCCGCATAACGCCACATGGCCGCCAACACTCGAGATATACGCCGACGGATTAAGTCGGTCAAAAATACGGCGCAGATCACCAAGGCGATGCAGATGGTTGCTGCATCCAAAATGCGCAAGGCACAGCAGGCGGCCATCGCCAGCCGTCCTTACGCTGAGGAGCTCTCGCGCCTGCTGCGTCCCTTCATCGATATGCTCGGGGAAGAGGACCGCGCTCCCCACCCGTTGATGGACGACCGTGAGGTCAAACGGGAGTTGGTGCTGGTCTTGTCCACCGACAAGGGGCTTTGCGGCGCTTTAAACACAAACCTGTTCCGCGAATTGTCACAATTCGATCCCGCGAAAACGGATTTTGTTTGCGTGGGCAGAAAGGGAGCGCAGTTTTTGGTTCGCTCGAAAAGATCGGTGATCGCTGAGTTCGACCTCAAGGACAACTTTAGTTTTTACCAGGCTCAGACGGTCGCGAAATTTTGCCTCGATGAATACATGAAGGGCAAGGTCGACCGCATCACCGTAGCGTATTCCGACTTTGTGAATACTTTGACCCAGGTTCCCAGCACCCGCGTGGTTGCACCCGTGCATTCATTTGATGTGGGAAGTTCGGAACTGGAAGGCAAGAACGACGAATCTAGCACCGCGAAAGCTTCGCCTCCGGATGTCGCGGAATATCTTCTGGAGCCGAACAAAGACACACTGCTGGATCAGCTGTTGCCGCATTTTGTCTTTTTTAAAATCTATCATCTGATTCTTGAGAGCCGCGCCTCCGAGCACTCTGCGCGCATGGTTGCGATGAAAAACGCGACCGACAACGCCAAGCAGATCATCAAGGACCTTACCCTTGAGTATAACAAGATCCGTCAGGCGAGCATCACGACCGAGATTCTCGAAATCGCAACCGCCCAAATGGTGCTCTCTTAATTTCTAATCCTTTAAAAACACAGTCCCATGTCCGAACAAAACGCAACCCAAGCAAACGTAGGATCGATCGTGCAAGTGATCGGGCCCGTCGTAGATGTTGATTTCAGTGCCACCGGCGTGATGCCGAAACTTCTCGAGGCTCTCGAAATTGAGTATGATGTGAACGGCGAGAAGACTAGGTTGGTTCTGGAAGTTCAGCAGCATCTTGGTTCCTCGTGGGTGCGTTCCATTGCGATGAGTTCGACCGAAGGCCTCAAGCGTGGCTTGAAGGTTAAGGCGACCGGCGCACCGATTTCCGTTCCGGTGGGCGAAGGGGTTTTGGGCCGAATCTTTAACGTGACCGGCGATCCGACCGATGAACGTGGTCCGGTGCCTCACACGAAGCGTTATCCGATTCATCGTCCGGCTCCTCCCCTGGTGGATCAGGACACCAAAGCCCAGATTCTTGAAACCGGGATCAAGGTCATCGACTTGATTTGTCCATTCACCAAAGGAGGTAAAGTGGGCGCGTTCGGTGGGGCGGGTGTCGGTAAAACCGTTGTGATCATGGAACTGATCAACAACATCGCGAAGGGACACGGAGGTTACTCCGTGTTCGCGGGTGTGGGTGAGCGTACTCGCGAGGGGAACGACCTTTATCATGAGATGGCGGACTCCAAGGTTATCCGCCTCGACAAGATCGAAGAATCCAAGGTCGCACTGGTGTATGGCCAGATGAATGAGCCTCCAGGAGCCCGTATGCGTGTCGCGCTCTCCGCTCTGGCGATGGCGGAATATTTCCGCGACGAAAAAAATCAGGATGTTCTTTTGTTTGTGGATAACATCTTCCGTTTTTCGCAAGCGGGATCTGAGGTGTCCGCGTTGTTGGGCCGCACTCCCTCCGCCGTAGGCTACCAGCCCACGCTTGCCGCGGAAATGGGTCAACTTCAGGAGCGGATTACTTCCACGAAGAACGGGTCGGTTACTTCGTTCCAGGCGGTCTACGTGCCGGCGGATGACCTTACCGACCCCGCTCCGGCGAATACTTTCGCGCACTTGGATTCAACCATCGTGCTGGAGCGTTCTATCGCGGAATTGGGGATTTACCCTGCGGTCGATCCTCTTGCCTCAACCTCTAAAGCTCTCGCCCCTGAAATCGTGGGCGAAGAGCACTACGCGGTTGCTCGCGGTGTACAGAGGGTTCTGCAGCGCTACAAGGATTTGCAGGACATTATCGCGATCCTCGGCATGGATGAGCTTTCCCCCGAGGACAAGCTCACCGTCTTCCGTGCTCGCAAAATCCAGCGCTTCCTTTCCCAGCCGTTCCATGTGGCTGAGGTGTTCACCGGCACACCCGGACAGTACGTTTCCATCTCGGAAACGATCCGAGGGTTCCGGGAGATTCTGGACGGCAAGCATGACGATGTCGCCGAAGGTAATTTCTACATGAAGGGCGGAATCGATATGATTCGCGCCTGATCCTCCCGCTGATTTCCTGTTCGGCGCGAATGCTTAAGTTTGATGCGCGTTGAGCAGTTGTTTTCATCCAATCAACGACGCTGATTCTCGCTCATGGCTACTGTAAGGCTGGAAATTATTACTCCTGAAGCTGTCGCTTACAGGGACGATGTCGACATGGTACTGCTGCCTGCCGAGTTGGGAGAAATGGGTGTGTATCCGATGCACGTCCCTTTAATCACCAAGATCAATCCGGGAGAGTTGGTGGTGACCAAGGGTTCGGAGAAAGCACGGATCGCGATCGGCGAAGGTTTTGCTGAAATCACGCAGACGAATATCCGCGTGCTCGCGGATATGGCGATCGACGAGGCGCACATCGACGAGCAGGCCGCCGAAAAAGCAGTTGAACGCGCGGAGCAGCGTCTGCGTGAGGGAAGTCTTGGAGACGAAGAGGTGGCGATGGTGAAGGTGACTCTTGCGAAATCGCTTGCGCAGTTGAAAGTCAAGCGGCGCCGTTAGTCCTCCTCGGTCTAAATCGCGTGGCGGGTTAAGACGCGCTCCAGTTTGGAGACCCTTTCTCTTTCTTTTTCGTACTCCAGCGCCGCTTCGTATTGCGGACGAACAGGTGGCGACCCGGTGAGTGGAGCGATCGGCAAACCGAGTTTCTCGAGGACGAAGATTGCTGCGCCCCTGATACTGGCCTCCGCCTCGGGGCTTGGATGCATGGGTTGATTCATCACGTTCGCAAGGCGCTGAAGAGCGCTTTTCGAGGATTGAATGCCGCCGGAGACCAAAAATTTTTCTATGCATCCTGTCTTCTCAGCTACGGCATCGGCAATCAAGGCGAGTCGATGGTATGTGCCTTCGGTGAGAGCCTGAAGGATATCAATCGCCGATGTTGCCTGGGTGATGCCAAGGATGGCGCCGCTTAGGTTTTCATTCCAAGTGGGCGCGCGTTCGGTTGTCCAAAAGGGAAGTACCGTGAGCCCGTGTGCGGGACGCAGGCGCCCGGACATTTGTCTTTCCAAAGATTCCGTTGAACCTGTCTGGAGATTGGAAATACCCCATGCCCGAAGGTTGCCCGCGTTGCTCACCGCGCCGCCGACGAGAAAGCGCGATGAATCCACGCGGTAGCAGAATAGCCCGAACGGGGCTTTCGCCGCCGCGCCCGCCCGCATCACCCGAAGCGCTGCGGAGGTCCCTACGTTGATCGCCGCCATGCCGGGCTTTGTGCACCCCGAGCCGAGGTTGGAGGCGGCGCCGTCACCGATCGCAGGAAACCAAAGCGCACCCGCGAGCTCCGGGAAAAGGCGTCGGGCTGCTGGCGACATTTCCGATGGGGCGTCGGATACCGGGGGCAGTGAGGAATCATTCAGTTTGAGGAACTCGAGTAGCTCGGCATCCCAATCCAATTTCGAGGGATTGAACAAGCCGGTTCCTGTCGCCATTCCAATCGCGCAATGACTCGATCCGGAGAGTTGCTCCTGCACCCACTCTGCTGGGGAAAGCCAACGGTGCACCTTCCTGAACACGGAAGGATTCGTCTTTCGCAGCCAATGTAATTTCGCAGGCCAAAAGGAGCTCCGTAACATGCAGCCCGTCCGGCCGTGGATGGCACGTTCCGAAAAATTGCTGCGCAGATCTGCGGATTCCTCGCGGCATCGTGAGTCAGCCCAAGTAATGATATCCGTCAGAGGGTTTCCGCCTTTATCGACGCCGACAAGGCTGTGCCAGAAGCATGAAACCCCGACAGCCGCAACTTCTCGGGAGCGAAAGCCCCGGCTTGTTTTTAAATAGTGAAGCGTCTCACAAATGCATTCACGCACTGACTTTAAGAAAGCGGATGGACGCATTACGGAAGTTCCGTCCGCTCTGGTTTGAAGGAGGGAGTGCCGCTGGCTTGTGGAGGCAATAATCCTCGAGCCGTTGTGCGTGAAAAGTGCCGCGCGGCTGGATGATGTTCCCAAGTCGATAGCGAGGATGAGTGGATCCATCTCAGGTTTAAATCAAGCTCGTTTGATGCCCGCGACGGCGATAAGCGCGGCGTTCATTGCGTCGACTGGTGCTGGACGTTGAAGCCAGATTTCAAACGCCAGAGCTCCCTGGTGTAGTAGCATACTCAAACCGTTTGCGTACTCAGCGCCCTGAGCTTCCGCATCATGGATGAGCTGGGTACGGCGGCTGTAAATCGTGTCGTAAATCAAATGACGCCTTTCAATCGCTCCTTTAGGAATCGGCGAGGCGTCTTCGCTGGCCATCCCGAGCGAACTGCACTGCAGCACGACATCGGTACGAGACATCGCGTCAGAAATATTTTTTGGGGTGTCTTCCACTGCATGGATGGTCAATGCCGGACTCGCTGTTGTCAGCTCGTGCAAAGAATGCGCGAGAGCCTGGGCCTTTGAGAGGGTCCGATTCACAAGGGTGATTTCCGGACATCCCTCAAGCGCACATTGAATGGCCGCTGCTCGGCCCGCTCCACCTCCGGCCCCGATCACCATCGCTCTCAGGTTGCCCAATTTTACTCCGAAGCTCGCAGCCACTGCCCTCACCAGACCCGGTCCGTCGGTATTGTAGCCGCAGCTCTTGCCCTCTTCGAAACGCACGGTATTCACCGCACCCAAGCGTTCAGCGCAGGGGTCGATTGAATCAAGCAGTGGCATCACCGCGGTCTTGTGAGGGATCGTGAAGTTGACGCCGATGAAACCATGCTGCAGCAGCAGACTGAAGCCCTCCTGAAGCTCGGTCGGTCGCAGGTGAACGCGCACGTACTCCATGGCAATGCCGCAAGCTTTGAGCGCTGCGTTGTGCATCGGGGGCGAAGCCGAATGTGCGACCGGATCACCGACCACGCAGAAGCGAATAGCTGGAGCTTCCGGGTTGGGCCGCCAATTCTTCAGTCCTTCGAGAGTATACGGGGGCTCGATGGAAGCCATGATGGGAGCCTTGTTTTGTAAATACTAAACAGCCTTGGAGCCGGCAGTTTGGCGGATACGACGGATTGAACGGTCTTGCCCCAAAACCTCCATCATGTGATACAGGCTTGGCCCCGAGCCCCGCCCGCTGACCGCGACACGCGTTGGCAGCACTAGTGCTCCGGGTTTGATCCCAAGCTCGGCGGCAGTTGCTTTGAGTGAGCTCTCAATCGCATCCGGTGACCATGCAGTGAGTTTTTCAAAGCCTGCAGCCAGCGCGTCGAGGCGGGATGCAGTGCCCGGTT
>JBILLT010000017.1:0-53450 GCA_044375925.1 Chthoniobacteraceae bacterium | reverse complement strand
ATCTCCCGGACGCAGAACGCGCTTGAGCAATTCCTGTCCTGCGCAGGTAACGATCACTTCTGTTTCGGGGACGAGCATGCAGCCGTGCGATGGGGTGGTTTGAACGGGGGCTTGGCCGGCCCGCAGAGTCGGTGTCGAATCTTGCGCCACTCGTAATGCCAAGCCAACCTTCGATTTGGAAAATCGCTGAGCCTGCGCGTGCCGGGGTAGCGGGGTGGAGGCGGCTGTTTTTATTACCGCCCGCCGCCGGGCTTCGCCGCGTTCCAGTTTTTCCGGATCAGACCGGCGCTCCTTCCCCGCGCGGGCGCAAATATCAGTTTTCCCGCGTGGTGATTCGGGTTGCATTGGGGTAGCGTCCCACCGGCCCGTGCCCACAACGATGACCTCCCCCAAACGCCACGCCTACCCCGGCCACATCGCTGGCTGCTTCTATTTGATGTTCCTTCTGCTCTGCTCGTGTGCACACCGGCCCGGCGGGTTGCGCATCCTCGCCGATCACGGGGTGCGGCTTGGCGCAGCGGATCCGTGTTTTATTCGCGTTGTGTCCACCAGCAAAGACCAGCAAGGCTACGGCCCTCTCGCATTGCAACGCATGGTTGGCGCTGATCTCCGCGCGGCCGGGATTCCCGCAGCGCCGGATTCGCAGGCAAAATACGAATTGTTGCTTGCCTGCCGGGATACGTCCGGATCGTCCCGAAACCAGCCGCCTGTGGCGCCGGGCTCGAGTTTGTGGTACCAGCGGCGGTTTTACGCGCCGACATTCGCGAAGCGTGGCATCGCAGGGGCGGCGGATGGAGCGAGACAGCTCGAGCTGACGGTCCATCCCGGCCGCGCGGAAGCAAAATCGGACCAGGCGCCGTTGTTTCGTGCCACTGCGGTCACGCGGGACGGTTCCGAGGCTGCCGTCGAGGCTGCTGTCCGAACGCTTATCCATGCACTGAGCACTCCGGGAGCCATATGATGGGCGCTTCTACGGCAGGTGGTGCGCGCGGCAACGCTGAGCATGCGATGCCTGAAACGGATCTCGAGCGGCGTGCGAGTAGCCGTGTCGACGCTGCGGCATGAGGAGTGAACTTTTCAAAACCGATGAAACTGCAAGTCCTCCTTCTCGCCGTATTTTTCGCTAATCCGTTTCATTTCGGAGTCGTCCGCGCACTCGGCAGCGAGCCCGCTAAAGATGCAAACCGCGCGCCTGTTGCGCAAACCGGTTCCCAGCCTTCTGCCGCCAATGATGCCGATGCGGAGGACCTGATTCTCGGGTTCAGGGGAAAATCCAAGTACCAGATAATCGTTCCGGATCCGATGCCCAGCGAGGCGACCAATGGATCGGTTGGACGCGCGGCGGAGCTTTTACAATCTGCTTTCAACGCGAATGGAATAAAACTCGAAATTAAAAAAGAATCGGAGTCTGCGCGTGAACGCCCCGGACTCTATCTTGGCGCCACGAAGTTCGCCGCACACAACGGAGTCGATGCCGCGCAACTCGGTGGATGGGGTTACCTTCACAAGGCGGTGGGCCGTGATATCATCATCGCGGGGAATGATGCGCCCGACGTTCTCGCGGGCAAACGGGGCCGCTCCAAGGAAAGCCCGCTGCCTTTCGAAGGCACGCTGTTCGGCACATCGGAGTTTGTTTACCGGTTCGTCGGCGCGCGTTTCCTGTCGCCCGATCAGAGCGGGACGACGTTTTTACCCACATCAATCATCCATGTGCCGGCGGACTTGAATGCAACGGGCAGCCCCCACTTCATCGAGCACGACTGCCACAACTCCACCGAGCTGTTTTACACGGCGAATCATTGCCGTCGTTTCATGCGGATTTGGTCGCGGGGCGGACATCAGCATCCTTCGGCGGTGCCCGCTGCGGTGTACGGCAAGACGCATCCGGAATATTTCATCCTTACCGGAAACGTGCGTCAGCCTCAGGTAAACGCCGACGCGGATCAGCTTTGTTTTTCGAATCCCGAGGTGCGCGAGCTGATCTATCAGCACGTGCTGGCGCGCTGCGACGAGGGCTTCGATGTGGTTGAATTGGGCCAGGCCGACGGGTTTCAGCCCTGCCAGTGCAAGGCATGCGCGGACCTCTTCGGCGTAAAAGCAACCACGAAACCCTCCGACGGCATCGCGTTTCACAACGACCGCGCATGGTGCGAGAAGATATGGATCATGCACCGCGAGATGGCCCAGCGGCTGCTTAAGGACAGGCCCGGCAAGAAAGTCATGCTGACTTCGTACGGCCCCACCGTTCGCCCGCCGCAGACGTTCAGTGAATTTCCGGAGAACACCATCATCGAGATGATGAATTCCAGCGCGGAGTCCTTTCAGGCGTGGAACACCATCAAGGTTCCCGGAGGATACGCCGCATACCTCTACAATTGGGGCAACTTCCATCTCGTCGGCCTCACTCCGTTGAACACCATCAGCCGCATCGGCGAGCAAATCAGCCGGCTGGTCGCGAACAACGTCCGGATGGTTCAAGTGAATGGCAGGCCGATGGCCGGCCAGTGGGGGCTTGAGGGTCCGAACGTGTACGCTTATGTGCGGCTCGGCATCGATCCGTTTTCGAAGACCGCCGAACAGTTGTTCGAGGAATATATCCAGGCGGCTTTCCGTGAGAGCGCGAATCCCATGCGTCGCTTTTTCTTGAATCTGCAGAAACGCGTCGAGCTCTGGTGCGTCATCAGGGAGTATGCTTACCAGTCCGGCCGCGACCCGCTCTTCGCTCTGGGCACGCTGTATACGCCTGATGTGGTGAACGGGCTGGAGGAGGATCTTGCTGCGGCTGAAAAATCGGCGGCTTTGCCCGAGGTAAGGAGACGCCTCGATATTGTCCGCTACGAATTCGATTTTCTCAAACACCTCGCGCTCGTGATCCACTCATACAGGAATCACCAGGCTGTCCACGATGCGCACTCCTTGGATCAACTGCTCGACGCCGTGGATGCGAGGAACGCTTTTGTCTCGAAAGTGGTGAACGGAGACGAGAAGTATGCGAAAAAGAAAAACCCAGCCTACCTGTACATGGACGAGCGCGGCGTAAAATACGCGGGGCGTTACCTCGAGCGGGCCCCGTTTAATTGGGACACGGCCAAGATGCGTGAAAACCCCGCCCAGCTTTTGCACCAGTCGAAAGCGCTTGGCATCGCCAAGGTCTCCGAGGCTTTGACCATGGATTCGCCTCGCTGGAAGGACGCCGACGAGCACGCGCTTGAACCCACCGAGGCTTCCGCCATGCCTCTTCAGGCTCGCACAACGTTCCGGGTCTTGTATGACGACGGCAACCTGTACGTGCGCGTGACGGCGGAACAGCCCGCGGCCAAAATGCAGTTTACCGCGCGCGGCAGGGACGCCGAATTATGGCTGCAAGAGAGCATTGTGCTGAACGTTTCGCCTACGGCCGACCGCAGCCGCTATTTCTACTTTGCGTACGAACCGGAGCCAACTTCGCTTAACGATGCGGAGCACGGGTTTATCACGGATCCTCTGCATCCGCGCTACGGCTGGAACGACGAGAGTTGGAACGGCAAGTGGAGATTCGAGACACGTCTGCTGCCTGATCGAAGCCGGTGGGAGTCGATGGCGGTGATTCCGTTTGAAACCCTCCGCGCTACGGCACCGAGGCCCGGTGAAATGTGGTATCTCAACGTCGGCCGCGTCCACTTTGTCGATGCGCAGAAAAAGAAGGACGAAAGAGAGCTGTCGGTGTGGACCGGGAAACTCAATCCCTCGCGGGTTCCCGGCGACGGGTCGTTTGGCAAGGCAACGTTCAATTAAATGAAGAAATACGCGCTCTCGATCATCATCGCTGTTTGCGTGCCGCAAAAACCTGCGTCCGCGATCCACTACGAGCAGTTGAGCGCGGTGAAGCTTATGCGCGGCGAAAAGCGTTTCGAGGAGGCGATTCAAAAGCTCGATTCCATGGCGGCAAAAACCGCGGATGCGGATGAGAACTTCCACTACCTGAATCTGGCGGTGGAGATCGCGGCCGCGTCCCTCAAGGACGCAGAACGGGCGCTTGCGTTGGCTCAGAAAATCACCGATCCAGGCAGGCGCGACTATGCCTCTTTAAGCGTGTTGGCGGATTTCAAGCGCTACGACGAAGCGCTCGAGAGGGTGCGCGGCAAGAACATAGACGAGTGGCATGTCCGCTGCCGTGGCGGCGCGCATTTGATCCTCTCCGAGATCTATCACCAGCGCGGGGACGAGGAGGCCGCGCAACAGCACCGTTTGGATGCGGTGGCCGCCGCTGGGTCAGAGGTCGCCGTGCGCGGCAGCGCGGCAACGGCCGCGGGACAGTTCTATCTGAAACAGGGCGAGCTCCAGAAAGCCGAGGAAATGTTCCGGAAAGCCCTCTCGATTTCTCCGGCCTTTTATGTGTGGCGGAACGCGAGCCTCACGGCCCTTTCACGCCTGCTCGTTCAAAACCAGCGGGCCAAGGAAGCGGTGGCGCTCTTTGAAGGCATGGAGTTTTCCAAGGTGGAGAACGTGCACTCCCGCGGTCAACTCATGGAAGCCCACGCCCGCGCCCTCCTCGCGGCCGGCAGGAAAATCCGGGCCGTCGAGGTGTTCGACGCGCTGCTCCAGTCCGGCATTCCCGCCGATTGGAGGGACCGCATCAATCGCGAGCTCGATCAAATGGCGGAGGATTTCTAGCGGGCGGTGCGCGCAGGAACTGCCGGATCGGTGGAGGTTGCTTCACTCGGTGGAGGCCCGACTCCACTCGACCACACTCGGCGGACTTCCCCCTCAGCCACCAGCAAAGCGAGCATTGTCGGATCCTTTCATCGCGCGACGAAGTCATGTGCGTTTTAATCCAGCAACGCGCGTTCCGGGCGCACTGAAAGTGCGAAATCACAAGAGCAGGCAGGAAACCCCGAAGGATAGCATTCGTGGCGTCTGCTTCACCGATGGAAGGCCTTACTTTGCCCGATCCAGTTCGGTGTGCTGCGCCATCGCCCGGGCCAACGGCCCGGATGTCTTTGATGCAGCCTTGTGAGCTGCGAACCGGCGACCGAACCGGATCCGCAGGAATCACGGCACGCGTATGCCACCGCCCAGACCAAACGGCGCTTGCTCGTCCCCACACCGGATCAAACAAACCGGGACTGTTTGCACAGCCTCTTCGCCTGTCGAACTGCTGCTGCATCGTTTGGGCGCAACCCCAGTCAGGTTCCCCGTCGAACTGCTTGCCGGCAGCTTTTGGCGGGCTTGCTGAGGGGCGCTTGTTGGGATCACCCGGCGGAGCTGCGCGGTTCCACTGGGCTGCGCCCGGCCGACGGTTCTTGAGAACGCACCGCAGCACCGGGGCATGCCTCGCCACAAAAACGGACGGTCGCGCCCGGCGCAGCCGCCGCCCGCCCTTCGTTTGACGCTTGGGAAAACGGCCGGCATCCATCCTTTTTGGCGGACTTCCCGTGATTCACCCTTGCGGGCTGGGCGCACCGCCCCGCGCACCCCCCGCCCCCCGCGCCCGCCCGGCTCTCTGACCGGGCCTTGGCGGGCGCGGGCCCATGCAGGCCCCTGACCTCTCCGCGCGCCGCAGGGTCATCCCACCGACACGGCCACCTTGTGCGGTTTGGCTTCCTCGCTCTTGGGCAGCTCGACGCTGAGCACCCCGTTCTTGTAAGTCGCCCGGATTTTTTCCGACTGGATCGGGAAAGGCAGCGTCAGGCTTCGCTGGAACTTACCCGTGCACCGCTCCGACCGGTAGATCTCCGTCTCTTTGCCTTCCAGAAGGTCGGACTTGCGCTCGCCGCTGATGTTCAGCACGCCGTCCTGATAGGAGATTTCGATCTGGTCCTTGCTGATCCCGGGCAGATCCACCATCGCCATCAACTTGTCCTCCGTGTCGAACAGGTCCAGCGCCGGCGACCATCCGCCGCTCACCGGAGCCGTTCGCGCCCCCACGTTCCAGTCCCAGAGACGCTCCATCTCCTGCCGCAGCGCCGACAGGCGGTCGAACGGGGTCCAGGTGGCGGTTTCAGGGTTCGGATATCGCACTAGTGTTGTCATAATTGGTTCCTCGGTTTTTGTTTTTGTTGCTTTGACCTTGTTGAGTTCGTCCCAGGGGGACGTGCTTTCATCCCTCACTACGACGGCGGGAGTGAAAAAGTTTTGCTAAAGTTGGACGGACGCCGGCTGTAGCCCGCCCATGGCTGAACCCGCGGCATGCGTCCAGCGTCCGCCGCCCTTCCTCCCGAATCGAATCCTTGCCTCCGCCCGTGAATTTCGCAGGCTGTCCCTGTGCGCGAATTTGATCCAACCTCACAGTCCCTCGCAGGCTCCCTCCTCCTAGCCCATCCGGGGCTGCGCGACCCCAATTTCAACAGCAGCGTGGTGTTTCTTTCGATGCACAACGCCGAGGACGGCGCGTTCGGCGTCGTCCTGAACCGGCCCAGCGGCCGCCGCCTCAACGAGCTGATGCCGGACCGCGATCTGGGGCAGCTCTCGATGGTGCCCGTCTACCTTGGCGGACCTGTGGGGGAGGATCAAATCCTGCTCGCCGCCTTCCGCTGGAACGAGGTGATCGGCATGTGGAATTGGCGACACGACATTACGATTGAAAACGCTGAAAGCGTCCTCGAGGAAGACGGCACGATCTTGAGGGTGTTCGCCGGTTACTCCGGGTGGAGCAAGGGACAGCTCGAGATGGAGCTCAGCCGCAAGACGTGGGTGGTGCACCAGCCCGACCACTCGATCCTTGACCCGGATTTACAGCCGAGCCTTTGGAAACAGCTGGTGGCCGGGCACGGACCGGTGATGCGGTTTCTCACGGACGTCCCCGACAACCTCGGGTTGAATTGAAGCCCGGTGGGGGGCAGCTTTGCCGTCGATTTTGCGCGAGGAGCCCGCGGGCATGGAAGGGAGCTCCTGACGTTCACAAGACCCCGAGCGCGAACCCGCGCCAGCTGAAAACACAAAGCGCGCCACGAATGTACGCCAACGCATCACGGCGGTTCACGGGATGGCGCGTTCGCTTGCATTTGCCAAACGCAAACTTGCATTGCTGCCGCGCGGACCATTCACACCCCCGTTTTGCGAGGTGATTCATCACACCTCAGCATGGCCAAGAGAGCAGGCCCTCTCGACTTCATGTTTGGATTGCCTGAGCCTCGTGTTTGCACTGAGTCCGCAGCTCGGAGCGCGAGCATGCACTCTTGCTTTGCGAAAGCAAAACTTCCATGAGGTGTGGTCCGGGGTTGTGTTTGGTGCGGGACAACGCGAAAGCATGGCGAGAAGCCCTACAAAAATATTTACTTTGAACAGTTAAAAACCGACATTGTGGGTTGATTCTGAGACAGAAAATCTGTTTCTCCTAAACCCACTCGAAAACCATGTTTGCTTTTCTTTTGAAGAAAATAGAGGGGTTTTCTGACCGTAAAAAAGTGAAGCGCATAGCGGAGATAGTTTTCTCAGTCATCCGTGTTTTTCTTTCGAAAGCGCCGGGAAAAAACCGGTGCCCGGTTTGTGGTTCAAGATTAGTTCTGATAGCCAGGCCGGTTTTCAGTGAAGCATTAGCGAAGGCCTCGAACTTCAACGCAGAATGGACGGCATTCTTCAATCAGCGTGAGGGCGAGATCTGTATTTCCTGCGGCGCATCACTTCGCGCACGCCAGTTAGCATCCGCGTTGTTGTTTTGGGAAATGGAAACAACCGGCATCAGATTTGCCGACGCGGATTCCATGGCAAAGAATGATCAAGTAAAACGGTTAAAAGTTGCCGAGGTGAACTCCTGCGGTTCATTGCACAAGGCGTTGTGCCGATTGCCCGGCTTGAAATTCTCAGAGTATGAACCTGACAGCCCTGAGGTTCCCCACGAGGATTTGTTGAATCTATCATACGCGAGCGGCGAATTTGATTTGGTGCTCCATTCGGACACGCTTGAGCACGTGCCTGATTTAGGCAGGGCGTTGGATGAAATTCACCGTGTGTTGAAGCCCGGCGGCGCCATGATATGCTCGGTCCCGCTCGTCCGTGATGGCCGTCAGACCACCGCGCGCGCAGCGGTGAAGCCGGACGGTGAAGTGGAGCACTTTTTTCCACCGATTTACCACGGCGGTTCTTATCAGAAGACTTGCCAGTACTTGGTATTTTACGACTTCGGTGGCGACTTGTTTGAATTCATTGAGGCCCGGGGGTTCAACATCCAGATCCTCGAGCATCAACAAAACCCCGCGGCGTTCAGCATCATCGCAAAGAAAGCAGGGAGATCCCTCCCCTGACCTTTCGCATCAAGTCACCCATGAGAGAAAGGAAAAGGCGTGACGGGTGGTACGGTGGACAAGATTCCACTCGTCCGCAGCCGGCCGCGTGGTGTTTCCAAACGGGTCTGATTGCGCTGCAGGTCTGATTAAGATGACCGAATGCGCACGCTTAATTTTCTTTTCGGCTGGGAGGGATGTCCCGATTTCGAATGGCGCCATCTTGTGAGCCGGCCGCGTAAAAATTGCCCTCGCCAATCGAGAATTGCGTTCAACTCCTCGCGCTGTAACTTTCAAACCCGTTGGGTTCGCGCGCCAAAGTTTGAAAAACCATCTTCTGGCCGAACCGAAAGGCATCCCCAGATTTTTATGCACAAGCCTGTTATCCTCACCGAAAAGGACACTCTTTTGTCGAAATTATGCCACGGCAAAGACGTCCTGAATTTAGGCTGCGTCAATCACACTCTGGAGGCTGTGCAGCGGCCCAACTGGCAACATGGCAAGCTGGCGGAAGTGGCAAACTCCATTCTCGGCTTGGACTACGAAAAGGAGGCGGTCGATGCACTGTCAAAGCAAGGGTACAATGTCCGGTATGCGGATGCTCAGAATTTTGACTTGAGGGAGGAATTTCCGAAAGGCTTTCAAGTGGTTGTTGCATCGGAAATCATCGAGCACCTAAACAACCCCGGAAATTTTCTGGCTTGCGCGAGAAACCATCTCGCCGATGACGGCATCTTAATCATCACTACTCCGCACGCTTACGGCATCGCGTTTTTTATGGAGATACTCATTTTTGGTGAGGAGAAGATTAACGATGACCACACCATGACTTTTTCGCGCAAGAATCTTGCCCACCTTTTGAAAAGAAATCAGCTCGATGTGGTGGACTTCTTTTGGTTGACGCAGGATACCTCGACAATTCATGTGCATAAAACCATCACCTTAAACATGCTTGCGAAGCTCTTTTTCTGGATTCAGTTGCTTTTCATCAAGGTGCTGAATCGAGGCTTCTCAAAGGAGATGGTTTTTATTTGCAGGAAATCACCGGAAAGCGGCGGCAATCAGTAAATTTTTATGCCGCCAGTAATCTCGATTGTTGTGCCGGCATATAATGCAGCGGCTTTTTTGGAGAAAACCATCGATGCTGTTTTACGCCAGACATTCGCGGACTGGGAATTGATCATTATCAACAACGCTTCGAAGGACCGGACCGCAGCCATTATCGAGCGGATAGTCGCTTCCGAGCGGGATTCGCGCATCCGCGTGATCACCCACGCAAGGACGCTGCCAGCGAATGAAAACTGGAACTCGGGCCTGCAAGAAGCACAGGGTGAATTTATCAAAATGATTTGTGCGGACGATGTTCCAACTTTGGATTGTGTGGAGCGACAGGTGCGCATTCTTCGCGAGAACCCGAATGTTTCCCTCGTTGCAGGAGCCCGAACCATGATCAACGGCGAGGGGCAACCGCTTTTCACAAGAAGCGGTATCTCGAAGCCGGGGGTTCACGATGGTCGTGCAATGATTCGCCGGAGTATGCTGTCGGGCACCAATATTATCGGCGATCCGGTGGTGTCGACTTGGCGGGGCGCCGCCATGCGAGAGGTTGGCATGTTTGATCCAACGGTTGTTTATTGTCCCGACATAGAGTTTTGGTGGCGTCTGCTGACTGTTGGGGACCTGTACTACGAAACCGAGCCTTGTGGTTTTTATCGCATTCATGGCAATGCCGCCGCCACCGGGTTGTCGGACGTTGCTGTGAGGGATTTTTTATACAGCGCTCAGCTTCAAGTGAAACGTGGATCCGTCGTTTTGAGCGAGATCGACCGGAGCGTTATTGCGCTTAAAGCACACTTTAACAACATCGCCAGAAAACTGGTTTACAAAATGCTGAGTTAGTCTGCAAATCGGCGGTTTTGCGTCCTTTACCGCTCGCCGCAAACCCCGCAATTTATCGCGCCCGCGTCCGCAGATCCTGTGTGTTGCCGCCCCGCGTTCTTGACCCGGAAAGTTCGCTGGATACGCTGCCTTCATGAACGAAGCGACGCAGAGACTGCTCCAGGCGCGCGGCAGGCCTTCACGGCGTCCAGTGATGTATCAGGACTGGAATGATCTGTTTTTCATGCACTGGGAATACGACGTTCGGGCGATCCAATCGCGACTCCCTCGAGGGCTTGAGGTCGACTGTTTTGAGGGCAGGGCATACCTCGGCGTGGTGGGGTTTCGCATGCATGCGATCCGTCCAGCCGGGTTGCCGGCGCTCCCTTGGCTTTCGTTCTTCAACGAGCTGAACGTCCGAACCTATGTCCGGTCCCAATCCGGCGAACCGGGGGTGTGGTTTTTCTCTCTCGATTGCGACAGGGCGGCCGCGGTGTGGATTGCCAGACGCGGATTCGGACTGGCTTACGAACATGCGTGGATCGCTTTCGGCCCGGGCCTTTCTTTGAGTTGTCGCCGGAAAACCCAAAGCCAAATCGCCCGCTACGAGTGGCGCGCGATTTCTGAGCCAGCCGTTGTCGCACCCGGGTCTTTGGAGTTCCATCTTGCGGAACGCTATCGTTTTTTTGCGCTCAAGAATGGAGATCTCATCCGCGGTGACGTGAACCACGCGCCTTACCAATTGAGCGTCGCATCTGCCGCGGCCTACAGCGATCTGCCGTTGCAATGGAACCATTTTGACGTGGGCCGACGCGCCCCCGAACTAGTCCACTCTTGCCGCGGAGTCACAGTCGAAGCATTTCCACCGAGCGCAGGCAATTGAAAGAGTGACTTGCCTTCGGAGACGGACTTGGTGCGCGCAGCCTAGCGTCACACCTGATACATAGCCGGGCCAGCCTCGCGCCCCTGACTGGAAGCCGCCGCCCGTTTGGCTTCAATCCTTAACGCTGACGTTCCCACTTCTTCGTTGGTCGATGCTGAAAAAGCCCGACCTAAAATGCATGTAGGGAGTACGCCTGCGAAAAAAAAGCCCCGAGCAAGGCGCGGAAAAAGAGCCAAAAACGCCCAAGTCGCGCCAGCAACTTACTAAAGTTCATGGCAACGCCACTCAAGAGCGCGTTCATTGCGTCTCCGCAGGTACCTTTGAGTCGATTTCTTTCCAGCCGATGCTCGCTCTTCATATGACCGATCGTCGGTTCAACGGCGGCACGCCTTTTTATTAATCGCCACAAACATTTTGGAATCGCTCCGCGGCGCAGGTGATTAACACTCACTTACCCAGCACCCTGATGTTTGTGCCCCCGATGGCCCCTGTCGACAAACACATGTTTGATCCGCGTTTGTTCCCCGATCATTGAGCGTGTCTGCGTGAGTTGCTTGCTCAAGGTGTGCCCGTCATACGGGTTACCCGTGAAACTCAAGGCGCCCACTACCCAGTTGTTCTTACTGGTCACTGCCAGACTCACTTTGTTGCCAACCGCGTGCTGATGCCCGGGGCGCCTGTGATCGGGGCTTAGGTTGGTTGTAGTTGGCGCTCGAAGTCATCCCAAGGGATTTGAGCCGCGAGCTTCACCAGTGGATGCTGCAAGCTGATGGTGGAAATGAGTTCGACTTTGAAGAGGTCGCCTTGGGAGGCGGATGCGGTTGGTTTGGGCTTCATCGATTTTCCCAAAATCTGAGGCATTGAAGCTCGTTTACGCCGCAAAAAAATATGCCGGTTTTTTACGAGATAACTCGCTTTCGATCATCTGGTTCTGAAATCGCTGTCGACCTCTTTATCGCGAATGTAGCTCATTCAGCTCCACCGCCGGAGGATGCACGTCCGGAACAACCGATCCGCCCGGAGCAGCCCCGGCAACCCATTAGCGAGGAGTTCGCAGAGGCAGACCGGGGATGATTCCCTCAGAACCGGATGGGTTATCCGCCCCGCCGCGGGGATCCCGCGACCCAGACGGCGCAAGCGCGTCACCATCGCCGGCGTCCTTAGGTGGCGGCACAGGGCGCCACGGAGGCAGGCTGATTTTCGGCGGCGAATCACCCGTCAACGCGGGCGCGGGCGCCGGCTTGCCTTTTTGCGCTGGAACCGCGGGCGGCTGCGGCTTCACCGCCACGGCGTCCCCGACTTTGGGCACGCCGGAGACAATGTCTGCAATCAGGTAAGGGCGCTTTTGAAAACTGCTGACAGCCAGTTCCGCGGAGGGATCCGCCGCAGTGTACGCGAGCAGGATCGTCCCGGCCGCAGGCGCCGGAGCCGTGCCGATATCGACCAGCACGAACTCCAATTTGTCCTTTACCACCAAAATTTTGCCAAGCCTCGGCTGCCAGGTCTCCGCAGAAGTGTTTTTCTGCGCCGAAGCCGCGGCATTTTTCTCAGGCGATTTGACGGCCGTCGCTTTTTTCTTTTCGGAATTTCTGGCGCATCCGGCAGCGAGCGCCATAAACAACCCCATCGCAGTCAGCGCGGCACTGCGGCGGAATTTTCGCGTCGCGAAAAAAACTCGGCCCGGGCTCACCACTTGTTCTTTTGGGGTTTCAGACATGTCTGCAGCCGCACTGCGGATTCCTAAATTGTCCGACTCCTTCTCAACCAATCCCCGGCAATCCGCAACACGTGTTTGCAGTTACCAGCGGGATTTATCCGTCGCAGGCGCGCCCTTAAAACCTCAGGGTTTCTCCGGGCTCAGGCAAATGCAGGGTTTTACCCGCCTTGGCGAACAAGCTTTTGGCGGCGCGATGGTTGATTTTAAGCGGTTGCCACGTGTCGAAATGCACTCCGATGATTTCGTCGCACTCCAGCATTCTGGCGGCTTCAAGGGCGTCTTCGGGTCCCATGGTGAAGCTGTCACCGATACACAGCACGGCGAACCGCAAGGCGCCCTTGTGCGGGATCAAACGCATGTCCATGGTCAGGGCGGTATCGCCCGAGTAGTAGAAGGCACCCGCCTTAAGAGAACGCACGACAAAGCCGCCCGGATTTCCCCCGTAGGATCCGTCGGGGAGGGAGCTGGAATGGACGGCGTTGACCATCTGCACCGTGCCGATCTCCAGACGAACCGTGCCGCCGTGGTTCAAAGGCGCGAGTTGCTCCGCATCCACGCCCTGCTTTTTAAGCCATTCTCCCACTTCGAAGCCGGCAAGGACTTTTGCCTTGGTCCGCTTGGCGATGGCGGCGGCGTCCTCGATGTGGTCAAAGTGTCCGTGCGTCACCAGCACAACGTCCGCCTTCACTTTGGAGGCCGCGACACTCGCCCGGGGATTGCTCGTGAGGAACGGATCGAACAAGAGTTTTTTCTTACCGGGCGAGCCGCCGGCGAGAGGCAAGGTGACCGAGAAACACGAGTGTCCGTGATATTGGAATTCCATGCCCACTTCGGATGCAGCGAACCCCTCGCCAAAGCAAGAGCGAAAAACCGCTTATTGCGCATCCGACCGGACGGATCCGCGCGGTTTAGATCCTGCCCGGCAACGGTCCCCTCCAATCCAGCATCCATCAGAGCCGAACGGCCGGGCGGACATCCGGCGACCCTCGGACTGTTTTTCTAAAACTTGTTCAGGAACACTCTCGCAACCAGGGCCGTTTTTAGAGAGGGTGAACAGCCCCCGGTGATGCAGCCGCGCCGGGATTCCACCCTGCCTTGAAGCGCTTTCTCTCCAGTTTAATCAACCCCGATCCCCTCGGAAACTCACCCCAGATCCTCGTGCTGCAGCTCAAGCGGATCGGTGATCTGATTTTAACCACGCCCGCGCTGCAAAAAATCCGCGACGCGCTTCCCGACGCACGGATCACGCTGGTCTCCAAAGCCGATTGCGAAGGACTGGTGCCCGCCTTGCCAAAGGTGGACGAAATCCTCGTGTTTCATCCGGCACATACCAAGAACAAAGCCCTCTTCCAACGGCTGCTCACCGGCACTTTCGATGTGTGCCTTGATTTTACGGGAACGGACCGTTCCGCCCTCTTTGCAATGGCATCGCGGGCCCGCCGAAGAGTGGCATTCGCTTCCGCGCACAAAGGCTGGGTGCGCGGTTTGATTTACCAGAACTTCGTGAACGTATCCTCCCCCGCCGCGCATGTTGCAGACTCCTATCTGGAGTTGTTGCGCGCGATCGGGCTGCAGCGACCCGATGGCGAAGCGCATCCGCTGCTTCGGGTTCCGCCGATCGCCGGCCAGCGCGCGCGGATTCTGCTGCGCGAATGCGGCATCACGGGCTCTTTCGCGGTGATTCACCCGGGCGCGCGCGAAGAGGCATGCTACTGGCCTGCGGAACGGTGGGCGGAATTCATCCTCCATCTCCAGAGCGTTCACCGGCTGCCATGCGTGCTGGTGGGCGGCTCGAATGGATTCGAGCAAAATCATCTTCGCGACATCCGTACGGCGCTTGCGGTGCTGGGAGCTGGCCCGCTCCCGCAACCGCTCGTCACGCTTGCCGGGCAACTGGATCTCACCCTTCTGACGGCGCTCGTCGAACTCGGCCGGCTGATGGTGAGCTGCGACAACCTGCTGGTGCAAATGAGCGCCGCTTTCGGCCGGCCGCAGATCGCCTTGTTCGGGCCGTCCGACCCGTTTCCCAAGCGCCCGCGCGGGGGAGCGGCCCGCATAATTTCGGCTGCGCGCCCGGAGCAGGCTCTGGCCACTTTGTCGCCCGACGACCGGGGCGGCCTCATGTCGGACATTCCCACCGCGACGGTGACGTCAACCGCGGACGAACTTCTCGCTGCCGCCGAGCCCAAAATCCAGCCCATCTGATTCGACCGTGCGAAGCACACCTCTTATCACAATCCTCAGAAACTACGCATGGGCCGCAGCGCTGCTCGCACTCGCATCCGCGCAAAACGCCGCCGCTCAAACGAACTACTCAAAACCCTATTCGAAGTCTCTCCAGCAAAAAGACGGCACGCGACTCACGGTGCGAGTGGATCCCTCCAACCGCCTCGTGGAAGAGATTCTATACGGCGCCGACAAATCCATTCTCTGGCGCCTTGTGCGCGAACTGGACGAGGCGTACCAGCCGATGTCGGCAACCAAGTTCGACTCCAACGACCAGGTGCTTTCACGCCACAAATATTTGTGCCTTAAAGGACGCATTGAAGAGGAGGAACTGTTCAACTCCCGCGGCACACTCCTCACGCGCACGCAATATTTCTATGACAAAAAAGGCAGGCTGGACCGGATGGAACATTACAACCCGCAGGGGCGCCTTTTAAACATCACTTACAACACTTCGGCTCAGGGTGCGGAACCCGTGATGCGGGATGAAGGCACGACGGTCATCAAAGTACCGGCCCGCAAATAACTGCCCCTCGGTTTTGACGCCCTCTTCCTATGCACAAAGACACCCTGCTGCTTTTCGATATCGACGGGACATTGATGACAAGCGGCGGTGCCGGCGAACACGCCCTCAGGATCGGTTTCCGCGAGGAATTCGGCATCGAAGATGATCTTCGCAACATCGAGATCGCCGGACGCACCGACTCTGGCATCGCAAGACAAATGCTCGCCTATCACAACATCGCAGTGACCCCGGAAACCCTCGAACGTTTTTACCAAGGTTACCTGCGAAACCTGAAACTCGAACTGCCAAGACGCTCTGGCACCCTGCTTCCCGGCATCGAAGCGCTGCTTCAGGAGCTCCACGCGCGTCAGCATGTCGCCCTCGGCTTGCTGACCGGCAACTTGGAACGCGGCGCGCAACTTAAGTTGACTCACTACGGCGTGGACCATTTTTTCCCGTTTGGCGCGTTTGCAGACGATCACCACGACAGGAATGCGCTCGGCCAGTTTGCGCAGCAACGCGCCACCGCGCTCCATGGCGTGCGCTTCGAGCCGGGGCGCACAACGATCATCGGCGACACTCCTCACGATGTCTCCTGCGCACGCGCCATCGGCGCCCGTGTTCTTGCCGTTGCGACGGGTGCGTTTACCGCAGACGCACTCGCTGCGTGCAATCCTGACGCCGTGCTGGAAAACCTCTCGGACCTGCAACGGGTTCTGGACGCCCTCAACGCGGATCCACGTTGACCGGGGACAGGCGGCCGTTTCCATCGGCCTCGCGAAATCGAGAACGCGCCGGACGCAGCAATGGCAGCCGCTCCATGCCGGAAACGATCAACCTTCCCCGCGCAAGTACGCGAGCAGATCCGCCAGTTCCTGCCTCTTGAGCGCCGCCTCAAAACCCTGGGGCATTAGAGAAAGCGGGCTCGCCTGCAGGCTCTTGATTTGAGCGCGCAGGATGGTGTCTTCCTGACCACCCGGCTGGCGCAGCGTGACGCTTTCCGGCGTCTCGGAACTCATCACGCCGAGAAGCGTGCGGCCGTCCTGCGCCTCCACAAGATACGAGGTGAACCCCGGAGCGATTTCAAATTCCGGCACCACGATGTGCAGCAGGATGTTCTCCTTGGTCTGCCGGCGGATGTCGAAAAGATCGGGCCCGACGGGATGCCCCTCGCGGTCCATCCTGTGGCAAGTCGCGCACGCACGCCGGAAAACCTCGCGGCCGTCGGCCGGATGCGCCGCGAGCGCCAGCACCTCTTTCGACGACTCAAACGCCTTCATGCGGTCCCCGGAGGCAACTTGTGAAAACAACTTCGCCGCTCGCTCCTTCAACCGCGTGTCACGGCTCGCGAGAAGCAACTGGCGCCTGCGCGAATCAATGCTGCTGGCCATGATTTTCTGCGCCTCAATGTGATCCAGCAACACCTCCGCGAGCTGAGTCCTCGACACCATGGCGTTCAACACGCCGTCCCGCAGCGCCGGAGCGAGCGCAGTCCAGCGCTTCGGGTCCAAAAGCGCATTTGCCGTTTCTTTGTCCCCGAACCGCGCAAGCGCCGCAACGCTCGCGGACTGTATCTGCGCATCGGTCCCCGACAACAAGCCCAGCAGCAATTCTCCAGCCGTTTGGAAGTTGGTGCCGCCCAGCAATTCGATGGCTAATAATCGGTCAGGCCCGGCTTCGCGCGCCGCGCGTTTGGCCGCCTCAATCGTGCTCGCGAGCAATGAGCCGGGCTGAAACGGCGGCAGCGCATCCGAGAATCCCGCTGCTATTGCAAGGCGCTGCGACTCCGAACGCGATGCCCGCTCAAGCAGGGCGTTCATCAAAGCGGGCCGTTTGGATGCCTCCGTTCCCTTTGCGATGAGCTTTGCGAGATTCGCGACAAACTCGTGCGGAACACCGGCGGTTGAATCCAGCAGCAACTCGAGCAGTTTCGGCTCAAGACCGCCTGCACTCCCGAGCACTGCGGCGCGCGTCCATTTATCCGCGCCATCGCGGCCGGCGATTTCCGCCAAGGCGGGTTCAATGCCGGTGCCTAGCCCGCCGAGTGCGAGCGCGCAATGGAAACGCACCTTCGGATCGTTGTCGCCTGCGAGCGCCTGCACGGCCTCCCGCAGCCTCGCATCCAGCTTTTCCGGCAAGCTCATGAGCGCGACTTCGCGCACCTCCGGATCACGGTGACGCAATGCCTGCAGCAGGAGATCCTCGCCAAGCGTGCCGGAGAAGCTGGCGAGCCGCATCAGCGACACCACCGTGTCCGGCCGCAGTCCCCGCTCGAACGCGGATTTGAGCGGTTCCGCAAACGACTCCGGCTTCTGCTCCACCAGTTTGCGGAAAGCCGTTTGGCGCTCCCACGCGTTCATGCTGCCAAGTCGCGCCACCCATTGGTCGGTCGTTTGCTTTTCCGGGATCACTGCCGGTGCCGGCGCGCCTTTTTTTCGGATGACGCGCCAGATGCGCCCCAGATTACGGCCGCTCTCAAAGTCGGTGTGTTTGCGGACTTCTTCAGGAAGATAATCCGGATGCTCGATGACTTTCCGCGTCATGTCGCAAACGTACAGCGCACCGTCAGGACCGCTCGTGAGAAAGACGGGCCTGAACCAGTCGTCCCGAGACGCCAGAAATTCGCGGCCGTTCAAAAGCGGGACTGCGGCGAATGAAGCACCGCGCGCCTCAAGCCGATCCACATGAACGAGGTTCCCGGTTGGATCGCACGAAAACACTGCGCCGAAAAATTCCGGAGTCAAACTGCCCCCCTGCCACACGGTCACCGCGCAGGCCGCGCTGAATGTTCCGGCATGGGAATCAGCCGTGGTGATGTTTTTGCTGATGGGAAAAATCCTCGCGGCTCCCGAACCCCCGCGAAGAAGATGATTGTGCGCAGGCTCCGGACAATTCTGGATAGCATCCGAGAAAGCGAAATTCGGATTGTGACGCAACGCATTGAAGGGCATGACGACGTGCTGCACCTGCACGCGGTTCATGCAGATGAAGCGCCGCCCCACCCAGTCGATCGAATGCCCGTACTGGCTGCGGCCTGAAACCGCCTGAAAGCGCCCCGTGCGCGGCTCGTAGCGAAGATCGCCCTTGAGCTCCAGTGCACCGAATTCGGGATGCGCTGGGTTGCTGACTGTGCCGCCGCTCAGCCCGCTTGCGAGCCATATCTGGCCGTCCGGACCCACTGTCGGCCCATTGACGCGAAGCTGCGTGCTTTTCTGCGTGTCAAATCCCGTGAGCAGGACGCGTTTTTCATCGGCGCGCCCGTCTCCATCCGTGTCGCGCAGGAAAAGGAGGTCCGGCGAGCAAGTCACGATGAGTCCGTCGTTCCAAGGCAGGACGCCGTTGGGGAAGGAAAGCCCGTCCGCGAAAACCGTTCGCTTGTCCATCCGCCCGTCGTGATCCACGTCTTCAAGCATGGCAACCACACCCATGGGCGCGTCGCCCTCGGCGGGACCCCGCGGGTAACCCCGGTTTTCGGCGACGAAAAGACGGCCTCGCTCGTCAAACGCCATCGCGCAAGGAGAGGCGGTCAGCGGCTCGGATGCCACCAGCTCAATTTTAAGCGAATCCTGAATCTGAAAAGACTCAAGGGCCTGCGCCGGCGTCGGGCCGGCCTCGGGCTGCGCGCTGGCGGCAGCCAGTGAAACAAGGCTGAGAGTGAATGTAAGACGGTTCATAAAGAGGGGGCGGACCGAACCTTCAACACGCTGCGAAACGTTGCCGAGAGGTTAGAGCGTTTTTATGCCGCCGCCTAGCTCCAACCGCTTGATTGGGACCCCCGATTATTACAGGTTTAAAGGATGTCGCACCGCCGTCCACCTCAGGTTTCTCCCCAGAACCCCGCAGAGCTGGCTCCGCTGGACACTTTCGCCCGAAGGCACATCGGCCCGGGGTCCGAGGCCAGGGCGGCCATGCTCGCGCTTCTCGGCCTGACCTCCATCGAGTCCCTCGAAGACGCGGCCGTACCGGAAAACATCAGACTGCGGCGCACCCTCGCGCTGCCCGGGGCGAGCGGCGAACGGGAGGCGCTCGCGGAGCTTCGTGAGATCGCCGCACAAAATACCGTCGCGAAAAGTTTCATCGGCCAGGGTTATTACGGGTGCATCACGCCGCCCGTGATCCAAAGGAACATCCTCGAAAATCCGGCGTGGTACACCGCTTATACGCCCTACCAAGCGGAGATCGCCCAAGGCAGGCTGGAGGCTCTCGTGAATTTCCAGACCATGGTCACGGATCTCACGGGCATGGAGATTGCAAACGCCTCGCTGCTTGATGAAGGCACGGCCGTTGCCGAGGCGGTTTCGATGGCCGTCGCCCTCCACAAAGGACGAAACGCAACAACCCTTCTTGTCGACGAAGGCTGCCATCCACAGACACAAGCCGTCGTCGCGACGCGTGCAGAAGCCGTGGGCCTGACAGTCCGCTTCTGCGCGCCCGAGCCCGGCGCCGTCACGGCCGACACGGTCGCTGTCGTCGTGCAAGTGCCCGACACGTTCGGGCGCATCGGCTCCCACAAGGAGCTTGCCCAGGCGGCGCACGCTGCCGGCGCGCTCGTCATCGCCGCCGCGGATCCGCTTGCGCTCACGCTCATCGAGCCTCCCGGATCCTGGGGTGCGGACATCGCGGTCGGTTCCACGCAGCGGTTCGGGGTTCCCATGGGATTCGGCGGCCCACACGCCGCGTACATCGCAACCCGCGACGCCTTCAAACGCGTTCTGCCGGGACGACTGGTCGGACTTTCACACGATGCGACGGGACGCCCGGCTTACCGCCTCGCGCTTCAAACGCGTGAACAACACATCCGGCGGGACAAAGCGACCAGCAACATCTGCACGGCGCAGGTGCTGCTCGCGGTGATGGCGTCGATGTACGCGGTTTACCACGGGCCGGAAGGTCTGCGCGAAATCGCGCGGCGCGTTCACAGGCTCGCCGGTGTTCTTGCGAAAGGCCTCGATCAACTTGGGTTCAAGCTGCGAACCAACCGCTTTTTTGACACGCTCTCGGTTCTTCTCCCAGACGCGGAGCGCGACGCATGGATCCGCCGCGCGGACGCGGCGGGACTGAACCTGCGGCCGTTGGCGGACGGGATCGGCATCAGCGTTGATGAGACGGTGAACCCTGCGGATCTGCTCGCAATTTTCGAAGTGGCGCTTCCGGGCGCAAAAGTTGACCTGACCTCGCTCTCCGGCGAAGTCGCGGCTTCGTGCGCGGCCATTGAAACTCGCACTTCGCCGTTTTTGACCCACCCGGTTTTTCACTCGCACCATTCCGAGACGCAGATGCTGCGCTACATCCGAAGCCTGGAAGCCAAGGATCTTTCGCTCGTGCATTCGATGATTCCACTCGGCTCGTGCACGATGAAGCTCAATGCGACAAGCGAGATGCTTGGTGTCACGTGGTCCGAGTTTGCAAACATGCATCCGTTCTGTCCGCCGGAACAGGCCCGCGGCTACGCGAGGTTGTGTGCGCAACTCAAGGAGTGGCTTGCCGAAATCACGGGGTTCAGCGGGATTTCCCTGCAGCCAAACGCCGGATCGCAGGGTGAATACGCGGGTCTCCTCGTGATCCGCGCGTACCACCGGGCGCGCGGCGACCTGCACCGCGATGTTTGTTTGATTCCCACGAGCGCGCATGGCACGAACCCGGCAAGCGCCGTCATGGCGGGCATGCGCGTGGTGACCGTGGCGTGCCGGGAAAACGGAGACGTGGACATGAACGATCTGCGCGCGAAGGCGGCGGAGCATGCCGGTCATCTCGCCGCGCTGATGGTCACGTACCCGAGCACGCACGGCGTGTTCGAAGCGGGGATCCGCGAAATTTGCGAGTGCATCCACGCCCATGGCGGGCAGGTCTACATGGACGGCGCGAACTTGAACGCGCAGGTCGCTCTCTGCCGGCCGGGCGATTTCGGCGCCGACGTCTGCCATCTCAACCTGCACAAAACATTTTGCATTCCGCACGGCGGCGGCGGTCCGGGCGTCGGCCCGATCGGCGTTGCCAAACACTTGGTCGAATTTCTTCCAACCGAGCACTCCGGCGGCCTGCCGGACGGAAGGCGCATCGGTGCGGTTTCCGCAGCACCGGAGGGCAGTGCGGGGATTCTGGTGATTCCCTGGATGTACCTCCGCATGATGGGGGCGCTTGGGCTACGGGAAGCGACTGCGACCGCAATCCTCAACGCCAACTACATCGCACGCAGGCTGGATCCTTACTTTCCTGTCCTTTTCCGCGGATCCAACGGTTGGGTGGCGCATGAGTGCATTCTCGATTTGCGCGGATTCAAACTCACCACGGCCGAAGACGTGGCGAAGCGGTTGATGGATTACGGATTCCACGCCCCTACGCTCAGCTGGCCTGTGCCCGGCACGCTCATGGTTGAACCAACCGAGAGCGAATCCAAGCAGGAGCTGGACCGGTTTTGCGAAGCGATGATTTCCATCCATGCGGAGATGACCGAAATCGAAAGCGGCAGGAGCGACCCTACAAACAATCTCCTCAAGCACGCCCCGCACACGGCTTTGGTCATCGCATCAGACCACTGGAACCGTCCGTACACCCGCGAACAGGCCGCTTTCCCGGCGCCGTGGGTGCGTGAACACAAGTTCTGGCCCGCCGTGTCACGCATCGACAACGTCTGGGGCGACCGGAATCTATTCTGCGCCTGCGCGCCGGAAACAGCCTCATAGACGGCTCCGGTCGGGCTCCGGTATTTGCACGGCCGCCGTTTTCGTCAACGCTGGTAGATCGGTAAAAAGTGGTACTTCACGCTGAGGCTCAGCATCGCCAGCGCGGTGCGGTAGATCCGGTTGCTCTCGGACCCGGCGCCCGGCTTCCAGGATCCGTCCGCTTCCTGCATCGGCAAAAGCACCTCGGCGACGCGCTCCGCGGCCTCCGCAGCGTACGCTTCGCCGCGCTGATACATACCCTGCGCGTAGTAATAAGTGCCGTAATAAAACCAACTGTTGCCCTTCACTTTCGGCGGGTTCTTCATGAGCCAGTCTGCCGTCGCGATGACTTCCGGCGCCTCGTAGTGTCCGCACACCTGCATCGCGAGCAGTCCCTCGGTTGCGGTCGACCACACCGGGGCCGTGGTATACGTGTATCCGAATCCCACGGCTGCGGTTCCCTTCGTCCCACCCTTGAAGCAGCGCCGGATATAGGCGACCGCGTCGTCTATCGAGGCCTTCGGGACATCCAGCCCCGCGTTTTTCGCCGACCGAAGCGCCATCAACTGCCAGATGCTCACGGACAAATCCGCGTCGGTCGCTAGCGGCGTGTACCGCCAGCCGCCCCTGTGCCCCTCGCTCTTCGTGACAGATTGCGCCCGCAAGATCAGCGAAATCGCACGCGTGCAAGCAGCCCGCAGAGCAGCGTCCTGCTTCGCGTCCGCTCCCATGCCGAGCATCTCTGCGAGAAAGAGCGTGGTGATCCCGTGCCCGTACATTCGCGAATTGTCCTTTGCTCCAAAATACCCGTCGTTGTCCTGGCGTTCGGGCCTCAGCAGAAAATCCATCGCCTTGCGCATCCCGACGCCCTCCGGGGTGAGATCGGACGGCAAATGTCCTACGGCGGCCATCGCCAGGCACGAGAGCGCGGTTGTGGCCGTGTCGTACGATCCATGCTCCCGGATCGCTCCGCGCTCATCCTGTTCCCCGAGCAGGAACGCCACCCCTTTTTTCGCAGCCTCATCGATCGCTTCCGCCGTCGCACCAAACGCCCGGTGCACGCCGACCGGTATCAGCGCAGCCCATAACGCGAAAGCGGTCACCGCGCGAAACGCAGCTGCCTTTATTTTCTCCGGCTCACTCATCCGCAGCCGCCTCTGAAAAAGTTGCCAGCCCGGCGCACTCCGGACAATCCGCCGCACGCGCGATTTTAAGACGCCGGAATTCCATCGTGCCCAGATCCATCGACAACAACACGCCCGCAAGCGTTTCGCCAACGCCGGTCAGCAGCTTGACCACTTCGGCGGCAGCCATGCAGCCCACGGTTCCGGAGACCGCACCGAGCACGGGAAACTTGCGGGTCCAGTGCGCAGGCGCCTCGCGTACGAAACACCGCAGGCACGGCGTGGTGCCGGGAAGGATGGTGGTGAGCTGCGCTTCCAGCGCGTACATCGCGGATTCGACCATCGGCTTGCGCTGTTGCACCGCGGCGTTGTTCAGAGCGAAACGCTCCGCAAAAAGCGGCGCCGCATCCACGACCACATCTGCGTGCCGCACAAGATCGGAAGCATTGTCTGCGGAGATATTTTCCCGCACCGCCACCACTTCCAGCCGCGGGTTCAACGCTTTCAATTGTTCCACAATCGAATCCATCCGGGGCAGCCCGATACGCGCATGCCGCTGTAAAAGCTGCCGGTTCAAATCGCTCGGTTTCAAATCACCGGCGTGCGCGAGCACCAGCCGCCCTACCCCCGCCGCGGCAAGCTGCAGAGCCACCGCGCCTCCCACGCCGCCCACGCGCGAAATGAGCACCGACGCGGCCTTGAGCGCGCGCTGAGCCGTGTCACCGAAGTTCGGAAGCAGCATCTGCCACTCGTACACGGCGCGTTCTTCGTCTGTGAGCTCCGGGGATCTCATCCGTTTCGTCCGTTCGATTGCTGAACAGGATCGCATGTAACGGATCCATTTTCGAGCCGCAGAACATGATCCGCCAGCTGGGCGGCCTCCTGTCTGTGATGCGTGACATGGAGCGTGGTAAGCTTGAGGTCGCGCTGTATCTGCTTCAAAAGACGCGCGAGGTCCTCGCGCAGCTCCTCGTCAAGCGCACTGAGCGGCTCGTCCAACACCAGCACGGAAGGCTTCGCTGCCAGCGCACGCGCAAGGGCCACCCGCTGCCGCTCACCCCCCGAAAGATGCTGCGGTTTCCGCTCCAACACACCCGCAATTCCAAGCTGCTCCGCGAGCGCCTCCACCGCGGCACTGGCACTCGGTCCCGATTCCCCGCGGATCCGCGGCGCAAAGCCGACGTTCTGGCGGACCGTCATCGTGGGGAAAAGCGCCCCGTCCTGCGGCACGTAGCCGATGCCGCGCTCGCGCGGTGTGAGGCCGGTGATTTCACGATCACCAAGCCAGATCGCGCCCGAGGAAGGAAAGCGCAGCCCGCACAAGAGCTCGAGCAGACTTGTCTTTCCACTTCCGGAACGGCCCATCAACACCGCGTAGGAACCCTGCGGCACGGCGAAAGAAACACCGGAAAGCGCAAAAGTGCCCGCGGACCAGCTGATGTTTTGAAATCGAATCATGCGTTCAAGAATCCGGTTCGTGCGCTTCCGCAGGGTCGACCAATTCGCCTAAACACGCTCCCCGACGCGGCGCACAGCGACGAGAATCATCATCGCAAACACGACCATTAGCAAACTCACGGCCACGGCCGCTTCGAGATTGCCGACGCTCAGTTCCAGCCAAACGGTCGTCGGGAGAACCTCCGTTTTCATTCGGGTCGCCCCCGCGAACACAAGGATCGGCCCGAACTCGCCCATGCTCCTCGCCCATGCCACCGTCCCCGCCGCGAAAACCCCGCGCCTGGCTGCAGGAAGCGTGACGAGCCACACCGCGCGCGCACGCGAACAACCGAGCGTCATCGCGACGTCCTCCGGCCGCGCCGAAAGGTGGTCAAACGTGCCATGCATCGTGCGGATCGCAAAAGCCGCGCCGATCACAAGCTGCGCGAGCACCACGCCGTTCACGGTGTACGTGAGCGCCACGGCCTTCTCCACCATGCGCCCGAATCCCGTCTGAAAAAGGATGAGCAACGCCAGTCCCATGACCATCGGCGGCAGCACGATTGGAATGTCCAGCGCCGCCTGCACCAAAGCTTTACCCGGAAACGTAGTCCGCGAGAGCAGGTAACCGGACGGGATGGCGATCAGCAGCGACAAAAAAGCCGTGCAAGTGCAGGTGCACAGGCTCAACCAGATCGAATGCTGGATTTCGCGCGATTGAAGAGCCTTCCACAAATCAGCGGGCGCGCTGTACACGGCCGTCGCCGCGAGCATCGCGAGAATGAACAGGAGATACAGGCCGGTGATCCCGGCGAGTAATCCCCAAAACCAACGCGCGCCCCTCAGTTGCCGGAAACGAGAATTCATGCGGGGGGCATCACTTCTGTTTCAGCCACGGCGGCACTTCAATGCTGTCGCTTCGAATCGATTTCTCCTCCCCGCGCCATTGGAAGCCGGCTTTTTCAAAGACTTCCCGGTTGGCCTTCAGGAAATCGAGCAACCGGAGTCCAAGCTGCTTGTGGATGGAATCCGCGCGCACCGCAAAAGGCTGGATGGCACGCGCTCCTTCATGCCGGATTTTGATGAACTCAAGATGCTCGCTTCCGGCCAGGGTATTCACCCGATACACGATCGCCGCATCCAATCCGCCGGCGCGCATTTGATTGACGAGGAAATCCGCCGTCGGGACCTCCACGACGACGTTCTTTTGAATGGACTCCTGCAGCCCCGCGGACTTCAGCATGCCGCGCGTCATGAACCCCAGGGTGCTTTGCTCGGCGTTACACAATCCGACGCGCAAACCATTTTGGGCGAGATCCGAGAGGGTGACGATCTTCTTCGGATTGCCTGCCGGCACGACCATCCCGATGTCGGTTTCCGTGAGCAACACAGCCTCTGGAAAATGCTCGGCAACGGGCGGCACAAAACACAAATCGCAGGCGTAATAAACGTCCGGAAAACGAGGGCTGTTGCTGTCGCCCATCGTTTTCATAGTGGCGCAAAGAATGCCGCAACCGTTGAACACGGTGGTGAGGTCGACGCCCTCGCGGTCCGCAAACTGGCGCAGGAGCGGCTCGATGGCGGGGCGGTTCACGCCGCCGCTGTACATGATCAGTTCGGGCTTCGTGCTCCACGGATCGCCGCCTGCAGGGCGCACGCCGAACGCGCTGAAATGCTGACCGCCCTTGTCGGGCGCCGAAAGGTAACGCGCAAACGCGAGAGCTGCCGGCGCCTGCGTGCCTGCGGTGAGGATCGCCGCGGATGCCCGTTCGGAACGCGCATCCAACTCCGGAACATGCACGGCCTCGGTGTCCTTGAATTGCGCGACCAGCGAGTCCCATAAAACCGCGGCGTCCACCGAGCCCAGCGTGAGGTCCGCCGCGATTTCCGTCACGGTCGGCTTCATCACGGCGACCTTCGCCGAAAACTTCGCCCAATTTTCCCCAGCCGCCACCTGAACCGATTTGCCAATGCTCGCGCTTTCCGGATTGGCCAATGCAAACTTGACGTCCTCGCGAAGCAGATCGGCAAACGAACGTATGTTTTTGGGATTGCCCGCGCGCACGGCGATCACCGGCGTTTGAATCGCCACAGGCAGCGCCTCACGCACAAGCGCCATCCTGCGCGCATCTGCGACGGCCCCGTCGTCGGCCGCGATGAACAGGTCGCCCTTCCCCGCCACGCGAATCTGACTCAGCAACGTTCCGGTTCCGCCGTACTGCAACTGAACGGTAACCTTCGCTTCCCGCTCATAAGCTTTCGCAGCCGCTTCAACCGGGTTTTTCAATCCTGCGGCGCAATACACGACCAGCGCGGGCTGCGGCGCGCCAAGCTCCGGCACCTCCGATCTGTCGCATCCGCTGTGGCCAACAGCCAGCACGACGCAAACACCCGCAAACAAAAACCGAGCAAGGAAACCGGCGCGCTTCATGACGCCTTGAATGTCCTCCATCCGGCACCGACGAGACACAAAAATATGATCGGAATACCGAACGGGGGAAAGGGGACGTCCTCGGGTGGCGCATTCGCTCTCGAAGGCTCGGCCGCGCTTGCATTTCCCCGGAACCTGACGGTTTCGGGCCGGGCGGCGCTCTCCTGCGCAGCAGCAGCGGCATCGGCCGGAGAGACGTTCGGATCAGGCGGCAGACCCATCGCCTGGAGCCTTTCCTCCCAGTCGCATTTGAGCAGCAAATCCCAACCGGGGTTCTGGCGCTTGACTTGGCAGGAACACGCGCCGGCAAGGAAAAGGCAGACTTCCTCGATTTCATCGTCCTGAAAGTCCGCCGCGCGCCACGCCCCGAGCACCCTGCCGCGTCCGAACACGACCGCGATCCACGGCTCCTTGGTTTTTTCCAATGCCGAATGCGGCCCTGCGAGCATCGCCAGCAGCGGCGCCTCGGTGGAGAGCGAAGGGTTGATACGCAGGACGGAATACTTCAGCGCGAGTGCGGGTCCCGGCCCGAGCTTGCTCGAGGGATCGTTTGGATCAATCAGCGGGAGCCTGATCACCTGCTCGAGATAGCGGATTCTTTTTTCCAGCACTCCGAGGGCCGCGTCGTTGGACTGCTTGTCGGCCGATTCGACGACCACGAACACCGACGAGTCGCCCGCAAGCAGGCGTTTGACGAGCTCCTGCCGGGCAGGCGAGTCCATCAGCGCTGCAATCGCCTGCGGGTCGGGCGCACCGCTCCAGATCACGGTCGGCGGATTTCCGCCCATCGCGGGCCGCATCAGCCGCGCAGCGCCCAGCGTGTCATCCGGCAGCCGGGAGACTTCCACGTTGAGCCCGGAGGCGCTTCCCAAGTTGCGCGCGAAATGAGCGACATGTTCGGCATTGGCCGAGGCGGGAGACACCTCAAAGGCGAACGAATCCGGCACCCAGTGGTCGAGCGCATAGCGGAAGACTGGAACGGTGCAGGCGTCCATCCCCTGCAACAGCGCCATCAAAGCAGCGAGAACGGTGCATTGATGGCGCATGTTGAGGTGGTGCGGGTGGAGAGTGTTGCGGACTTGCGTTGCTCCGTGCTAGCGGGCGGCGTTTTTGCCGAAGCAAAGCACCTTTCCGTCAACCGTTGCAACAAACAGGCGGCCCTGAGCGACCGCCATTCCGTCCCAGACGGGCGGGCTCTTGAGCTTGAGTTCGCTGCCCATTTTACCGTCCTTGGTGGAAACCGCCCACAGGCTGGCGCCGCGCTTGCCGTCGAGCGCTTCATCCTGCTCCTTGAGCTGTTCGTAAATCGCGGGGTCCTTCTGCGACATCCGCTCAAAAGCGTATTCCTCGTCGATCATGTCGGGCGGACCGGACACGAATACTGTGCTGCCGCCCATCGCCATCGCACGCAGGAAAATCGGAACGGGATGCGCCCAATTGTGCTGCACGAAGGATTCTTTCGGCCCTTTTTCAGGCTTTTCGGCCTTCCCCTTGGCTTTGCCTTCCTTGGCTTGCGGCTGCGAGGCAGCCAGAGCAGCAGCGCCTTTGGCAGGCGCGCCCGGCTTGCGGAACCAAAGCGCGGCGGCCACCTTGCCCTTGCCGGTGTCCACGCCGCTCAACACGCCGTTTGCGCCGTTGCCGGATTCATCGCGGGCGTTGCCGTTGTCGAAGCTCGCCACCAGGATCGCCCCCTTGGCGGGCTTGATGTTTCCCGTCTGCGCATGCGCGAAAATTTCCTCCTCGCCCAACGCGCGCTTGAACACGGCGAACTGGTCCAGCATCCCGGTGTAGGGCGCACCTTTCCCGAAATTCGTCACAGCGGAAGCAGGCGTGATTCCGAGGACCAGTCCATTGACGGGTTTGCCCGGAATGAACTCGGCCACCTTGGTCTCGGCGGCGAGCTGTCCGTCCACGAAAAGACGCAGCACCTTGGCCTCGGTGAGGACCCCCGCGAGGTGGTGCCAGCCTTGGTCCAGCGGACGCTGCGCTTCAGCGGTCACCGGAGCGCCCGAGGAACGCACGGAGAACCCAGGCCGCCCGTCATGTAGCGCCATGCTGTAACCCATCCGTCCGCCGCCGTGCTGCGCAATGGTTCCATCACGTCCATCGGGAAGAATCCACATTTCCACCGTCAACGGCGTGTTTGCGATGTCGAGTTTGTCCGAGTCGAACTTCACATTCGGCGCACCGCCCTGCTCGCCTTTCCCGCCGGCTTCACCCGCTGCGGCCGGAGTGGGGACAGGCGCTTCTTTCGACGCCGAAAACAACTGGTGCTCCATCGTGGTCGTCCACTTGTAGTATTTCGACTCACGCGCGAACCCGTACACATTGTCTTTGTCGTGCACCAGAATCCGGCCCTCGGGCGTGTACTTTCCCGCTTGAAAATAACCGCCGTGACCGCCGGCGAAATTCTTGCCGTAAACCCAGTAGCTCCGGTGGAACCACGAATCGTCGAGGAACCCCATCGGCGCGAAAAGGTGCCGTCCCTCGCCCTGCTGCGCACCGCCCTGTTCGGTGAAATTTCCGCTCACCGGCCCGATATCCACGCGGTTTCCATCGGCGGCAATTTTTTGCGACCTGAGATACATGTGCTTTCCATCGCTCGACAAAATGTCGTTCAACCCCACGGGCATCTGAAGCGTCTTGTGGCGGTTTTGAAAGTCCTCTCCAGTCTCCGGGTCCTTGTCGTTAAAGACGGTCTCCGCGAGCTTCCTGCCGGTGCGCGCATCGAGTCGCACAAAGCGGAGGCCGCCGTCGAGGAACACGGAACGGCCCGCCACTGCGTTCACCGTATCGTTCTCCACAAGCACGCTTCCATGCACGGGCCATACGCTCTCCACCTGCTCCCACGCCGCGTGGCGCCGGTCGCTCGGGGCGGCTTGGAAACGCCACACCAGCGCGCCGTCCGAGGCTCGCAGACAATAGACCCAGCCGTCTTTTCCGCCGAAAAACACGCGCCCCTTCCAGTAGGTGGGCGGCGAATCAATGCGGGCGCCGGCGACAAAATGCCAGAGCTTCTTACCCGTCGCATGGTCGAGCGCGTGCAGCGTGTGCGCGTCAATCTGCGAAACGAACACTTTCCCGTCCGCGACTGAAATCGCTGACAGCGCCCCGGGCAGATCGAGTTCCCACGCGAGACCCAAATCCTCAACCAACGGCTGGTCGCTGGATCCGCTCCGAGCGGCATCGTGGCGGTACGTGGGCCAGTCCTTTGCATCCGCGTCTTTTTCGTCAAGGGATTGCCCCCACGCGGAGCCCTTCTGCAGGCGCTGATCGTCCGGCGCAGGCTCCGGATGCGGGGAATACGAACCCGCCGCAAGCGCGTTCATGCCGTCGAGCTTCGCCTCGGGATAACAAGCGCAGTTGTGGGGACCGGCGTAGGTGAGGCCGTTGGCCGGCATCACCCCGTACAAACAAGCGCCGCGCACCCAGTGGTTGAGATCCCAGTGCTGCTTGTCGAGGTCGACGTATTCAATGCCGGTTCGCGAAGGAATGATGTACTTCTCTGTGGCTTTCGCCAGGTAGCAACGGTGGTGGAACCAGTAGGTTCCCGGCGGCACGTCGGGCGCGAATTTTTTCACCACTTCGCCGGTGTCCGGATTGCGGCCTGTGAACTCGCCGGTCTGCCCCCCCTGAGTCGTGCCAGCATTCCAAACCAAGCCGTTCGCAACGATGAGATCCTCGGGCGAACGATATCCCGACTTCTCATGGGAACCCTGCCATTTCTGCTCGCCAGTCTTGAGATCCAGCGCGCGCTCGATCCCATCTCCACCTGCGTAAAGAACGAGATCCTTGTACAACAACACGCGCGGGCCAAAGTTGTATTCGATCAACTTCCGCTTGCCCTGCGGCGCACTCTTCCAGTTTTCCGATCCGGAGGCCGCATGCAGGGAAACCACCTGTTCACCGTTGAAATACACGACGACCTTTCCATCCGCACCGAGTGTGATCGGCGCGCAAACGGCTTCCTTCTTCCAAAGCGTTTTTCCCGAGTTTGCATCGACGGCCATCAACTGCCGCGGCGCCTTGTCCCATTCAAACTCGTTCGCCACGCGCCCCTGATCGTTCTGCTGTTTGGGTGCGTAGTCTTTAAGCGCCCACTTGTTCGGGTTCACCAAAAGATAAAGCACGCCGTTCACATGCAGGATTTCCTCGGTGCCCTTTGTCTCGGGGTATTCACGGATGACGTTGCCGGTCGCGCCGTCCAAACACGTCACAGGCCCTTCCAGTTCGCTTGCGACAAAAATGCGATCGCCGTCAGCCACGAGGCGCCGGGTCAACTGGGTCGGGCCGGTTTTCAAAGGCCACATATGGTCCGACCAACTGCTGATGGGTTTTTTCCAAAGCACCGTGCCATTGAACGCGTCACGTGCGATGAGCATCCATTTTGAAGGCAGAAGAATCGAGATACGGGACCCCTCATCCATGATGTAGAACAGGCGCCCGTTGCTGGAGACCTGCGCGGAAACACTCGACATGCGGTCGTGATGCCGCGACCACCGCGGCCCGCCAACCCACTGCAGCCGTTCCGGCGGACCGACATGCTCGTCTTTGGAAACCGCGTTGCCTTTCGCGTCGTAATAATAGTGCGTCCAGTCGTCAAACTTGGCGTCCTTGGTTTTGACCGTCTTCACCCAGGCGCCGTCCTTCTTCACGAGCGCCACACCGTTCGGCACAAGCACGCGCAGCACTTCACTCATCGGCGTGGCTTTGAGGTCTTCGGACACGACGAGATTGACCAGATTATCGATGTAGGGAAGCCGCGTGCCGTTGAACTGATCCACCGCAATCGCTCCGTTCTTGCCGGCGGCATCGAGGGCGGCGCGCACCGCCGCGACCTTGGCGGCATCGGTGTCGACACCCTGCACTTGAAACGAATCATTGTGCTTCAACGCAGCGGTCCACTGCGGATCGTCCAAGCCGATCTGCAGGACGATGCCTCCCTTGATCCCTGAAGTTTGAAAAACCTTGTCCGCCTCCTGTGGTTGAAAGGCGGCCGTCACTTTCAGGGGCAGACAAGCAAGCAGCACTGTGGAGAGAATTCGTGAGCGCATAGTTTGGGAGGTATCTGGGAGACGTAAAAAACGCCGGCGCCCGGTTAAACATGGGCGCCGGCGCTTTTAAAGAAGCGTTAAATCTGGTTCAACGAGCTTATTTTTTTGGCGCTTTCGCCGCGCCAGCTGCGAACTCTTCGGAGCTCAGCTTGCCGTCGCTGTCCTTGTCGAGCGATTTGAATTTAGCTTCGACTTCGCTGGCTTCTTTTTTGCCGCGATATTCGTCGATGGTGAGTTTGCCGTCCTTGTCCTTGTCCAATCTCTTGAACATTTCTTCGGGGGTCGGTCTTGGCTTTTCAGGTTTCGCGTCGTCTGCGGCGATGGAAACCGAGGCGGAAAGAGCGAGAACGCTCAGGAGGGAAGTTAGGGTTTTCATGATTGGTTTGGTTTGCTGTTTTCACCGAGGCGCTGCCTGCTGTTTCCCAATGAAGCAACAGACGGCGCGCCTGTTGATAACGCCATTCGGGCCGAAAGGTTACGAAAAACTGCATCTTCGCTTCATTTTATTCACCATCGGACCGCGCACTCCCGGAACCGGGAAGCCCCGGGATTATCTCCCCGCCCAATCCAGACAAACCAGCAGGCTTTCGTCCCTCAGATAGAGCCGCTTATGGGCCAGCACAGGACCCGCCCAGCACGGGTACTGCAGCCCGGGCACCTGCCAGTGGCCGACCTCCACCAGCTTTTCGGACGAAAGCTCGAACAACCCCAGCCGGCCGCACTCCCCCAGCGCCACCAGCTTGCCGTCGGCAAGAATAAACGACCCTCGTCCATAAAACTCGGGAGCCTGCTCCCCGGGACGCAGCTTGGAATGCCCCGCGTTCGGCCAGCCCTCGTAACGGTCCCAGTAAATCCGGCCATCCGCCCAGCCCACGCAGCGCAGTTGGGCCTCCGGCTCGTTTCTTCCGCTGAACGCATACAACTTCCCGTCATTCAAAACGGGCCGGCTCCAATGCATCTCCAACTGGATGCCGCGCCAGATTTCCTCGACCGATTTGCCGTCGGGGCGCACCTTCAGCAACACCGATCCGTTCCGGAAATAAGCCGAAGAAATCAACACGCAATCGCCGTCCACCACCGGCGTCATGGCATTGACGGAGGAATCCTGCCGCGCGCGGAACCAGTAGGCGAAGTTTCGCGCCCCAGTTTCAGGATCCAGCGAAAGCAACCCCTGCCGCGTCACACACAACGCGTGCCTTTTGCCGTGAATCGTCGCGAGTACCGGCGTGCAATAACTCGCCTGTTTTTGGAAAGCCGGATCCGCGGGATTCCACTGAATAAGCCGCTCGCCGGGCCAGCCGATCATGGGCTCGCCCGACCAGGTTTTTTCGCCGCCGTTTTCCCAAAGCGTTTTGCCCGTGTGCACGTCAAAGGCAACCACCGCCGAGTTCGGCTGTCCGCCCACGATGACGATCAGCTTGTCGCCCTCCAGCACCGGACTGCTGCCCACGCCGAAGAACGCCTCGGGCACTGTGAAGTCGGCGCTGGTGTTCCGGCGCCAAATCTCCGCTCCATCGCTCAACTTCAAACAAAGCAGCAGGCCCTCCGCGCCAAATGTGATGCAATACCGGGACGTTAACAACGGAGAGCAGCGCGGCCCGTTGTTGTATCCGAACGGATCGATGAACCGCGTGGGATACGCCTGCCTCCATATGGTTTTTCCCGTCGCCGCATCACACGCCTCAACGATCTCCTCATTTCCGAGACGGTGATGCAGCACCAGTGTCTGTCCCTTGATGCTCGGCGCGCTGTAGCCGGTGCCGATTTCGCGTTTCCAAATCACAGGCGCGCCGTCAGGCGAAAGCGTCTGCCTAAGTCCTTTTTCTTGCGACACATTGTCGCGCGTCGGTCCGAGAAATTCGGGCCAGTCAGCCGCTGCGCTTTTTTTGTGGAGAACGAGCGTCAACAACAGGGCAGCCGCAAAGCGCGCGGAGAAAGCAAGGGGGGTCATAGGGCAGTGGCGCCACGATAAGGCTTCCGAGGCTTGTCTCAAAGTCCGGACTCTCCGATGTTTTAATCATGGACGAAGCAAGTTCTCCGGAAAAAGAACCGGGCCAACCGGGCCTTTTATCGCGGGCGGGGGTCGCCTCCGCGAGGAGGCATGCCTTTGTTTGCATCGGGCCGGAGTGCTGCGCGACGGCTGAAGGCGAAGCGCTCTGGGAACTGATGAAACGGCGCATGAAAGAGACATCCGTGCCAGCCATGCGCACCAAAGCCGCGTGTTTACGGGTCTGCTCAGGAGGCCCCTGGCTGGTGGTTTACCCGGAGGGCGTTTGGTACGGCGGCGTCACGGCCGAAAAGTTTGAGGTGATTCTCCAGAAACATCTGCTGGCAGGATGCGCTGTCGAAGAATGGATCTCCGGCCGTACCGGCTGCAGCCTTGGCCCGCCCGCCCCCTGACCGGAACGAGCCACTGCAGGCAAGGCGGCCTCCCGCGCCCTTGCGACGTTCATCATCATCCGATGGCAGCCGCCGGCTCGGCCGTCAGGCGCGGACCGCTTTTACTTCCGCACCGCCTTGGAAAGGTTGTGTGTGATGTCCTCGAATTCTGCGGGCGTCAAAGTGACCGCGTCCGCAGGCGGCTCCCACAAGTGGTCCGGAAGCTGGGGCGCGAACTCGATGTGTTCCACCCGGACAACCGCGTTTCCATCCGGGCCCTGCAAGCCGACGCGCGCGGGCCGGCCCTGCGCGTTGAGCCAAAGCCGCATCGCCCACGCCTTGACGTTCGCAGGAAGCATCCGCGCTATCTCCGGTTGGATCCGGATGTCCAGCACCCGCGAATTTTCGCCGTCCAGCGGCATCTGTCCGCGGCTTTGCACCTCCAAAAGGATCGGCAACACCGCCAGGTGCTTTCCGGAAAACGGAATCTGCATCGGCTGGAGCACCGCCCGCTCCTTGGGCCCCGGGCGGGGTCCCGCGAGTTTCAGCGCGTCCAGCAAAGGGCGGACTTGGGCGCCGGGCGCGGCCCAGATTTGCTGCTGGTTGCGGCAGCTGACGATGGTGGTTTCCCCCACAGGCACGCTCAGCCGGAGCCGATCCGGAGCCTGGAGCGCGAATTCGAATGCGGGCAAGGATTTCGCGGCGTCTGGGGCGGAGCCCGCATCGGGCGAAGCGCCCTGCGGCTTCGCGAATGAAATCGGGCCGAGCGACTCGACGCGCCCTTGAATGCGGAAAGAGCGAGCCTTGCCCGCCGGGGGCGAAGCGAGGACATCGAAAAAGGGCATCAGCGCGGCCTCCGCGTCTTGTTCCGGGGATGCGGCAACCGCTGTTCGCGTAAATCCCGCGGCCAGCGCCACGACGCATGCAGCGGCTGCGGCGCACTGTGCTAAAACGCTTTTCTCCCGCAGCGCGCTGAGACTTCCGTGGTCGCCGGCATTGCCGAAACTTCCAAGCTCACCGGCCACCGGCCCGTCTACTTGGACCGCGCTTTGGACAGCGCTTTTCACCGATCCGCACTTCCGCGAACACCACGCTAGAATGCCGCGCAAGTTTGCTATTAAGTGGATGGTGAGGTTGATTTGCTTTAGCATGGTGAGGGTCTCTCGCATTGAAGATTCTCGCCTGAAAGATTCTTTTGCGGAATCGAGGCTCCTGCACTAACGAACTTACACCCCATGGCGGCAACGCTTTTTTCTCAAATTCTTTTGGCCAACAGCGATGGCGGACTCGTGTTCGCTTTCGAACAATCCACCCTGCCGGGCAAACTGGTGCTCGGCGCCCTCTTCGTGGGATCCGTGTTCAGCTGGTCGGTGATGTTAAGCAAATTCCTCACGCTCCGCGTGGCGTCCCGTCAGAAGGAAGCGTTCCTTGAACTTTTCCGGCAGGACCGGTTCCCGCTGCGGGTCTACGGCGACGGGCTGAGCTTCGAAGGCGCGCCGGTATTTTCGGTGTACCTCGCCGGATGCCACGAACTGGCGTACCAGCTCCTGGGGGCGACCGAGGTGGACGAAACCTTTGCAAGCCGCCTGGAGGGCGCCGGCAAGATCACGCCGGCCCAGATGCGCGTGGTGGCCGTGGCGATGGAACGCGCCGTGGGTGAATCGGCGCTGCTGCTCGAGTCGCAAATGATCATCCTTGCGACGGCTGTGAGCGGCGCGCCTTTCATCGGACTGCTTGGAACGGTGTGGGGCGTGATGGAAACGTTTGCCGACGTCGCCAAAGCGGGTTCCGCGAGCCTCGCTGCAATGGCTCCCGGCGTGTCCGCTGCGTTGATCACCACGGTGACCGGGCTGCTTGTCGCCATTCCCGCCATGTTCGGCTACAACTACCTCGTCACCACCGTACGCGGAATGATCGTCGGCTTGGATAACTTCGCCGCCGAACTCACCAGCGCTTTCGAACACCGCTACGTTTCGCACCGCTCCGATTCGTAGGCTTTCCCCGCGCATCCGACCAACCGCTCAACAACCACTCAACCCAACGCCTTCCATGCGCCGCTTTTCCGACAAACACAGCATGCATACGTTGAACGAACTGAACGTGACGCCGCTGCTGGATCTCGCGTTCGTTCTGCTGCTGATTTTCATGATCACCACCCCGCTCATGGAGAACAGCACGGATCTTATCCTGCCGACAGGCAAGCAGGACGGCCAAGCCACGGATCCGAACAGTGTGATCAATCTTTCGCTGTTCCGCGACGACCGCATTCTCCTCAACACCGAGTCGGTTGCGTTGGGCGACCTCACCGCGCGTCTCGCGCAACTCCACGAAGCGCGTCCCGAAGCCGCTGTGATCGTGCGGTCCCACAAAGAACTCACCGTGCAACGGGTCATGGAGATCATGGACGCAGTGAAGGCCGCAAAGATCACCAAGGTCGGTTTGGCAAAAGTGACGGAGTCACCGTAGCGGGACTCGGGGGACTCGAAGTCAGAGAGTCAGACACATGGGCGATTCTTTTTTCCGGCGAAACATCCTCCTCGTCGCGCTCCTGCACTTGGTGCTGCTCGGGGCGATGTGGTTTTTCAGCCGCCATCGCGCCTCTCCACTCGCAGACATCCAATGGCTGGACGGCGGCAGCCTCGGCGGCGGAGGCGCTGCCGCAGGCGGAGGCGCGGAATCCCCAGCACCGCAGCCACGCCCGGACCCGGAGTCCGACACGCTTCCGGACGTGCCAGCGCCAAAGCTGAAGCCTGAACCAAAACCGGAACCAAAAGCCGAACCGCCGCCCAAACCCAAACCTACTCCCAAACCGGAACCGGAACCGAAGCCGCCCGAGCCAAAACCGGAAACACCCGAGCCCAAAGACGAACCTGCGAGCGAGATCAAGCTGCCCGCCACCAAACCCGAAAAGAAACCCGAACCAAAGCCAGCTCCGAAACCGGAGCCCAAGCCTGCACCCAAACCGGAAGTCAAACCTCCACCAAAGCCGGAAGTGAAACCCGCACCCAAACCGGAGGTTAAACCCACGCCGAAGCCCGCTCCCAAACCGGAGCCCAAGCCGGCCCCAAAACCGACGCCGAAGCCGGAAGTGAAACCTGTGCCAAAACCCGAGGTAAAACCTCCGGCCAAACCAGAACCCAAAACCACCCCAAAACCGGAAACCAAACCGGAGGTCAAACCGGCCCAAAAACCCGCGCCAAAAACAGACCAAAAACCGGAGGCCAAGCCCGCGGCGGTCGTCCCCTTGAAAGTGGAGCCCGCCAAAACAGGCGCGGGGGGAGGCGATGGTCCGCCGGCCGTTGTCCCGTTGAAAGCCGTACCCATGGGCGGCGGGGGTTCGGGAACCGGCACTGGCCAGGGAACGGGTTCAGCCTCCGGCTCGGGCACAGGCTCCGGAACAGGCGTGGGCAACGGCACAGGATCTGGACGGGCAGGCGGCGGCCCCAGCGCCTCGGAGCTCGGCAACTACCACCAGATGATCCACGACCGCTTCTACAGCCGCTGGGAACAGCCCACCTCCATCGTGCGATCCAACCAGGATTTCATCGCCGTCCTGAAAATTCGAATCCGCAAGGACGGCACCATCATTTTCCGCGAAATTTCAACTCCTTCCGGCAATCCGATCATGGACGAGTCCGTGATGAATGCCGCACAGAAAGTGACCCAGATCGCACCGCTTCCCAACGGCCTTCCGGGCGAGACCTACGACGTGAAGATCCAATTCAAGCTCGACCAAAACTAGCGTCCCCCGCGCGCAGGAAATCCATTTGATGACACCTCCGAAGGCATCGCCATTTCCGCGGATCGAGGAACTTTCTGCCTTCGCGGGCACCGCCGCGGAGGCGGACTTTGCGCATGCGTGGCACCCCTTCACGCAAACCAACGACTGGCACGGGCAGGAGCCGCTCGTGCTGGTGGAGGGCGATGGCGCACGGTTGAAGGATGAACACGGACGCTGGTTTTTGGATGGCAACTCGTCGATCTGGACCAATCTGCACGGTCACCGGCATCCGCGTCTGGACGCTGCTCTCAAGCGTCAAGCCGACCGCGTCTCGCACACTTCGTTTCTCGGCTTCTCCAACCCGCTCGCCTCTCGGCTCTGTGCCGAACTCGCCGCTCTCTGGCCCGCCGGAACACTCGACCGCGTGTTTCTCTCAGACAACGGTTCCACCGCCATCGAGGTGGCGCTCAAAATGGCGGCCCAATTCTGGCAGCTCTCGGGCGAACCGCGGCGCTCGCGCTTTGTTGCTTTTCACGGTGCTTATCACGGCGACACCATGGGCGCCTCCGCACTTGGCGGGATCCCGCTTTTTCACGACCGCTTCGCCGCCTGGCAGTTTCCCGTACAGCGCGTCGCGGATTTTGAAGCGCTCCAAAAATTGTCCGCGCAGGAGATCGCCGCGGTGGTCATCGAGCCGCTCGTGCAAGGGGCGAACCAAATGTTTGTCTGGCCTGAAGGCCTTCTGGCAAGAGTCCGCTCCTGGTGCGACGCTCACGGCGTTTTTTTGATTGCAGACGAAGTGCTCACGGGATTCGGCCGGACCGGCACGCTTTTCGCCTGCGAACAGGAAGGTGTGGTGCCGGATTTTGTGGCGCTCGCCAAGGGACTCACCGGCGGTTACCTGCCCCTTGCGGCGACGCTTACGAGGCAGTCCATCTTCCACGCATTCACGGGGGGCCCGGAGCGCACGCTGTACTACGGCCATTCCTACTGCGGCAACGCCCTGGGCTGCGCGGTCGCCCTGGAAAATCTGGCGGTTTTCCGCGAAGAAAAAGTCCTGTCCCGGCTTCAGTCGACACTCATTCCCGCTTTTCACTCGGCGCTGGAGCGGCAACTTGCGCCCCTCCGGGAGGTTTATGAAATCCGCAAATGCGGCCTGATGGCGGGCGTCGAGGTGCGCAGACCCGACGGCCACCCCTTCGATGCGGCGCTCCGCATGGGAAGCCGAATCTGCGTGGCGGCTCGCGCATTCGGGCTGCTCACCCGTCCAATCCGCGACACGATCGTACTGATGCCCCCCTTTTGCGTGTCAGAAACCGATTTAGAGGAGATGGCGGGAGCAGTTGGAGAAGCCATCTGTCTGTGCGCGGCAGAGAAGCTCAGCGCTATCCAATCGCCCGTTCCATCCGCGGGGGCGGGAAACGGTTAAGGGATGCTTTCCGGCCCGAAAAGGATTCTTTCCTACCGGAAAAGCCTCCTGCACGATGGACCCCAATTAACGGAATCGACTTATGGACTCTTGGATCGGACTAAACCCGGGTGCCCGAGCCGCGCTTTCGCAGCGCGACTACAGCGCGGCAAGCCCACTCGAACGTCTTTCCGGCGCCGGCCTCAGCGTCGGCGAGATTTTGTCCACCGAACGGTCCGTGCTCGCTCCCGGTTGGATTCCCGGCGTGGAGTTTGTCCCGCGCCGCGTGTTCCGGCAGCGGCACCGCGGTTTTTTCGGAGAGTTCGCGCGTGAAGGACAGGGAGTGCTCGGGCAACTGGGCCTCTGGCCCCGCCAGTGGGCCACCGCGCGGATGTTTGCCGGGACAGCGAAAGGCTTTCACATCCATCCGCCGCACATTCCAGCAGGGCAAACACCCGAGGCCTGGTTCCAAAAACTGTACGGACCGACGCCGGCGCCGGTTTCGGAACGCCCCTACGCGCTGGAGCAATGGGACGTCATGTTTTTCATCCAAAGCAACGTTGAGATGATTCTGGTCGACGAGCGCGCCGGGCTTGAGCGCCGCGTCATGCACTTCTTTCTCGAAGGCGACGACAGCGGCGGAGCCCAACATGCTGGGATTGTGATTCCCGCAGGCGTGGCGCACGCCCTGCGTGTGGAGGGCTCCGCGGACGCCATCATGGTGTACGGCACCTCCACAACTTTCGCGCCGGAAGCCGAAGGGCGCATCGCGGATGCCATCGAAAAAGCGCCGCTGCCGGAACAATGGCAGCATTACATCGGCTCAGGTTCATGCTAGGCTTCCGGGCATGCCTACGTACGAGTACGAACCGTGTTCGGGGGACTGCCGCATTTGCAAGGGTGGCTTTTCACTGACGCGTCCGGTAAGCGCGCCGCCTTTGGAGAACTGCCCGCTTTGCCGCAAGCCGGTCCGCAAACTCATCAGTTCTTTTTCGACACCAAAAATTCTGAAACCACTGTCCGTGGCGGACGCGCGAAGCGCGGGGTTTAAAGTCTACAAGCGGGTCGGGAAGGGTGAATACGAGCGCCAGTAATTCCAACCCTTCTCCGCTTTCCCTCTCTCGCCCCTTCAGCGCACTTGGAGCCTTTGAAGCCTCTACAGCCCCTGCAACACCGCCCTCCCATCCCTCACAAGTCCGGTCCGCATCCGTCCGCACCCGCCCGCCAATGACCGCGCTCCCCGAACCATTCGACCCAAAAACACCCCGGATCCAAACCGAAGTCCAGGTGATGTTCTTCGACACGGACTGCGCGGCCGTCGTGCACAACCTCGCCTACCTGCGGTTTATTGAAACTGCGCGCACCCTGCTCGCGGAGCAGCTTGGCATGGGATTGGTCGAAATGGCCAAATCACAGCTCTTTCCGGTAGTCGCCCGCACCGAGATCGACTACCGAAAACCCGCGGGCCTCGGAGACAAACTGGTGATCGACGGCTGGCTCGAATCGCTGGACCGGACCCGGTTCTGGTGCGCATTTGAAGTCCGCAGGATCAGCGACTCCGCCATCATGGTTTCCGCCCGGCAGATGCTGGCGCTGGTCCAGATGCCCGCCGGCAGACCTGTGCGCCTTCCCGAGGAGTGGGGGAGTCAATACGGACACCTGGTGAAAGCCAAAAACGCGGGGACGAAACCCGGGGAGGCTTCCTGATGGAAGCCATGGCAGCGGAGGAATCCGGCTCAAGCTTCCACCTCACGGTTCTTGGCAGCGGCAGCTCCGGCAACTGTGCTCTCGTGGAAACGCCGACCACGCGGATCCTGATCGACGCTGGGTTCAGCACGCGCCGCATCACGCAGCGTCTCGCCGAGGTGGGCGTCGCGCCGGAACAAATCGACGGCATCATCCTCACGCACGAACATTCCGATCATTCCTGCGGACTCGATGTCTGGTCCAAGCGCTTCAAAACCCCCTTGTACGCCAACCGCCTGACGGCTGAAGCGCTCTCCAAGACGGTCAAGAACGCCGCCTGGAAAATCTTTGCCACGGGTTCCGCTTTCCCCATCGGAGATCTCGAGATCCACAGCTTTTCCATTCCGCATGACGCCGCTGAGCCCGTGGGCTACGTCCTGAGACACTCGGCGCGCGAAATTGGTTTTCTCACAGATCTGGGTTTCGCCACCCGCATGGTGACCGAACGCGTCCGCTCCGTTCACACCCTCGTGATCGAAACGAACCATGATGAAAAAATGCTGCAAAACGACACGCGCCGTCCGTGGGCGGTGAAACAGCGCATCATGTCGCGGCACGGACACCTCTCAAATACCGCGGCGGCGGAACTGCTGGCTGAAATGGTCGGCGGCAACCTGCGAAGGGCCGTGCTCGGGCATCTGAGCGAAGATTGCAACACACCCGAGCTCGCGATTTCGACCGTCCGCAACAGACTGGCTCTCAGCGGCGGGAACGCCGTGGAAGTGCTTTGCGCGACTTCACCCGAAGCCGCGGCGCGCATGGCTGTGCACTAGCGGCGCCCGCGGCGCCCCGATGGCGCCAAACCCGCAGGCCCAGCAAAATTCGGCACTCGCAGACATTTCGTTCTTTGCGCGGGAGACGCCAACGGGCAGAGTGCGCTCTCGATGAAAGTCGACCAGCCCGATTTTGTGCAACTGGGCTTCGCGCGGATGGAGCGCGACCTGAACTACCTGATGGATTGTTTCGCCGAGGTGCTTGAGGAAATGGAACTTGGCGAGCTTGCGGGACATCTCCCCTGGCGGGGGGCCGCCAAAGCGCAGACACAAACGCCTCCCCGGCTTGAGCTTGCGCTTTCCGTTGCGTTCCAGCTCCTGAACATGGTCGAGGAAAACGCGTCCGGCCAGACTCGGATCATGCGGGAATACGGCCACGGGGCGGAGCCCGGAACCTGGGGGGATCAAATCGGCAAGCTCGTTGAGCAGGGCTTCTCGGCGCAGGAGATTGTTTCCGCCATGAAACGCATCCGCGTGGAGCCGGTGCTGACCGCACATCCAACCGAAGCAAAACGCCTTTCGGTTCTGGACCAGCACCGCGTGCTGTTCGGTTTGCTGGAGCGCGCCACCGGCCAGGACCTCTCCAACACGCAGTCACGCGTGCTGCGAAAAGAAGTGAAAGCGGTGCTGGAGCGTCTCTGGAGAACGGGTGAGATCATTTTGGAAAAACCGACGCTCACCGATGAGCGCCGCAACGTGCTGCACTACCTGCGCGAAGTATTCCCCTCCGTGCTTCCCGCGCTCGACGAGAGGCTGAGGCAGGCGTGGATTGAAGCGGGCTTCGACGTCGAACTGCTGCGCGAGCCCGGCGTTTTGCCACGCATTCGTTTCGGCACATGGGTCGGCGGCGACAGGGACGGACATCCCGGAGTCACCGCGGAAGTCACCGCGGAAACGCTCGAGCGCCTGCGGGTCAACGCCCTGCTCGTCGCGTACAATCTTCTCACAAACCTCTCCACATCGCTCTCGCTAACCTCGTGGATGCAGGCGCCCCCGCAGCTCCTGCTGGACGCGATCGAAGGCCATGAAACCGCGCTCGGCGCGAATGTGCCTCCCGTCTCGCACAAAGACGAACCTTGGCGCCGCTGCGTCGAACTGATGGCCGCCCGCCTCCCGCTTGAGCAGACCTCGGGGCGGCTTGCGCAACTCAGCGAGGGCGCCGGAAAATACGCGCACCCGCACGAGCTGCTCGCCGATCTGGACGTCCTTTCGCATTCGCTGGAGCGGGTCGGCGCAAAGCGTCTCGTGGATTCCGATGTGTCCGCCACACGGCGCGGCATCGAGGTCTTCGGGTTTCACCTCGCACAGCTGGACATCCGCCAGAACTCCGTTTTTCACGCCAAAGCGCTCACGCAACTCCTCGGTGCGAGCAGCCTTTCCGCCGACGACTGGGAGGACTGGTCGGAGATGGAACGGCTTCGTTTTCTCGAGAAAGAACTCCGTTCGCCGCGTCCGTTCCTGCATCCCTCGGCCTCAGCGGGTCCTGAGGCAGACGCGGTGCTCGGCTGCTACCGCGTGCTTGCGGATCACATCGGGAAATTCGGCGAACGGGGCGTCGGAGCGCTCATTGTGAGCATGACGCGGCGTCTCTCGGATCTGCTGGTGGTTTACCTGCTCGCCCGCGAGGCCGGCCTGCTGCGCGCTTATCCGGAAGGCATCGTCTGCTTGCTGCCCGTCGTGCCGTTGTTTGAAACGATCGAAGACCTTGAGGGCGCGCCGACCATGTTGCGCGCGTTCTTGGAACAACCCGTCACGCGCGCGAGCCTTGCGTTCCACGCGAAACAATCGGGCCGACCGGGCGAACTGCTGCAGCAAGTCATGGTGGGCTACAGCGACAGCAACAAGGACGGCGGCATTCTCGCAAGCCAGTGGGCGCTGCAGAAAAGCCAGGGCCGCCTCGCACAGGTTGGACGCGACTCCGGCGTGGAATTGCGTTTCTTCCACGGCCGCGGCGGAACCGTCAGCCGCGGGGCGGGACCCACCCACCGTTTCCTTGAAGCGCTTCCGCACGGCTCGCTAACGGGCCACATGCGGCTCACGGAACAGGGGGAAACCATCGCTCAAAAGTACGCCAATCCCGCGACCGCCACGCACAATCTCGAGCTTCTTCTGGCCGGTGTGACCGAGACCACCGCCCGCCATGCGCGCGCCTCGAACGAAGACCCGCGGTTCGCTCCCATCATGGAACGTCTCGCCGCGGCAAGCCGCGTCGGATACCGCTCGCTCCTCGACGCGGAGGGCTTCCTCTCGTTCTACCGTCAGGCGACCCCGATCGACGCGCTGGAAAACAGCCGCATTGGATCGCGCCCCTCGCGGCGTACCGGAAAACCAAGCTTCGCGGATCTCCGGGCGATCCCGTGGGTTTTTTCTTGGAGCCAAGCCCGCTTCTACGTGCCCGGTTGGTACGGGATGGGCACAGCCCTCCATTCGCTCGAGTCTGATGATCTCTCGCTGCTTTGCGGGCAATTCCGCGCATGGCCGTTTTGGCGCTACGTGTTAACCAATGTCGAAAGTTCGCTCGCAAGCGCGGACCCGGAGTTGATGGAAGCTTACGCCAACCTCGTGGAAGATCCCGCACTGCGCACGCGTTTCGTTTCCCAGATACGCGCGGAATGGGATCTCACCCACAAAATGCTCGAACAACTCCGGGGCCAGTCCCTGGGCAGGCGAAGGCCCCGCATGCTCAAGACGCTTGAGCTGCGAAGCGAGGCACTCCGCGTGCTGCATCACCGGCAGATCCAATTGCTGCGGGACTGGCGCGACCATCTTGCGGCGGGACGCGCGGTGCAAGCCGACGCGCTGTTGCCGGAGCTGCTGCTCTCCATCAACGCGATTGCGAGCGGCCTGCGCACCACAGGGTAGCACTCAGCGACGTTCCACGGGTATGTTCGATCCCGGCAGCGTGCCTGCCTGGCGGTCGAGCAGCAGCACCCTGAGCCCCTCCTTTCCGGCGGTGCTCGCAGCCGCTTCCGGACTAAGCAGAATCATCGCGGTCGACCAAGCGTCCGCTTCCGCGCAACTCTCAGCCATCACGGCGCTCAGCTCAATGCCCGCTTCAATCGGAAGTCCGGTGCGAGGCGAAATCAAATGCGTCGCCGGCCGCCCCTCGAGCATCTTCCGTGCACGGTAGTGGCCGGATGTCGCCAGCGCCCGGTCCGCAAGCTTCACGGTACCCAGCAGCTTGCCCGGTTGCGCGGGGTTTTCGACGCCGATCAACCACACGCCGCGCGCGCGCAGTTCCCCGCCTATTTCCACCAAAAACTCATTCGCACCGGCGCGTTCCAACATCTCATACACCCGGTCCACCGCATAACCCTGCAGCACTGCGCCGAGATCCAGCGTCAGCGCGGGATGCTTTTTCCTGAGCGTGTTCAGCTTTGCATCCGCTTCCAGCTTCGAGTAGCCCACGGCCTCGCGGGCCGCACGAACAGACTCGTCCGAGGGAACGCCCGAGGCGGCTTCGACCGCGGACTGCGATGACCCGCTGGCGGGCCCGTGACCCCAGAGCGAAACCAGCGGAGCAACGGTGATGTCGAACATCCCGTCGGTGCGCTCACTCACGCGCGCAGCAAGCGAAACCAAGCGCACCAACTCGGGGGCCACGTCCATTTCCAGCACCGTATTGCTTTCGTTGAACTGGCTTGTCGCTGAACTCGGCTTCCAATGCGACAGCGTGGATTCAATCCGATCAACCTCCCCTGCAATCTGCGCCTGCAACCCGTCCGCATTCCACCCGGCATCGCGGATTTTCACGCACCACGTGGTGCCGAACGCGGCGCCCCGGTATTCGCTCGCGGCAGGGCCGCTGAAAGCCTCAAATCGCGGCACTGCTGACTCGTGCGCGCCCGCGAACCCCGCCGCCGCGCCGCCGGGATCGAGAACCGGGCGCAGCAAAACGAGAAGCCCCCCGGCGAGAAGCGTCGCGAACGCCCAGTAATCCTTGCGCCCGGCCCCCTGCGTCGCGGAGGTCATCCGGACGAATTGCAGCAATGCGCCGGTGGGGCACCCGTAGTGGCAATACGCCTGGGGAACAAACAGACTCGCGCAGAGGCCGAACACCGCGATGACCGCGGGAACCAGCGCCGCTTTACCCAGCGTCCACGCGTCGAACGGCTCGACTTTGCTCACTTCCAAATCGCCAGCCAGCAACGCACCGAAAAAAACAGCCGCCAGCGTCGCCGACGGAACCAACCGGAGCACCTTGTGCAGCCGGTCTGGAACCCGCACATGCAGCCGTGAAAAACCGCCCAGCAGCTCCTGCGCCGCCCCGTGCGGACACACGTGATGGCAATAAACCTGCCGACGCGTCCCCCAGGGCACCAGCAGCGCCACCGCAACCAGCAATAAGAACCCGCCCGCCTGCAAAGTCGGCATCCCGTGCTGCGCCCAGCCCACCAGCGGCGAGAGCGACAACAGCTGCCCGAGACATACACCGAGCCCGCCAATCACCGCCGCGCGCCAAATGAGGCGCGCCACACGGCTTCCGCGCAGCGGCGAAAACGCCATCACCAGCGCTCCGACAAGAATCGCCGCCATGGCTGCGTCCGACCGATCCAGCCGCTGCCAGAAACCCTGCTTCACCTGGGCCGCGTCCTCACGCGTATCAAGCGCAAAGGTCTGGCGGATCCCTTCCGCAACCGCATAACTGGTCATCGTGGCGCCCGCGACTCCCTCGATGCCTTCTTTTTGAAAATCCAACGTGCGCCACTGCTCCGCGTCCCACTTGGTCAGGAGTTTCATGTAATACGCGTCCCCGCGGACGCGGTCGGCGTAATCTGGCGTGTCGTAGGTTTTGCGCATGCGCACGCCGAGGAGGGTTTTTTCGTCCGCCGCAACCGCCAGCAAACATTCCGTCGGTCCCTGGTAACCGATGAGATCATCCGAGGCAGGGGACGTGCGCACCAAGTAGCCAAGCACGGCGCCCTCGGCCGATCTCACTTTCATCCAACTCCTGCGCGTTTCCTCCGCAACCATCTCCGCTGCATCCGTGAAAAATGCGCGCGCCTCCTCGATCGCGACAGGCTCGGGAAACCGCAGCGAAACCCGTCCCCCAGTAAAGCGATGCGCAATGGCCTCAACCCACGCAAGCGCCGTCAATGTCGAGCCCGCCACGCCATCAACGGCCGGAGGAGGTTCGTGTTCCGGAGACCATCCTGAAAGCTTTCCCCAGAATGTCCCGGAGCGCTTGAGCGCGGCGACATGCGAGGGGGTGTCTTCGCTGTGCAAGACGCGCGCACCGCGGATCCGGCCGTCATTTCCCACAGCCAAAAGGAGATTGCTGGGCCCGGCATACCCGATGATGGAGTCGCTTTGGGGCGCCGTGAAAACGAAGAGCCCAAGCGGCGTTCGAGAGTCATCCAGCACTTCCACACGCCCGTCCGCGAGGGCCCGCAGTTGGTGCGCCTTCGGGAAATACGCGCGCGCATCCGCCAGCTTCACCGCGTCCGGGACTGCGGACGCGTTTTTGTTCGGAACCGGCGCCGCCACATGCAGCAGCCAAGCGGCCAACGCCAAGGCCAGCAGACGCCACGCCTGCACGAGGCGTCCGCGCAAAAGGCCCGGCAGCATCGCGTTCACAAGCCGGACGGACGCTTTGTTCCCAATGTTCCCGTTATCCCGGTCAAAACGCCGTGTTTATTTGGCTGGGAGAATTTGCACCGCATCGGCGTGAATCGTGCCATCCGCACCTGCGGCACGCAACACGACGGCATGCAACGCGTCCGCAGCGAATTCAAAAACCCCAAGGGAATGCGCGCCGTCCGGAGTGCTTTCCTTCTGATTCAGGCGCAGGGTCACCGGCGCCTGGCCAGGACGCTCGATGCTGCAGGGCGCTTTGGATGCGCGATTCTCGTGTCCCGCCCAATACACGCGGACCTCGTATTTGCCGCTGTTCGGCACCTTAAACTCAAAGCGCGCCTCCGCGTCGCTGCCGGCGGCCGTATACTGGTAATTGCCACCCACATTCGGAAGCAGCCCGTGACTGGAAGCCCATTTGCCCACCATTTTGGCCTTCTTATCATCGATCACGATGCCGGGAAGGGGAATGGGGGCTTCGCCGATCATCTTCTGGAGATGCGTCGCAAACTGGGGCAGATCCCGGTTCATCCAACCTCCCGCGAGCGTGGATGGATCGGGAATGCTGGGATCCACGCGCAGCTCGCCATTGAGACCGTCGCGGCGCATCGCGCCGGGCTGGCTCACGAGCTGGATGAGCTCGTTAAGATGATGCTCGTACACCCCGCGCGGATCCGTTTTGTGGAGCACCGCGACATACGCGGCCTTCCCAACGACTTCGCCCATCATGCCGCAAGTCCGCATCACGCGGATCGTGCCGAGCGCCTGATGCGTCACGCTGATGTTCCGTCCCGCCATAAAGAGGTTGGGCACGTTCTTCGAGTAAAAACACCGGTAAGGCACCGGGTAGCCGTTCTTGCGGTCCACATGCTTGCCAAATTCAGCGCGTGAAATAAACGGATTGTCCGGGAACTTCGCAGCGTACTGTTCCCGCGGATAATGCAGGTCGATGTCCCACGTGGTGGGCACCATTCCGTCCGGAAAATCCCTCTGCGCCACAATATCGTCCTGCGTCAGGACCACGTCGCCCTGGAGCAGACGCGACTCGCGCGGTCCACCCACGTGGGACACCCACTTCAAGGCGGCCTTTGCTTTCTCCTCGTCCGTGCTGCCCTGTTTGATCGCTGAGAAAGCACCGAAAGCCGCGCGCAGGTTCCAGTCGCGAATCAGCTCCAGATCATTGATGGGATGTTTGTTGAACCCCGACTCCCAAAACCATTCCGCTTTGAGGAAGGGCTTGTCGTTGATCTTCGATTTACTCTCCTTGACCTTCGGAAAATCCTCCATCGTCAAAGGCAGCGCCCACGGCGTGGCCGGCCACGCAGACGGCTGGTCGTCCATTTGATAGAACCACATGTTCGACATGCCCATGTGCCCCGTTTCCTCCATCGTGAACGCCGCGCCCGCAGCCGCGCCCACCGTTCCGTGACCCGTGCAATCCACGAAAAGCTTTCCGCGAAATTCGCGCTCCCGGCCGCTTTTTACATCAAGCGCCCGCACCGATGCGATCTTCCCCGAGACATCCAGCTTGGCGCTGTGCACGAAGTGTCCGAGAAAGAGACTGAGTGTCTTTTCCGCGCGGCAAACCTTCTCTTTTTTGTCGTCCACGAAATCCTCGGGACGTCCGGGGCTGTCAGGCGCGCGATCGGCGAATTCCTCGACGATCTCTCCAATGTGCGGATATTTGCCGCGCATCGTGCCGCCCTGCGCCCACACGCCGATTTCGCTGCTTCCGTTGCCGCCGAGCACAAACCGATCCTGGATCAAAGCCACCTTGAGCGACTGCCGCGCCGCGGAAATGGCCGCTCCGACCCCCGCATATCCGCCGCCGCAGATCACGAGATCGAACTCGCCGGCATCCTCCGGCACGCCGCCCGGGTTGAGCCATTTGTTGCGCGCCTCTGCGAGCGCCTGTCCCTCCGGCGGCGAGTAGGAAGGATCGTTGCTCAGCAAAATCGCGTCGCAGCGCCCGTCGAAACCGGTGAGATCGTGGAGGGCCAGCGCCTGCGCGCCCTTCTTGAGTTTCACCGAGCCGCCCGCCTGCCAGTGCCAGTCCGCGCCGACCGTACCAAACTCTTTGGCGAGCGGCGTACCGTTGATCACAAGTTGAAAGCGGCCGGGCGTCCCGGGCGCCTTCCACGGACCAACCCAGTCCTTGGTGCGCACCCACACGCGGTATTCCCCCGCCTCCGATATCTGCACCTTGCCCGCGGCGTCCTTGACGGGTTTTCCCAAGCCGTGCGCGAGCAGGTAGGGTGACCCGACAACATGCGTGAACGATGTGTCCAGCGACCAGCCTCCATGGCTGTCAAAGGATTCTGCCTCCACAAAAACAGTCTGCGCCGCGCGTGCGGCGGGACCTACGGCGAGGAAGCAGGCCGAGGTGAGGAGAAAGGCGGAGAGGGAACGGAGCTTCATAGACGCGGGTAATAACGAGTTGTCGGGGTTGGAGGGGGCGGCTGCCATTTTGCAGCGCCTTGTCCGGAGCACATGAGCTTCCACCGTTCACAAGCCGTCAGGCAAGAGGGAAACACCCTGCATGCGCCCGCTGGCGCCGCTGGCTGGGCAGCCTCTCACGCCAGGTGCCGTCGCTGCCGCCGGGCCGCACCCCTGCCTTGCACCGGGCCCGTTGCGGGAACAGCGGCATCCTCCAAAAACGCCAACCGCTCCCGCTTGATCCCGCCACGAAACCAATCGCCCCTGAGCACCTCGGCGATCTCGCAGCCGCGCACGTCTTTGACAAACCTGTACAGCTGTTCCGCGAGCGCCACCAAAGCGATCGAATGGGTGCGCCCCAGCCGCAGCGACAGCCACTCGCTGAATTCCAGGAATCCCGCGAACGGAGACGCCATGCCGTGCCAAACCCACGGCAGCGTTTCGGTAAATCGACCGCTGTTGGCCGTCAAATCCCAGAATTTTGCGAACCTCCGCAGACTTTGAAGTTGAGCGAAACTGAAGTTTTTGTTTTGCAAAATTTCATACGGCGGATGGGGGCTGTATTGCATTTGCCACTCCGCGTCATGCCGCACAATCGGCGTGCCGCGCAGCCTCTTGAGGATGCCCACCTGGATTTCCTGCGGCGCGAGCGCGACAAGCCTGTCGAATCCGCGCCCAAAGCTCTCCATCGTTTCCCCCGGCAACCCCGCGATCAAGTCGGCGTGAATGTGCACGCCGGTGTGGGCCCGCAGAAAACGCAGGTTCTTCTCGAGCTTCTCGTAGTTCTGCCTGCGGCTGATGTTCTTCGCCGTCGCCTCGTCAAAGGTCTGGATGCCGACCTCCAGTTGAACGCCCCCCGCGGGAAACCGGGCCAGCAGCCCGAGAAGCGCCTCGGGCATTCGGTCCGGCACCATTTCAAAGTGCACGAACATCCCGTCCTCCCAGCGCTCGAGAAAGAACTCCAGAATCGCGCGGCTGGTGGTCGGACTCAGATTGAACGTACGGTCGACAAATTTGAACACGCGGGCGCCCCGGGAAAGAAGCGTCTCAAGCTCGGCAAGAAACACCGCGAGATCAAATCCACGCACCGGAACATCCAGCGACGACAAACAGAACTCGCACGTGAAAGGGCACCCCCGCGAAGCCTCCACGTAAAGCACCCGGTTCCGCAAATCCTCGCGCGAATACAATCCATAGGGCAGGCGGACCGCTGCGAGCGGCGGCAATTCCGCGTGCAGCACCTTCTGCGCGGGCCGCTCGCCCGCCAGAACCGCGCGGCAAACCTCCGCAAACTTCAAATCCGCCTCCCCGGTGATGACGTAATCGGCGCACTGCACGATCGGCTGCCCGAGCGTCTCGTAACTCACCTCGGGTCCCCCGAGGATCACCACCGTTTCAGGCCGCACCCTTTTGATGATCTCCACCACTTCGCTGGTCAGCGCGACATTCCAGATGTACACGCCCAACCCCACGATGCTCGCGCCCGTCTCGAGGATTTCCCCCGCGATATCAAGCGCACGCTGCTTGATCTCAAACTCGAGGATCCGCGAAGCACCCTGCAGATCGCCAAGGTTGGCCATGAGGTACCTGAGCCCGACCGCCGCATGAATATAGCGGGCGTTGATCGTCGCCAGCACAATCCTCACCGCAGAGCCATCCGACTCCACGCGCGTTTCCCCGCCTTCGCTGGAATCAAGCTGTTTTAAGGCTGCACTCATAACGCCGCGCAAAACGCAACGCCGCCAGTCTCACCGCGAAAACGCGGAGGGCAATGCGAAAGGCCCCTCCGGCGGGTGCTGCAAAGAAACCCGCAACCGCACGGCAGACGGCTTGCGCGTTTGAAAGGGCGGGGGACCGGTTACTTTTCCACCGCCGGCGCATCTCCCACCGCGAGCTGTAACTCCTGCTGGGCGCAGTTGAAATCCACCACCGACCGGACCCGAGCGAGGCGGGCCTGCCGCAGTTCGTCGCGTGCCATCACGTACTCCAACACCACGCCGACTTGGCTGGCCTGCCGTTCCCCCGCAAGCTTGGTCATCTCCTCGGCAGCCGCCACCGCCTCGTCCGTGATCTGGATCTGCGCGTAAGCCGATTGCGAACGCGCCACCGCCTCCACGACTTCCCGGCCAATCGAGGCTTTCACCCGGCTCTTTTGCAGCGCAACGGATTCGCGCCGCGTCTCAGCGATCTTATTGCGGGTCGTGTCAAAAATCCCCCCGGGTCCGACCTTCCAGCCCAGCCCGACGAAAAAATCCTGCTGATCCCCGAAATTTCCCGTGCGCCCGCTGCGGCCCCCGCCAAAACCGCCCGCCGCATAACCTCCCTGAAGCGTCGGGAAAAGAGGCCCGACGCGGACCCGGTCCTCTTCTTTCGCCAGTCCCACTGCCGCCGCGTCCACCGCCTTGACTTCCGCCCGGTTTGTCTGCGCGCGCGCTACGAGATCCGTGAGCTTTTCATCCTTCAAAAGACGCACCGGCGTCAAATCCACCTTGGCAGATCTCAACGCGGTCTCGGGCGCGAGCCTGAGCGTTTCCGCCAAACGCGCCGCGCACACCTGCAGCTCTTCCTCGCCCAAACGCACCAAAAGCCGCAGCCGGGCCAGTTGCGTTCCGACCCTCAGCAGATCGGCGCGGAACGCCGTCCCGACCTTCACCGCACCCTCCAACTGCTGGTAGTAGCGCTCGGAGATCGCGATGTCCTCGGCCATCACGGCCAGAGAGGCTTCCGCCTTCAACAGCGCGTAATACCGCTCCGTGGCCGCGCGAATCGTGTCGAGCCGCACTTTTTCGACCAGATGATCCGCAGCGATCGCGCGCTGTTTCGCAGCGAGCGCACCGTAGTAAATATCGCCCGGCGCCCAGTCCAGCGCCAGCGCCCCGCCCACAGAATAGTTCAGTTTGCTCGCATCCCGGACATATCCGTCGATGTCCTGCAGCCGGCCCTCGTGCCCCCGGTAATTCGCGCCGACGCTCAATGTCGGCCAAAAACGCTGCCACGCCTGCTTGGATTCCTGCACTGCGACAAGATGCTGCAGCCTCGCAAACTCGATTTCCTCGTGGCGCGCCCCCGCGAGCCGCAACACCGCGCGGTGATCGACAAAAAACTGCTCCGCGCGCGCCGCCACCGCAACGGTGAAAAATAGAAAGAGAAATCGCATAAGGCGAGGGGAGGGGATGAAGATGGTCCGTTTGAAATCTTTAGAATAATTTTCTGCGAAAACTCCGCTACTTCGCTGCGGGCGCCTTCAGCGTGACGGCCTGACCGTCGTTCACCACCGCCGTTCCGATCAAGAGCA
>JBILLT010000016.1:0-53979 GCA_044375925.1 Chthoniobacteraceae bacterium | reverse complement strand
TACGTGGAGGGCTGCAATCAGCCAATTTGCCATCCAATTTGGTTCGAGATTTTTGGAATCAGCTCGCTGATTCCAAAAAGTGAAACCGAGTAAACCCGATCCACACACAAAATTTCGGATACTGCCGCCTGCGTTCTTTTGATGATGACGAATCAATTCATACACGGCCTTGGCAAGCACCACGGTCCCTGACAGCAGAGAAGCTGCATATTAATGAGCCTTTGCCCGCTGAAGTCCGAATTGTACGAGCGAACCTTGTGTACATCGACAAAACGGGGCTGCCCTCATCTTTTCTAAACCGCGTGCTGCGAACAGCGGCTTTTCAAAATCCCGAATTTTATCGCAATCAGGCCATGCGCCTCTCGACCTTCGGGAAACCAAGAGTCATTCGATGCGGGGAGGAGCTTCCGCTGTTTATAGGCCTTCCCCGCGGTTGCTTCCAAGACGTGATGGATTTAATGCGAATCCACTCCATACAACCAAGCATTCAAGACGAGCGGTCAACAGGATCACCTTTGCCGCTTAAGTTTCGAGGCACATTGTTTCCGGAGCAGGAAAAGGCCGTTGGATCTTTGATCACTCATGATGATGGCGTTTTGTCTGCCACGACGGCGTTCGGGAAGACTGTAGTCGCAGCCCGGATGATTGCAGAGCGCGGTGTTAATACCCTTGTACTGGTGCATCGCAAACAACTACTGGACCAATGGAGGGAACGGCTCGCAGTATTTTTGGATATTCCAATTCGGGAGATCGGAGCCATTGGTGGCGGCAAAAAAGCACCCACCAAGAATCTCGATGTAGCCGTCATTCAAAGTCTGGGGCGAGCCGGAGAAATCAACGAAGTCGTTGCCGAATACGGTCATGTAATCGTGGACGAGTGCCACCATCTTTCTGCATTTAGCTTTGAACAGGTTCTTCGCAAGGTGAAGGCGAAGTATGTCCTTGGACTCACTGCGACACCGACCCGTAAGGATGGTCACGATCCGATCATTTTCATGCAATGTGGCCCTGTTCGATTCAAGGTGGATGCGCGAAAACACGCCGCTCTCCAGCCGTTTGAACACGTGGTCCGTCCTCGCGCTACTGCGTTTCAACTTCCTCCAGAGAGTGCCTCTCTTCCAATCCATGACATTTATCGACTGCTTGTTGAAAATGAACGCCGGAATGCACAGATATTAGAGGATGTCATTGAAGCCGTTAATGATGGCCGCTCGCCAATCGTCCTCACCGGGCGAAAAACGCATGCTGACTGGTTCGCTGCTGCGCTCGAGGGGCAGGTGGCAAACATTGTTTCACTTCAAGGAGGCCAAGGCGCCAAGGAGCGAAAGGCGATAGCCGCGCGGTTGACAGAAATCGGCATGAGTGAGCAGAGGGTTATTATCGCAACAGGGAGCTACATTGGTGAGGGCTTTGACGATGCGCGCCTGGATACGCTGTTTTTGACGTTCCCGATTTCGTGGAGTGGAACCTTGCAACAATACGTTGGTCGACTCCACCGCTCGCACGCTGGAAAAACAGAAGTCAGGGTTTACGACTACGTTGATGATGCCGTACCTGTGCTTTCTAAAATGTTCCAGAAAAGGCGGAAGGGTTATGCGTCCGTGGGGTACAGCGTTCAAGATGGACTGCTTGGATAAAATTAGGAAATACACCCAAATCGACTCTGATTTGGAATCCAAGCCGCCCGAAAACCGCAAAACCTTCGCTCATCGCCCTAGAAGGCTGTGACACGCAATGGCTGGAATTCCCGCAACAACTACACGTCAATCTGCGAGGGCTTGAAGGCGGTCGGCGAACACGGCGCGGTAGCGCGCTTTACTCTCGGGTGACAGGAGAGAGCGGTCCAACAGTGCTTCAACCTTGGGGCGTTCGCTGGCGAATCGGTCTAGGATGGCCGTCACGCGGGGCGGGCGTAGTCCAAAGCGGTTGGCGAGTTCGATGAAATCGGAACGCTTGGCAAAGGCGTTGGCCTCGAAGCTTGGAGTTATGAATTCATCGAACATCTCAAGTGCGGTGCGGCTCTCCGAAGGGAGGTGCAGCGTCGTGCAGAGGAGGTCGTAGGCAGGACTGAGCGCGTGGTCACCGAAGGGAGTTTCCAGGAGCGAGAAGTTCTTCAGGTGCGCGTCTCCGTTGCCGCAGACATAGTTGAAGGCGATGAGTGCGAATAGCCTCTCGGCCTCGACTCGCCAGGCTGGGCTATACTGCCGGAGGAGGCGTCCAAGCTCTTCGTAACTTCCGTCATATTTGTAATTCTCCCCGTGGGTCGCGCGGCTCTTTCCAGCAAGCTGGCAGAAGTCTTCTTGGGCGAGCTTGCGTCCGGTGGCAGCGTCACGATCAAAACGGCGGACGATATAGGCAGGCTCGCCGTCGGGAAAAAAAACTAGGCCGCACGCTGCGCTGCGCAGCCCGAACACTTGTGCCGCGATTTGCATGGTCACGTGCTCGTTCGCGGGTACGTCATCGAGGAGATCGAGACTGCCCGTAAGCGCACGCGGGACTGGCTTGAGTATGAACTCGCCGTCCCGGTCGGTGGGAGCGAGTACGCCATTCACCAAGCGGAGCGAAATCTTGTCCTGTACGCCGGAGATCGAGATGCGAGGAGCGGCCTCGCGACGAAAGTCGGCGAAGACTTTCTGTTCGAAGGGCAACACCGGGGCTATCCGCTTTCCTCCCCATAACGTTCGTACCGCCCCTGCGCTGTAGGACTGTCCGCGCGTGGGGCGTAACGTGCTCAAGCAAACGTTGTCTGGGAATTTCACGGCAGCACCTCCTCAACGGTAACCGCACCAATAACATCGTGGCGTGTCGTCTTGAGTAGCCGGGTAAAATCGTCGTTAGGATCAATCCGGTGCATACGGCATTGGAGATCCTTGAGATTTCCCTCGGCGAGCAAACCCGAAAAGAATGGGAAAAGCACGGGCGAGTGGAATTCCTCCCGCCTAAGCGGCAGTGTCAGACTCACAGGCCGGGAACCGGGGCGTGCCAGATAGTCAGGCTGATAAACAAAGCAATAGCCTCCATCGTCCCGCCGCTCAATATGGCCCGCCAGCGTGTCTCCGTAGAAGACTTTTCCGACTCGGCTCATTGATGTTCGTGAGTTGCTGGCATTGCTGTCGGAGCTGAGTTCGCATGGGGGCCATCCGCTCGCACATTTGGCTCGATGGTCAGTTTCAACCCAAGGCAGTCGAGTAACCGCCCCAGCACCTCAATGGATGGGTTGCCCTTGCCGGATTCGATATTGCTAAGCGTGTGAACCGCAATCTCCGCCAAATCAGCGAGATCCTTCTGTCGAATGCCGAGGCTTTGTCTCCGTTTTCGGAGTCGGGCGGAAACAACGCCCACCAAGTTTCGCGAGTCCGCGTTCATTTTAGTGAAGAATACACCCAATAATCGAGCAATCAATGGAGAATTGCGTGCATTTTTTCACTTTAATGAATCAAGCGGTGACACCTCCGTCCGGCTTGCAAGGAAGGTCCAAATACGATTCCGCAAACGTCCTTAAGCTGATCAGAAAACAGAAGCGACTTACAGCACCGCTGACCTTGCCATAAGAGAAACGTGCAAAGAAATAAGGAACGTCAGCGGAGCCATTCCATCGCAAAGTCCTCAAATAATTTGTCCAGCTTTGAGCAAGTAGTCTGGTCACAAAAATACACATTGTGACTTGAATCCACACCAAATTTCCGGCCACTTCTATCGTCTGGAATGGCACATAAGTTGCGGAGGAATCGGTCGTCTTCTCCGGCACTGATCGTCGCGTGAATTGAGCTAGGAATTGAGCCATTATCCCCCGAGTTCTCGGGGGGCGTTCACGCTCAGGGGGATGGAACACCGGTGCGGCGATGGGCTGACTGCGTGGAATCACTGAACAAACTTCACGTCGACCTTTGGCAGCAGGGCTTTGATTTTAGCTTGGGTTTCTTCGGGGTAGCCTTTGCCGTAGAACGCGAGGGTGAGGGTTTTGAGGAAGGAGAACGCCTGCAACTGCGGCAGACGGGCTTCGGGTAGATCAAGGCTGGTGATACTGAGATTTTCAACCTGATGAACGCCGGCCAACGCCGCCAGATCGGCATCGGTGAACGATATGGCCTCAATCCCCAGGCGGCGCAGCGTGGGAATGGACTTGGCTCCGGCAATCGCTTCCGCCGCAGGGATTGCGTTCCCTTGGTGGACCGACAGAGACTCCAGCGGCAGAGGATTCAAATTCTGGTGCCAGCCCGCCGTCATTTTGGGACCGTTGAGGATGATACTCTTGAGCTTCTTGAGCTTCAGCAGATGCACCGCGCTGGCATCGGTGAGCACGCGGGCATGGATGAGGTTGAGGGATTCGAGGTTGGGGAATCGCTCGCAGATGTAGCCGAGGCCTTCGTCATCGATGGCGTTGCCGTGGAAGGCGATGGATTTCAGATTCGTCCACCCCTCGAACTTGGCGAAGGCATGGCCCGGCACGTTCCCACGGAAGCTGAAGCTTTCCAGGTTTTTCAGCCCGGCGAGTTGCTCGAGGCCGGCATCGGTGGCTTTGCTGAAGTAATGCAGGGACAGGGACTTCAAATCGGGGAACGGCGCGAGGTGCGAAAGTTTCGCGAGGGCGGTGTCGCCCGGACCGTTGTCGTATCGCTTCTCGATACGCAGGGATTTGAGGCGCTTCAGTTTCAGGATCGAGTCCAGCGAGGATTCCTCGAAAGTGGTCACCACGATGCTGGCGGACTCCAGCGTCTCAATGTGCCCGAGGTGTTCGATGAAGGCCGCGTCGTAGGGATCCGTCTTTTTGTCACGACTCGCATGAGCATGGCCGTTGAGGATGCCGGTATTGACCATCGTCACCGTGTCAAAGAGCGCGATGTCGCCACCCGCAGCCTTCTTCAGCGCCTCGGGAGTGTTGTTGATCTTCGTGAACGTGCCCGGCGCGCTCTCGATCGTGCGGATGACAGCCTCCACGTGAGGATGCCGTTCCGCAGCGGCGAGAATGGTGGCAGCGTGCTCGGTGAGCGCCTTCTTTAGCGCATCATCGGTGGTGGCAGTGATGACGGCATCGAGGTCGGCGCGTGAAACAACTTTGGAAAGATCGGGCGCAGCGGCGTGCAACGCGGTGAATGATGTGAGAAGGAGGGTGGCTAATAGTTCTTAGTTCTTAGTTCTTAGTTCTTAGTTCTTAGTTCTTAGTTCTTAGTTCGTGGTTCGTGGTTCGTGGTTCCTCCATCGGCCAGTCGGCTGCCCGTCCGCTCCATTCGATCTTCACTGTGGCCTGATTGTTTGGAAGATGGCAGGACTCGGGAAACGGCGCCCCGGCTCAGCCTGATCTCCAACCGTCTCCTCGAGAGGCAGAAAAACATTGCGCCAGGCAGCGGGGCGGATGCGCACGACCCGAGTGGGGCGGATGGCTTCGATAATGAGGTTCGTTTCAAAGCGGATCTGAATGCCGCTGCTGCCCAGAGGGATGTCCCCTGGTGCCTTGGTGATTTCAAGAAGGGAGCCCTTGGATGCCATGTGGGACGGGCCGACACCGCCGCCAGCGTGTCTCAACGTGTTTTCAGCGCCGTTGATTACAACCTCGGTGCCTTTCTTGAAATCGGCGTACAGCGAGGGGTCCATACCGCCGAAGAGGGTGGCCGTGACCGTCGCCCGCGCAAACTCTCCATACTCAACGCTGTCCACCCAAGCGGGCATCCAGCGGCTACGAATAAGGGCTTTGTGGGTCTCAGTCTGATTGTGGCCTGCCCGTTGAATGGAGGTTTCGTCCAGCCAGATGTCGGAGACGTGGAACCGCTGGAAGATACCGCCGCGAGTCGGTTTCCAGGTGAGACCGAGCAGCACGGGTTCTCCCTCCAGAGTTTTCTTGCCCTTTGCGGGCCAGTGACCTTCGGCGATCCATTCCTGGAGGGAAAAACATTCGCGCCCTCTCCAAAACCGGGTGGCCGCATCGAAGGTCAATTTTTCAGGAGTCGCTTTCGTGTCGCTTCCTTGCCTGGGTTCGCGGCTGGCAAGCAGAAGGTTTTCCTCATTGTTGAGATCCACCTCCTGGAGTTTCCAGAACAAGCCCTCACGGAGGCAATGACTGGGCTCGTCCTCAAGCAAAAGCACATGATTTTCGGGTGGAAAATGTTTACCCATCCCAAAAGGCACGATGTCCTTGTTGTTGACGGGCAAAACCGGCACCACCGATGTCTTGGGATCCGGGGGCAGAAACGCCCGGACATGCAAGTAGGTGTGCAGCGGGATGTCGTCCAATTCTGCGGGTGCGCCGTGATGCCGGATGTTTCCGTAGGGAAGCATCGCGAAAGGGCTGGGATTGATTCCGAAAAACTCGCCATTGCCAGTGACACGGAGGCTGCCGCGCCGGTTGACGTGATCGACGAACACGAGTTCGCCCTCATAAGTATACGCTTTTTCGGACGGCGGGAATTTGCCCGGCTCGGGACGGAAGGGTTCGGCTACGCCGGTTCCTGGTTCCTGATTCTTGGTTCTTTGTTCTTGGTTCTTGGTTCCTGGTTGTTCGCTGAAGGCAGTCGAGTGAACGACGAACGACGAACAAAGAACGAGGAACAAAGCGCGCGCCAAGGCCCTTACCCGAGGCGTCGGCACCACAAAACAACGAACGAAGAACCAACAACTAGGAACTAGGCCCCCCTCCCTAAGAACAGAGAACGTTTTCATAGCGAGATGACCTTGTTGCTGTCGCCAAACTTGTCGGTCTCCACGCCCATGCGCTGGGCCATCAGGAGGAGGAGGTTACTCATGTGGGCGTCACTGTTCACGGGGCGGCTACAAATCCCGTAATGCGCAGAAGTGAGCGCGCCACTGGCATCAAGCGAATAGCCTTTGAAGTCCTTGGATTCGCGGTTGAGGTCGAGATGGCTGCCGTGGCGCAGTCCGAGGTCGGAACCCCCGGCGAGCACGAGGGGCAGGTTGGCGTTTCCATGGCTGTGCCCATAAGACATGCCGCTGCCAAAAAGGGCCATGGTCGAACCAAGGAGAGGTTTGCCGTTGAGGTCCTTGGTTTCGGAGAGTCGAGTGAGGAAGTAGGCGAACTGCTCGAGGGCGAAGGTGTCGTAGTTGGTCAGCTTTTCCATGAAATTCGGATCGCCGCCATGATGGCTGAGCTGGTGGCGGGACTCCGTGATGCCGATCTCGGGGATAGCGATTGCTTGGTCTTCGCCGCCGAGGCTGAAAGTGGCCACGCGAGTAACGTCGGTTTGGAATGCTAGCAACATGAGGTCGTATACGGTTCGGAAATAATCACCGGCCTTGGTCTTTGGGATGTCCCGGTTGGTTCGAGTGCGATCCGCATCCGACAGTGTGGGCAGAGGGGTGTCCAGCCATGTGTCGGCCCTTTTAGCTTGGATTTCGGCCTCGCGCACTGAGGTGAGGTATTGATCGAGGCGGCCCTTGTCCTCGGAGCCCATCTTTCGTTCGAGAACGCGCACCTCATCAAGGTTTGCGTCCAGGATGCTGGCCTCGTGGCGAAGGGCTCTGCGCTGGGCGGTTTTTCCACCGTTGGGCTCCTCAAAAAGCGAAGCGAAGATCTCGCTGCAGCGGCGCATCGCCGGGAGTTGCACGCCATCGGCACTCCAGGCTAGGGAGCCCTGGCTGATAGCGATTTCGAGCGACGGATAACGGGTGTGCGGAGCGGTGAGCTCAGCGATTTTCTGGTCAACGGAGATCGTGTTGCGAGTGCCAGGGCCGTACTTTCCTCCGGTGAGCCAGAACTTGATGCAGTTGTGGTCGTGGCTGATGGTACCGGGATGGTGGAGGCCGCTGATGGGGGTGATGACTTCCCGGTGCGGTTCCAACGGTTTGAGCGAACGGGAAAACTGGTAGTCCCGGCCTGGGGTCAGGATCTGATAGTTGAGCGAGTGGACGCCATTCGCGATGTAGATGAAGGCGCTGCGCTTCGGCGTGGCAGTCGCCTTCTCCGATGCCCGCAAGGGGATCATGCAATCGAGCAGGGGTAGCGAGATGAAGCTGCCGAGCGCCTTGAGAGCGTGGCGGCGGTTAATTAGCCAGGACTGGGATAGGTAGTTCATAAATGTTCCGAGGGGAGAGGTTCCTTGTTCTTGGTTCCTTGTTCTTGGTTTTGCGCAGGACAACCAAGAACTAGGAACAAAGAACCAAGAACTATTAATTAGCGTTTGCGCATTAGATCCGAGAGCGCGACGGCGCGGACAATGTCGCGAATTTGGTACTGGTGAGCTTTCGCGTCGGCTTGGATGGCATTGACGCCTTCCTGGTCGTCGAAAGTGAGAACGCGACGCAGGGCGTAGGTACAGAGTTGTTCGATGAAGGCGCGCGCGATTTTGTCACGGTCTTCAAGGAGGCGCTGTTTGAATTGGGTGGGATCGGCGAACTCGCGGCCGTCGGGCATGAGGCCTGCCGAGTTGATGAGCGGATCTTGGCCTACCCCGGCGGCGATTTTTTCGTGGGTGCGCCACTGGCCGATGGCGTCGTAGTTGTCCCAAGCGATGCCCAGCGGATCGATCTTCGCGTGGCAGGCGGCGCAGTTCGGATCGGTGCGGTGCGCCTCGATCTTTTCGCGGAGTGTGGCCTTGGGGCTTTGCGGGGTGGGTGGTTCGATGGCCGGCACGTTCGCCGGCGGTGGTGGCGGAGTCTTGCCGAGAACCACTTCGCTGAGCCAGACGCCACGATGCACTGGGCGGTGGCGTGCGCCATCGGAGGTAAGGCCAAGGACGGCACCCATAGTGAGCAGTCCGCCGCGGTGATCCTCAGGCTTCAGGGAGACGCGCTGGAACCCGCTGCCCTTCGGCTCTGGGAGGCCGTAAAAATCGCAGATCCGGGCGTTGGCCATGGTCCAGTCGGAATCGAGGAGGCGGTCCAAGGGCAGGTTCTGGGTGAACAATTCGCGGAAGAACTCGACGGGTTCCGAACGGAGACTGTTCTCCAGCCAAGTGTCGTAGGTCGGATAGAGTTTTCTCTCCGGGGGAAACATTCCGACGCGATGCAGTTGAAGCCATTGCCGGGGAAAATCGTCCACGAAACGACTGGCCTTGGGATCCTTCAGAAGGCGGTCGATCTGCGATTTGAGGCCGTCGCCCTGGAGGGAGCCGCTTTTGGCCGAGGCCAAAAGGGCGTCGTCGGGCATGGAGCTCCAGAGGAAATAGGAGAGGCGCGAGGCGAGTTCGGTTTCGGTGAGGCGTTCGCGTGGCGCGGGGTCGCCTTCGACGAGGTAGAGGAAATTGCGGGAGGTAAGCACGCCTTGGAGGGCGATGCGGAAGGCCTCAAAGGGTTTTTCGCCCGCGGCGCGTTCGGCGTGGTACATTTTCAGGTAAGCGGCGAGTTCCTCGGATTTGACGGGCCGCCGCCAGGCGCGTTCAGCGAAGCGCTGGAGGTGCTCGGCGACCTGCTCGGGAGAAGCGTCTTCCGGAGGGAAAACTCCGGTGCGTCTCCGTTTTTCATCTGCGGAAACCAAAGGGCCCTCCCATTCGATCCAATCTAACAACACGCAGGGAAAGAGACCGTTGCCCTTGTCGTCGAACATCTGGGGCGCATTAGGATTGAGGAGCAGAGTCTCGCTGCTGTGGGTGAAAATATGGCCGTTACGAACATAGACATATTGGTTCGCACCTGCCTTCACGGGATCATTGCGATCGTTGAGCACCACGTCGAAGAAGAGTTCGGTGGGCATCTCCAAGAGCACCTCAAACTCAAAGACCTCGGGGCGATCTTCCGGAGCAGTGATGTCGAGTTCTACCAGACCTTCAATCTCATTGGAGGAGGATTTGCGCCCGATTCTGAGGTGCGCCAATTGGCCATCAGGAGGGCGTATCCCGCTGGCTTGGAGTCGGACCTTGTAGAAGCCGCTCTGAGGTGGCCCGCTCTTGAACCAACCGGGGGAAAGCGCAAGGTCCGACTTTTCTTGAACCCGGGGCATTCCTGCATGCAACAGGAAACGCAGGGGACGCTTGATGCCAAAGCGGTCCAAGGTCTCCTGAGCGGCTTTGCCTCCTCCATAGCGCAGATCGGCGGCTGTTTTCCGAACCTTTCCGGCTTCGCTGGAGACGGCCGCAAATGCGCGGTCGAGGACGGTCCCCGCCGCCCGGTAGTAGCGTTTCACGTGGGATGGGGACAGGGACAGCTCCGACCCGATGCGCTCAAACCCGTGCCACAGCGTATCCTCGTTCAACTCCCCCTGCTTTGTAGGGTCGTAGCGCACACCGAGCAAATCATAGACAGTGTTTTGATACTCTTTCCTGCTCAGGCGGTAATGCGCCACCGCCGGCCGCGCCGCCATCCTCGAGGCCCGCCCCTCCTTGAGCCGCGCATCGAGGCTCGTGACGAACTCCGCGATCTCTTCCTGCGTCGGCTTCTTCTCCTTATCTTTCTTGGGAGGCATCTCGCCACTGTTCACCTGTTCGATTGCTTCGGCCCAGTGATGGCTGTCCGCGCCCAATTTGAAATCGCGAGAGAGCCGGTCCAGGCGCAGGTCACCCTTCTCCTTTTCGGGACCGTGACAGCGGATGCAATGTTTCTCGAGGAAGGCCTCATAAGGTTCCGCCCCGAGGACGGCACCAGACAATGCAAGGCTGGCGGTGAAATGCAGCGCGGCGGCGAATGATGACTGAAAGCGAGAGGGGGGAGTCATGACTGGGGGAATGTGAGATGGATAGTACCACCTGCCTTAAAGTGCGCCTGCCCCCGAAAACTCGGGGGGTGTCACGCAAGCTCGGCGTGGACCGATGGCGTGAGTCAATGGAAAGCGAGGTTCTTGAGATGGGGACGGCGGCGCATCACTTCACAAACTTCACGTCCACTTTGGGCAACAGGGCTTTTACTTTGGCCTGGATTTCTTCCGGATAACCTTTGGGGCGGAGCGCGAAGGTGATGGATTTGAGGAAGGAGAACGCCTGCAACTGCGGCAGACGTGCGTCGGGAAGCTCGAGGCTGCCGAGCGTAAGCTGTTCGAGCTGGGTCAGGCTGGCGAGCATAGCCAGATCGGCGTCGGTAAATAAGCTGCCACCCATTGAGAGTCTCCGCAGGGTCGGGATGGATTTGAGAGCGCCGATGGCTTCCGCCGGCGGGGTTGCTGGTCCCCCTTCGATCAGCAGAGACTCCAGCGGCAGACGACTCGCGTTCTTGAGCCAGGCAGCCGTCAGCTTGGGCCCCTCCGTGATCGCGATGTTTTTGAGCTTGGTCAGCTTCTGCAGATGCGGGCCGCTGGCATCCGTGAGCACGGGGGCATGGATCAGATTGAGGGACTCGAGGTTGGGGAACCGTTCGCAGATGTAGCTCAGTCCCTCGTCATCGATGGCGTTGCCGTGGAAGCGGATGGACTTGAGGTTCGTCCACCCTTCGAACTTGGCGAAGGCATGTCCCGGAATGCGCGAATTCAAGCTGAAGTATTCCAAGCTTTTGAGTCCCGCGAGATGCTCGAGGCCGGCATCAGTAGCTTCTTTTCCGAAACCATGCAGGGATAGAGACTTGAGGTTGGAAAGCTTCGAGAGCGGCTGGAGTTTCTCGAGGGTGGTGTCGCCGAGTGGGGGGGCTGCCGATTTGTCGATGAGCAGAGTTTTTAGATTGCTCAGTCCTAGGAGAGGATCCAGCCAGGAATCCTCGAGCTTGATGACCACAAGAGAGACGGACTCCAAAGCCGGGATGTGCCCGAGATGGCCGATGAAGGCCGCATCATAGGGGTCCTCTTTCGCATCGCGATGTTGGTGCGCACGGCCGCCCAAGATGTTGGTGTTGACCATCGTCAGCGTGTCAAAGAGCGCGATGTCGCCGCCCGCAGTGTTCTTCAGTGCCTCGGGTGTGGTGTTGAGCTTCGTGAACGTGCCCGGCGCGCTCTCGATGGTCCGGATGACGGCTTCGACGTGCGGGTGCTGTTCCGCAGCGGCCAGAATGGCGGCGGCGTGCTCGGTGAGCGCTTTCTTCAGGGCCGCATCGGGGGTGGCGGCGACGACGGCATCGAGATCGGCCCGCGAGGTGATCGTGGAGAGCTCGGGGGCCGCGGCGCGGACAGCGGCGAGCGGCGCGAGGAGTGCCGCGGCGAGGAGGAGTGAGAACGATAGGATGGGTTTCATGGTGGCAGGGAAGGAAAAGCCGCGGCAGGCCGCAACGTCGGGCCACACGCCGCGGCCAAGGATGCGCTGCGTCACTGTCCGAGCTCGTATTTCGGGAAGATGTTTGGATTCGGGAAGCGGTCTTCCCGGCTGTAGATGGCACCATCGCCCACGAACTCCTCGCGCGGCAGCACGCCCTTGGGCCAGTCCGCCGGAAGGATGCGAACGACCCGCCCAGTGCGGAGGCTCTCGGTGATGAGATCTGTCTCAAAACGGATCTGGATGCCGCTGCTGCCCAGGGGCACATCCCCCGACGGCTGCGTGACGTCGAGGATGCGGCCGTGGGCGGCCATGTGCGCGGGGCCGTAGGCGCTGCCCGCGTGCTTGAGCGTGTACTCGGCCCCGTTCATCATCCCGCCGGTTCCCTTCTTGAAAGCCGCGTACAGCGAGGGATCCATGCCGCCAAACAGCGTCGCTATGACGGTGGCTTTGCCGAACTCGCCGTATTCCACCGCGTCGATCCATGCGGGCATCCAGCGAGTGCGGATGAACGCCTTGTGCGTTTCGGTCTGGTTGTCAGCCGCGCGGTCGAGCGCGGCGTCGTCGAGCCAGATGTCGGAGATATGGAAGCGGGTGAACACGTTGCCCACCTCGATTTCGCCGATCACCTTCGGCTTCCAGGCGATGCCGAGGAAGACAGTCTGGCCGCCGAGCGGCTTCTTTCCCTCGGCGGGCCACACGCCCTCGGCGATCAGGTCCTTGACCGAGAGGTATTCGCGGCCACGCCAGATGCGGGTGGCGGCGTCGAAGTTCATCGTTTCTTGGATCGCTTCCTGGATCGTTTCCTGTGAAGCCTTGGCGTCGGCGGCAGCGGCGGCTCCGCCGTCCTTGGGCACGCGGCTGGCGACGATCGTGCCGGCGTTGTTCTTGATCTCGAGTTCCCCGAGCTTCCAGACCTTGCCCTCGCGCCGGCAGTGGCTGGGCTCGTCCTCGAGGAGAAGCACATGGTTCTCGGCCGGCTCGATGCCGGCCGCTTCGGCGAAGAATTTCTTCTTCGTCGTGCTGTCGAGCGGCAGGACCGGGACGGGCGAGATGCGGGGGTCGGGCGGGAGAAATGCCCGGACGTGCAGCATGGTGCCGAGCGGGATGTCGCGGAGATCCGCCGGTGCACCGTGATACCGGATGATGCCGAAGGGCAGCATGGCGAAGGGATGGGGCGGGTTATTGTTGAATCTGCCCGTCGCCTGCACGCGGAGGCTGCCACGGCGGTTCGGAGCGTCCACGAAGACGAGCTGACCCCGATACGCATACGCCTTCTCCAGGGGCGGAAACTTCCCCGCTTCGGGGCGGAAGGGTTCGTCCGCGGCGATTGCAACGCACGAACCAAGAACGAAGAACGAAGCACCAAGAACCAGGAATAAGTTTTTCATAGTGCGATGACATTGTTGCTGTCGCCAAACTTGTCTGTCTCCACGCCCATCTTCTGGGCCATGAGCAGCAGCAGGTTGCTCATATGGGCGTTCGGATCCACCGGGCGGAGGAGGATCTTGAAGTGTTCCTTGAAGCTGTCGAGCCGGTAGCCCGCGAAGTCGGCCTTTTTGAGATTGAAGTCGATGTGGCTGCCGTGCTTCAGACCCAATCCGGAGCCCCCCGCGAACACGAGCGGCAGGTTCCCGTTGCTGTGGCCGTTGCCCTCGGACATGCTGCTGCCAAAGAGCGCCATCGTGGAGTCGAGGAGCGGCCTGCCGTCGAGATCCTTCGTCTCGGAGAGCCGCGTCAGGAAGTAGGCGAATTGCTCGGTCATGAAGATGTCGTTCTTGGTGAGCTTCTCCATGTAGTCCGGATCGCCGCCGTGGTGGCTGAGCACATGGCGAAGCTCCCGGATGCCGATCTCGGGGATCGGTTCATCGCTGAGGTTGACGGTGGCCACGCGGGTGACGTCGGTCTGGAAGGCGAGCACCAGGAGGTCAAAGACGGTCCGGAAATAGTCTCCCGACCGGTCGGGGAAGGCGATGTCGCGGTTCATCCGTTTGCGGTCGGCGTCTGAGACCGTGGGCAGCGGCGTGTCAAGCCAGGCGTCAGCCCGCCGCGTGCGGATCTCCGCCTCGCGGATCGACGTGAGGTATTGGTCGAGGCGGCCCTTGTCTGCCGAGCCCATCTTCTGCTCGAGCCGGCGGACCCGGGCGAGGTTGGCGTCGAGGATGCTGCCTTTCTGCCGCAGCTCGCGACGCTGGGTCGTGATGCCCCCCTTGGGCGTCTCAAACAGGGAGGCGAAGATCTCGGTGCACCGCGCGAGGGCGGGAAGCTGGACCCCTTCGGCGGTCCAGGCCAGCGAGGTTCTGCGGCTGATCTCGAGCGACGGATACCGCGTGGAGCGGCCGTGGACCTCCGCCATCTTCTGGTCCACGGAGATGCTGTTGCGGCTCGATGGGTTGATTTGTCCGCCGGTCAGCCAGACCTTGCCTCCCTCGTGGGCCGTGCCGATGGCCCCCGGGTGGCTCATGCCGCTGATGGGCGTGATCACGTCGCGAAACTTCTCGAGCGGCTTGAACGCCCGGGAGAACTGGTAGTCCCTGCCTGCCGTGGTGATCTGGGAGTTGGGCGAGAACGTGCCGAAGTCGAAGTGGATGAACACGCTGCGCTTCGGCGCGATGGCGGCGGCTTTTTCGGCTGCTCGTAGCGGCACCATGCACTCGAGCATGGGCAGTGAGATGAAGCTACCGAGCGCCTTGAGAGCGTGGCGGCGATTGATGAGCCAGGATTGGGATAGATAGTTCATGAGTGTTCTGGGGGGAGAGGTTCTTTGTTCTTTGTTCTTTGTTCTTTGTTCTTTGTTCTTTGTTCTTTGTTCTTTGTTCCTGTTTTCGGCTTCTCGCTGGGCAACCAAGAACTAGGAACCAAGAACTCTTAGTCAGCGTTTGCGCATCAGGTCGGACAGAGCTACAGCACGGACGATGTCCTTGACGCGGTATCCGTTTTTCTTTGCCTCGGCCTGGATGGCCTTAAGGTCGTCCTGGTCGTCGAAGGCGAGCACGCGGCGGAGGGCGTAGGTGCAGAGGTGCTCGACGAAGGCCTTTGCGAATGCGTCGCGATCCGCGAGCAGGAGTCGTTTGAACTCGACGGAGTCGGCGAACGACCGGCCGTCGGGCAGCGTGCCGGATGGATCGACCGAGGGATCCTGGCCGACGCCCTGCGGCAGCTTCTCGTGGGTCCGCCACCGGCCGATCGCGTCATAATTATCGAATGCCAGGCCGAGCGGGTCGATTCTCGCGTGGCATGCGGCGCAGGCAGCGTTGCTGCGGTGCGCCTCGATTTTCTTCCGCAGCGTAACCTTGGTGCCCTGCGGTGGCGTGGGCTCGATCGGATCGACGTTCGCCGGTGGGGGGGGCGGCGTCCTGCCGAAGATCGTCTCGCTCAGCCAGACGCCACGGTGCACAGGGCGATGCCGCATGCCGTCGGAGGTGAGCCCGAGCACCGCCCCCATCGCGAGCAGGCCGCCGCGATGGCTCTCGGGTGTGACAGCCACGCGCTGGAAGCTGCTCACCTTCGGCTCCGGCAACCCGTAGAACTCGCAGAGCCGGGCGTTGGCGATCGTCCAGTCGGAATCGATGAAGCCCTCGATCGGCAGATTCTGCGAGAACATCTCGCGAAAGAACTCGACGGGCTCGCCACGCATGCTCTTCTCGAGCCAAGAGTCATAGACGGGATAAATCTTCTTGTCCGGCGGAAACATGCCCACGCGGTGCAGCTGCAGCCACTGCCTGGAAAAATCCTCGACGAAGCGTCCGATCTTGCCGTCGGCCAGCACATCCGGTCGACCTCCTTCTCGAGCCCGGCTCCCTTCAGGCCGACCCCACCGGCCGCGGTGAAGAGGCTGTCGTCGGGCATCGAGCTCCAGAGGAAATAGGAGAGCCGGGAGGCGAGTTCAAAGTCGGTGAGCCGCTCGCGGGGCTCGGGGGCACCCTCGACGAGGTAGAGAAATTCATCGGCGGTCAGCACGCCCCGCAGCGCCACCCGGAAGGCGTCGACCGTCTTCTCGCCCGCCTCGCGTTCGGTGCGGTAGCTCTGCAGGTAATCCGACAGTTCCTCACGCGTCACGGGCCGCCGCCAGGCGCGGGTGGCGAACCGCTCGAGATGCTCGGCGACCACCTCGGGCGACGCGTCGTCGGGCGGCAGCAGGCCCGTGCGCTGGGCCTTCTCGGCCTCCGACTCCAGGGGGCCCTCCCATTCGATCCAGTCGACAATCACCACGGAGAACAGGCTGTTGCCCTTGTCGTCGAAGACCTGGCTGCTGTTCTGATTGAGATTCCAAGGCTCGCTCGAGTGGGTGAAGATGTAGGTTTTCCCCGCACCGTATTGGTTGGCGAATCTCGGGATGATGTTGGTTGCGACGACTAGGAAGTTCAGCTGCGTCGGCATGTCGAGATACATCTCCGCCTCGTAGACCTGCGGGGCATCCTCGGGGGCCGTGATGTCGAACTCGGCGATCCCTGAAATGAGCGTGCTGGCGGGATCCCTCGGGCCGATCATCAGGTGCGGCAGCTGACCGCCGCGCGGACGAATCCCGCTGGCCTGAATCCGCATCCGGTAGAGACCGCTCCGCGCCGGATGCTTCTGGGCACCGCTTGCCAGCCATGCGGAGTGCAGCGCTAAGAAATCAGGGCCAAACCCGTTCCCGACGGGAACCAAGAGGTAACGCAGCGGCCGCTTGATGCCGAACTGGTCGAGCGCCGCCTGAATCTGCTTGGCGAGGTCCGAGCCACTCTGGGCGTAGTATTCCGCCGCGGTTTTGCGAACCTTCTGCGGCTCGACGGGCGAAGCCGGGAAGGCGCGGTCGAGCACGATTCCCGCCGCGCGGTAATACCGCTCCACGTGCGAGGACGAGAGCGACAACTGCGAGCCGATCCGCTCGTAGCCGTGCCAGAGGGCGTCTTCGACCAATTGGCTCGGCTTGGCGGGGTCGTAGCGCACACCGAGCAAATCATAGACCGTGTTTTGATACTCTTTCCGGCTCAGGCGGTAATGCGCCACCGCCGGCCGCGCGGCCATCCTCGAAGCCCGTCCCTCCTTGAGCCGCGCATCGAGGCTCGTGACGAACTCCGCAATCTCTTCCTGCGTCGGCTTCTTCTCCTTGTCCTTCTTGGGAGGCATCTCGCCACTGTTCACCTGTTCGATTGCTTCGGCCCAGTGATGGCTGTCCGCGCCCAATTTGAAATCGCGAGAGAGCCGGTCAAGGCGCAGGTCACCCTTCTCCTTTTCGGGACCGTGACAACGGATGCAATGTTTCTCCAGGAAGGCCTCATACGGCTCCGCAGCACGGACGGTACCAGACAAGGCAAGGCTGGCAGTGAGGAGCAGCGCCGCAGCGAATGATGGATGGAAGCGAAAGGGGGTCATGACCGGGGGAATGTGAGGCAGCATGGTGCCACCTCCCTGAAAGTGCGGCTACCCACGAAAACTCGGGGGGTGTCACGCGGGCTGATTGGTGACAAGATGCGCCACATCTAAGATTGAGATATGTGTGCGTTTTCCTCACTGGCCTGGATGGCTATGCTTCGGCGACTCGCTTTCGTCTTCATGATCGGAGCGATTCTGCCACGTCAGTGCACTGCGGCTGATGCGGGTGAAAGCGTGGTACGCCTTCTCAGCCCGAAGATGTGTCTGCTTCATACCGAGGAGCAGGCCCTGCGCGACGAACTCCGGACCTTGCCACCCGCGCCGGAACGCGAGACCACCGCCCGGCTTGGCTATCACAGCGGCTATGCCAGGACGCAGGACACGGTGGAGTGGGTGGACATGGATTTGAAACGAACTCACACGCTCGACGCCATCGTGCTCATCGCTACGCCTTCGGACAGCGGCGGAGCGGCGAATGCCGGATATGGGTTCCCGCTGCGTTTCCGGGTCGAGATCGCTGAGGAAGGAAACGACGCGGAGCGCGTCATCGTCGCCGATCAAACGCATGCTGACTTTACAAATCCTGGCCCGTTGCCGATTTATCTGCCAGTGCCTGGACTTCATGCGCGGCATGTGCGCATCACGGCCACGCGACTGGCCCGCGAGGGTGGCCGTTTCCTTTTCTCGCTGGGCGAAGTGATGGTGCTCAGCGGGAAGCGCAATGTAGCCATCGGCCTCGATCGTGTGGATTTCAGCTATGGCCGCACGATGGGAGCGGTGCCGATGTGGGGCCTGGCTAATCTCGTGGATGGTCACATCGCCTGCGGACCGCCGGTGGGCACTCAGCCGAGTCCAACGTTGGGCTATCAGAGCCGGATGGTGGACCTGCGCAAAGAGCGGGATCCCGAGCCGCGTTGGGTGCAAGTGGACCTGGGAGAGCCCCTACTGATCGACGAAGTGCGGATCTTTCCCGCGCGGCCGCCGGACTTCGCGCACCGAAAAGGGTTTGGTTATCCGCAGCAGGCAAGGCTGGAACTCTCCAGCACCACCGACTTTTCAACTGCCACGGAAGTGCCAGGCCTACGCGACACGCCGTTGGCGGATCCGTCCCTGCTCGTGAACCCCGGCGACAACGTGGTGACCTACAACACTCAGGGCCAAAGCGCCCGCTATGTGCGCTTCACCGCCACCCAGCTCTTCAATGCCAATGGCCAGTTCAACCTCGCCCTCGCCGAGATGCAGGTGTGGTCCGGCGGAAAGAATGTCGCGCTCGGCAAAACAGTGAGCGCCTCGGATTCCACGGAGACCGGTGGCTGGTCAAAGGGCGCTCTCGTGGATGGCTTCACCAGCACGGCAAACATCGTTGACTGGCCCGAATGGCTCGCCGGTTTATCGAGGCGACGCGAGATATTGCCGCAAATCGCGGCCATCGAAGTGCGCAGACAGCAACTCGTCCAGCAGTGGCAGCGCTATGGCCTCGGTGCGCTGGGCGTGCTCATCGTGGCGTGTATCGTCGCTGCCATCGCCGAGGCCGTGAGGCAACGCCGTGCACGACTCCACGAGATGGAAGCCCTGAGGCAACGGATTGCGCGGGATTTGCACGATGAAATCGGCAGCAGCCTCGGCAGCATTGCACTCATCACGCAGGACATCCTCGCCAGCTGCGGCGCCGGCGCCCAGGCACGCAATGACCTCGCCGAGATCAAACATATCGCCGATGAAACCGTCAGCGCCATGCGCGATATCACGCGCCTCATCCAGAGCGACCGCTATGGCTCCGACGACCTCGCCACGCTAATGCGTGAAACCGCCGCACGACTGCTGCGCACCCTTCCGCATACGGTGACACTCGACGCCTCGACACCCGCTCGCAAACTGTCAGTCGATCGTCAGCGTGACCTCATCCTCATGTTCAAAGAAGTGCTGTACAACATCACCCGCCACGCCGCGGCCACCGTCGTGGAAATCCGTCTCGCGCAAAGCAGCACCCAGCTCAGCGTCACCGTGCATGACAACGGCCACGGCTTTGATCCCGGAGCCGCCACAGATGGGATGGGCCTCACCAATCTCCAAAGGCGCGCCGCCAAACACGGAGGCAGCGTCCGAATCGACTCCGCCCCCGCACGCGGCACCATGCTCACCATCAGCCTTCCCGTTCATGACTGACCGCATCCAAGTCTGGCTCATCGAAGACCACAAAACCTACGGCGAGCGCCTCGCCCGCGCGCTCAACCGCCTCGACGTCATTGCATGCCCGCGACGCTTCACCGCCTGCGAAGACGCCCTCGCCGCACTGCCGGGAAACGATGCCCCTCGAGTCCTCCTCCTCGACGTCGAACTGCCCGGTATGAATGGAATCGACGGCATCGCCCGCCTGCGCGAGCTCGCCCCGCAAACCGCCATCGTCATCCTCACCGTGTTCGAGGAGGACGACAAAATCTTCCGCGCCATCTGCGCCGGAGCCGCCGGCTATCTTTTGAAAACCAGCAGCACCGAGGACATCGCCACCGCCATCTGCAGTGCTGCCACAGGAGGCTCGCCCATCAATCCGACCATCGCCCGACGCGTCCTGGCCATGTTTTCCAAGGCAAACCCGCCAAGGAAGGACTACGGGCTTACTCCTCGCGAAAAAGAGATTCTCCAACTCCTCGTCCAAGGCCACAGCACCAAGGAAGCCGCCGCCCATCTCCACCTCAGCTACCACACTGCCGACGGGTACATCCGCGAAATCTACGAAAAGCTCCAGGTCCACACCCGAAGTGGGGCTGTTTCGAAGGCGGTGAAGGAGGGGCTTGTGTAAATGACGGTGTCCTTCGGAGTCTGGAGTGTCATTTTTTGGACCGAGAAAGGATTGCTCACATGATTGTGGGCGATCGCAAAAGCCCAACTGGAAAATTCGCCAGCTGCGAGATCATTTAAGCACTCCCTGCGGCAATAGCACGCTCGAGTTGCCGAAACGGAGCGAAAAGGAAACCCCTATCAATAATTCATTTTCTGCGACTGGCAGCGATCGCGAGGGCCCGCTTGCGCAGCTCCTCCAACATCCGAAGCTTTTCCGCTACGGGACGGGTCGCCAACTGCGCTCGATAGGCCTGTTTACTCTTGATGATCTGGGCAATTTCAAAGGTCATGACTCAATAAACTGTTGCTCAAATTTTTCCCAACTGCCAGCAAGTGCGTGCCGTTCAAGAATGTTCTGGGATCGCTCCGTAGACAGCGCACCCGCCTCTATAAACTGTAACAGTCGCGCTTTGTCTTTTGGGCGGCCATTGGCCACATTGTCGCCCAGCATGATAACATTGCGCCACGCGCCGCACCACTAGAACAGGCGTGCCGTCGATCGCCTGCGCATGGCGCGTTTCACGGTACCTTCCCTCGGCCTGCTGGACGCGGATCAATTGTCCTGCACCATCTGGGCCTGCTGGGGCGCACCCACTGCATGCAAAAAGCCGCCGCATCGTGTCCAGATGCCGCTCCGTGTCTTACAAACTGCTAGGTTTTTTATGTGCGTGTTCATTTCGCACCCCAATAAGTTCCGAGACATAGTTCCTGCCCCCCAATTCCAACGAATTGCGAAACACTGTATTAAATTGGTCCCTCATCTCTTTGAACAGCGCGTAGGTGTCCCACGCAATCCCGCCTGCGGGCGTGCGCTCTATGCGCTGGAACTCTGCCTCGATGATGGCTTCCCATTGCGGGCCGAGGCGCTCACAAAGGGAACTAGCACAATGCGAGTTTGTTCGAGGCCGTTATCAACGCGGCCGCGGTTGTAGATGGCCATAGAATAAGTCGTTTGGAGTGAAGATTAAAAAGCGAAAAGGCGCAGCGTGTTATGGGAGGCCAGAGAGCAGCATTTCCAAGGGGTCATCCGGCGGGGTCGGGAGCCCGATTTCAGCCAGTTTGATCGCCGCCCAGCTTCCTCGTCGGGCAAGGCAGATAAAGGGGTCGATCACCACCACGTGCGCAGTCTCCTGCAGGCGGATCACATTTTCGTCGTGCAGATCGAACACCAGCACTCCGCTGACCGGATGCAGGTAGGCGTAGTATCCGTCGTCCTGCACGCCCTCGTGCAACAACTGCACCGGAGCAAAACCCGACATCGCCATTAACGAGTCTGTCTCCTCTTTGGAAACCGGAGGAAGGTCTTCATTCACCTCCACATGGGGTTGCGATACAATGGGGGAGATCTCTTTGTTCTTCGGGTTGAGCGTGAAACCTTCTAGTCGGTAAGCCGTCTCAGGAAAGATCGCACTGTGAAAACGCAACCGTGCCAGATAATCCCCGAGTGTCGTGTAGTGCAGGCTGCGGTATAGACGCTTGAACCAGCGTCCGGTTCCTGTGTCATAAAACACCTGATGCTCCGCACCGTGCAGACTCCCGTGCGCTTCCCATTCCTTGAGGAATGCGGACTCGTCCCGAAGCAGACCCTGCTCCTCGGCCCACAGGCGAAGGCGGGTCCGGCCCGCACGATCGACAGTCGGCAGTCGGCTCAGGCCTGCGAGCTTGTCCGTGAGGAGCGGGCTTTCAGATAGCGGTACCCCCTGAGAGCCTGCTCGGTGGACACCTTCGGCCTGGCTGAAATCATCAGCGGCGTGGCCCTCCGCACCTGCACCCTCGGTGAGGGCACGGTGATGTTGTAGAGCGGCTTCGATTGGGTGGGCGGCATACCTTCCGGAGATTCTACGATGAATTGCTTCGCGGATCAAACATTCAAAACTGGCGGGATGGGCCGACATGACAGGGAGTGGTTTTGTCGGGAGCAATTACAACCGCTCGTCAGGCCCTCGGAAGGAGGTGTTTTTTTGCGTCAGGCCCGATGGATTCGACGGAGAGGATTTTGACGATCTGTCCAGGGAGCAATTCTTCCACGAGTGCGTCGGGTTGGATTTCGTCGAATTGCATGACGGGTATTGAATGTTATGAAAGGTCGACAGCATAGACTTTCCGCTTGAGAAAGTCGACTTTATCGGAAGTGAAACTCGGCTCCTCACACGTTTGTCAAACATTCGTGATAGCCTTTGCCTCCTGTTTTTTCCGTCACCTCCATTCAAAGGGTGCGCCCTGACTTTAAGAACCTTGCCAAGCAGGCCAGAAACCTTCACCCCAATCTGGTACGGCCTGTCGAGATCCTATACGAACTCCTCAACATCTTCGCTCATAACAGTGCAAACGCAGCAGGGGGGATTCTTCCGGGGATCACTTTCCCGGCGCAAGTCGCGCTTACGAGTCCACCCTGCATCGGAATGAATCGCCCCGTGCAGCAAACGCCTCCCTCCACACTGCACGGTTCAGAAGGATCTGTTCCACCCACCTTTGGGAATACCCGCGGGCCTTCGCGACGAGCTCCAGTTGCCACGGTTCCTTCGCCCAATCAAGACACGCGTCCTCTGACGCATTCCTAAGCCTGTACTCCATCGAAACCCGCGTCCCCCAGCCCGGGAGTAACGTTTCACCCGGCAGCGGCCACGGTAGGTTTGGATTGGGGTCGGATTCCTTTGTCTGTCGAAGGGCTTCCGCCTCATTGGTAGCACTGGCTAAGAAAGCACCTCCATCGCCGCCTTCAACGCCTTGTGCCCCGTCGGAGAGAAAACTCGTTGGAGTCTGCGATGGATGAGCATTGGAGGAGTGTTGCTTTCCCAGCGTCAATGAGGAGGTGCTGGATGGATGATCACCACGCTGCAGAGTGTCCGCCGAGCGCACGCTAATGGCAGTGGACCGCTTCCGCTCCTGGCTGGCAGGTGCATCGGGGAGTACGCTACCGCCCTCGGAAGACTTGTCTGCATCTCGGGCGACGCTTTGGTTTTCGAGCAGGGCAATGATCTCCCCCTTGTGCTGCTTCAAGAGGTCGATCAACTCAGCTGAGGGCGGCTTGGACGCCCTCAGCACTAGGTTCTTGCCGTTCCTTGTTACGCGAACGCCTATAGCGCGGGCGCGCGTCAGGGCTATGAAGGCATTCATATTTCATCAACCCAACCGTCGACATTTTTGTCAGGTGAGGGGACCGAAGGCGGTAAAGGCGGCGAAGCAGGTGATTCCACCGGAACAACACGCCAAGCGCAGCGTCCATCTGCCCGGGACTGCTCGAACTTGAACCCGTTGACGATCCGGTTTGCATGCCTCTTGAGCAACCGTCCGAATTTGCTGCGATTGATCTGCCCTTTTTCTTCGACTTCTAAATCGCAGATTGCCTCAAAAAGACTAGGCAACTGTCCAGCCCTGTTGAGGGCTTTGCGCAGCGTCGTCGGCGTTGAGCCAAACACCGAATGCCACTCGGTCATCAACGCACCAAGGGCATCAGTGTCAGAGTCGTTTCGGATCTGGTTCAGCAGAGCAGAAGCTGGATCAGCATGCCCCAGCCACATCAATGGATAACGACAATAGTCGGCCCACGCACCCGCGTAAGTGACAATGCTATCCGCTTCCGCACGCTGCATCCCAGCCACGCGGAAAGCCTGAATGAGGGTCAAAACCGCGGATACATACTTGCCCCGATTCTGTCTCACTTTCTCAACTGGCGAACCTTTGTAGGTCATCGTCGCAGGGGCGGCTTGGCGTGGGTCCAGATGAATTGTGATGACGCGCCGCAACAAATCTCGTTCTGGGCCAACATTATTACCCGAACCAAGAAATAAGGTGCGAGTGCTCACAGTAGCGGTCCTGGTTTCCCCTAAAATCCGATCAGTGACATGCTCCGCCGTGAGCATTCGCTTGATGACACCGTGTGGAATCCAGTCGGTGTCCATGTCATCGAACTCGATCACAGCAGGACATTTCAGCAGCAGGGCCAGAATCACTTTTGTGGCTTCTTCTGAGGTCGTCGGGTAACTCACTTTGTCGTTGTGGGCTGGACCAGCGAAGGCGCCAATCAGCTCGCATAGATAAGTTTTACCGCTGCCGAACACTGGGGCATGAACGTGAAATGCCGGTGCATGCGGTAGCGAAGAACGCACCACCGCAGTGATGATCGCGGACAGAGCAGCCGCACTGTCACAGGGCGCGACAAAGTGGAATTCTGAGAGCAAATCCTCAAGCAAGGCCAGCGCGGCCGAGACGTCACTTTTTGTTGGCTCTTGGGGGACGTTGTATTGGCTGGCATCGAACACGCCAAAGAGTTGCGACACGGGGTCGTACCCTGCTTGGGTGATAAGCTCACCATCGGATTCGCGAAAATACGGCTGCCGCGCCAACCCCTTCAGTGGCAGTAAATGTTGGTGAGTCCTACGATTATAGAGAATTTTTATGTGCCTCTGCGGAGGGTCGACTTGCTTCCAACCGCCAGTGCTTGAGTCGGGCCTTTGCCAGATTATCAGCTCTGAAAGTTGGTGCGTTAAATCAGATTCACTGATTGGTTCCATCAACGGATTTCCAGTCGTTGGGTCAGTTACCACCGAAACGATCAACCCTCCGGACTGAAAATAGCGTCCACACTGAGCCAGCTCCTTTTCCGCAGAACGCACTACCTGATGCAGGTTGCCTCCTGTTAAGCGGATCACCGGCTTGTGCCTTGCGTCGACCCTGCTGACACCAAGAAACTCCAACAAACTACTGACGTGATATTTGTCTCGGTGCGAATGCTGGCAGCAGAAGCCGCCAAGCGGATAAGACTCATTCGGCTCGAAATAAGCCGCGCCAGTATCCAGACCGTCCGTATGCTCATGCACCCAAGGGCACGTGATGTCGTGCTTGCCTGACCCGAGTGGCGTTTTGTACAGCCCTCGCGCTTTGAGTGCGGTAATTACTGGATTTTCTGCTGGCTTCGGAGTTAGTGCGTCATCCGCATCAGCATCGACAATGTTTGGTTCCTGCTTGGGCAGATCAGAATCCTTTGCCGCTCGCTTTTGCGGAGTCACAGGGAGATGGTCCAAATGGAGGAGATCCACAATCTCCTGCGGCGTATAGCGCACTTCAGGCCGCCAATAGATCAACCGACACTGAAAGGGAGAGCCGTCCTCGTTCGCGTGTTTCGATTTGCCGTTTATGCCGACGGGCAAACGTGCCCACCGTGTCAGCGGCCCACTTGATCCAGCGTCACATAACCCTTTTTTGATCACTGCTTGGTGCAACCGTTCAGCCACAGCCCCATCGGTGATCGGTTCCGAAAAGAAGATGTACGCCTGATGATTGCCCAGACTGGACACCATCATGCCTGATAAGGTGATATTTTTTAGCAACTCCATCGGAACCTTTGTGCCGATGTCGTCCAGCATCAAGAAATGACAGGCGGCAAACTGCTCCTTGCGAGCCTTAAACGTCCCATCATCGGTGGGGTAGAAACTCGAACAGTTGACATAATTGTTGGCCTCGGCTGAGATGTTGGCGCCCTCTTGATCACCCCGTTTTGCGGCCCATCCACCTTGTTCAGGGTTGCCGACTTTGGAACAAACCGCCGGAAATGCTCCTTGAGGAAGGCTCTGAAAGACTGCCTCAATGAATTCAGCGTTGGTAATCAGAACGGCACCGCCTTCGCCGGCTTCACCGCCTTCCCCCGGCTCGATTGCTAAATGTGGCAGTGCGTTTAAGGGTACGGGTGCTTCCGTTTCCTCTGGAGTCACGCTGCATCCCAGAGAAGCTGGCATTGCTGAAGGCAGGTCAACAATGCGTGATGGTTCTTCTGCGGGCGGAGGTTCTGGACTTCCGGCAGGCAGCGCGGTGTTGTGGGTGTCGTATTTCGTCGGGTAGTCCGACTGGGAATTGGCTGCGTTTGACTGATGTGCTGGCAGCTGTTTGTCAGGTTTTGAAATCATAAGGCTTGTGCCCATGCCACAGAGAAGTGCTACAATGCCAGAAGCCGTCCAAGCTTCTGCCCTTGTGCCCTTTCTGGGTGCGAGGGCTTTGGAGTTTTTAGGTGGGATGTGGAGATGCTAAGGGCGGTCTGCCCAATCAGCTTTGCTCCAGTGGAGAGTTCAGGCTGGTTCGGTTGTTCTGAGTTAGTTGCTGCCAACTTGAAACTTTTGGATGAAGTCAAGGAGTTGGTCCCGACGGAACCGCACGGTTCCGCCTGGCAACTTGGAATACGGAATACGCTTGTGGCGCATCCATTCGTCCAAGGTGCGTGGCTTGATTCTCAGGAGTTCGGCGGCCTCTGTTTTGGTCAGAACCGCCCCGGTATTGGTTGGAGCTATGGGCTTCATCAAGCCCTACCGTATCACCAACAAATCCACGCAAGCAACTGAAGGCAAAGGCTTTGCAGATACCGCCCTCAAGCGTTTTTCCTGCTCATTTGAGCGAAATATTCACCCGTTTGGGCGAATTGCTCTCCAAAGAAAGCGTTTTTCCGTCACTTCCCAGCGGATTTCCTTTTTCGGACCCCTACCCTAGCTGACTCACTGTTTCTCCGGCTATTGCAGCCTTTGAACCATTCTTGGAATTCCTTTAAATACATTATTATAAGTCTTTTAGATACCCCGTAATCCTTGGCGTTACTAAGGATGGAAGAGGCCTCTTCGTTCGAAACTTTAGAGCGCAGCCAACCCTTGAGGTTCACTTCCTTGTTCTTGGCGGGCTTTTTTGGGTGCAGAATGTCCTTCCAGAATTTTTGCCAAGGGATCCGGATATCACTCTCTGGGTCAATCCAGCTGCCGTTTTTGAACCCGAGACTCAGAAGCTTCTCATTTAGAGCAAGATCTGGATTGTATTCACTTCCATTCTGATCAAGGCGTTCCCACCCAGCATTTGCGAGATCCTGAGCCTCTGGGTTGTGTTTGTTCGCAACCTCCTCCGCAATTGTGAGCAAATTAAGTGCTGATTCACAGGCACTTCTATACTCACTATCCTTAGCGAACTTGCCCAGCAGCATGGCCGCGATTGTGGCGATCTCCATTCTCGAGAAGGGCTGCGGAAGAGAGGTGTCTTCATTCATAAGGTTTTAGAGATAAAGGATCAGGATTTGACGACAGGCGGCAGAACGGAGAACCATTCCTCAGCCTCGGCGGGCGTTGCGAGCTGGCGGTAGTGCTTGAAGATTATTCCCGCCTTGTTTCCAGCTTCAAGCGCAACGGCATCAACGTTCTGTATCAGGGCGAGGCGATAACTGATGAAGCTGTGCCGGAGGGCGTTTTTCTTCCAGGTAATCTTGGCAGCCTTGGCCGTATTCCGCTGAGCCTCAAACAGAAACGGTTTACTGTCTGGCCACACGTTCTCGGTCCTTTCTCCGAGCGGCGCGGTGGACAACCAGCGGGCAAGAGCGTCGCAAATCGGGATCAGACGCCTTTGCGCCGTTTTCGCTTTGCCGGAAGAGATTTCAACGGATCCAGGGCGGCGGGACAAATCCTGCCAGGAAAGCCGCAAGATCTCCTCGCTTCGGATTCCGGCAAAAGCCTGAAGCGCAAGGCAGATTGCCATTTTTGGCGTGGCATTGGTGAGGAGCAACCTAAGTTCGGCTGGGGTGAAAATTTCGATTTCTGAATTCAACTCTTTCCGTTTGCCGACACTTCCAAGGAGTTCGGCGTCTTTGGAAAGCCATCCCCGGGTCTGGCAATAAGCGAAAAAGGTGCCCAAGACCCGTCTGTGGTTGTTGTAGCTGCGCGGGCTGAACTTCAGTCCTTGGAAGAAATCACGAACGTCGTTTGCCTCGAGCTGGCATACATCCATGGAGAAAGCTTTAGCGAAGTCCCCCAAGCGATACACCAAGTCATCGAGGTAGAGTTTGGATCTCCCCTCGGCGCGTTTCTCCTCCACGAATTCCGCCACCGCCTCGGGCATGGCTTTTCCCGTGATACCCTGTTGGAGGTAATTCTGGAAAAATCTGGCAGCCTCAAGCAGGGAGCGGGACCCGAGAATCTGCCGGGCTTCGGCATATTCGATGGCAGCGGCATCCAGCGGCACATTAAACGGGCGTACAGCGTCGATTGCGCGCCCGTAGACCAGCCTGTCCTGTCCCGTCAGCTCCAAGGCAGCGGAATCACCGCGGGCGAGCAGAGCAGCCTTCAGTCTCGCCTCGGTTTTGGCCTCCTCCAGGCTGGAGAAGGTCAGTCTCTCGCGTTTGCCACCGAGGTAATAGCACACCCTGTAGTACTCGCCGTTGGGCTTCGATTCCTTGTAGATTTTGACGGCACTCGATCCAGCCTTGATGGTGATGGGAAAGTCCTTGTTTCGGGTGGCCATGACAGCGGGTAAACAGGGACAAACTGTCCGAAAACTGTCCGAAAAATCCAGCCCACAGTTTGCGGGCATGAAAAAACCCCTCAGATTGAGGGGTTTAAAGTGGCGACCCTAACGGGATTCGAACCCGTGTTACTCCCGTGAAAGGGGAGTGTCCTAGACCACTGGACGATAGGGTCTCAATCAGCGAAGGGGCAATCTAGGACACCAGTGCGATAAGACAAGAGGATTCTGCAAAAATCCGCTCCACCGCTCCGGACTCTCTCCGGTGTCATTTACTTTTGAGTCAACGGGCCTCCTTGCGGAAATCTAAAGGGCAAAATGAAAGGGCAAAAAAGCACCAAACAAGCGTCCACGCCATCCACTTCCATCCGCCGTTTGCCAAAGAACATCCAGATGAATCATCCGTGGTTGCCCTCTCCCCGGGAACGGATTCAGAAAAAACAAGGAAGCCCCACTCCCAATCGTTCTCCCAATCGTTCTCCCAATCGTTCTCCCAATCGTTCTCCTAATCGTTCTCCTAATCGTTCTCCTAACCGCGACAAACGCCTACTTCACACCCATGTGAATGGTGAGCCTTTGATTTTCCGGGGCAGTCACCGCCACTCCATCCAAGGGACGGGTGTCTGCATAACCGCTGATCTTGATGATCTGATCCGGCTTCATCTCGTAATGCAGCAATCGCCTCCGGGAAGCCGCCGCACGATCCGCACTCAATTCCCAGGGTCCGTACTCCGCAAAGACCGCGGTTTTTGTCACCGTGGTGGTGTGTCCGTCCAGCAACAAACTCATCCCGTGCCGGTTCGCCACATATGCGACGCTTTTAAGCACGAACTCACCCCATTCCGTTAGCTTGGTCGAATTCTTTTCGAAGAACGGTTTTTTCGCGCGATCAAACAAAGTAACTTTCAGGCTTTGGTTCATCACCTTCACATCCACAGGCTTCTCGGTTTCAATCTCCGGAATATTCAACATCTTCAGCAACTCGTCGCCGATCTGTTCCAAGTTCTTGCGTTTATCCGAGGCAACACGCATCCCCTTGCCTTCTGCGTCCTTCGATCCGGGCGTTGTCCTTTCACCCGGTTGACCGCCCTGGGTTGGTTCAGGCGGCGGCCCCTCCTCAGGCGCGACTTCATCCTCATAAACAACCTTCACGTCATTGGGCTCGGGCGCGATGATCCACAAAACGATGAACAGCGCCATCATCGCCGTCACGAAGTCAGCATACGCCACTTTCCACGCCCCGCCGTGATGTTCATCTTTTTTTCCCATCGTCCCTAATTTTCAGTGATCTGATTCCATTTCCAAGCGGGCAGCTCCCCGAGGGAACCGTGTCCTCAATAGTTGCACTCAATCTCCACCTTTTCACCGCAGGAACAGGTCACGATGATCTTCTCGATCCGCCCCCCGTTCGAGATGGCCTCCACCGAGGGCTCGGCCTTGTGCTGAGCCGCCGCGGACCCGCGATGCAGGTCCCCGATCGCCACCACGCTACCTGCCTCAAGCAAAGCGTCCCGTAGAGACTTGAATCCACCGGAATCCGAGATCCCCCCGCCAAACGGATCCGTGGACCCAAAGTCCAAGCCGCCGGTTTCTTTCACACTCGCCGCGAGTTCCTCGGGCGACAATTTTGAGCGGCCGGCTAGATAACTATCCATAAATTCTTTACTTGTCTTCTCTGCCTTCAATGTGCGCGAAACTCAGGGTGAACCTGACGCGATCGTTCATCGGATCATTCGGTTCAGTATCGGGAAGGTGGCGCGTGTCGCCGAATCCGGTTACTCTGAAAATGTACTTAGGTTCGAGCGCGTAATTGAGGAGCGCGCGACGGCACGCGTTTGCCCGCTCCAGGCTCAACTCCCAAACGCTGTAATCGGGGCCCTTTGAAAGGTTATGACCCACGGCCAAATGGCCGTCCAACATCACGCTCATCTTGTGACGGGCAATGATCCAAGACAAACCCTCCATGGAAAAAGCGCCCCATTTCGTCAGGTTTGGGGTGTCCTTCTCGAACAGCGGTTTCTTCGATCGATCGTAAACATCGATCATCAGACTCTCACCATTCACCTCGAAATCCATCTGCTTGTCCTCGTCGCTCTCATCGACATTCATGAGCTTCTGCATTTCGATGGCAAGTTGCTCGAGTTTATCCTCGATCTCCTCAGGTTTGACCATTTCTTCGGGGGGCGGCTCCTCGGCTTTCTCCTCTTCCTCGCCGCCAGCCATCGTGATCAACGGCTTATGGAAGGTTAACGCAATCATCGCGGCAAGTTTCGGCTTCTCCTTGCAAATCCAAAGCACGATGAAAAGAGCCATCATCGCAGTCACGAAGTCTGCGTAAGCGACTTTCCATGCGCCTCCGTGATGTGCGTCTTTTTTTCCCATTAGTCTTCCACTCGCTTCTGATCAGAATCGGTAAAATCCGAAGGATGCTGCTTCCCGTGCATCCCTCGATTTCACTCACCCGCTATTTACCCGCGTTTTTGAGCATCTCTTCCATCTGGTCCGCCGAAGGCACGATATGATGGTCAAGGCATCGGCGGGTGATTTCGACGGCCATCAGCGGCGCCAAGCCCTGCGCGAATCCACAAAGTCCCTTCATCAACCCGAGGTAATACTGGATTTCCAGATTATTGTTCCCCTTGATCCGAGCTGCGGTCGGGTTCACGAAACCGTAGGCGCCAAGAACCCCGAGGAGCGTGCCGGTGAGAGCGCCTGCAACGCTCTTACCCACCATGGCTGCGCCGCTGTCGACGATCGCCATGGTATGAATGATCCCCAAAACGGCCGCGATAATCCCGATCCCCGGCAGCGAGTCACCCACCAACTGCATCACATGGATGGGCTCCGCTGACTCCTCCTCCTTGGCGTTCAAACTCACCATCATCAGCGACTCCAACTGCTCGGGCTTGATACGTCCGTCGATGAGCGGCTTCAGCCCGTTGCAAAGAAAATCCAACCTGCCGTGGTTTTTTACCAGCGTTTTATATTTCGAGAAAATTGCGCTCTTAGAAGGATCCAACACATGGTCTTCCAGCGCAATCAACCCGTTCCTTCTCGCAGTGTTGAACAGTTCGTAGAGGAGCTTCAAAAGCTCATCCGCGTCCGTCTTGGAGACGCTCACGCCGAGAGCTCCCTTGAGCGAACCGATGAGCCCTTTGATTCCGGGGATCGGCGTCGAAATGAGAATCATCCCGGCACTCACTCCGCCAAGCGTGAGGAACTCCGAAGGTACCAACAAGTCCGCGGGATGGCCGCCCGCCATAATGAATCCGCCCAGAAGGGCTCCGATAACGGTGATGACACCAACGATTAAGAGCATATGTTTAGATTGTTGATCCTTTTCAGAAAGCTCCGCAGGCTCAGAACAGCCTGCGTATGAATCTGCGAAATCCTACCTTCGCTAAGCCGAAAGACTAAGGCAATCTCAGCCAATCGCATATTTTCAAAATAGTACATCGCCAAAATCTTTTTCGGCAGGTCCGGCATTTTCTTTATCTGTTCCACCACCAAATTCAGGACCTCACGCTTCTCCAGGGATTCCCGGGCGTTCTCTTGGGACTCATCGGAGACCTTCTCGTGGAGAGGGTTTTCGCCCCCTTCCTCGCCCGAAAACGCGTTATCCAGCGGCACAAAGCTCACCGGGCGAATCTGATCCAGCAGATCCCAGTAAGATTCAAGAGGAAGCCCCATTTCGGAGGCAACTTCAGACTCAAGCGCAGGCCTCCCAAGGCGCTGTTCGAGCCCTTCCAAGGCCTCACGCACCAGCTTGGCCTTCTCCCGAACGCTTCGGGGAGTCCAGTCCATCCGGCGCAGTTCATCGCGCACCGCTCCCCTGATGTGGATGGAGGCAAAAGCGGGGAAAGCCGCGGACTGGGCCATGTCGTACTTCCGCACCGCCGTCATCAATCCGGTCACCCCTACACTGTACAGATCCTCAATGTCCAAAGTGCTGGGGAGGAAAATCTTCATCCGATCGACCACCGTCTTCACCAGCGGCAGAAACTTTTCCACGAGAGCCGCGCGGTCTTCGTCCGAGACATAGAGTTTGGCAATTTGGGAAGAGAGACTTGCGACCGGTTTGTGGGACTCCATGGCGGCTGAACCGAAACGTAAAAGAAATCTAGTTACGAAAACTATTCGCTACGACTACGCCCGACGGCGACGGGCGCGGGGCCGAGCCTCCTCTTCCTCCGGAGGCTCCGCGGCGACATCAAAACGAGAGCGGTCGAGTAATTTGGCTTTCAGGCCGGAGATAAACGCCGCATGCAGAAGGCGGAAGAGCATCCCCCCGACAAAACACGCGACCGTGGCATCGCGCAACACGACTGCCGGCGAGTTCCCGGCGTTCCAGCCTGAAACAAAAGCCACCACAAAACCAATGAAGCCGCCGACTAACAGAAAGTATTTCATGCGCTTACACTCTGCGGAGCATTTTCCAAACCAACCGCTGAAAAGGTTCTGGAAAGCACGGTATCAAATACATTTTCCTCGCAGTCACCCGCGATGTTCTGGCCCGTGCTCAAGAAAAGGGGTGTGAGGCCTGAGCGCAGCAGGAAATCCCAGAGCTTGCCCCAGTGCTGCAGCTCGTCCACGTGCGTGAAAACGACGTGGGTGCAGTCCAAACTCGCGCCGATGTCAAAACAGCGGCGGATCAACGATGGGTCGTATGCGGCATTAATCACAATCGCCCGACTGGTGGTGAACAAAGGCGTGAGAGCATTGCGGATTTCCCCCACTTCGTCCTCAGCCCAGAGGGCAAAGCCCGGGAGATCGACGTAAAGCGTCCGATTCTGGGACGGGGCCGGCGCATCGGACGGAGTGCGTATATAACTTGCGCCCAATGCTTCACAAAACACCGAAAGCGCGTCTCCCGGGTTTGCCCGGTCTAAATCCAGCTTGAGGGCGGCCGGCCGCTGGCCCCGCAGAAAAACGTCCATCGCAAGCCGCTTGCAAAGCGCCGTGGTTTTCCCCGAACCCGCAGGCCCCACAAAAGCGACCCTCTGCCCGAGAGGTTTCTTTGGAATCGCGCGGTACTCCGCGCGCAGCAGGCCGCCAACCTCGGGAAGCGCCTTGCCGAGCGGCATCCCCTCAATGGTGCTCCATGCCGGATAAACCTGTAAGCGAGACAAAACCTGTTTGGAAATACCGCCCGCCTCCAGAAGGCGAACCAAACGACTCCCCGTGATCATGGACGGCACCGCAGCCATCGAGGCCTGCCTCTCCGGTTGAGGCATTTCCGTGACAACGGTGCGCACCTGAACCGGAGTTGAAGCCGGCTCTGGCTCCGGCGATTTCGGCGCCGCTGCCACCGGTTCCTGCGCTGGAGCCGGAGCCGATTCACCAACCGCGGCGATCACCTCCAGTTTTGGAGCCTGTAAAAAACGTGCCAAACCCTTCCCCTCCACCTGCCTGACCGAAACCACGCGCGCACGCTGACCGAAACGCTGACGCAATACCGATACCGCCTCCTCGGCGGATCCCACAATAAAACGGTAACGTTGCTCTGCCATAATCAGGAAAATCGCGGCCCTATGAATCTAGCTAATCTTAGGTTGGCAATATCTACGAAATTTCACGCTTTTGCAAACACTCAGCGAAATACATTCATAAAGCCGCCGCACTCATGGTGAAGGGACAATCCAACCTGTTTCCGCAACGCCCACCCGCAAACATTAGAGCCGGGCGGCGTTCCGGAGTCTCCGGGTGCTACTTGGCCGCCGGAGGCGCTCCCACAGGCGCCGGAGGCGGCATGATGATCGCAAGGTTCTGGATCTCGGTCTGCTGCGGAAGCTCTTGGTAGGAAAGCACCACCAGCTTGGACAAGGAAGGCTCGAAAAACCGCCGGAACGCCAGACGGAGTTCGGAGGTCGTGATCAACACGGGCACCAGGCCGCGCTCGGCCATTTCCGTCATGCGTTTAGTCAACTCCTGCAACAGGTATTGGGCCACCTGGGGGTCAACCACCAAACCCACATCGAACTGGGTCCGGTGCACTTTGCTGGTGAGCTGCTGCTCGAATCGCGGCTCCAGAGTGATCGCCTTCACGACGCCCGGCTGGGACTCGTACTCGGCAATGAAATACGTCCCAAGCCTTCGGCGCACGTACTCGGAGAGCTCATCCGGATTCTTGGTCACTGCGGCAATGTCCCCCAGCGTTTCCATGATCGGCACAAGGTTCCGGATTGAGATGCCCTCGCGCAGCAAGTTCTGCAACACCCTCTGAACCGCCCCGACGGTCAACTGCTCGGGAATCACATCCGTTACCAGCACCGGACTCGTCTCCTTGAGCGTGTCCAAGAGAGTTTGAACATCCTGCCGGCTGAGAATCAGGTAGGAGCTGCGTTTAATTGTTTCGGCGAGGTGCGTGATCAGAACCGAGCTTGGATCCACCACGGTGAATCCGTGAATCTCCGCAGTGCGTTTTTCCTCGTCGTCCACCCACGTTGCCTTGATTCCAAAAACAGGCTCGGTCGTCGCGACACCCCTGAGATTGACGGGGCTGTTGGAGACGTTCATCGCCAGCCAGTGTTTGAGGAGCACTTTGCCCCGAGCCACTTCGCGGCCGCGCAGCATGAAACGATATTCCGAATTTTCCAGATCCAGATTGTCCCGGATCGCGATGGGAGGAATCACCATTCCCAGATCGCGCGCGAAGTTGCGGCGCACTCCCGTGACTCGATCCAGGAGATCCCCCCCGGTCTTCTTGTCCGCGAGTCCAAGCAACGCCACGCCCAACTCCACACAAACCACATCCACCTCCATGATCTTCTTGAACTCCTCCGAAACTCCCTTGGGTTTTGCATCGGCGGCCGGTTTTTCATTTTCCGCCGCGGCATCGGCAACCTTCGCGTCGGCCGCCGCAGTGAATTCAAGCGCCTTCAACTCCTCGCGAAGGATTTCCGCTTTGCGCAACTTCCAAGCCATGAACCCAAGCCCGACCGCCAAAACCGCGAATGGGAAAGACGGCATCCCGGGAATCACCGCAAACACAGCCATCATCCCAGCCGCAATCGCCACCGCGCGCGGATAGAAAGTCAACTGCTTGGAGAGATAGCTCCCGAGGTCGGATTCTTCGGAGGCGCGCGTGACCAGAATACCCGCCGCAAGCGAAACAACCAAAGCCGGCACCTGTGCAACCAATCCGTCCCCGATGGAAAGCAGCGAGAACCGCTTGAGTGCTTCCTCCACCGGCATTCCCTTCTGAACGACGCCGATCACAATGCCCCCGATCACGTTGATGAGCGTGATAAGGATCCCCGCGATCGCGTCCCCGCGCACAAACTTGCTGGCACCGTCCATCGCGCCATAGAAATCCGCCTCTTTCTGGATCTTCGCCCGGCGGCGCGTCGCGACCGCCTCTTCGATCATTCCGGCGTTCAACTCGGCATCGATCGCCATCTGTTTGCCCGGCATCGCGTCCAAAGTGAACCGGGCCGCAACCTCCGCGATGCGCCCGGCGCCCTTGGTAATCACCATGAAATTGATCACCACCAAGATTAGGAAGACAACGGCACCCACCACGTAGTTCCCGCCGACCATGAAGTTGCCGAACGCCTCGATGATTTTTCCAGCACTTCCGTTGACCAAAATCAAACGGGTCGACGCAACGTTCAGAGCCAGCCGGTAAAGAGTCACCGCAAGGAGCAGGGTCGGAAATCCGGAAAACTCCTCCGGTTCCTTAACGTAGACGATGATGAGCAGGATCAGCAGGGAAATCGCAATGCTGACCGCCAGCAACAAATCCAGAACCACCGGCCCCACCGGCATTACCAGAAGCACCACCGTGCCGAAGATGGCCGCTACGAAGGCAAGATCGCCCTTCTTCAAATTCTCAAGAATTTGAAGGGGTGAGGGAAATGCTGCCGAACTCATAGGTAAACTCCCCTACTGTAAGCAAATATTGTGCTCAGACGCCACTCCTTCTGCGCTTCAGGTCCTTGAAATACTCCTTGTGGGTTTTATAGACAAACGCAAGGATTTCAGCGACAGCACGGTACAAGTTCACCGGAATCGGTTTTCCAACGGCTCCGAATTTATAAAGCATTCGCGCGACCGGCGGATTCTCGACCGTGGGCACGCCGTACTGGCGCGCGCGGGCCTTGATCCTGCGCGCAAAGCCCTGCTCGCCTTTCGCGACCACCATCGGGGCCGACTCATTGTCCCGATCGTACCGCAGCGCCACGGCGAAGTGCGTCGGATTGGTCACAACGACATCCGCCGTTTGCACCTCTTTCAGCATCTGTCTCTGGAGCATGCGCCGCGCGAGCGCACGGAGGGCGGACTTGATTTTGGGATCCCCCTCGCTCTGGCGCATCTCGTCTTTGACCTCCTGCTTGGTCATCCGCAGGTTTTCCCGGACGGTGCGCCACTGGTAAAAGTAATTGAATCCGGCGATCAACCCCAGCGCCAGAACGCATCGCCAAAGCAGGATGATCCCAGACTCGAGAATAAACTCCCCCAGACGGGCGATCGGCACCGGAACGCGGAAAATCGGGTCCGCCATCACCCGATCCACCCCGCCCCAGATTACCCAGGCCACCACCCCCAACCGGAGCACGTCCAGCCCGACTCGAACCAGCCCACCCTTGGAAAAAATCCGCTGAAACCCCGCGACAGGATCGAGCCGGTCAAAATTGAGGGCCAAGACCGAAGGCGTCGGTCGAAACCCGCTCTGAATGCCCCCCATCACCGTCCCCGCAAAAAGACAAGCCCCCGCGATCGGCATCATCATGACCAGCAGGGCAATCACCGCCTCGGAGACCCAGGGACCGAATGCCTCGGGCCTGATGGTTGAAGTGCCGAGGTGCGCAAAAATTCCGACCGCGATGGATGCCGTGCGCTCCGCCACGAAGCGCCCCATGACAGAAAGCCCCCAAATCGAGGCCAGCAAAATTGCCACAAGCTGCAAGTCGGGAGCCTTCGCGAAGTTGCCCTTGTCGTGCGCCTCGGACAGGCGCTTCGCTGTTGGCTCCTCAGTTTTGTTGTCGGAATCCGCCATGTGACGCGAAGCTGATGTTTACGGAACCAAGCGGAGCATGAGATCCGGGGCAAGCCTGAGTTGTTCCAGCAAAAGCTGGCCGATCAGATGCAAAGTCATCCCCAAAACAAACAGTCCGACGATGATCCGCACGGCAAAACTTTCCGAGAACACATGAATGGCCGGCGCGGCCTTGCCGAGAATGGAAAATGTTAACGAGATGATGAAGTTCACCGCGACCAAGGGTGCGGACATCTGCACAGCAACTTGGAAAATTTTACCGGTTGATGTCACCAAGAGTGTTCCGACTTCGTGGGAGGAACGGAAAACGCCCACCGGCGCGATTTCATAGCTTTTCAAATACGCCGCCAGAACCGCCTGATGCGCTCCCGAAATCAAAAATACCAGCGACCCGAACGTGAGCAGAATCGCGCTTACCGTGTTGGACGAGTTCCCCGAGGTTGGGTCGATCTGTTGCCCCATGGAAAAGCCCAGTTCGGATGAGATGACAGAGCCCGCCAGTTCGATCGCATGGGTGCTGAGTCTCACCGCCCATCCCATGAACATTCCGATGATCATCTCCAACACCATCGCGACCACGATGTTTCCAGTCGTCACGGGAACGCTTTCAGGCAACCGGAACAAACCGGAAACCACGAACCCCGCGAACAACGCCATCATCGCCCGTATGGGGCCGGGAATGGCTTGTGACGAGAATACAGGGGAAATAATCATCAGCCCCGTGGCCCTCACCGAGGCCAAAAACCAAACGATCAGCATCTCACCGTTCAGCATCTCCGCCTCCCTTCACGTACGCCGGTCGTTATCAATTGCCGGAGCCTCCGGAAAAACATGGCGGCGCAAATTTTTGAAGCTAGCGGGCTGCCTCGGGCAACCGGTTGATGAACGCGATGGTGAATGTCATCAGCAGCTTCAGGATCCACGGCGCGGTGATCACCATCACGATCCCCAGCCCCGTCACTTTCGGGATGAAGGATAACGAAGGCTCCTGGATACTGGTCACGGACTGCAGGATGCTCATCACCACCCCGATGATCACCGCGGTCACGAGCACGGGCGCCGAGGCTGCGAGCGAAGTGCTCACCAACTCTCTGAGAATATCGACTGACTGCTCGATTGTCATAACGAGAAACTCTCCACCAAAGACCGCACAATCAAATGCCATCCATCGACCAGAACAAAAAGCAGCAGTTTGAAGGGCAGCGAAATCATCATCGGCGGCATCATCATCATTCCCATCGCCATCAATGTTGAAGAGACCAGAAAATCAATCACTAGGAACGGCACGTACACCAAAAAACCCATCTGAAAAGCCGTTCGCAACTCACTGAGCACAAAGGCCGGCACCACCACCAAAACCGGCAGGTCGTCCGAGCGCGTGGCTCCCGATCCTGAAAGGCCAAGGAAGAAATCGATCTCACTCGGCCGCGTCTGCTTCACCATGAATTCCTTCAGCGGCAGCGCGGCTTTCTGCGCGAATTCGAACGTTGCGAGTTCCTTGTTCAAATAGGGCTGCAGCGCCTCGTCATTCACACGCTTGATGGTGGGCGTCATGATGAACATCGTGAGGAAAAGCGACATGCCGACCAAAATCTGATTCGAAGGAGCACCCTGCAAGCCGATCGCTCCCCGGATGAACCCAAGCACAATCACGATACGCGTGAAGCTCGTCATCAACATCAGAATGGACGGGGCAAGCGTCAAAATCGTCATCAGCGCGACGATTTGAATCGCGGATGAAACATTCGCCGGCTCCGAGTCGCCCGCGAGGGAGAACGTCACCGATGTTCCGCCCGGCACCGGTGCGGGGGCAGCCTGCTGAGCCACAGAATCCGGCGCGAATAACAGCAGAAAAACCGCGCAGAAAGCGAAGCACAGCAAGCCCGCGGGCATGCTTCGGCGGCAAGGCTTCCAACCCGACGAAAAGATCCGCACAGCTCGGTTCATGCGGAATCCTTTCCAGATTTTGATTCACCACCGTTAGCATCGGTGGAGGCTGTTTTCATGTTCATTTGAAAGTCACCGCCAGGCTGGCCCGCTTTCCGGGCGAGCATCTGCTGGAAATCCGGAGCGTTTTCCGTTCCAACCGCGTCTTCATTTCCCTCCAAAGGACAGAGGTAATCGATCCTACCCGGACAAACCCCGAGCAGCATCTTTCTGCCTTCGTATTCCACCACCGCAAGAAACTGCTTGTGACCAAGCATCCACGTCTCCTGGAGCTGGAGCTTCCTGTTCGTCTTTGCCCCCAAGCGAAAGCCAAGGAGTCCCCCGGACCTCAAAAAAAACGCCACGACCGCCCCGACGATCATCACGATGGCCACGACGTAGCCTAGCATTTGGATCAGGCCACCCGCACCCGAAGCTGGGGTTCCCGAAAACACCAACGAGCCCGAGGAGGCAGACTGCCCCTGCTGCGCCAGCGCCGAGGCGGGGAAGGAAAGAAGCCAGAAAAGCGCCCCCTGCGCCAACAAAAGGCGAAGCCGGGAACAGGCCATAAGGCTCAGATCCGCCTGCTTAGGCGGCTCCCCCAACCATCATGGTCACCTTGATCGCAAACTTTTCCTCCACCACCACAACCTCGCCCAAGGCGATCAGCTTATCATTGATATACAAACCCACGGGATCATCCGCGCGCTGCCCGAGTTGAACCACCGTACCAGGCTGGAGCTCAAGCACATCACGCATGGCCATCTGACAGGAACCCAGGCGCACGGACAGCTGCACCTTCACATCCAATACTGTACTCAATCTAGAGTCGTCGAGAGCGTTAACCATAACTATTCCTTTTGAATCCTATCATTCAAGTGTACCGCAAGTCGACCCTCCTCTACACCAATTGTTCCAAAAAATTCATCCCCGTCAGAAACCTTGATACGGGTCTGGTCAATGAGTTCCTGCGGCAGTTGCACCAAGTCGCCCACGGAAAGGGCCGCGGCCTCGCCCAATGAAATCATGCGAACCTGCCACTCTGCGGTGATCGGCACCTCGATCGAGGCATAGGGCGAACGCCAGTGAAGCGGCTTTTGACGCACTTCGGATACGGGACTAGGCGCGGCGGCGGGAGAACGTCCAGCCAGATGCTCGACCATCGAAAAAGGCACGGAAAGCTGCAAAATCTCGCTCAATTCCCCGAACTTAAACTCTCCTTTAAAAACAAAGAAAGGACAGTCATCGGCAGCAATCTGCAAAAAACGGCAGCCCGTTTCATGAGCCAAAATCCTTGGCGCATAGCTTTTAGGGCCGCCAAATGAATCGATCCATTCCTTCAGGATCATCAGCACCAGTTCGTCTAGCAGCGCAACCTCGATTTCCGTCGGACTCCGTTCCCCCTCGCCCGCCAACACTCCCTGCCCGCCAAGGAGGCGGTTTGCGAGCGCAATGCTCGTCTTAGGCCGCACCTCGAGGACTCCCGCCCCTTCAAGACCTTCAAACTGGAAAACGCTCAGATGGGTGGGCTGGGCCACCGCATCGCAAAAACTCCTGAACGGAACCGTCTCACAACGCACGGTGGAGGACTCGCAAGTCAACTCCACCCTGAGAAAAGTCGCGAGCCGCGCAGCGAGATTCTGAGAATACTTTTGATGATGCGAATTGTACTGGTTCGCGTCGCGTGGAGACAAAAAACCGGGCTGCCGGAAGTTATATTCCCGAACCAAACTGGCGGGTGCAACACGGCGAACCCCCGCGGATGAGTACATCACCACATCACCCGTGGAAACACCGTCTGAAACTTCAGGTTGGGATTCCTCCACTGAAACTGCGTCACTCATTGAACGATAAAATCAGTGAACAAAACTTCTTTGACAGCTGCTGTCTCCAGCGCCTTGTTGAACGTTGCGGCAATCTCCGTCCGGATCACGTTCCTAGCGCTCACCGACTCAAGATCGGATTGAGAGCGGGCTGCAAATATTCGAAGAGCAGCGTCTTTTAGCTTTGTTTTGTTCTCTTCCATCATTTCGCTGATGTGCTCGTCGTCGCTAACAACCGTGAAACTGCAACGGAGATAGCGGGTTCCCATCGATCCGGTCAAATTCGAGACGACGTTCGGGAAACTGTATTCCCACCCGTCTTTGGAGCGGGCAGCTTTCTTTCCATCTTTCGCGTCCTTCGCTTTGTCATCCTTGCCGTGACCGCCTCCGTGCTCGTCCTTCTTCGCGTCTTTGGCCGGCTCAGTGCTGGGAGCCGCCCCGGCGCCATGCGCTCCGGCTGCGGCGGGGGCACCGCCTGTGGCCGCTTTCTGGATCTGAGGAACAAGCACAAACTTCACCATTGCAAAAGAAATCGCCGGCATGGCCACCAGAACGATCGCTAGAGGGATCATCGGGTTGGACGCCTTCGGGGGCGGAGGGATCTCTCCCCCTTCGGCGGGAGGTGCGGGTGTCTCGTCTGCCATAGAAATGGTTTCGGGAAGGTACTAAGATTGGGTCAGACTACCGGAATAGACTAACGCTTCAGGTTGACGACTTCCTCCATCATGGCGTCGGTCGTAGAGATCACGCGTGAACCCGCTTGGAAGGCGCGCTGCGTGATGATCATGTTCGAGAACTCTTCCCCAAGGTCGACATTTGATAATTCCAAACCACCCCCATTGATGGCCCCTAATCCACGGGTTCCTGGAATAAGATTCTCGATATTCTGAGCTTCAAACGCACCATTGAAGAATCCCGCGGTGTCGACCCCGGAGAACATGTTAGAACCCTCGCGTATCAACGCACCCGGGTCCTTGAAGGCCTGAAGGAGAACATATCCTGCCTTGAAGGTCTGGCCGTTGGAAAGGATCACACTGATCTCGCCAGTCGCGCCAACGTTAAACGTCCGAATCCGAGGGGCTAGATCCGCAGCTTCCGCACGAGCCAGGCCACTTAACGAGTTGTTAGATGTGTCAACTAAGTCGTAGTCCTGATCGATTTCAAAACTCACTCTAACATCGCCGACATTCAGCGCAGGCGTGTAATAGTTGCTGAAACTGAGCGACGGGAATTTATAACTACTCACCCAAGTTGGAATCGCTGGCGAAAATTCAAATATGTCTCCACTACTTGGGGAAGGACTCGGAGTCCCGCTCAATGTGACGATCCTGTTGGCATAATCGATCGCAGTGATAAATTGCCCGGCCGCTCCGGTGCCAGTCACAACCTGCATACCAACCTCGAGTCCGTTCACGCTCGAATTGAAAGTAATGTTTTGGCCGTTACTTGCGGAAACAGTCACTTTTGCACCCTCAGGCAATTCACCTACGGGTGCACTTAGCGTTAGAGTGGGATCAAATACATAACTACCCACTGCAGTTGTAGACAGCGCGGTCGATAGTGTAATTACCCCCGTTGAAGCATTAATATCGGTAATATAACTCCCAGTGGCCCCAGTTCCACTACGAACCCGCATCCCTACAGATAACTTAGCCGCATCAGTCGGCGATAAATTGAGGAAAGGAAGCCCACCCGTACCTGTCGCCGTCGCCTCTAAAAAAGGGGTTTTATCAAATTTGTAAACATCATTGACATTGCCGGTCAAACTGCCAGAGAGTGTGATCTGATTACCGTTTATCGCAGTAATGTAGGTGCCAGATGCGACTCCGACGCCAAACGACACTCGCATTCCAACTGACAAATCCGCAGCACTTGCAACTGTGATGGTGGTTATGTTGTTTGCAGCAGCAGCAAGGGTAACACTTACTGGAGAGCTGCCTTCGTTGGCTCGGTTAACACGAGTAACGACGGTGCCAGGCGTTACTCCAGCACCTCCCAGATACTGTCCTGCGGGGAATTTGTTGAGTGCTGTCCAAATTTCCTCACCAACCGTTGGCCCTTGGACTAGCCCCGCCAGACTTGCGTAAGGACTGCCTTTCGTCAGCAATAAATTTTCTTGCGTTGCAGGCTCAGTGGTGGTGACTGAAGGCTTTCTACTTAGCGTTACCTTGTTAGTGAGCGGGTCGACGCTCGTCACTTGAGTCCCATAAATGATGCCAGCCCCTTGAACCACTGAGCCAACGTCGATTCCATCGACACTTGGAAGATACAAGTAATCAAGCTCTTGGTTTAGCGACTTAGCCGTCACCGCCAAGTTGTCTTGCGGTCCCTTGACATCAATTGTGCCCAGTGAAGCGTTGTACTCAACGCGAGTCTTCGCACCGGAAGCGCCCTGAACGCGATACCCCTGTTGTGTAACTAAATAACCATCCGAATCCAAACGAAAGTTACCAGCACGCGTGGCCATTGTCTTTCCCGTTGAAACATCTTTGACCATGAAGAAGCCCGCGCCCGCGATCGCCAAATCACTGTTGTTGCTTGAGGTCTGTATTGTCCCTTGGGAAAACACCGCTGAAACGGACTCGATTTGCACCCCACCCCCGATCTGGGTAGGCGGGATTTTCACTCCAGTGTTCGCGTTGTTTGGAACCAGAGGTTTCAAAAGATTCGAGAATGTGTCTGAATACTGGGCTCGGGACGTTTTGTAACCAATGGTGTTGACGTTCGATATGTTATTCGAAGTCACTTGAATCCCTTCTGCAAAAGATTTTAGTGCGCTAACACCTACGTTGAGACTGGCTGAGAGTGGCATAACTAATGATTAGGTTAGGGGCGTTTTTTCGTTACAACTACTTTGCAACGGTGCTTGTGACTTCCTTGATCTCCATCACCGCTGCTGTAGCATAATCCTTGCCACCTACGGTAATTTGAGGAACTCCGTTGACAACTTTCACAGCGGACACCATCCCGGCAATGAAGTTTCCGCTCTGGTCAAGAACATCGAGAGTGACTTGGCGTCCCAAATAGATCTGTGCCGAATTCAGAACCTGAGCCTTGGTGTAGTCCCCAAGGGTCTTAGTCAATTCGCGAGTCTGCTCGAGTGAAGCGAATTGAGCCATAGTTCCCATGAACTGGGCATCTTCCATTGGTTTGAGGGGATCCTGATTTTGCAGCTGCACAGTGAGCAACTTTAAGAAGTCGTCCTGATTGAGCGTCTGACGGTTTTCCTTGATCGTGATACCTTGTAGTGCTTGCTGGATTTCAGGGGCTAAGTTGGAAATCCCGCCGGCCGACCCTGTCGCAGTTGTAGTTGCCATAAGTTATTGGTTTATTGAACTTAATCTCTGAAGTGATGCGTTCGCTTAAAACTAAGAAGATGGATTGGAGGCCCCTGGCTTTTTGCCAACCGAGAGCGATCGCTTAGCCGCTCCGAGAGTCGCCGCATCCGCTGAATCTTCCATCTGCTGACGGAGTTCGCGACCGTTCCGCCCTGAGTCGGAAAAACTCCCGAGGGATGAGCGCCCCTCAAATACGGCGCTCGCGACCCGAAGATCTGGAGACTCCTTGCTCAGAAACCCCACCCACTGAGATTCAAGGCTTTTGAGAAGAGCATTGGATTCGGAACGGAAAAATGCCTCCAAGCCAGAGGAGCCCATCCGCAACTCGACCCCAACCGTCGAACCATCACCCAAACGCAACTCGACAGAGATATGGGATGGGTTTTCCGAGGACACTTTCATGATAGCTTCACGGACAGCGTCCCAAATATCCGCTCTATTTACTTCAACAGGCGGCTGAACTTTTACACCTGAGGCCTCCGTAGACTGATTCGCAGGTGCGTAGAAAGGCTGGCTCCCCACATTTATCGACATAGAGCTGGATTCAGATTCACCAGAGGGTGAACTGATACGCACTTCCGAAGACTTAGCTTCAGGAGAGAGAACAGACATTTGAGGAACCTGTTCAGCGCCTCGTGCGCCAATGCCAGGTGATTCGAAAGAAAGAATGCTTTTGGGGTAAGATTGGCGTGGGTTGGATACCATCGGGGGCCGACTAAATCCGCCTTGATTCCGAGAGTTCTCGGACGCTGACTCATCGAATCCACCCGCATCTCCAAACTTTGGATCCACACCACCCTGTCCTAAGGCCTGATTTTCTTCAGTCGAGCGTTGGCTAAAAGCTCCGTCAATTAAGGTTCCCTCGCCAAAATTGGAGCTATCGGCACGATCATCCGATCCTCCGACGTTTTTCGCCGAATCGCCAAACAGCTCACGAGGACTATTCAGCACAACGTTCTGTGCGGCAACGTTCTGTGCGGCAACGTTCTGTGCGGCAACGTTCTGTGCGGCAACGTTCTGTGCGGCAACGTTCTGTGCGGCAACGTTCTGTGCGGCGACGTTCTGTGCGGCGACGTTCTGTGCGGCGACGTTCTGTGCGGCGACGTTCTGTGCGGCGACGTTCTGTGCGGCAACGTTCTGTGCGGCGACGTTCTGTGCGGTTTCAAATTCAATCGGCCCGAGACCAAGCGAAGATGAAAGCTGTTCGCCTAGAATTTCTGTAGATCGGAAAGTCACTACCCCATCACGGACGGAACTGACATTTGGCTCCATTTTGGCGAGGGTGGCCAAAGAAAGATCCAAGCTCCCCTTGAAGCCTTGCAGGCCAGTGACACCTAGTGACGGGGTCAAAGACTTTACCTCGGAAATTAACTCTCCGGAGCCAGGGGCAGGCATTTTAGAAAACAATGAAGGATCGGAAGGAGTCTGCGGAACAGCCACCTTTGCAAATATTACCTGCCGTGAATCCGCAGGGGATGGCGCTGTCATTACTTGAGCAACTGCAACCGGTTGACTTGATAAAGCTTCCGTATGTGTCTGACTCAAGCTTGATTCCGAGGCAGCACTTGACTGGGCGATCCCACGCCTCATAGCAGCCTGCAAGGTTGGCATTGGAACCGAATGAGCGAGTTCAGATTCGCCGGGCACTTTTTCACTGGAACCTTGAGAATCCCCTGAAGAAAAATAGGCGTCAGCCTCGATGGCATTAGATGACATGACAACGGGACTAGAAGTGGAAGCATTCTCGGACAGCATTGTAGAAGCAGCAATTGCAGCGGCCTCTAGAGCAGCGTCCACAGGATTTAAGAAACTCGGATCGGAAGGCAAATCAGCTTCTGCTCGAACAGCTGGAAGAATTCCAGAATCCAAAGATCCTGGGTCCTCTGAGAAAAACTCGGGCGATCGGACCGAGCCATCCGACTCCGTTTCGATCGATGGTGAGTCAGTGCTTCCAATCGAGGACGGGGAATCTCCAGCTCCCTTGGAGCCACCGGACTTCAAAAAAACATTTTTACCCACCCTAGAACCCACCATTGAGCCCTCCTGCAAGTAACTTGAGAACTCAGCCTTTTTAGCGGTGGTAAGACCCGCCTTAGGCGTAGGCGTCCTCGGCGAGATCAGCACCTCCGGCGCAGCTTTGACAGTCGACACACTCACTGGACTACCTCCCTTTTCGCTGTTTTCATGATTCGAAGCTTGTTTGAAATGTTCGCCGCCTGTTCCGCAGGGGTTCTAGGCCGCTGCGCTTTATCCACCAATGAGGCCATTGTCCCGAGCATTTTGGACACAATATCAGGCTTCATCTGCGCGAAAATCTTCACCACGGTGTCCTCATCCAGCTCACGGAGGATAGGAACAGCAGAGATTGGAGGCATGGCGGCGTAAGTCAGCGCGAGCTTTTTGATGTTATCCTTCTCGAAATCCTGCACCTCGACAATGCGGGCATCGAGTTCCTGCCGAAGGCGGATGACTTCAGCTTTGAGTTTCTCAACCTCCTCCCGCTCCGCGCCGATCTGAGCCTGGAGCAAAGACAAATCCTTCATCTCATCCAGAAGGCCTTCTTTGCTTGCCTTCAGTTCGCTCACCAATTCATCCACGGCCTCGGTTTTAAAGTTCCATGGAGGCGGTGGAGGCAGGGCTGCAATCCGCTCTTCCTCGACTTTTTTTTCTTCAATCACCTTTTCTTCCTTGGTGACAACCGCAGTCTGCTTCGCCTTCTCGATCTCGGGCTGGAGCATCAAGAAAGTCGAAACCGCGTTCACCACGAACGCAACAACTGCTAAAAACCATGGGGCGGCCAACATAAGAAATTAAATACGCTCTCTAACGCCGATCATGAGGAAACTAACACATGATTGGCAACCCATCTTGAAGAAATCAGGTCCTCGATTTCGCGCTCTTCCTGACGGCGCATTTCAGCTTCATGAAGTTTAGACCGCTTTTCCTTGAGTTTTTCCAGCACCTGCTTCTTGCGGCGCGCATCGAGCCAAAACTTCATCCTCACCTCGACCAACTGGACCGCACGCGCAAGTCGCTGGGTCATCGTGTCGCAAAAAGATCGCTGCTGGCGGATCGCCTGAATGAACATGATTTGATCATCCCGACTGGAGGTCGCCTGCCTTTTTTCCGACAATTCAGCCTGAAGCGTGTCCAGGTAAATCATTGCCTGATCCAGCGCTTCAGTGGTGCGAGCCTTGAAAGCGAGGGCCTCAGCATACGACTCGCGCGCGGCGTCTTCCTCTCGGGAACGAAGCGTCAAGACCGGCTCTAGTGTAAACCTGAAAGCTTTCATTACTTAAACTCGCTCAGTCAGCTATACGGATTGCATCAAATTCTTAAAAACTAACTATCAAGACCAAAAGTGATCAACAAAGACTGCCGCTTCATCAGCGGGATATCATGATCGCAAAACAGACGTGATTTTCTCCCAAGCCTTCACACGGTCTGACCGCTCCGTCATTGGCTGCTTCAGGAAATCCATCAACGCTTCATTCCGGTCGATGGCCTGGTCCAACTTTGGATTCGATCCCCGCGTATAGGCCCCGATGGTGATCAGGTCCTCGTTGCGCCTGTAGAGAGCCAGCAAGTCTCGGGCCTCGGCGGCCAGAAGATATTCATGCTCGCTGCAAAGATCTCTGTTTAATCGACTTATACTCTCCAAAATATCGATGGCCGGGAAATGATTCGCCGTCGCAAGAGCGCGTGTCAGAACAATGTGCCCGTCCAGAATCCCCCGCACAGAATCCGCGATTGGCTCGTTCATGTCATCGCCTTCGACCAGGACTGTGTAAAAAGCGGTGATTGAACCGGACTGCCCCGCACCGGTGCGCTCTAAAAGCTTGGGAAGCAACGCGAAAACGGATGGGGTGTAGCCGCGGCTACTCGGGGGCTCACCGACGGCAAGACCCACCTCGCGCTGGGCCATCGCGAACCGGGTAACAGAATCCATCATGAACATCACCCGGTGGCCTTGATCTCGGAAAAACTCGGCGATCGCAGTCGCGGTAAAGGCCGCCCTCAATCGCACCAGCGCGGGCTGATCGGAAGTTGAGACAACGATCACCGAGCGCTGAAGTCCTTCCTCCCCAAGGTCCTTCTCGAGAAACTCGCGCAGTTCCCGCCCGCGCTCCCCGACCAACGCAATCACATTGATTTCACTGCCCGCACCGCGGGCCATCATCCCAAGCATCGTCGACTTGCCAACGCCGCTCCCTGAAAAAATCCCCATGCGCTGACCCTCACCCACCGGCGTGAACACATCCAGAGCCTTGACTCCGGTTGAAAACGACTGGGTAATTCGCTGGCGAGTAAGGGGATGCGGAGGCGCAGCCTTCAGGGGGGAAATCGGCAGCGGCGGAAGCGGCCCCTTCCCGTCAATCGGACGGGCTAACCCATCCAAGACTCTCCCCCGGAGTTCGTAACCGACGGGCACACCAGCCGCAAAATTTGAGGCAGTCACCTCGGAACCCACGCGGATTTGATGCATCTCGCCGAGCGGCATCAAAAGCAAACGATGTTCGCGAAATCCAACCACTTCAGCGTACACAGGCTGCTCCGATCCCGCCGCGATCTGGCAAACATCACCGATCGCGAGGTTCGGCCCGTCGGACTCGACGACAAGTCCAGTGACTTGAACGACATGCCCGATGCTTTGGGCAAGCCGTCCAGCCCTCAGGCGCTCCTGCAATCTATCCGCGGACCAAAGTTGCGCGCTCATAAGCCCCCCTCGCAACCTAGGTTAACAACCCCTCCACCGCCTTGATCTTGGTCACTAAACGCCCATCCAAGGTCCCAAACTTGGTTTTGATCATACAGTCGCCAGGGTGAAGGTCTTCGTTCACCTCGAATCGCAGACTGGGAAATTTTTGCCGCAATTGATTCTGGAACTGCTCCACACGCTGGAGATCAACTCGGCAAAGTTGCACCTCCACGTTCTCCGCCCCTGGAACAACCTCCTCCAACAAATCATTCACAACCCCCTTAATCGCAATTTCATCCCACTGCACTCCGCTCACCATCCGCCCAATTGCCTCCTTCACAAGAACCGGCAGAATACTACGCATTTGCTCAAGTGCATCGGCATGCTGGCGAACGATGTCTGTCAGCACTTTCTCCACCACACCAGAGACATCCTCCTTCAACTTCGCGATCTCAGCGTCGTACGCAAGCGTCACTGCGTCTGAAGCTTCCTGCCTTGCTTCCTCCCGCACTTTGGTGAGGTCCTCGACGCTGAATCGGGGCAACGAACCCTTTCCGGCCAAATAGACCAGCTTTAGGGGTTCAGAAAAAGCTAAGGACGCCTTTGGCAGCTCCATTCGGTTACTCTTCCGAGTCGATTGTGATCTCCTCGGCCTCCTCGAGTTTACGAACGACTTCAATCACCTTCTCCTGAGCTTGTTCCATGTCTTTGGCGCGGAGGGGAGGAAGCATTTCGACCTCCTCACGCACACCGGCGGCCTGCCGTTTGGACATCGTCTTGAAAATCGCCGCACTCGTCTCGGGTTTCGCGCCTTTCATCGCCTTCGCCAGATCGGAAGTCTCCACCTCCTTCAAGACTTTCTGGAGATCGCTCGGAACCAAACGAACCAAGTCGTCGAATCCGAACACTTTCTTGCGTATCGCGTTTCCAAGTGCGGCATTCCGCTTGTCCATCGCAGTCAGAAGCTCCTTACGGGTCGCTTTGTCCAACGAGTTCAAGATGTCCGCGCAGACATCCACTCCTCCCGCCTTTTGGACGCCTTGCTGAGCTTTGCGGTCGAAGTGCTTCTGGATGTTTCTTGAGACTTTTTTGATCCAGTCCCGGGAGGTCGGTTCCATGACCCCTAAACGCTCGATTACCTCCTCGCGCTGCTCCGGCGACATCAAACGAATCACTTCACTCGCTTTGGCGGGTTCCATGAACGAGAGAATGAAAGCAACCGTCTGCATCTGCTCGGCCCGCAGGAGATTAAAAATTTGGCGTCCATCCATCTCCGAGATCCCTTCGCTCAACTCCGCCGCGGAAGTAGGAGCCACCCTTAGAATGAGCTTTTGTGCTGCGAAATCGCCCTTGGCTCGCTCCAAAGATTCGTGAGCTACAGACACCCCGCCGAGCGCCGCCTGCATAGACTGTGAGACCACATTAGCAAATTCTTCGAGAATCGAATCCCGCATTTCCGGATCAACGTATGGAATGGAGACCATTTCACGAGCGACGGCTTCAAGTTGCGAACCGTCAAACTGTCTCAGCAGTTCCCCAGCAGACTCAGGTCCGAGCAACACAAGAAGAGCGGCAAGTCTCTGGGTACGATTCAGATTAGCGTAATTTGCAGTCATGGATGCTGTGCTGAAATCTAGAAATCCCGGTCTAAAAGGTCTGCTTTCTCAACAGGCGCAATTTGCACATGACAAACATTAGCCTAGGAGTCAGCCCCCTTGTTTTCCTCATCCACCCAGTTTCGCAGGGCAACGCCAACGTTCTGGGGCTTACGCCGGATCATCTCGTTGATCAATTCAACCGTGACGCCAGAAGCGTTTTTAGCCCCCGCTCCAGACGAGGCCGCCGCTCCCACCGAGCCACCTGCACCTCCCGCCGCAGACCTCCCCTCACTTTGCACAAGCTCGTCGCCGCCGGAATAAAGCGCTTCCATCGGGATCTCATCCGGTTTGGTCCGCCGCAGCATCCTGACAAAGGCTCCAAATAGCATCAGCGCCACGAGGACCGCGCCCGCATCCTTGAGCACGTCGGCGTGCTTTGTGAGAGTCTCAATCACCCCAGTGGCCTCAGGCGCTATCGGTATAAAATCCATTTCCTCGATCGACACGATCTTCTTTAACTCCGCATCCGTTCCCTTGACCCCCAACGCATTGGCTACCATGGAACGCAGCATGTTCTTTCGAGCATCGCTCTTTTCCGGCGTCGATCCGGGCTCCGGAGCAACCACAACCGCCGCCGTCAAACGCGAAACACTCCCAGGAGCCTTCACAGAATTCATCACCGTCTTGTTGATTTCAAAACTGGTGGTCTTGTTCTTCTTCTCTGTGTTGCTGGTTTTTTGATTCGGCTTCCCAGCATCGGCGGCGCCCGCCAAGTTTGCGGTAGAGCCAACCGGCTGCGCCCCAGCCTCGCTCTCATTGGTGGTGGTGGTATCGTCCGTGGTCGTTTCGGTTTTCACCACCTGACCTTCCGGATCAAATTTCTCTTCAGTGCGGGTCGTTGCCTCCGAGTCCAGCTCCGCCGAAACGCGGACTACCGCTTTCTGAGGCCCGAGCACCTTCGCAAGCATGGTTTCGACCTTGTTGGCGAAGTAATCCTCGACACTCCGGCGCAAACGCATCTGCGCGGAAGCAGCACCCAGCGAAGGATCGTCTTTCAGCCCCTCGGTCAATACCTGCCCGCGGTTGTCCACCACCGCGACATCCTCGGTTTTCAAACCTTCCACCGAATTCGCGACAAGAAAACGGATGGAGTTGACCTGCTCTTGGTTGATCGATCCCTCTACGAAGACAGAAGCTGTCGGTTTCGACCGCGTATCAGTAAACAGCAATCTGTTCTCGGGCATCACCACCAGCACCCGCGCACTACGGACGCCCTGCAGCTGGGAAATGGTTCTCGAGAGCTCCCCCTGTAAGGCCCGGCTGTAATTGGTGCGTTGGATGAAATCCGACACGCCGAAGTTCGCTCGGTCAAAAATCTCGAATCCCACCCCCTCCCCGGACGGGATGCCCTTCGAAGCCAGCGCAAGCCTGATTTTGTGCACTTGGTCCGCAGGAACGTAAACAGCGGTTCCATTTGCGCCCAACTCGTGCCTGACGCCAAGCTCCTGCACCGAAGACACCACCGAAGCGATCTCCTTAGTGCTCAACCTTCCGTAAAGCAACTGCATTTGAGGGCGCTGAGACCACGCGACTAATCCCACCATTCCCGCGAGAACCGCCGCCCCCGCCACCGCCACGGTCACGCGTTGGTTTAAGCCCAACTGCGACCAAAGCTGTCTTAACTGTTGAAAGAGCGAGTTCATTCTCTGGGCAGATCTACGAAAATCTAAGCTAAACTTTAGAGTTTACCGTTCAGTCAAACATTCAGACATGAGATGCTCAACCCACGTACGGCGCGAGCGGATCACAGCACTGTGAATGAGCAAACTATGTTGTTTGGGAGAGGACACTTCAGCTGACAATTGTTGGGAGAGTTAAATAAATGAGTGCCAAGGCCGCGACTATAGTGGCCAGATGCAAAATGAATAGGAAAAGCCACGGAAAGCAACGTCTAAGAAATCCATCACACCTGCATCCGGATGATCTCCTGATAGGACTCCACCAATTTGTTCCTGACCTCGATCATCAGGGAAAACGCAATCCCAGCCTCAGACGCCGCAATCGTTGCTTGGTGCAGGTTGTTCGTCTCCCCAGTAAGCACCTTCTGGCGCTCCATCTCGGCCACCCGCATTTTCCCCTCCACTTCCCCGACAGCCTTGTCGAGGAAAGAGGTGAATTCCGCCCGCAGTACGCCCCCCGCACCGGGCGCACCGTCAACGCCCCCGAGACCAGAAGCTTTGAGTGACGGAGTTTTTCCAGTGAGTTCATCAAGAGTGGGAAGCTCGGGAGTCTTCATCATTTTCGCATCCGGTATGGCACCAATTCTCATAGTTCTAAGCTTTCGCAGACTGTTAACTAACTGTCTAAAGTTGTGTTAGGCGTTCGCTCTGGGTTCTTGGAGTTTTTCAAGTCGCTTCCCACTCTCAGGATCAGGGGTCACTCCTCAGCATTTCAGCACTTATTCATTTAAATTCTACCGCCCGATCGTAAGTGCCTTAGCGGCCATCATTCTGGCATTCTTAGCCACCGAAAGATTCGCCTCGTAGGCCCTTGAAGCCGACATTAGATCCACCATTTCAATGGCGAGTTTAACGTTGGGCATTTGAACCATTCCCTGTGCATTCGCGTGCGGGTGACCCGGATTGTGCACCAAATCCCCTTGGGTGACTTCGTCGGGCTTGATCCCCGCCACTCTAACCCCTTTTTCGCTGTTGCCAGCGCCCGTCATTACCGTTTCAAAACTCACGACCCTCCGCTTATAGGGGTTACCGTCAGCATCCTTGGTAGTGTGAGCATTAGCAAGATTTTGGGCCACGATATCCATCCGAACTTGCTCGGCGTTGAGCGCGCCAGCTGTCGCCTGAATCCCTGAAATAAAGTTCATATGAGTTCGCGGAGTTTGAGTTTAGAGAGATGCTTCAAGTGGGAAAGAATCCAGCGACGTCGAATTTCACAGAGTTTAGTCTCCCGCAAATGCGTGACACCAAAGTTTCACGATCAAAGTTTCACGGTTTCCAAAAGTGTTCAGATTGGGACATTCAACGGGAGAATAACAACGAACAATCAACCGTTGGATTTGCCGG
>JBILLT010000072.1:0-16465 GCA_044375925.1 Chthoniobacteraceae bacterium | reverse complement strand
GATTTGGCGCGGAATTCATTCCGATTTACCAGCATCACCCGGATGCGAGCATGTACGCCATCTGCCAGCGCGATCCGAAAAAACTCAACGTTGTCGGCGATGCCTTCGATGTCCAGGTGCGTTACACGGACTTCAAAAAACTTTTGAAGGATCCGAACATCGACGCGGTGCACATCAATTCGCCGATTCCCGACCACGGATGGATGAGTATCGCTGCGTTGAAAGCTGGCAAGCATGTCAGCTGCACGGTGCCGATGGCGACCAGCATTGAAGAGTGTAAGCAGATCGTGGATCTGGTGAAGAAGACGGGCCTTGTTTACACGATGGCGGAAACCGTCGTGTATGCGCGCGAGTATCTTTACATGAAAGAGCTGCGAGACAAAGGCGTGCTTGGAAAACTGCAGTTTGTCCAGGCAAGCCATCAGCAGGACATGGATGGATGGCCCAACTACTGGCCGGGCCTGCCGCCGATGTGGTACGCGACCCATTGCGTGGGGCCTGTGAGCGGGTTGGCGGGTGCGCCTGCGGAATACGTGAGCTGTTTCGGGTCGGGAACGATCCGCAAAGAGCTTCAGAAAAAGTATAAATCGCCGTTCGCTGTCGAGACGGCGCACATCAAGTTTAAGGGAACAGATTTGTCGGCCCGCATCATTCGCAGCTTGTTCGATACTGCGCGGCAGTACCGCGAGAGCATCGACGTTTACGGGGACAAAGCGTCGGTGGAATGGCCGCTCATCGAGCATGAACCTCTGGTCATGCACCGGGCGAAGCTGCCCGAACCGAAGATCCCCAAGCATGTGAAGGCGCCCGATTTCGCGAAGCTGCTGCCGAAGCAGATCCGGCCCTTCACAACCAACGGCGTTTACGGCGTCGGAAAGAAGACGCATCTCTCGTTCACGCAGGGCGCGGGCCACGGTGGATCGCATCCGCACTTGGTGCACGAGTTCGTGAGTGCGGTGGTGGAGCATCGCGATCCGTTTCCGAATGCGCGCCAGTCTGCGAACTGGACCTGCGTTGGATTGTGTGCGCACCAGTCGGCGTTGAAGGGCGGCGCGATCGTGAAGCTGCCGGCGTTTACGCTCTAAGGGCGGGGCGGCGGTCTGGTGCGGCAGCCGTGCTGCGCGAGGGCGGTGTCGGAAATTGTGTCTTGGTGGCATGCGCGGGCATGTTAGCTTTTCGCCATGGACGTCCCGCCCAACTACGCCTTTGCGAGTGACAACACTTCGGGAATTCATCCCGAGGTGTTGGCGGCGGTGCTCGAGGTCAACAGCGGAAGATGCGCTTCCTATGGCGACGACGAGGCGACCGCGCAGGCGGCTGACGCTTTCCGTGAGATTTTCGAATGCGATTGCGACGTGTATTTCGTGTTCACCGGCACGGCTGCGAATTCCCTCGCCCTGGCAACGCTGTGTCAGTCGTACCACAGCGTGATCACGCATGAGTTCTCGCATGTGGAGACCGATGAATGCGGGGCGCCCGAGTTTTTTTCAAACGGCACCAAGTTGCTCACGATCCCGGGCGCTCTTGGCAAGATTGACGCAGCGGGAATCGAGCACGTAGTCAAACGGCGCCGCGATATCCATTATCCCAAGCCCAAAGCGGTCTCCCTGAGCTGCCCCACGGAGCTCGGGACGGTCTACACCCCTGAAGAAATCGCTTCCGTCTCCGGTGTCGCTCATCAACACGGGCTGAGGGTGCACATGGACGGTGCGCGTTTCGCAAACGCCGTTGCCTCGCTCGGCGTGGCGCCGGCTGACCTGACGTGGCGCGCTGGCGTTGACGTGCTTTCCTTCGGCGGCACCAAGCTCGGGTGCATGGCGAGTGAGGCGGTGGTTTTTTTCGACCGGGAACTCGGCGGGGAGTTCGCTTACCGTTGCAAGCAGGCCGGACAGTTGGGGTCGAAAATGCGTTTTCTCACCGCGGCGTGGCCGGCGCTGTTTCGCGGCGGCCGATGGCTCGAAATTGCGGCCCACGCGAACGCTATGGCGCGTCGGTTGCGAGACGGTTTGGAGCGGATCGAGGGCGTGACGCCATTGCACCAAACCCAGGCGAACGCGGTTTTCGCCAGCTTGCCTGAGCACGTGCATGCGGCCTTGCGCAGTGCCGGATGGCGCTACTACGTCTTCATCGGCGGCGGGGCGAGGTTCATGTGCTCGTGGAGCACCGCTCCCGAAGAGGTCGACGCGCTGCTGGAAGCGGTCCGCGTCTCGATGTAAAATGCTCCGCAACCTCGGGGTCGAGGTGGCGCCACCGCGAGGCGGCGTTGAACTGCGGTGAAACCGGCGCGGGATCGGTCGCGGTATTCCCCGCGCTTGTGCGCGCTGGTGCGCGGTTTTTGCGCTCATGCGCAGTGCTTTTGAAGCACCGCTTCGTAGCGCGTCAAAACCCGCGGCCATTGGTAGTGGATCACCGTGTCTGGGGCCGCCTCCGACATTCCACGCAGCCGTGCCGGCGTGGTTTGTCTGAGGGTCTCCGCCAGTTCTTCCGGATCGTTTGGATCCTGCAGCAGCAGCCCGTTTTTGCCGTGTTGGATGGCATCCCGCGCACCGGGGACGTTGCTTGTAATCACGGGGAGCCCGCTGCCAAGGGCTTCGAGAATCGCGAGGCTGAACGCCTCGTATTGTGTGGGCAGCACGAATGCATCCGCGGCGGCATGGTAGTGCGCGATTTCGTTTGTGCTGCCGCACGCGATGACAAGGTCTTTGACGCCTGCGGCGACCGCCTGTTTTTGAACCGCTTCGATGCTAGGCCGGCCCACCACAATCAGCCGGAACGGCGTGGGTTGAAGCGCCTTCAAAGCCAAAATCACCGTGCGATATCCTTTCCGTTCAAGCTCATTCGCGGCGAACAGCAGTGCGATCTCGTCCGCGCGCAGGCTGAGCCTGCGGCGCATCTCCGCCCGCAGAACCGCTCTCCGGTACGGGTTGAATTCGACGGGAGAAAAGCCGTTCGGAATGATGTCTACGTCCGCTTCCGGCACGCCGTACAAGTCATGCAAATCCCGCCTGATTTCCGGGGTGGTCGCGATGAGCCGCCGGTAGGCGCGGCTGCGGAAATGCTGTTCTTCGAGGTTCAGCAGCACGGGGTGCAGGGGGTTGATGGATTGCTTGATTCGCGAAATCGAAAACCTGCCGCGAAACGTTCTGCTGCGAGCCAGCCATGCTTTGTGAACGCTTTGCACCCAATGGACCCCGCCGGTCGGGCACACGGCGCCGTGCGTTCCCAGCACGCTGATGTCTGCGGTGGAAGTTTGTTTGGTGGAGCGCAGAAAGTAGCCTGCGCCTTTGAGAAAGAAGGGTTCAACACCGCTTTTGACCGGGTGAAAGCGCACGTTTTTGACGCCCTCATATTCGTTTGCAAACACACTCACTTCGTGGCCCCGCTGTGAGAGAAATTGCGCGCACTCGAACACGACACGCTCCACGCCGCCCCGTCGATGGCAACCCGGAAAAGACAGTCCAATCTTCATCATACCCCCCTTGTGTCCTCCAACCCCGTTGTGCGCGAAACTTGGAGACGTCGCACGCCGCCTCACCGGCGGAGCGCAACGCGCCGCCGCGGATGAATTTTCGCTTGTCCTAGGAATCGGATTCGCCGCGGCCCGCAGTCGTCAATTGCTCGGGCGGGGCCGGGGACGCATGCGTGGATCGGAATCGAAAACGTGCTGTGGGACCACGGCTGCAGGCCCGGCGGGCCGCATGCTACCGGTCCGCAGGGGTCCCGTTGGGCAGGACCTTTTTGATCGCCTGATAGAGGCTTGTGCCGGTCACGGGCTTGCTCAAAACCAAGTCCACTCCCGGCGGAGTACTGCCCTGCGCCAGCATTTCATCTCCGAATCCTGTGAGGAGGATGAACGGGGTTTTGTCGTCTTTCATGCGGATTTCGCTCGCGAGCTGGGATCCGGTCATGTCGGGCATGGAGAGATCTGAGATGATGAGGTCGAATCGCGCCTTGCTCATCTGCAGGAGCGCATCCACGCCGGTGGCCGCCACGGTGATGTCGTGTCCGTCGCTGCGTAGGATTTCCGAGATCAGTTCGCGGATGATTTCCTGGTCGTCGACGATGAGGATTTTCAGCGGTGAAGTCGGTTCGTGCGGCGGTGTTTGCGCTCTGTCGATTTGCGCGTCGGATGCGGGCAGTGTGAGGGTGAAGGAGGCGCCCCGGCCCTTTTCGCTCTTTACTCGGATCGCGCCACCGTAGCGCTGGACAAATCCATAAACACTGGCGAGCCCCAAGCCGGTTCCCGACTCGCCTTTCGTGGTGAAAAAAGGCTCCAGGCAGCGCGCGCACTCCTCTTCGGTCATGCCCACTCCGGTGTCGGAGACCTCGATTTCAATGCGGCCGTCTTTGACGTTGGTTCGCAGGATCAGGCGCCCGCCTTTGGGCATCGCGTCGACCGCGTTGAAAATCAGGTTGATGAGGACTTCCCGGAGTTCGGCCGCGTTGCCCAAGAGGTTTGGGACGGGGGTCAGCTCCAGCGAGGGGTCGATCTGGATGCCTTCCGCACGGGATTTGTCGCGCCATCTCGGAGCCGTGAGAGTCAGCGCGTGCTCGATGGTTTGGTTCACATCCACGCCCACCCGCAGGTGGGCTTGGCCCGCGGGGCGGTAGAATTCCTGTAACCGGCTCACCACATGCGCGCCGTCCTGGGCGGCGGATTTCAAGTTTGCCAGGAGGAGTTTTTCGCGCTCGCCATCCAATGCTGCGATGTGCGGTTGGAGCAGTTCGGCGTAGCCCAGAACCAGCGTGAGGGCGTTGTTGAAGTCATGGGCGATGCCGCTCGCCATCATCCCCAGCGCGCGGAGGCGCTCCTGTTTCACCAGTTGCTGCTGGGTGGCTTTCAGGCGCCCGAGCGTTTGTTCCAGCTCCGAGGTTCTCCGGCTCACGAGCGTTTCCAGGCTGGTATTCTGCAGGCGGAGTTCACGGTGCAAAAAACGGTTTTCCAGCAGATTGCGCATCCGCATGAGCACCTCCGAGTGGTCGAAAGGCTTGGTCAGGAAATCCTGCGCGCCGAGCGTGAGGGCCCGGTGCCGGGTTTCCGGCGTGATGTCTGCGGTCAGCACAAGCACGGGAAGGTATTCCCCGTCCGAAACACCCGCTTGAATCTGCGACATGATGGTGAATCCATCCACGTGGGGCATGTGAAGGTCCAGCAGCACGATGTCCGGCTGTTCGGCGATGAAAAGTTTCAGCGCCTCCCTGGAGTCGGTCGTGCTGCTGACGTGTCCGACTTTCGCCAGTTCAAGAATCCGCTCCAGAAGGCGCACGTTGGAGGCCTCATCGTCAATGATGAGAACACGCGCTTTTCTGAAGACGGGGAATTGCATGCGGAATGTCCTACGTAGCAGGACAGGGGCCAACTTCAAGGTGCGGGCAGGGTTTTACTCGTTTTGCGCAAAATGCTTCAAAACGGCACAGCATCGCGCCCGATTCCGCGCCGCTGCGCGATCACGGCGCGGATGTTTGCGGGTGGCCGTTTGTTTTGGACGCTGCGGTGCCTTGGGCCGGTGCCTCGGGCCGCCTGCGTGGGACGTGCACTGGAGCTCCTGTGGAGGAGGGATTCAATCCCGATGTGCCGTGCCCCTTTTGCGGGCTTGGTGGCTGCGCTGAAGAGGTGCAGCCTTCTTCCTTGGCCTCGGTCACGGTTCGGCCTGCGGCATCTTCGATGCGACTCGGGGTGAGATCCATTCGCCTCTGCTCCCGTTGGCGTTGAGCAGAGACTTCCTTTTCGCTGAGGCGCGGTGGAAGATACCGTGTGGCAAATTCCGAAATCAACGGATCGATCCAGGCGGCATCAGTGCGCTCGTACTTTGCGAGAATCGCGCAGCGGTATGATTTGGTGAACACGGTTTTGAGCTTCGGTCTGGACGCGATCTGGCGGCTGAAGGTTGCTGGGATCGTGCGCGGGTGGGCCCCCAAACGTGTGCTGGACGTTGCGACCGGAAGCGGCGAGCTCGCGAAGGCCATTTCGCGGGCGTGTCCCCAGGCGGTTTTGGTGGGCGCGGATTTTTGCGAGCCGATGCTTCGTGTCGCGCTCAAGAAGAAGCTTTCGCAATTGGTGGTCGCCGATGCTCAGAGGCTTCCTTTCGAGACGGGGTGCTTCGACGTTGTCACGGTGGCGTTCGGGCTTCGAAACATGGCCTCATGGAGCGAAGCGCTGAACGAGATGGTCCGGGTGCTGGCGCCGGGCGGACACCTGCTGATTCTCGATTTTTGTCTCCCGAACCAGCCGCTGCTTTCCATCTACCGTCCCTACCTGCACCGGGTCTTGCCGCTGTTTGCTTCCATGCTGACCGGGGAGCGGTCCGCCTACGAGTATCTGGCGGATTCGATCGAGTCTTTTCCAAGCGGGGAACGGATGTGCGCCCTCTTGGAGCGGCACGGGTGCGCCAACGCGCGGTGCATCCGGTTGCTGGGCGGCGTTGCCGCAGTCTACACCGCAGAGCGGGCTCTGTAGGCAGCGGAGCAAAGGGCAGCGGAGCAAAGATTGTCGCCCGCCCCCGTGGATCAGGCTTGGTCGCCCTTTTCAGCGCGTGTGCGCGTGGAGCAGCGCGCGCTTTCGGAGCATCGAGAGCGCGATGCCCATGGGACTGCACGCTTTGTTCCGCGCACACATGGTTCTGCGTCCGCATCGCCTCGCCCCGGTTTATTGCAGTCTTACTCGCAGTTTCGTTCGCAGTTTCGTTCGCAGTTTCGTTCGATCCGCTGCATTCCAGTCAGAGTTCCCTGCCTCGGGTGCTTCAAATCCAGCGGGTCAACATGTCTGCCATGGGACCCCGTATTCGAGGCTGCATCGCCGACCCGCCGGCAAGAGCCGACGGCATCAGCAGGGATCCATTAAAAGACGGCGGAGCGTTGCGGGTTTTGGATTCAATCCAACGCAAGGCTCGCCGCTCCTGCGCCCCATCCGCGAAGCTTTTCTCTTCCAAGTTGCGGCAAGCTCAACGCATCGTGCCCTCCTCCCTCGGTTTTCCCCGCATCACGCCGCCGACCGCGCAAACCTCTTCATCGCTGACTTGCGGAAAATGCGCGTAGTGCGCGCCCACCGAAACGAAAAATTCGGGCGTCCACGGGCAGATCACCGCGTCCGCCTCCGCTTGCAATTCGGCGCACACTTCCTCGGGAGCCACGGGAAGCGCCACGATGATTTCTCCCGCGCCCCCGCGCTTTGCGGATGCGACCGCGGCTCTCATCGTCGTCCCGGTCGCTGCCCCGTCATCGACGAGGATGACCCGTTTGCCCTCGAGCGGTTCGGCAGGCTTGTGCCGGCGGTAAAGTGCGACCCTCCGGCGCAACTCTGCGGCTTCCCTGACCTTCGACGCCTCCAGTTCCGCGTCCGCGTCACGTACGTGCTCGAGAATCTCGCGGTTGAGCACCTCCAGCATTCCCATCGAAACCTCGCCATGCGCCTCGGGTTTCGCAGGGCCCTCGTACCTTTTTGCCGAACCGGCTTCGACGGCGACTTTGTGCTTTCGTGCCTGCAATCCGGAGGCGAGTTTGGGCTCAAGTCGGGACTCCACGAGCGCACCGATCGCCAGCTCGGGATTCGATTCGGTCGAAAGTTTTTGAACGATGCAAAAATCAAGGGGCGTGTTCAGGATTTGCGCCACAGCACGGGCTACGGGGACGCCACCGCGGCAGAGGCCGAGCACGAGGGTTGGCGTGCTCTTGCTGGGCCGGGTTCTGGTGCGGCCGCCTGGGTGCGCCGGGCCCGTGTCGATGAAGGCGAGGCGCTCCAGAAGCTCTCTTCCGAGAATTTCTCCGGCTTCGTCACGGTCGGTGTAGGGAGTATTGCGGGTTCGGGCGGTCATGATGATTGGTTGCTCGGATTCAGAGCGCGGGAGCGCTGTGCGCGCGGTGCCGCGAAGTGCTCCTCCTCTCTGCGTTCGCGGGCGGCAAAAAGTTTTCGAAAAATGACGGAATCCATCGGCGAAACGACCGGACCGGATCAGACCTGTCGGCGGCGGGCTCCATGCCAACACAGGACGGGTGCCATCAACGCGCGTGACTTCCATCAGATGGGCGACTCAGGGGATCGCGTATCTGCGCGAATCCATCGCAGATCAAATCCCGTGCGCGCCCGCGCATGGGGCCAAGCTGGATCCGGCTAAAACGCAGAATGCGCTGGGGAGGGGCGGACGTCGGATGATCCCGCTCAGCCCTGATCTTCTGAAAGCCATGCAGCCACCTGCTTTGCGGCGTAGGTGATGACCAAGTCTGCTCCCGCCCTCTTGAACGCCGTCATGGTTTCAAGCAGGCACGCTTTGCGGTCAATCCATCCGTTCGCCGCCGCCGCCATCAGCATGGAGTATTCCCCGCTCACGTGGTACGCGACGGTCGGCATTTGAAAGCGCTCTTTGACGCGCCACACCACGTCGAGATAGGGAAGGCCGGGTTTGACCATCACCATGTCGGCGCCTTCCTGCACGTCAAGCGCCACCTCCCGGAGGGCTTCCGCCCCGTTGGCGGGGTCCATTTGATAGCTCTTGCGATCGCCGGCTTGCGGGGTGCTTTCAGCGGCGTCGCGGAATGGTCCGTAAAATGAGGAAGCGAATTTCGCAGCGTAACTCAATATCGGCGTGTCCTGGAATCCGGCGCGGTCCAGGGATCCGCGCATCGCCCCGATCCTTCCGTCCATCATGTCGGAGGGAGCCACGATGTCGGCGCCGGACGCGGCGTGCGAGACTGCGGTTTTGCAGAGCAGTTCCACGGAGGCGTCGTTGTCGACGTGCGCGATGTGGTGGCGCTCCCCGTCGAATCGGGTGACGCCGCAGTGGCCGTGGTGCATGAATTCGCAGAGGCAGACGTCGGTGATGATGACAAGGCTCGGGGCTGCTTGTTTGAGGGCGCGCACCGCGCGCTGGACGATGCCGTTCGGATCGTAGGCTTGGGAGGCGGAGGCGTCCTTGTGGGATGGAATCCCGAAAAGCAGGATCGCGGGCACGCCCATGGAGTGAGCGGATAGAGCCTCCTCGATGAGGCTGGATTCGGTGTGTTGGCGCACGCCGGGCATGCTTTTGACCTCGGCGGGCGCGGAGATTTTTTCGCTGACAAACAGCGGCAGAATCAGATGCTCTTTGCGGATGTGATTTTCGCGGACAAGGGTCCGGAGCTGCGCGGATGCGCGCAATCTGCGCGGGCGGTGGATCAGTCCGAGGTCGGCCATAAGAGATTCAGCGGATGGGTCAGCGTGTGGTTTTGGGCTGGAAGGCCTCGGGGCGGTCCGAGAGCAGGGGTCTATCGGCGGATTTTGGGGCGAGTTCTTCCTCGTTGACCCGGATTCCGCCTGTGATGACGAGATGCCCCTGGGTGTCCTTGGACATGGTGGGGCGACCGGCCCGCGGGGTTGCGGAACGGTACATGGCCTGCCCGAACTTTCCGGTCTCCACGTCGATCTGTGAGAGCACGTAGGTTGAGTCGCTGGAGGCGTGGAAAACATAGAGGTTGTTTTTGGCGTCGAGCTGGGGCTGCGGCTTCATAGCCGCTAGCGTGCGCCCAAGGAAGTAAGGCATAAATCGGATTCCCTCTTCTTTGCCTTCGAGTTTTGCGTAGAGGAAGATTCCGTCAAAGCGCTGGTGGGTCATCAGGGAGAAGGTTCTGAATTTTCCCCGGCCGCCCCCGTCCGGGATGCCGACGGTTTGCGACCATTCGATGCGGCCTGGATCCGCATTGAAGGTGGACTGGGTGTAGAACTCCGTTTGTGTGGGTGCGAAAAAGACGCCGACCCGTATCTTGTACTGCCCGGGTTGCTCGAGATGGAAAAACTCGGTGATGTTGATGGAACGGGTGATGGTTTTGCCGGATGGGACGAGCAGCGGAGGAAACGAGACTTCGTCTTTCAAGGGCGAAACAAAGTCGCCGCGGAGTGCCTTGACCTCCAGTTTGCACCAAGGGCCGAAGTCGGGGGAATCCTCAAAGATCAGGTCCCGCCCCGCGAGGTTGCTGATGGACAGTGTTGCGATCGTGGGTTCGTTGAGGAAGAAAGACGTGCGGGGAAGGCGCAGCGACACGTTGAGCTGTCCGAACGCGTTGCCGGTGAGCAGCAGGCAGGCTGAAAAAAGAAGGAGCAGAGTTCGAAGGTTCATGTTTTCCAGTCTGGTTGTCGCGCGGCGTGGCACTGTAGCGCGGACGGGGAACTTTTGCTCAAGAATGAATCACTGCGGGCTTTTTGAAACGGTTCTGAAGCCGAGCGTTTTGAGTTTTTTATCCGGTGCGGACGTGCTCGACGACTCCAGACTGCTGAGGGGCGCCAGATAGTTGCCGCCCTTGATCATCTTGGTGGCGTTCGGCCCTTCGTTGGAGGTCCACTCCGAGACGTTCCCGGCCATTCCTAACAGTCCGAACGGGCTGACGTCTTTTTGGTCGGCGGCAGCGCTGGAGCTTGGTGCGTGATCTTTGTTTGCGGTGGAGGGTTTCGTGTTAGCCGTGTTCTGCTCGGGCTCGTCGCCCCAGGGGTAGATTAATCCTTTGGAGCCGCGCGCGGCCGCTTCCCACTGTTCAGCAGTCGGGAGTGATCTGCCGGCCCAATTCGCGAATGCGTACGCATCCCACCATGAGATTTCCGCGGCGGGGAGCAGGTCGTCGGGCGATGGTTTTTTGTTCTGGGGTGGAGTGTTTTTTTCGGCCGCCTCTTTTTTGAGGGTTGGGGGGAGGTGAGAGAGGCCTTTGGGCTGCGCAGGATGATCAAACTTGCCTGCTTGGGACGGGTGTTTTTCGAGCCAGTCGGCGAATACGGCGTATTGGCCGCGCGTGACTTCCGTTTTGTCGACAGAGAAGGATTGCATCTGAACGGGTTTGCCTGCCCCTATGAGGTAATTGCCGCTTGGAATGAGAATTTGTTCGGGCAGCGGGGGCTTGCTTGTTGACTGCATTAGAAAAAATCCAACCGCTCCTGCGGCGGCTAGGATCAGTGCGGCAGTTGCGCCGATGGCGGGCATGCCGCGGCGCGGCGTCTGGGCGGAGGCGGTTGGCACGGGGGAGTCCCACTCCATTTCGACGGATTCAATTTCACCGAGAAATTCGTCCCAAGATCCGATCGGTTTTTGGTGACCCTTTTGAGTGCGGGCAAGCAGGACGCGCAGGCTTGCGGGGCTGCTCTGGGGCATGACGGCGAGGATGATTTCCCCGAGCGATTCAATCTGGCGGGACACTTCGTGGATTTCCGTGGGATCCGCGACCACTAGGTTGCTTAACCTCGCGTGGCCGTCTGCAGGCAGCAGGATGTGGGAGGGTTGAAGCAAAAGATGCGGGACGTTGATGGAGCTCAGGTGATGCAATCCGGACGCAATGAAACGCGCGGTTCTGATAATGATGTCGACCGAGAGTTTTTGCTGGCTGTTGCGGAACCAGTTCAGGGTCTGTGATTCGATTCTTTCGGAGGTGTAGAAAACCCATCCGTCTTTTTCGCCGGCCTCATAAACGGTGAGGATTGCGGGGTGCTGGATACGGGACTTAGCTCCTGCGTCGGCGAGGAAGGCGGCCCGCAAGGATTGGTTGCGGGCTTGTTCCGGGGACAAAACGGACATCGAGACCGGCCGGTTGAGGGTCATTTGCACCGCCGCGAACTGGGTTCCCCATTCGTGCCGCTGGTCGGTTCGAAGGAGGCGGTAGTCCCCCAAGGTCATGCCTTCGTTCAACTGCGTTTGATGGGCGAGCTCCGGGCCGGAATTTGCCGGTGGATTCAATCCCGTGTGCGGCGGCGATCCCAGCGAGCTCTTGACTGCCTCGAGCAGAGCGGCATGGTCGACGGGGACGGCGACAACCGGAGAGCCTCCGACATATTCAGAGTAGCCGCTCAAATCATACTTCGTGAGGTAAACAGTCCCGAGCTGCGGAGCGAGTGCCGCGATGGCATTCCTGAGTTGGAAACCATCCGAGTCGGGCAGGAACGCATCGGTGATTAGCACGTCGACGCCGCCAAGTGCGTGCGCGTGCTGCAGTGCGGTGGATGCGTCCGGGGCGCAGTAAATCTCGATGCCCTCGATGGCTGTCAGGGCCGCCTGCACCGATGGCAGGAGGGTTGAATCTGGATCAACAAGCAGAACCCTCATGGATTACTTTCCTTCGGGAGGATTGGCGGGGGAGGGTATTGTTGGCCGAGTCGGGCTGGCTCCGCGCGGACGTCCTGCAGCTTGTCTCTGTAGTAAACACTGGCGACGTATCCGTAGTAGCTGCGCTGTTCGCTTGGGGAGCGGCCGGCTCCCTGCCGGTATTCCACCTGCAACGTTTTTGGGGATTTGTCCGCCCAGTCCGTCGGGTTTGAAGCCCAGTTCCAAGTGATGGTCGCGTTGGTGCGCTCCACCTTTTTGTCGCGGGTTTGGTCGTAAAACTGAACCTCGATGGCGACATCTTTTGCCTCGATCGGAGCGTTGTGGAGGTTGATCACTGGCATCGAAAGCTTGAATTGCTTTTTCGGGGCGGTTGACCCGGGGGATTCCTGAACCGCGAACTTGCCGAACTTCATAGCGCTGCTCGGCTTCGCGGGCCCGGGCGCCTGAGTTGCGGCGGTATGCGCGGATTTGAGCGTGTCGTCCGCCCCCAAAGAGGCGTCGGCGAGTTGGGCCATCTTGGCTTCCGCGGTCGTGTTGTAGACTCCGGCTTGCGGCCCGAACCGGCGGATCTTTGTCCACAAACCTAACGCCTTTTCACGAGCGCCGAGTCTCTCGTACTGGGTTGCCAGTTCGGCCAGGGCAAAGGGCTGTTGCGGAATCTGTGATTCTGCTTCCGCAAGTTTCTGGAGCGCAACCTCAACTTTCTGCGAATCGCCGGCCAGGCGGGCGGCTTCCAGCGTTTCTTGCCAAGGCGCCCGCACCGAGGGAGCGTTCAGGCGCGGTTGGGCGATCAGACTCGGGGAGAACATCGCGGAGGAAGCGGTCATGCGGCGGATCGGTTCTTGAAAAACAAGGATGGCGATATCCAGGGCGAGCAAGGTGCACAGCCCCGCCAGCGGCCAGCGCAAGGCGCTGGCTTGGATCTTGTGGGCGGCGGGTGTGGCTCTTGCGATGAGTCCCATAGGGAGGGGTGGTTTGGGAATCTTTTCGGGGGTATTCCCAGTTGCAGCAGGAATCGGGCTAGTCTGCTCAATAATACTCTATCCTTCTGAGACTGTGCAACGGGAAGCAAGTATTTGGCGCAAGCTTGCTAGCGGTTTTCTTCAGACGAGGGCGGGGCACTTGCGCCCGCGCCATCGCGATACCTAAAGTACAGATTGCGGATATAAATAGGAAGGGGCAGCAGGTTTTGAATGATTCCAACAGAGTCTTTCCTGTAGATCGCGAAATAGCTCAGGCTCAGAAGGCATCCCAGAAGGCTGCACTCCCAGAAGCCGAAGGGGATGACACTTTTCTTGGCCTTCTCCGAGGCGATACCTTGGATGATGAATCGGATCCCGAATACCGCGCTTCCGGAGAGGCCGATGATCTTCCATGCGTTGATTTCCAAAGGGTTGACTTCAAATCCTAGCCACTGGCTCGCGAGGATGACGGCGGGGGTCGAGAATGGAAGGTTCATCGTGCTGGTTTGAACTGTAGGGGCGCCCCGCTGTCTGCGGGCGGGTTGGGATTTAAAAAAAGCGTGCTGGGCGCGTAGATTGCTGATTTTAATAGGAGTTTCGCAATTTTATGACGTTAAATAAGTTCATTCGGAAGGCTAATTCCTATCTGCGGGAGGCTAGGAAGTATCGCAAGTGGGTGATTCTCGGGATGGCCCTCCTCGCTCTTGCGATTAGTTATGTGTTAGCTAACGGGTTGATTATCGGAAACAACGGGATTTTTCCCCCGTCCGAAATGATTGGCAAGATGGAGGGCAACTCCATCGATAAACGGTTTTTGAAGCGGAACGAAAATCCGCTGAAAGCGCACCCGAATACGGCTCTGGTTGGGATCAACACGTCCTCGTTGGACCAAGGTCAGATCGCCTCCCTGATCGAGACTGCGGAAAAGGAGGAGGAGGACCGTAAGGCGGCGGGGAAAACTCAGGCGGTTCCGTATGCGGAGGCGCTCAAGATGATGACTGCCGGGATTTTTCCGCTTCCCCGGAAAGTGTACCCGTACGCGATCGAGCGATTGTTCGAACTCGGTGCGAAAGTTGTTGCAATCGACGTGCTTTTCGTGGCGACGCGGGAGGGTGATGAGGATTTCGCTGCGGTTCTAAAAAAGCACGCCGGTAAAGTGGTGTTGGCCTCGAGCAAGAACATCCAGACGGACGACGAGGGCAATAGCACGGTTCAAATCCTGCGACCCAATGAAACGTTGATCGGCGGTCTGGGAGAAGACGGGGTCGGTTATGCGTTTTTTAAACCGGACTCCGACGGCGTCGTCCGGCGCGTGGACCGCATGACCTCGCAAATGAAGGAAAGCGGATTTGCCCACCTCGCCGGAGCGGATGACTGGACCCGGTTTTCGCCGGCTGCGGTTGCCAAATTCACGGGCGAACCGGTCTCGCAGGATCACGAATTCATCAACTACCGGGGCGCTGCGGGAACGCACATGGTTTTCCCGATTGAAGAACTTTTCGTGGATCGATTTATCCAGAACGATCCGCGGTATCAGGGCGGGCAGGTTTTCAAGGACAAAATTGTATTCATCGGGCCGATATCGGAGACCTTCCATGACGAGCATCCGACTCCATTGGGCACGCAGCCGGGTGTGGAAATCCACCAGCACTATGCGGACTCGCTGTTGGACAAGCTCTACATTCACGAATTCCCGCAGGATAAGGAGATTTTTTTATGGGCCGGCATGATCGTCGTCGCTGCTCTGCTGGCGATTTTTGTGGAGCGCGTTTTGTTGCGTGTGACTTGCGGTGTGGCCGCCGTGGGTGGGTACTGGTTTGGCGCGTATTACTGCTTTGCGGATTTGCGTATCGTGATTCCGATTGTCTTGCCGCTGTTTTCATTCATCTCGGTCGGGGGGTTTATCACCTTGTTTGACTTTGCCGTGGAGCAGTTGGAGCGGGCGCATGTGAAGGGGGTTTTGGACAAATACGTCTCGAGCAACGTGGCGAATCTGGTGGTGAACCAAGGCGATTCGTTCGAGCAGGCGCTGCGCGGGGTGACGAAGCCGGTGAGTGTCTTGTTCTCCGACATCCGGGGGTTTACGACTCTGTCCGAGTCCCGTTCCCCTGAAACATTGGTTTCCCAGCTGAACGAGTATTTTCTGCAGATGGTGGACAAGGTGCTTCTGGAGGGTGGAACTCTCCAGAAGTTCATCGGCGACGCAATCATGGCAGTGTGGGGGGATACGCATTCGCTAGGATTGACGCAGGATTGTTCGCACGCGATGAAGGCGGCTTTGAAAATGAGGACGGCTTTGGCGGAACTGAATGCGGGATGGGCGGGAAGGGATGACCGCTTGGAGTTGAGCATCGGGGTCGGCATCAATCACGGGACCGTGGTTGTCGGAGAATTGGGTCACCCGCAGCGAATGGAGTTTACGGTACTTGGAGACGGGGTGAACCTTGCGGCGCGTTTGGAGAGCGCGACCAAGCAGTTTGGTTGCGACATTCTGGTCGGCGAGACCGCGTACGCGCTCACGAAAGATGCATTTGTGTTTCGCAGGGTCGATCGCGCAGTGTTCAAGGGAAAGACCCAGCCGATTCACGTGTTCACGCCGCTCGGAGAGGCCGGAATGGAGGTTCCCGGATGGCTGACTCGCTACCATGGGGCTCTTGATCTGTTTTATGAGCAAAAGTTCGCTGAGGCGAAGGAGAAGTTTGGCGAAGTAAATACCGAGATGGGCGGCGATGATTATCTTTGTTTGATGTACAAAAAGCGTTGCGATCATTTCTTGAGCGAGCCGCCTGAGGCCGACTGGGACGGGCGCTGGGTTCTATCGGAAAAGTAAATTTCCGTTAAATCTCAATCCATGACTTTATTGCACTCGAAGGTGAAAATCTCTGGGCTTCGTGGAGTCGCTGTCTGGTTTGGAGCCCTCGTGTTCCTTCAAATATTTGATTCCCGAGTGCTCGCTCAGGCGCCCAACCCCGACATCAATCGCACAAACGCGGTGATTCGTCAGACCGAGGCGCTCAACGCTGCCGGTGCTCTCAAAAAGCCGATTCCGGCTGAGAAACCGGCGGACGAGGTGGCCCCGGAAACGTATCCGGGCGAGAATGCGGACTTGGGGCCTCAGGTGTTATTAAAGCAGAAGAAAAAGCGGGATCCTTTCTTCGAATTTTCCTCGGACACAATGTTCATGTGGACGAGCAATGCGCTCACGTACGGATGGAGTGATCCTGCCAATGGCCCGAGAGACACGGGAATCGTCGCGGAGACCCTCTCGCTCGCATTGGCTCCGAAGCCATGGGATGTGGGGGCGGGGAAACTTTCTCTGAGAACGGGATACCGGCAGGTCTTCTGGGTGTACGACGTCAGGGACCGCGCCAAGATCGCCCCCGAGCTGGGTTACAATGCCCTTAACTTAAACAACTTTCAGGTCAGTACGATTTTCTCCAATGCCCGCTATTC
>JBILLT010000134.1:0-4200 GCA_044375925.1 Chthoniobacteraceae bacterium | reverse complement strand
GGGATTTCTTGCGTATCGGCGGTCTTGCCATGGGGGGCATGTCCCTTCCGCAACTGATGGCCGCTCAGTCCAAAGACGCCGCTGCCGCGGCGGGAGTCGTGCCCGGCGGGGCGAAGTCGGTGATCATGATCTACCTGCCGGGCGGCCCCTCGCATCAGGACATGTTCGACCTGAAGATGGACGCCCCTGCGGAAGTACGCGGGGAATTCCAGCCGATTTCAACGAACGTGGCGGGCATTCAGATCAGCGAGCATCTCCCGCTGCTCGCAAAGAGGATGGACCGATGCACGGTGATCCGCTCGATCGTCGAGTGCGATGTGCGTCACGACGCGTTCCAGTGCCTCACGGGAAGACCCACGCAGAATCAGCCTCCCGGCGGATGGCCGGCGTTCGGTTCGATTGTCTCGGCTCTCCAAGGCCCGCGCGATGAAGCGGTGCCGCCTTTCGTCGGACTTCCGCCGAAGATGGGGCACATGGAGTGGGCCCGCTCCGGGGAGCCCGGGTTTCTCGGCGTGCGGCATGCACCCTTCCAGCCCAACAAAGGTGGCGCGTTCGAGGACATGACGCTCAACGGCATCACGCTCGAACGATTGGCCGACCGGCGCGCCCTGCTGAACGGGTTCGACCAACTGCGGCGCGATATCGATGCCTCCGGAGTGATGGGCGGTCTGGATTTGTTCAACCAGCAGGCTTTCGGCGTGCTGACTTCGAGCCGTTTGCTGGAGGCGCTCGACGTGTCGCGTGAATCCGCCGCTCTGCTCGAGCGTTACGGCAAGGGGGATCCCAAGAATCGCGATGACGGCGGGCCAAAGCTGATGACGCATTTTCTGGCGGCTCGCCGCTTGGTGGAGGCCGGGGCGCGGGTGGTGACGGTGGCGTTCAGCCGGTGGGATCATCACTCCGACAATTTCGGCGCGCTGCGGCAGGATCTTCCGCTGTTTGACCAAGGTCTGACGGCGCTGCTGGATGATCTCCGTGAGCGCGGTCTCGAAAAGGACGTGGCGGTCGTGGTCTGGGGCGAATTCGGGCGCACTCCGACGATCAACAAGAACGGCGGCCGGGACCACTGGCCGCGCGTGTCGTGCGCGCTTCTCGCCGGCGGAGCCATGCGCCACGGGCAGGTCATCGGTTCGACAGACCGGTTGGGCGGCGAGGCGGCGGACCGGCCGGTGAAATTCGGGGAGGTGTTCGCAACGCTCTACAACCACCTCGGGATCGATGCGTCCAAGGTCACCCTGAATGATCTTGCGGGCCGTCCCCAGTATCTCGTGGAACCGGGCTGCGCGCCCTTGAAAGAAATCGTTTAAGTATGCTCACAATCACCGGAAGGCGCGGGCGTGCTTTTTGCGACGGGGTGTCCCGTCGGGACTTCCTGAAGATCGGCGGTCTCGCCATGGGCGGGCTTTCCATGCCGGCGATTCTCAAGGCGGAGGCGATGTCGCGCGTCGGGAAGTCCGCGAAATCGATCATCATGATTTACATGGCGGGCGCGCCGCCCCATCAGGATTTGTTCGATCTCAAAATGGACGCGCCCCTCGAGTATCGCGGGCCGTACAAGCCGATTCCGACGAATGTGCCGGGCATCCAGATCTCGGAGCACATGCCGTACTCGGCAAAAATCATGGACAAACTGGTGCCGATCCGCTCGATGGTCGGTTCGGTGACGGGAGATCATGACTCGCACATCTGCTACACGGGACGAAGCGCCAAGGGCGTGATCACGCCTCCGGGAGGATGGCCTTCTCTCGGTGCGGTAATGAGCAGGCTCCAGCCTGCGCAGGGCGCGAGTTTGCCGCCGTTCGTGGGTTTGGCGCCGAAGGCGGGGCATCCGCCCTACGGCTCTCCCGGGCACCCCGGATTTCTCGGGCCGTCGTGCTCCGCGTTTCGTCCGAACGGCGAGGGCATCGCTGATTTGTCTTTGAACGGCGTGTCGAGCGACCGGCTTGCGGATCGCCGCGCGCTGCTTGCCGCCTTCGACCGCATGCGCCGGGATGTGGACCGCAGCGGATTGATGGAGGGGCTCGACGTGTTCAACCAGCAGGCGTTTGACGTGCTTTCCTCGAGCCGGCTTCTGGAGGCGTTGGATCTCTCGAAGGAAAGTGAAAAAACGCGCGAGCGCTACGGCAAGGGCGACACCCGCAACTACGGCGACGGTGCCCCGCGCAACAACGAACATTTCCTCGTGGCACGACGGTTGGTGGAAGCTGGCGTGCGCTGCGTGACGATGAATTACGGGCGCTGGGATTTCCATGACAGGAACCACTCCGAGCTGCTCACGCACTTGCCCTGGTTTGACCAAGGGCTTTCGGCGTTGGTTGAAGATTTGCACGAGCGCGGCATGGACAAGGACGTGGCCGTGGTGGCTTGGGGCGAATTCGGGCGCACCCCGCAGATCAATGCGACGGGCGGGCGCGACCACTGGCCCAGGGTGGGCTGCGCGGTGCTTGCCGGCGGCGGATTCAAGCGAGGCCAGGTGATCGGCGCGACCGACAGGCTCGGGGGTGAACCCACCGAACGGCCCGTGCATTTCGGTGAAGTATTTGCGACGCTCTACCACTGGCTGGGGATCGACTTGGTCAATACCACTCTGCCCGATCTCTCCGGACGCCCGCAGTACTTGGTCGACGGCTGGCAGCCGATGAAGGAGCTGATTTAACCAAACGAACATGAGCAATCTTCAAACGTGCAGGCGCGGTCTTTTCGCCGGAACGGCCGCGCTCGTCCTCTGGGGCGCCGCAGCGGGCCCCGCCCGCGGTGCTGCGACGCAGGCTCCGGTCTCGCTTGAGTTCGAGCTTCCGAAAAGCACCGCGCTCCGCGACGGTCAGTTGCTGTTGAAAGGCGCGGATGCGACGCGCCAGATCAACCTTGCGCTCAAGACCGCCTCTGGATCCGCGTCGGATGCGACGAGGGCGGTGCGTTTCACTGCGGAGCCTGCCGGGGTCGTGGAGGTGGATGCCGGAGGCCGCCTTTCGGTGCGCGGCAACGGAGCCGCGGTTTTGAAGGCGCGTCACGAATCGTCCGGCCTTCAGGCCGAGCTCAAGGTTTTAGTCGAGGATGCGCAGACGGTTGCGCCGATCAACTTCGGAAACAAGATCGTCCCGATTTTCACCAAGGCCTCTTGCAATTCCGGAGGATGCCACGGCAAAGCCGGCGGACAGAACGGGTTCAGGCTTTCGTTGCTCGGGTTCGAGCCGGACGAGGACTATGAGCATTTGGTGAAGGAGGCGCGCGGCAGGCGGCTCTTTCCGGCCGCGCCGGAAAACAGCCTGCTGCTTGTGAAAGGCATCGGGTTATCGCCGCACGGAGGTGGCAAGCGGCTGGATCCTGCATCGGACGACTACCGGCTTTTGCTGCGGTGGATTCAGCAGGGCATGCCTTACGGTTCGCCGAACGATCCCAAGCTGGAGTCGATTGAGGTATTCCCGGAGGCGCGCGTGATGGGCATGAAGCAGTCGCAGCAGCTTTCCGTGCTTGCGCGCTTCAGCGATGGCAGCGTCGAGGACGTCACGCGCAGCGCGCTTTACGAGCCGAACGAAAAGTCCATGGCCACCGTCGACGAGGAGGGGAATGTAATGCTCGCGGATCTGCCCGGTGATGTGGCCGTGATGGTGCGTTTTCACGGGAAGGCGACCGTATTCCGCGCGACGGTTCCGCTTGGGGCGCCGGTTGAAAACCTGCCCGCACCCAAAAACGATATCGACCGCGCCGTGTTCGCGAAGCTTGTCGCGATGGGCATGCCGCCCTCGCAGAAATGCGACGATGCGACGTTCATCCGGCGCGTGAGCATTGATATCGCGGGAAAACTTCCCGCGCTTCCCGAGGTGACTGCGTTCGTGGCGGACCGTTCCCCCAACAAGCGCGAAGCGCTCGTGGACCGTCTGCTTGAGAGCGACGAGCACGCCGAGTTTTTTGCGGGCAAATGGAGCGCGCTTCTGCGGAACAAGAGAACCAAGGCGCAGGACGCGCCGATGAATTTTGCGTTCTACCGCTGGCTGGTGGATTCTTTCAAATCGAACAAGCCCTACGACGCCCTGGTGACCGAGGTGCTCGCGGCGAGTGGTTCCGTGCAGGAAAATCCGCCCGTGGCGTGGTACAAGCAGGTCAAGGATTCCCAGCAGCAACTCGAGGACGTGGCGCAACTCTTCCTCGGCACGCGTCTGCAGTGCGCGCAGTGTCATCATCATCCCTTCGAGAAATGGA
>JBILLT010000071.1:0-16627 GCA_044375925.1 Chthoniobacteraceae bacterium | reverse complement strand
GGATGCAGGCTTTTGAAATCCTTTTCCCATGAAAACTCGCCCGCAGCGATACGCTCGGTGACCTCTTCAGCCAAATCGATGGATGGCAGGCCGTAATGCGCCGCAACTCGCTCGTGATTCCGAATCACCGCAGGCCTTTGACCTTTGCGGACGTCGTCCATCTTCGGCGGATCCACAAAATAGAGAAGCAGGACATCGCACTCGGAATTAGCGTTCAAGGCATGCCTCACAATTCCCTCCACCGCCCTGACCTGCTCGACGTCGGTGTGGCCGTTTGTAGAATCGTTCACAGCCGACTCCGCGATCAGGAGGTCAATGCGCCCTTTTGAGAGTACATCCCGGTCCAAACGGAAAGCCCCCGGGGTTGAACCAAGCGAACCGATGCCCGCATGCACGAAATCGAACTGCGTTTTCGGAAAGCGTTTTTGCAGATCCTCCGCGACCATCTCACGCCAGCCCTTCATTTGGGTGATTGAGCCGCCAAGGAATGCAACCCGGGCGGTGCCACCCGCTAAAAAAGTTTTCAAAGCATTGGGAAGGCCATTGCGCAGCGCGTGGTAATTGTAACCGTACGGTGTTGTTCCAGTCGGCGCTCCCAGGGGCTTCGCAGGCGTCTTTACACAAAACGCGTGTGAAGCAATGAAGTCGGCGATCGGCATCGGGTCCCTCAGACTGTGAGGATGATGGTTCGTGAACGGCCGTTGGAGGACGCTGATTTCGCCACCGAGCCTCGAGTAACGTTCCTGGACGAGACCAATGTTTTCACTGAATGGAACCACGCTGTCAGCCTTCCCGCTAAAACCCACGATTGGGATGGAGGCATCGGCCAGGACCCGCAAGGTGTCGACCGGGTTCGACGCGTAACCAAGGGCTGCTGCTTCGCTCTGAAATTCATAAACCCCCAAGAGCTTTTCCCAGTCTTTCTTGGACCCCGCGCCGCTCCCCTTGGCCCCGGGCCAGCTTTTGAAATCACACACCGCATTGTCGGCATAGATCACCGCGACTTTATCGGGATTGGCGACCGCCCAGTTGAAAGCAAACAACCCCCCGCGACTGAACCCTGCAAGACTCACCCTGGAGCTGAGTCGGAAAATAGAACGCACGTATTCGTAAAACGCAGTCATCGCACCGATCGATACGGGCGCGCCGTACAAATTCTGGACGTTGATGTAGGCCACATGAAAACCGCGGCGCAGCAACTCCAGATCAACCTGAGGTTCGTGGCCAAAAAACTCCGTCCTCCAATACCAAGGGTTTCCCGGCAGCGGTTTTGAAGGAAACACCACCAAAGCGTCACGGCCGTCCAGCTTGAAATCCTTTCGTTTGTATCCGTTGAAGGAACTCTCCTTCACGTCCGCCGCCTCAAGCAACGGTTTTACGCGGAAATTCCGGAAGGCAACGGGATCTGTGTGTCCCGCGAACCCAATGAAACCGCGTTTTGCATCGAGTCCTTTCGGGACTTTCGAGAGCTTGCTGCGATCAATTTGATCGATGTCCGCATCCAGAATTTTTGTGCCGTTGAGCGTCACCTTGATTGTTTGGCCGCGCACTTCAATTTCCTCAAAATTCCACTCCCCGGTCGGCCTGAGGAAGCCGGTCTTTGCTCCGACACAATGATACAGCGATCCATGAACCTGGTAAGGTTTCAGCGGGGCGTTGGGGTGCGCCGCATTGTACCCGTCGTTGTCGATGACCTGAAGCTCAATCCCGTCCGAGGAGGGCGCCCCTCCAAGCGGGGTACGAATCGCAATTCCATTGTTGCCTGCCGGCGGCAACTTGAACTCGAACCTGAGGATCATATCCCCGTATTCCTCCCGACTCAGCAAGGTGCCTCCTTTGCCCTGTTTGCAAACAATCGCTCCGTCGATGACCTCGTAGTGCTCTACAGCCCCCTGCCAGTTCTCCAGATCCATCCCGTTGTCCAGACGGGTGAACCCTTCCGCATTACGCTCGGACAAGATGCGGTTGCACTCGTGCGCCGGAATTTCACGAATGTATAAATTCCTCCAACGGATTTCGCTCCCATGCGTTTGCAGTTGGATCGGTCCGCGGGCGAAAACGGGATCAAGCATGGCATCGTTCACCCGCGCACCGCCCGTGCCGGCCAAATCCTTCCCGTAAGCTAGGTAGCCGGTTTTTTTATTGGCAAAAAAGTTCTCGAGCACCGCATGGTCCACCACGGTTTCCCCGTTGAAAACCACCGTCACACGCTCTCCAATCATTCGGATTTTGAAGCTGTTCCACTCTCCGAGCGGACGGTCCATCTTTTTCGTTGGATCCTTTCCCGGGGCCCCCTTTCCGTTGTTCCAAAGCCCGCCGGATCCCATGCTTTTGCCGAGCCCGTTGGGGTCCGCGCTGCCCGCGTCCCAGATCTGCACCTGCGGGATCCCGCGCAGGTAAACGCCACTGTCCCCCTCGGGAAGCGCCTTGTATTCGAGCATCAACTCAAAATCGCCGTAGTCTTTGTCCGTGGTCAGGTAAAGCCCCTTGCCATCGTTCACCAACTCCCCGTTTTCGACCCTCCAGTGATTTTCAATTTGATCCTGTACCGGATTCCCCTTCGCGTCGGTGAGGCCGCCGCGGATGGACTTGTTTTTGTACTCGGCAAGCTCCTCGGGGGACATTGCCCGCAACGCCCCGGGGTCGGCTGTCCCCCACCCGTACCAACCGCTTAAATCTTTGCCATTAAACAGGGGTGAAAACCCCGCGGGTATTTCCGCCTGCCCGAATGCATGGCCGATTAAAACGGCGCAAATGACGAAAAAAGATGCGTTTCTCATTTTTTTGGGGGACTTGAATTTTGAATACTTGATGAATATCTGCCCAGACCCAGCGGAAGAGACGGGCGGCTGGATTGACTCGGAATTCAATCCATGATTCGGCACTGTGTAAAAACCTAAACAGAGCGCCTATTAAAATTGGCAGTGTAACACTTTATGCGAGAATGCTTTTCTGCAAATGAACCGACTAAAGAAACAGCTCGAGGCCATGATCAAACAGGGGGGGCCGCTCTCTCTCGCCCAGTTCATGGAATGCGCGCTGTACGATCCAATTTCGGGTTACTACGCGTCAGGACGCGCGAAAATCGGAAAAGGAGGCGACTTTTACACTAGCGTCAGCATCGGTCCGCTGTTCGGGAGACTGTTGGCGCGCCAATTCGCGCAGATGTGGCTGCTTCTGGGATCTCCGGCGGAGTGGACCCTCGTTGAGCAGGGCGCTTTTGAGGGACAACTCGCGGTGGATGTCCTGGACGCCTTGCGAGAACAATCCCCTGACTGCTACGACGCCACAACGCTGGTTTTGATCGAACCATTCGCGGTCTACGAGAGCGCGCAGCGTGCCGCTCTGGAACGACACCGTTCAAAGACCCGCTGGACTCGCTGCTTGGAATCCTGCCCGCCGTTTACCGGCGTGCATTACTCCAACGAGCTCCTCGACGCATTTCCCGCACATCAAGTCAAATGGACACGAGGCAGATGGGTGGAGTTGCGGATCGGATCTACAGGAGACCAGTTTTGCTGGGTGGAGGCGGAGATTGTCGATCCGGCTGTGGCGCGGGCGGCGGATCGGCTGAGCGTGCCGATCGAAGGCACTGTGCGTGAAGTTTGCCCCCTTCATGAGAAGTGGATCACCGACTTGTCAGTCAAACTGGAAACCGGGTGGATCTTGATCTGCGACTACGGGATGAGCGAGGAAGAGCTGGGGCTCCCGCATCGCGCCGGAGGGACGCTCGCGGCGTACCGCAACCACCAAAGGTCCGGCTGCGCGATCCAAGATCCGGGCTCCCAAGACATCACCTACCACTTGAACTTCAGCAACATCGCCCGCCTGGGGAAGGAAAACGGCCTCCAAATCGTCGCCTCAATCGATCAAAGCCGCTTTTTGACCGGAGTCGCCCCGCTGCATTTTAAAGACTCCAATGCGCCGCTCAGCCCCGGGCAGCAGAAAGAAACGCTCGCATTCCGGTCACTGACCCATCCCGAGCTTCTAGGGTCTCGTTTCAAAACGCTGATCTTGTCAAAGAACCGCCACGCGCCGGAGACCATTGCCGGAGGCCGGTATGCCTGAAAAGTGAAGCCCTCACCGGCGGGGCCGGGCGATGCAACACACCCCGGCTGCGGGTTTCTCCGATGTATGAATTTCTTAGAAGAAATCAGCAGTTTCCTGATTGCTAGATTGATTAGACCGTCTACTGTTTTACAAAATGTTTACCAAGAACCCATCGAGTCCGATTTCAGTAGTGACAGGAGGTGCGGGCTTTCTCGGATCTCATCTTACCGACCGGCTTCTTGCTGAAGGACATCGGGTCATCGGTTTGGACAATTTGATCACCGGAAACTTGGAAAACATCGGCCACTTGGCGGGAAACTCAAATTACAGATTCCTCAAGCACGACGTCTCAAATTTTATCTTTCTGCCGGATGACGTTGATTTCATTTACCATCTCGCCTCTCCCGCGAGCCCGATCGATTATCTTGAGCATCCCATCCCCACGATGAAAGTGGGAGCACTTGGGACTCACAACGCTCTTGGATTGGCGAAGGCCAAAAAAGCGGGGTTTCTTCTTGCCTCCACGAGCGAGTGTTACGGGGATCCTCTCGTCCACCCGCAGAGGGAGGACTATTGGGGCAATGTGAACCCAATCGGGCCGCGCGGGGTTTACGACGAGGCCAAGCGGTTTGCAGAGGCGATCACCATGGCGTACCACCGTTTCCATGGGGTCGACACCAAGATTGTGCGGATTTTCAATACCTACGGACCGCGCATGCGCCTTCGGGACGGTCGCGTGGTGCCTGCGTTCATTGGTCAAGCACTGACGGGCGAGGCCCTCACAATTTTCGGGGATGGATCGCAGACCCGCTCGTTCTGTTTTGTGAGCGATTTGATAGACGGAATCTTCCGTCTGTCTCGAAGCGACTTCCACGAACCCGTGAACATCGGAAACCCGATGGAGATGACCATCAAGCAGTTCGCCGAGCACATTATTCGAATCACCGGATCAACGCACGGCATCGACTACAGGCCCTTGCCGGTGGACGACCCGAAAGTAAGGCAGCCTGACATTTCGCGGGCCAGAAAAGTTTTAAACTGGGAGCCAAAGGTTGAATTTGAAATTGGTATCCGAGAGACACTAGAGTATTTCCGCACTCGGCTTCATCCAAATCCCCGTTAGAATCACATCTCCTCCCACTCCCCAGGCCATGAAAATTGCACCCCCACAGGCACCCCGATACGCAGTCTTGTTTGCGGCTAACCTCCTCTTTGCGCTCCCTGCCGCTAAGGCCACTCCCGAGCAGCATGACAGAATGCTCGATGTCTCAAAAGGGGGAACAGGCGTTTACGCCAACAGTTTAACGATCGAAATAGTCGGCACTCCGATGTTTGCGGCGAACTCCGTTCCGCCGATGGCCCCAAAGATTCCGAGACCGATCACCCCAGATGATCCTCAGCCAAGGTGGGTGCAGATCGAAACGACTTTCGATTGCAGCATCCCGTTCAACGAACTGACCCTAAAGTACCACGCCTTGCTGCTAGTCAGCGAAGATCCGGACCGCGAAAGACGGAACCGAGGGGAGCAAGTCACCGGACAAAAGCCGCCGATTAAAAAATACAAACTGATCGAGGGTGAGACTTCCTTGGTGGACGTGATGAAGGGCAAAGCCCGCCATGCATCCATCTACATTTCCCCCAGAACAAGCCAGAAGCTTTCCGACCACCCGCTTGATTTAACAACTTTCAAGTATGTTTGGGTCGAAATTAACGACCAAAGCGGGAAACTGATCGCCCAACAGCTCTACAAGGCGACCTCCGCGACAAAAATGGAGGAGGTTACCCAGACCGCTACGATCGTGAATGAGTTGGTCGCGGCGGGCGTCACCAAGGATGGAACCAAGGTGGAGCGCGCCTCTGAATCAATGGTGAATAGGAACCAGACCCCCTTCGCCCTGCTGAACTGGGATTATTACGAAATGCTGAATCCGAAGAAGTAGTGATTCTCCAGGTTCTTCGGGCATAAAATCTCCAGATTCACTCACGGAAAACATTCGATGGCGGGTCCAAAGAGAATCATTACCCTCAGCATTGGTTCCCAAACCATTTCGATGGCTGAATTCTCGCGCGAAAAACGCGGGATGTTAAAAATCAAGCGGATCGAAACGAGAGACCTCATCCCTGATCCCGCGGCCGATGCCAGCCGCGCGTCTCAGGGTGCTCTTCATATTTCCGAGATGAGCGCGGCGCTGAAAGCGAAAGCCCAGACCGTCAAATGCACCTTACCCGCCCAATCCACATTCAGCAGATTGGTCAAGATCCCCTCCTTCTCGCAGGAGGACTTCGCCAAGACGGTGGCGTTCGAGGCGCAACAGAATATCCCCTACCCGCTTGCAGAAGTGACATGGGATTACAAAACGGTTGCAGACGCGTCAAGCCACGAGCCTGAGGTGCTCATCGTCGCGGCGAAAAACGACTTGCTCGACGAATGGTCCGGCAGCATCGCCGAAGGAAAGCTCAAACTCTCGATAATCGACCTGTCGCCGCTGGCAATATACAACGCCTTCCGCTACAACTATGGCGAACCTCAGGGCTGTTCGCTCCTCATTGATTTAGGGGCCCGCACAACCAACCTGTTGTTCGTGGAAACAGGCAAGTTTTTCGTCAGAACCATCTCCTCAGGAGGAAACACGCTGACCGCGGCGGTCGCGAAAGAATTCGGTGAACCGATGATGGCCGCCGAGGAGCGCAAATGCGCATCGGGATCGATTGGGCGGGGCTCGAATTTCGCCGAGGACGAAAATCCAGAGATCGCAAAACTTGCAAAAGTGCTCCGGAACGCAATCACGCGACTGCACGCGGAGGTAGCTCGTTCCATTTCTTTCTACCGCTCGCAGCAAGGCGGCGCAGCACCTTCAAAAATCTATATCTGCGGGGGCGGGGCAAACCTGCCTCTGATGAGGGAATTTTGGGAGGAGAAGCTGGGCCTCGAAGTCGAACGCTTCAATCCGTTCCGGTGCATCCTTGCAGCCCCCGAGGTGATACCGACCTTAGCAAAGCTCGCTCCTGTCCTTGGCGAGCACGTCGGGTTGGCGCTGGAATACGTATCCCAATGCCCCGTTTCGGTAAATCTACTGCCGAATTTCATCCGCAAGAAGGCGCGGCTTGCCCAAATCTGCGTTGCGCTTGGACTCGGGGCCATCAGCATCTGCTCTCCAGTACTGGTATGGGGCATTTCACTCAGGAAAAGCGCAGCAGTTGCCGACCAACTCAAAGAAGAACTGACGCCGCAACTGGAAAAACTTGAGAAAACCGCGCGAAATATCGCGGAAACACAAGCTGAAATAAAATCAGCGCTGGAGTCACTGGTTCCTCTGCAAACCGCCATCGCAGAGCGAGACTACTGGGTGGGCCTGATCAACCACATCCACAGCTGTCTACCAAAAAAATACGTCTGGATCACCAATCTTCAAATCCCGAAGAAAGACCCACTCAAAAACCCCGTACCCGCAAATCCGTTCGGGGTTCCAACTGAAAAAAGCACCTCTGCAAATCAGCCTGATGCGGGAAAACAAACCGCCGGCAAAGCGGATGGAACTAAAGTTGCCACACCCGCGCCCCCGCCGGCTCCCACGACCCGCCTTGTGATCAAAGGGCTTTATTTGGAAAACCCTGAATCGGTCGCCGTGGTGGACGCTTTCGGCAAAAACCTCAGTGCTGAAAATCCGTTCTTCACCACGACTGCGCCAGACCAGTGGATTCGCACCAACAAGCCAAACCCGATCGAATGGGCTCAGGATTTTTCAATCCCGGTAGAATTGAAAAACCCTCCCAACAGAACTCTGAAAGTCGCCCCCTAGGTTGACGACTGGAATGTCTGCCATGAATTCAATCCCAAAAGAGTACAACCTTGTGATAGGTTGCGCATTCGCGGTCCTCGTGGCGTTCGGAGGTTCACTCTACTTCGCTATCGACGCGCTGAATCTTGAATCGGAAAGTCTGGAGTCCGTGAGCACGGTCAGTCAAAAGATCGAAAAACTCAACAAATCTGCAATTCCTCCAACCCCAGAGTACATAAAGGCGTTGGAATCTCAAAAGAGCGCGATCAAGGAGAAGATCGAATCCCTTCAGCATCATGCGCGAAAAATCGACGTCCCAACGCTGGACATGTCGCCAGAGGATTTCCAGAAAGCACTTAACCAGAAAGCCCAAAGCATAGCAGAAAAAGCCGCCAAAGAGTCCATTCAGATCCCCACGGATTTTTACCTGGACTTCAACCAATACCTCCAAAAACTCCCGAGCAAGGACCTCACCCCTTTCATGGGACGCCAACTTTCGGCGGTCGGACTGCTGCTGGACATTCTTCTGGACTCACTGCCCATCGAGTTGAAGTCCTTCGAACGCAAAACCGCTGACAAACTCCCGGAATACACGCTCCCAGATACCTCGATCAGCGCTTCAACCACAACACAGCCCTCGCCGTCATCTGCGGGCGCGAGCGCTAAAAGCTCAAAAAAAGAAGAATCTGCTCCAAAAAAGGCGAGCCTGTCCTCGCAAAGCTTCGAACTGGCTTTTTCAACCCGTCCGGAACGTCTGCGAACTTTCCTGAACGCGGTCAGCTCTGAACAAGGCGCCTTCTTTATTGTTCGCGATCTAGAGATAAGCACCAGCAAACAGAAAGGGCCTTTGAAAAACACCGAACCCCAACCTGGAGATATTCCCGGCAACGTGCCCGATCCCAATGTGCCCGATCCCCTAGCGCCACCGTCTAACGATGCAGCCAGCCCTTACATTGTTGGGGAGGAGCATATTGATGTTAAAATGAGCATTGATTTGGTCGCACTGGCTCCAGTTCAAGATCCCGCCGCGCCGAAGCAGCCATGAGTGGATTGAATTCAAAACTCAAAGCAAATCTCCACTGGCTGGCATCTTTCGCAGCCAGCATCATCGCACTTGGCGCGACGTGGTTTGTTTATCAACAAACGGACGATCTTAGTGAAACCATCCATCACAAACGACCTTCCAAGGCCCCTCTGGTAAAGCTTGCGGACTTTGATTTTTCGGAATTTGACAAAGCTGAGACGGCTCTCAAAAATCCGGCCAAATGGAGTGCTGATCACTCGGGCAGTTTGTTCGTTTCCGAACGCTTTTTGCTGGAGGACGGCGTCCTTCGAAACCCGGAAACAGCCAGTTTTTACCGCCACACGGACGGCAGGTTTATCGATAACGCGTGGTTTCTAAGCTTTCCGAGCCTAAAAAAACTGTTAGGCACCCCAAAACTACATCTTCAAGATTCCGACGAAGACGGCTTCACGAATGAGGAGGAGTGGTCAGCAAAAACCGACCCGACTGACCCAAAGTCCCATCCGCATCTGGTGTCGAAGCTTTTTTTTGTGAAGCAGACGGAGGTAAACAACCGGATCCGACTCAAACAAGTCGCAAAGACTGCCTCCGGCGAAGAGCAAGTCACCGTAGAACGCGTCGACGCCAAGCTCCCACCCTGGCTTCAAACACCAAAGAAGTACGCGGACAAAATCAATGCGCTCAAGTTTCAACAACCAACCCTGAAAAAAGAACAGTGCATCGGTGAGGTTACACTTTTAAGAGAGGAGGGAAAACCAGAGACTGCATATTCAATCGGCGATCCGCACATCAAATTGCTCTCGATAGAGCATTTGACCGATGTCAAAGTGCCTTTGGATCGGGTCCGGTTCATAGACACCAAATCAGGCCGGGAACGCATCGCCACCAAACCGACTTTCTCAAACGACTCCAAGGATCCGACCTTGGTGGCGGAGGCAGATTTCGCGGATAAATCGATATCACTCACCCTGCGGTACACGCCAAGCCCGATGGATTATCAAACTGAGCCCGGAAAGTCTATTGAGCTCACCTCGAAAACGGGCGAGAAAGAGGTTTACAAAATCAAGGACTCCACAGCGACCAGCGTGCTTTTGATCGATTCGAAAGGCTCTGAAATCCAAGTGTCCGGTGAGAATCAACCCATGCAGGCGACTCCCCCAACCCGTTCATCAAACGCGGACAGACCTTAGAAAGCACTTTTTCAAAAATGCATCGCCCGTTCACACCGGACATTCAAAAGTTCATTGCCAAGATAGCTGGGTCAACCGCGTTCCGAGTTTTTTTATCTTGTATAGCGCTTGAGCGAGCGGGGCTCTCAGAGACGCCGAACTCGAGATCGAATACGGGAACGCCATCCGCGGAAGTGTCAGGTGGTGTGGATGAAACTGTTCTGGAATACTCGAAAAGTCTGGAGGAAAAACGGGCCAAAGCTCGAAGCGACATCGATCTGGCAAAATCCCGAATGAAGATGCGGGACTATGAAGCTGCCGTTCAACTCTATCAAAGCGCCTTTGACAACCTTCCTCTTGCAAAGAACGCCCAGTCTGAGAGGGATGCTGCACTTGAGGGTTTTCGCGACGCTTCATTGGAATTAGCGCGCATCCGCATTGGCGAAGGTCGGTACACACCGCGCCCCAACCAGCAAGTTGCCAGCGCTGAGGAGTTGATCAAGGGCGTCATCTCACGCGACCCGCAAAATAAGGCGGCGCATCGACTGCTTGCCCAACTGGAGACGCCTGGCTTCTTTAACAAAACAATCACTCCCGCATTTAGGGCGGAAATCGAAGACGTGAAAAAGTGGCTCCTTGAAGCGCAGGGGTTTTATGACACCGGCCGCTTTGACCTAGCCATCAAGCGAACCGATCAGGTCCTGGCGGTAGATCCTTACAATAGCGCAGCCCGCAAGCTTCAGGAGATCATCAATGCCGCCATCAATTCCTACGCTGAGAATGCATACAATGAATCGAGATCGAGAGCTCTCAAGAATGTCCAGAAAGCCTGGGCAAGCCCGATCAAGAAGTACACCCAAACCAGTTTTGGCACCCAAGGTTCTCAAGCGACCGAATTGAGCAAACAGGAAAAACTCACCCGAAAGATACGCGAACTAAAGCTGGGCGAGGTCGAATACGTGGACACTCCGCTGTTTCAAATCGCTGTCGACCTTGCAGAGCGCGCAAACAAAGTTGACAAATCACCAGGCGACCAACCGATCACCATCATCGTATCTCGTTCCGCAGGAGGTGGCATGGGCCAAGCTCCGTCCGGAGCCGCCCCAGGCACAAGCGTTCAGGACCTGGGTGCACCCGGCGGCGAGGAGCTTGCCTCCAAGAAAGTGACAATCCCCAGGCTGCCGTCGCTGGGGCTCGACCAAATCCTGAAGCTCATTACCGACCAGGTTCAAGCCAAGTACGTGACGCGGGAGAATTTCATCGAAATTGTGCCGGCTTCCGTCAAGACCGATGTGACTACTTCGCGAAGCTGGACGGTTTCCCCTTTCATTTTCACCTCCACAGCTCCGAAGGTCGATGATCTGAGTTCCACGAGCGGGGTTGGGAGTCTCTTGGGCGCGTCATCTGACGCACCAAAGACGGGGAAGTCCAAAGTGGACGCGAAAGCTTTCCTCAAAGAAAACGGGGTAAAGTTCGATGCCGCAGATGCAACGGCGACTTACAATTCCCGCACGAAGACTCTCACAGTGATCAACACGCCGGACCAACTCGACCTAGTCGCGGGAATTGTTGATGATTCGGAGGGTGTCAACCCTGTCCAAGTGGATATTCAGGCAAAGTTTGTTGAGTTTACACAGTCGAATTTCGATGAACTCTCGTTTGACTGGCTGCTTGGCCAGTCAAACATCCCGAATAGCCGCTCCACGTTTTTTGGGGGAGGAACCCCGGGATCAGGCAGACCGGCCATCAACCCTGCGGATTATCCCTTCAACATCCCACGCGATTCAATTCTTCCGAACGCGGGACAGCCAGTCGGTGTGTTCCCACTCACAGGTGGAAACAGATCGGGCGGAATGGCTTTGAGTTCAAATGCAATCGACTCGCTTCTGATGGGAGGCGCAGCGGGTGGAGCGGGTGCCGCCGGAGCTGCGGCTTTCTCGATCGCCGGTGCGTTCACAGACCCCCAGTTTCAACTCGTGATCCGCGCCATGAAACAGTCCAAAGGGGTGGATCTGCTTTCGAGTCCAAGCATCACCGCTCAGGACAACCAGGAGGCTACGATCGAAATTACCCGGGAATTCCGTTACCCATCTGAATTCACTCCCCCGCAACTACCACAAGTCGGGGCTGGGGGTGGAGGCGCCGCGGGAGGAGGTGCCGGAGGAGGCGGTGCGGCAACTAGCCAAAGCATACCCGTGACTCCATCCACGCCTTCAGCCTGGGCCACAAAGAACACCGGGGTGACCCTGAAGGTGACTCCAAAGATCATGGGGGACAACTATGCGGTCTCCCTCGACCTTGAACCGGAAGTTGTAGAGTTTGAGGGGTTTATTAACTACGGAAGCCCCATTAAAAGCGTTACCATGTCAACAGCAGCCAGCCTCGTTGGCGTCGGGGCAATCAGCCAAACGCCCACCGCCGTTACGATAACTGACAACGTCATCAACCAGCCGATCTTCGCAGTACGCAAAGTGCGCACGAACGTAACGATTCTGGATGGAGAGACGATCACACTCGGCGGCCTGATCCGAGAAGACGTCCAGAAAGTGAACGATCGCACGCCGATCCTCGGGGATATTCCGTTGATCGGAAGACTGTTTCGCTCAAACGTCAACCAGCAGATCAAGAAAAACCTCACCATCTTTGTATCCGCCCGCATCATCGACGCAACGGGCCAACCAGTGAAACCATCCCACTCCGAAACCGAGCCCCCCGAGGAGGTCCCCTCCCTCACCACTCAAGACCTCGGCTTTGGCAACTAACTTAAGACCACCCCTTGATGCCGATTTTAGGGATTACAGGCGGCATTGCCACTGGGAAGTCCACTTTCTCAGCGCTCCTCAAACCGTGCATCCCGTCAAACCGGGCCCTTTGGTTTGACGCGGATTCTGCGGTCCGGCAACTCACTGCTTCAGACGATGCAATCAGATCCCAAATCAGAGAATGTTTTGGCGACTCGTTCTTCACCGCTTCTGGGGAAATCAACCGAGAGATGCTCAGAGGTGCGGTCTTCTCGAACAAAGATCAACTCGAAAGACTCAATGCCATCCTCCATCCCAGAGTGCGATCCCTCTGGACGGCGCTGTCAGAAAATGCGCTCAAATCTAAGTTGTGGTTATTTGCCGAGATCCCGTTATTATACGAGACGGGCGGCAGCGATCTGTGTGACAAAGTCATCGTCGTTGCATGCTCATATCGCACCCAAATCCGAAGAATAACCGGAGCACGAGGGCTGACGGAGTCGACGGCGCACAAAATAATCGCCGCACAATCCAGTTTGGAGGAGAAATGCCGCAGGGCAGATATCCTCGTTTGGAATGACGCCTCGCTCGCGAGTCTCGAACGCCAAACCAGCCTCTTGGCAGGCTGGCTCAACCATCAATATGCCTGATTTCCAGGAGGAAAATCCCACTAATTCAACATTTGCGCCGCCTAACGAAGGCGCTTTGACGCCAACCGATTCATCGAGAAATCTGTCCGATGAGAGCGGTCCCGGACTGGATTCTCAAACCGATGATATCCAAAAATCCCTCGATTTTCCCAAGAATCTGACTCTTGACTCGCTCCAAGATCTGACACTGCTCGAACTCACCCAGCGTGCGAATTCACTGCATGTCCGGGTGAATCCCGACAAATCACGTCACCACTTGGTCTTCGATCTTTGCAGGAGATACCTAGAGCTCGGAACAGCAATCACCGCGACCGCCATAGTAGATATCAACGCACAAGGCGGTGCGTTTCTGCGCTGGGGCCGCTACAATTTCCGCCCTCTTCCCCAAGACATTCAGGTTCCTTACCATTTCGACCACCAACTTCGGCTGCACCCTGGTTTACAGGCAACCGTGCGCGTGCGGGCGCCTCGGGAAAAGGAAAGATTCCTGCAGGTTGACGAATTCTTGAACATCGAGGGAATACCAGCTTCTCAATGGCGGGAGCCCAAGGATTTCGAAAGGCTCACGGCGATGCATCCAAATGCTCGCATCGTGCTCGAGAATGAGCAAACCCGCTCCATCAGCCCGAGGGCTGTCGACCTTATCGCGCCGCTTGGACGCGGACAGCGCGGACTTCTGGTTGCCCCTCCCCGCACCGGCAAAACAATCTTGCTCAAAGAAATTGCGCAGGCGATTCAAACGACTTCTCCGGAAACAAAGCTTATTCTCCTGCTCGTCGATGAACGCCCGGAAGAGGTGACCGACTTTCGGCGTGCATTAAAGTGCGAGATATATTCATCGACGTTCGACGAGAACGCGCAGAGACATACGCAGGTCGCGGAGATGGTTTTGGAGCGCGCGAAAAGGCTCGTTGAACTGCAACATCACGTGGTGATCCTGCTGGATTCTATCACAAGGCTTTCAAGAGGTTACAACAATATGCAACCCGGCAAGGGGCGGATCATGTCCGGAGGCGTAGACAGCAAGGCGCTGATCAAGCCAAAGAAATTTTTCGGTGCCGCGCGCAATACTGAGGAAGGAGGAAGCCTAACCATTCTTGCAACCGCTCTCGTAGAAACCCACAGCAAGATGGACGACTTGATTTTTGAAGAGTTCAAAGGCACGGGGAATATGGAACTTCGCCTCGATCGTACCCTTTCAGAAAAACGTGTATTCCCAGCGATCAATCTTCCACAGTCGGGTACGCGCAGGGATGAACTGCTCTACCATCCGAAAGAGTTTGAGCGAGTGAGCACGTTGCGTCGGCAATTGGCAGGCCTCCCGGCGATGGAGGCGACCGAGGTTCTAAATCAAGCTTTACGCAACACGACATCCAACGCGGAGCTGCTTCTCAAAGGAATGCGGGCATGAACCGGCGCCCACAGACGAATTTGGATCCAGAAAACAGGTCCGGGTGCGCGCACAGTAAAAACCAACCCTTGGTTTACGAGAGCGAAAACCGGAGCGCGGCCCGCGCCGCTGCTCCAAATCCCAGTTTTTGGCTCAGTCGCCTGCTCAGAAATCTACTGCCACGTTTTTTGAGGGGTGATACTCCGGCAAAAATTGATGAACACAGAAAGAATGTCCGCACAGAAAAAGCTGCCGGCGGTGACAAACCCGGTGCAAACCATCGTCAAAAAAGCGTGACCAGAGGAACCGGGGCTCAGCTAAAAGGACGAACCCATCGTCGGAGCCCGTCAGAAAATTCCCCCGGCATACGGCACATCGAAACGCATACGCCCCTTACCGCTGGCTGTCCGATGATCGCCGACACGGACGAATTGCAAAATGCAGTCCAATGCTTCGCTGCCGAACCGCGAATCGCATTGGACACCGAGGCGGACAGTCTGCACTGTTACTTCGACAAGCTCTGTTTAATCCAGTTGAGTGTACCTGGCAAAAACTTGTTAGTGGATCCTTTGGCTGGAATTTGCCTTACCCCGCTTTTTGATGCGCTGAAAAACAAAACTGTTGTCATTCACAGCGCTGACTATGATTTGCGGCTACTGCGGCGCTCCGGTTACGAGGGACCATGCACTCTCTTCGACACCATGATCGCCGCCAGACTTTGCGGCGCGATGGAATTCGGCTTGGCATCCCTGCTGCATCAGCACTTTGGCGTGACACTGGCGAAAGCATCGCAGAAGGCGAATTGGGCGCTCCGCCCGCTCTCGCAGACAATGCTTGAGTACGCGATCAATGACACCGTGAATCTGCTTAAATTAGCGGAGATTCAGGAGGCCAGACTTCGGGAATTGGGACGCTGGGATTGGTTCCAACAAATGTGTGATCGCGCTGTCCGTTCTTCCGCCTTCCAAAGAGAGCGCGATCCAGATTCTCTGTGGAGAATATCCGGCTATGCCGACCTTTCACCGCGAGGCACAGCGATCCTTCGGGCGTTGTGGTATTGGCGGGATCAGGAGGCGCAATCCGTGGACAAACCCGCGTTTCATATCCTCAACAACGACCTACTCCTGACTTTCTCGGCGGCATTTGATTCTTCCCGACCTGTGGATCCGCGCCACTTGAGAGGCGAGCGCAGGACCCGTTTTTTCCGCGCGGCTGAGGCCGCCCTTCAACTCCCGGAGACCGAGTGGCCAAAAATGATCCGAAAACCCAGGCTGCGAACCACTCAGGAGCAAGAGATGCGGTTTCGAGCATTAAAAACGATCAGGGACTCCGTCGCTACCGACTTGCAACTGGACCCGACTCTCATCGCGCCGAAAGCAACACTAGAACAACTATCAAGGAACGAAACCGAGGCACTCGAGGGACTGATGCCTTGGCAACGTGCCTGCCTGAAACTTGGCTGAATTAACTGAATCCCAACTCGTGGCCTTGGTAGCCGAAACCACCGATTCAGGCCAACGACTAATTCCAGCAGTGTTGCGGCAAAGTATTGAGTCGGCGCTGAAAAAGCCGAAACTAATAGAGTAGAGCCTGTCCGTGATTTCAGAACCATCTAGTACAAAGCGCGTTACCGCGTAAAAAAAGAGGGCATGACACGCGAATTTCGCTGCCACGCCCAAAGCCGTAACGCCCTTTGACGGTCTCTGCAGCCTCTTCGAGTTTTTCAACAAGATCGGTCTCGCTTCCAAACTTCAGGAAGTCATGCCTTTCACGCTGTCTTCTCCCAACGCCATCCCTCCGGCCCATACGCTCATGGCCTTTTTG
>JBILLT010000133.1:0-4210 GCA_044375925.1 Chthoniobacteraceae bacterium | reverse complement strand
GCGCGCATGAACTCATCGTCCTCCTTGCCCAGGGGCCAGGCCTCCAGCAGGGCCGCGGCTTGGTCTGCGGAGAGTTGCTTGGCCATGCGCGCGATCCAGAGTTCGATGCTCGGGGAATAACTCTCGTTTTTTACGCGCCCGGCGGCGATGCGCTTGAGCGTTTCGAGTTGCTTTTCAAAGGAGAGTTTATCGAACCCCGAGAGCTCGGAGGCGTTGGGGAGCGCAGCCTGCGGAGCCTGCGCTGAAGCGCCTGCAGATTGCGAGTCTGCGGCGGGAGACCGGGCCGGAGACCGCGCGGGAGCGTCATTTGCGGCGGTGTTGGACTGCCGCACGGGCAGGAAGTTCGCGGCAGCGCCCAGCCCGGCGCCGATCGCAAAGGAGGCGCACAATGCGAGGGCGGGACGAGGGAGTGGGCTCATGGGTGAAGCGCTGGGTGGCGGGGACGTTCCAACTCAATCACGTGCATGCGATTGTTTCAACCATGCGCTGGGTGCGCGGCACTGTCTATCGCACTCGCTTTGCACGGCGAGCGCGGCGCGGCAAAGTTCGTTCATGCCAGTGGTGGGCGTTGCCGCCAACAGTGACTGTCCGCAGCCCGCCCTTCCCCGCAGGAGGCGGCAAGATTGCACCCTCGCGAGGAAGCGACGTCTTATCGGATGGCGGCTTTGGTGCGCATGCGTATCAAAAACTCACCGGAAACCGATCACGGGAGCTTTTTTAGAAAAAAAGTCAGAATCTTGGGTTCTAGCGGGGTCTACTCACCATTAGGGTGCTGACCCCCCGTTTGAACTTCTCCACCTCTCAATGAAGACCACCACTTACTTTTCCCTGTTTGCGTTCGCGCTCGCTGCGCCTTGCATGGCGGCCAAGGACCCGATGCAGGTCGCGATCCGAACGCTGACCGCCCAGATGAAATTCGACCAAACCGAGATCGTGGTTCCTCCGGGCGAGCGCGTGGTGATGAAGTTCGAAAATTCGGACGACATGCCGCATAACATCGTCTTTTGCAAACCCGGCACCGATGTCGAAAAGCTGGTGCTCACGATGCTCGAGAAACCGGAGGAGGCCGTGAAGCGCGACTTCATTCCGGACGATCCGCGGGTGTGGCTGAAGTCGCGGCTGCTTGCACCGCACGAGTCGCAGATTCTGGAATTCACCGCTCCGCAGGAATCCGGCGAGTATCCGTTTGTTTGCAGCTTTCCCGGACACGCGGCAACGATGCGAGGTTCGCTCAAGGTACTCGGGGAGGGCCCCACTCTCACCGGACTCAAATACTCGCTCTACCTCGGGTCGTGGGAGAAATTGCCGGATTTTTCAACGCTCACGCCGCACCGCTCGGGGGACGTGCCGAAGAACGTGATCAACCTCAATTTTGACGACTACAAGAACCAGTACGGCATTGTATTCACTGCATCCTTGGAAGCGCCCGAGGACGGGGAGTACACTTTCTATCTGGCCTCCGACGACGGCGGACGGCTTTCAATCGACGGCGCAAAAGTGGTGGAGCACGACGGCATTCACCCGTCATCGTTGAAGAACGGCAAGAGGCGCCTGAAGAAGGGCACGCATGCGTTCAAACTCGAGTATTTTCAAGCGGCGTCGCAAGCGGAACTGTTCGCAGGATGGAAAGGCAGCAACTTTGACATCACGGCTTTTTCCTCGTGGAAGCCGAAGGCGTGGCGCACGCCCAACTCCCAAAACGGCGAGGAATATTTCGGCCTCCCGCTGACGCCCGCAAACGCGCCGATCATCTACCGGAACTTCATCACCGGAGCTGGCAACAGGGGCATCGGCGTGGGCTTTCCGGGAGGATTCAACGTCGCATGGAGTGCGGAAACCATGAACCTCGCGATCGCTTGGCGCGGTGCGTTCATCGATGCGGCGCGCCACTGGAGGAGCCGCGGCGCAGGACACCAGCCGCCCGCGGGATTCGATGCGGTGCGGCCCACCGAGTTGGTGCCGCCGCTGGCGGTGATCAGCGACGCGGCCGCCGCTTGGCCTTCATTCACGCCGGATGAGCCGCTCAAAGATTACACATGGAAAGGCTACACGCTCGACGCTCTGGGGGTTCCAACCTTCCGTTACGTCTGGATGGGAGTCGAAGTCGAGGACACTTTTACGGCGCAGGGAGATTTCAAGTCCGGCGGAAAGCTTGTCCGCACGCTGAAACTCAAAGGCAGGATCCCGGCAAATGCGCAGCTGCTGCTCGCGCAGGAAGCCGACATACAGCTTTCCGAGGGGGCGTTTCAGGTCAAGGGCCAGAAGATCGCGCTTCCGAACATGCGTTCCGAAAATCACATCAGCATCCTCGCCGAAGGCGCATCCATCCGGGGCCGCTCGCTGACGCTCCCGGCAAAGGAGGAAATCCGAATCACCTACTCCTGGCCGTCGCCGAACCTGCACGGAGCCCACGTCATTCCCAAGCCTTAACCCCCCAAAAACACCCACGCTTCACCCTTCTCACCATGAAAGCGCAAACCGTTTTTCTCTCACTCCTGCTGGCCGGTAGCACCGCAACATTCGCCGCGGAACCCATCAATCCTGCGGAGGCCGAGCATTATAAGATCACCACTTTTCCGACGCCGCCCAACACCGCCCTCGAGGTGAGCGCCGCCGAATTGCTGCCGGACGGGCGGCTCGTTCTCGGGACGCGCCGCGGAGAAGTCTGGATGGTTTCAAACGCGCAGCACGCGTCTGTGAGCGGGGTGTGGAACAAGGAAACACTGCAGTTCGAGCCGGCCGGGGAAGCGGACGCCGCAAAGCAGCTCAAATATGAACGGTTCGCCGAGGGTCAGCATGAAGTCATGGGCCTCGTGTGGAAAGACGGCTGGCTTTACGTCACCAACCGCTACGAACTGCTCCGGATGAAAGACGCGGCGGGACGCGGTCGCGCCGACACTTTTGAAACCGTTGCCACGCCTTGGGGGGTGAGCGGCGACTATCACGAGTACACATTCGGCTCGCGCTTCGACAAACACGGCGACCTTTGGTTTGTCTCATGTCTGACCGGTTCTTTTTCAAGCAAGACCCCGTTTCGCGGCTGGGCGATTCGGATCAAGCCGGACGGCACCGTGGTTCCGACCTGCAGCGGCATCCGTTCACCGGGCGGCATCGGATTCGACGCCGACGGAGAAGTGTACTACACTGACAACCAAGGCCCTTGGCACGGCTCTTGTACGCTTCAACACCTTGTGCCGAACTCTTTCCAAGGACACCCCGGCGGCAACGAATGGTATGCGCTCGCGCCAAACATGGGCCCCCGTCCGGTGGACCCCGAAGACAAGAGTCGCATGGTCGTGGAACGCGAGCGGATCAAGGAATTGGTGCCTCCGGCTGTTTATCTCGTGTACGGCCCGGGCAAGATCGGCAACTCGTCCACCGCCATCGTGTGCGACTTGAGCGACGGGAAGTTCGGGCCTTTTAAAAAGCAGATCTTTGTCCCCGACCAGAGCCATTCGAATATTTCACGCGTGTATTTGGAAACGGTGAACGGCGTGAAGCAGGGGGTTGTGTTCCCGTTTCTGAAGGGACTCACTTCGGGGCCCATCGGCGCAAGAATGGGCAGTGACGGCAAATTCTTCGTCGGAGGATCCGACCGTGGATGGGGGGCCAAAGGCGGACAACCCTTCGGATTTGAGCGCGTCGAATGGACCGGGAAAGTGCCGTTCGAGATCCACGAGGTCCATGCAAAGAAAAACGGTTTTGAGCTGACGTTCACAGAACCCGTTGACGCAAGCACCGCGTCCAAACCGGAAAGCTACTCGCTGCGGGCGTTCACTTACATTTATCAGGCCAAATACGGCAGCCCCGAAGTGGAAGACGTGTTTCCAAAAATACAATCGGTGAAGGTCGCCGAGGATGGAAAATCCGTGCTGCTCACGCTCGATGTCCTCACCAAGGGGCACATCCATGAGATTCACTGCGACGGAATCAAGTCCGCATCCGGAAAACCAGTGTTGCACCCGCTGGGCTATTACACGCTCAACGAGATTCCAACGAAATGAAGCGCGCGGACGCAGCGGTTTTTCAACGCACCGCCGCGTTCGTCGCCGGACGCTCTGGCTTGCAGGTGAAGCTAAGTCGGGCTAAAGCCGCTTTGACGCTGCGCCGATGCATATCAGGCGCTTTTCGGTGTGGATAAACATGCGATCGCCCGAGACCGCGGGCGTGGAATGACAGAGTTCACCCAAAGCAAAGCGGTGTATCACCC
>JBILLT010000222.1:0-4212 GCA_044375925.1 Chthoniobacteraceae bacterium | reverse complement strand
GGGTTCGCGCCGCGCGGCGGTGATCAGAATGCTGCCGCTGACCGCTTTGCCAGTAAGGTCCTCGGCGGGTGCGACGACCGGTTGCCCCTCGGGCGCCATGCTGCCGCCCGACCAGAACGCCCCCATCGCGGCCCAGGCTTCGGCGCTGGAAAATCCGGCACGCCCCGCGGCGGCGTGGGCGGCGCGCCGGCACGGCTCGTCGGGCCTCCGCACCCAGGCCTCCGCGGCATCGAGCGCTGTCATATCCTCCACACGTTGCGGACGCGACGGTACCGCGCGCGCGCACATGCATGCCCACCAGACGGCCTCGCGCCTGGGCAGCGCATGCGCGGCCACGCGCACGGCGTCCGTAAGTGCCCCGGCGCCCTCGAGAACGGAAACCGCGCTCTCCGCGGTGGTGCAACCGGCGACCCGATGGAGGTTCTCGGGTGCCAGTTCAAGGCGGGCGATGAGCGGTTCGAACGCCGCACCGAGTTTGGCTGGCGGGTTCATAGGCAGCGTCCTGTTCGCCAAGACATCGGATCTGGTCCGTCATCTCTCGATCGTCGCATCGCCAGAATCCTCCGCAAGGGAACCATAACGCCGGCGTGCCTGGACTTCCAGTCGATCAGCAGCAAACGGCATCCATGTCGATCGTTCGGCCGATGACGGCGGCACATTGGAAAGTTTGATCCACCCACGGGTAATGCGGTAGTGTTCGTTCTCGAGTAGTGACCGCTCCGAACAGTATCTGATCCGAGGCCGCACAACGCACGTGGAAACAACGCTCGCCATCGTGTTTGCCGATATCGCAGGCAGTACGCGGATCTACGAAACGCTTGGCGACGCAAAGGCGCGCGAGGCGATTGGCGACGGCCTTGCCGCACTCGCGCGTGTGACCGACCGGATGGGGGGGCGTGTCGTCAAGACCATCGGCGACGAGGTCATGTCCACCTTCACGTCGGCCGCCAGCGCTGTGGCCGCCGCGGTGGCGATGCAGGATGCCATACTCGGTCTGCCACCGGCAGGCGGGCAGCGCATGGCGATCAGGATCGGCCTCCATTTCGGGCCTCTAGTGACCGTCGACGGTGACGTTTTCGGCGACGCGGTCAATGTCGCGGCACGCATGGTCGCGCAGGCGAAGGCCGGCGAGATCCTGACCACTGGCGCAACCGTTACCTTGCTCGATGCGCGGGCGCGACACGAGTGCCGCCAGATCGGTTGGATCGAGGTCAAGGGGAAGGCCGATCCACTCGAGATCTGCGAAGTCATGTGGCGCACCGAAGAGGCGACGACGATGCGGATCGCGCCGCTGTCTTCCGCGCCGGCCATGCGTCCCGCCGCGCTGCGCCTGATCCTTTCGGCGGCCGGGCGCACGGTGGAGGTCTCCGCTGCGAACCCCAGCGCCACGCTCGGCAGAAGCGCCGAGGCATCCCTGACAATCCCCTATGGCCGAGTGTCGCGCCAGCATGCCCGCATCGAAATGCGCAGCGACAGATTCATGCTGACCGACCAGAGCGCCAACGGCACCTTTGTCGCCCCGGCCGATGCGCCTCGACGCTTCGTCCATCGGGACAGTTGCGAACTCGCCGCCAGCGGCGTGCTGGGCCTGGGCGAGGAACCAACGACGACTTCGCCGGCGCGGGTCACCTTCGAGATCATCCGTTGACCCGGCGGGTAGGCCGACTGAGTGACGCCCAGCGCAGCAATTTTATTTATAGTGCACACGGTTTTTCCTTTATGTTCATCTGGTATTTTTTATCGGGTTCGGAGCGCGTCGCGCGCCGATACCTTGTATCGCAAAGGAGACATCCGATGCTTGGAAGACGCCTTCTTGCAGCCGCTTTCTTCCTCGCCGGTCCGGCGCTGGCGAACAGCCCAGCCTGGGCTCAGGTCGACGCGGCGACAATGTCGCTGATCGAGAAACTCAAACCCTCGAACGAGACCCGCGGCATAAAGAGATCGAGTTCCGCATCGACGGCAGCGCCCGCTGCGGCGGCACCGGCAGCGGCTGCGCCCGCAGGAACCATCGTGGCGCCGATCGAACCGACACGTCCCGCTCCCGTACCGGCCGCCGCCGCGCCTGCCGCCCCCGCTCCGGCCGCCCCCGCTCCGGTCGCGCGACGCGAAGCACCTTCGGCGTCGATCACCGTCACCTTCCCCACCGGTTCGGCCGAACTGACACCGGAGGCGAGGCGGGCGCTGCAACCGCTCGGCAACGCGCTCTCCTCCGCCGATCTGGCGCCTTATCGCTTCCGGATCGAGGGACACACAGACACCGTTGGAAGTCCCGCCACCAATCACGCCCTGTCAGAACGGCGCGCTGCATCAGTGCGGGATTACCTCAGCGCGAATTTCGGCGTCAGCGCGGACCGGCTAGAGTCGGTAGGGCTCGGCGACACCGCGCTTGAAGTCCCTACACCACCTCAGACCCCGGAGATCCGCAATCGCCGTGTCAAGATCGTCAATTTAGGGAGCTGATCGGCGATGCAGCCGGACCCGGACCCGACGGTCCGGATCGCGGCGTCGCGACGGACCGCCGAGCCAGGGCGCGACAAGGTCGTGCCCACATCCGTCGCCGCCGTGGCGACGCGACGCGGTGGCAACGCGCGACGCCGGTTCGCACTTGCGTCCGTCGTGGGCGCAGTCCTTGGCGTGGCGCTGCTGGCCGGGATCTGGGCGTGGTCTGCGCACGACAGTCTGTCGCCTGTCGCGCCGCACTCCCAACGCGTCGCGACAGCCCCGCCCGCCACCCTGCAGCGGCCGCACCCGGCACCAATCATCGATACCGCTTTCGCCAACACGACCGACCTATACCGACTGGCGGTCAATCAGGCGACGATGCTGCGCCTGCGCGAAAACGATCGTATCTTCGTACTGCTCTTCCCCGATCTCGCCACCCAGGCGGCGACACTCAACCGGTTGGCCGCACTGGTCGAGAAGGCTGGTCTGCCGCGCGACCGAATCGCCGACCAGGCGGCGCTCGGTCAGTTCATCGCGCGCCAGGGCGAGACCGCGGAGACGTGGTATCTGGGCCACGATTATGCCGGCGCCGATATCGCCCGCTTCTTCGCCATCGCCGCACGCGACGGCGCAGATCTCGCCGCAGAGGAGTTGTGGCTGCGCGACCGTTTCCGCGAAGCGCGCGCGCTGGTTCCCGCAGGCGACGAAATCGCAATGATTTCCGTCCCAAATGCGGGAACCGGTGTCGATCCCGAGATGCGACGCGCGATCATCGATCACGAGATCGGACATGGGCACTTCTTCACGCGACCGGATGTGGCCGTTCATGTAGTGGATGTCTGGCGAAGACTCTTCGACGAGGCGGAGCGCGCGGCGGTGATCCGGTTCCTCGCGCATGAGGGCTACGACACCGGCAACGAGATACTGCTCGCCAACGAGGCGATGGCCTACCTCATCTTCACGCCTGATCCAAGGTTCTTTTCAGCCGAGATACTCGGGATCCCACCACACCGTCTGGCGGCGATGCGCGCCAAGATGCAGCAGGGTTTCCCCGCCCTGGACCGGCCAGCCCCTCGGGAGCCCCCGAACATCACCCGCCAATGATCACGGTCGGGAAGCCCGAGACGATCGTGCCGCCATGCACGGTTGTATCGCCGATACGCGCCGCCGGCAGACCGCCGACGAGGACCGTGGCGCTGCCCTTCGCGATCGTCCCGGGAGGGCCAACGCACACGCATGTATCGGTGATCCGCGACTGAGGCATGCCCCCGGTGATCACAGTCGGCAAGCCCATCACGATGGGTCCACCCACATGAGGGACCGGCCCCGTCATCATCGGGCAGAGCTGCATGTCGGTGATGCGCGACGCCGGAGGCATTCGCAGGCTCCTCAATTGATCAGCACGATACCACCCTTGATGATCAACATACCGGATCCCTTGTGCTCCGCCATAGGAGCCTCGGATTGCAGCATAGCCTGCGCCTTGACCTTGATCTGAACGGATTCCAGCGTGATGTCGGTTGGGGTCATCGTGATCTTGCTCGACCCGCACTTGAGCGTGATCGACTGCATCGCCTCGACCTCGATCTTTCCCATCGAAGCCTTTTCGGCGATGTTTCCCTTCTCGACCAACCGCGTCTCGTTGCCGCGCTCGATCGTGGCGCTGCGGTTGTTGGTCACCCGCTCGGTGTGGTCGTTCCCAACGAATTCGGCCCGATCGTGCTTGACGCGCTCGGTACGGTCGTTCTTGACAAGGACGACCATGTCCTT
>JBILLT010000001.1:0-145643 GCA_044375925.1 Chthoniobacteraceae bacterium | reverse complement strand
CCGGACCCTTCCCGGTGTCGTTTATTTTGAGTCAACGGGTGGAGGGTCACGAGGATTCACGGAGCAGCATGGAGGGGATTGCCTGGAAACCGGGGGAGCCTGTGCCCGATGATTGCTCTACCGATTCCCAAGGGCTCCTGAATCCGGAGACGCACCATTTGTCCCCGCCGCCTTCAGGGCCGGCAGCGTCTTGACCCGTCTCATCATAGGACTGCTCCTGATACCGCGGATTGCCGCGCACGAACCGCGAAAATGATGCAAATTGCATTTTCTGCCGCCATTGATTCACTCAAAAAGACCGCACATGACTCCGCCCTCGTCTCCTTTACTTGCCAGCCGGGACTTCCCCGCCAAGCCTGCCGCCGGCTCCGCGACGACCGGAATGAGTGCCCGAGTTCCAAAGCAGCCGCACCCGCAAAAACACTGATGAAAATTACAGCATTTGTTCTTCTGATCGCATTCGGTTTGTTGATGCCGACTGCACGCGCCTGGGCGCAGATTGCGCCGCAGTCCGTGTTGATCCCGAAATCCTGGTCCTCCTCCGGAAAAGCGGAGCAGAAGACCGAAGGCGGCCGCGAAATTTTTACCGTTGAGGAAAACGGTGTCTGGCACAGCGAGCCTCTCGAATTCCATGAAGGTGGCGCGTATGAAATGCGCTGCGAAGTGCGCTGCCTGTCAAAAAAGAAAGATGCCAGAATGCAGGCCTTCGCCGGACCCGAAATGGCGCCACAGCTCAGCGAAGACGTGGGAAGCTCGAAGAATCCCGGGGGTTGGCGGAAGTTTTCATTGCGCTTTTCGATGCCGAAAGGCGCGAATCTCAAGCAACGGATCAGACTCAGTTCGTTCGGCGCAGGGGATTCACTGGACTTCTCAAACGTGGAAATATTCCCCCTGGTTGTGGCGCACTCAAGCGTGGAAGGGGTTGTGCTTGGGGCGGGTGAACGCATCTCGGGCGCTGTGTACGAATACGAAGCGCCATTGAACGAACTGGATGTTGATCTCCCTTGGCGGAACATCAGCCGCGCATTGGTGGAGCAGTCTGCGAGACTCCATGACCGCCGGTGGAGCTTTTCCGGCGGGCAGACGGTAGTGCACCACCACCAAGTTGGCAGCCACGGGTTCAAAGAGGCCTCGCTGCGGATCAATCTTCTGACTGCCTGGGCCACCCCGATGAGTCTGGTGGTGGAAGCCTCCTCCGATGGAATCCATTATCGTCTTTGCGAGGTCTTTGCAGACACCGTGGACCGGAGCGCCAACAAGTGGGGGGAATCCCAGCACGCACTGGAATTACCCAAAGAATTGCTGCCGTGCCGCGACCTTTGGGTCCGGGTGAGGGCGGAATCCGCGGATGTATCCGCGAAACCCATCCAGCTCGCCGGCTACCAATTCGCGGCGAAACTCGAATCTGCCTCCGTGATGAGTCGAGTGGGGCGCTCCGCCGTGGTTGGCATCCATGGGACGGACGAGGAGCTCAGGGTGACGCCTCTCGTGAACGCCAGCCGGGATCATACTTTCTCTGCCTCGGTGGAAAACAGGTCGTCGTCTGTTCAGACGTTACAGCCCGCTTTGTCGGTGGTTTCTGAGAGGAATAAAACGGAGCTCTTTACGGCAGAAGCTTTCGAACTCCCCGCTGGAGCGAGCCGGACAATTTCGCTCCCGTGGATATCGCGGAAGAGCGGCGTGTACGATCTGACTTTCACCCTTGGTCAACCTTGGCGAACAGCATTGGGAGCGCGCGCCGTCACATCCGCGTTGGATCTTGATCATTTTGGAAAAAGGTTGCCGGCTGCCGACGGGCATGTGGACCTTTGGTGGGCGAGTTCGGGTTGGAAGATCAGTCAGACGCGCAACGCTCCAACCGATCAGGATTCGGCTGTCCGCATCAGCCTTGCACAACGGGAAACCGAATGCGCCCAGGTGGTGCTGCGCCCCAAAGCGGCCCTGAAAAACCTGCGCATCGTCACCGAGCCGTTGCGCACCGATGACGGGACCGTCTTGGAGTCGGACTCGGTTGAAGTGCTGCGGGTGGAGTATGTCTCAATCGATAGTCCCTCCGACGAGTATGGAGGCGTCGGCATCTGGCCGGATCCCATCACCCCGATCAACGGTCCTTTGGATTTGTCCCCGGGCCTCAACCATCCGCTGTGGATTCGGGTGTCGAGCGGTGCGCAGACAAGACCCGGGAACTACCGGGGCAATATCTTGCTGAAAGCAGACGGCTGGCAGGCGGAGCTGCCTCTGGAGGTCACCGTGTTTGGCTTTGCGCTGCCCGAAACCCCCACGTTCCGCGCGCTTTTCGGGGACCGCCCCGGCACGGTCGCGAAATACCATCGGGCCACCACAGATGACGCCAAACGAAAAACGGCCCAGCGCTACATCGACGCTCTCGGCAAACACCGCATCAATCCCTACGGAATCGCCGTGGTTCCGTTGATCGCAAAGTGGCCGACCATCCGGGAGAAATGGGGAAAGGACGCCAAGCTCGTCAACGCCTCAACCCAAAGTCACCGGGGTAATCACTGCCTGCTGATCGTTGACGAAAATCCTGCGCTCAATGTCCAGGCTAGACTGGATCAACGCTTCCCACTTCTCTCCGAGCGGAAATTCAACGTGCATTTGTGGTACCGCACCGGATCCAACGAACAGTCGGCGATGATGTACATGGACTTCGTCCATAGGGATGGAAAGCATCTGGGAGGGCAGAACAAAGCGGTCAAGCTCCCCGCTTCGGAGCAGTGGAGGGAGTTCAATTACGAATTCTCGAACATCCCGAACGAAGCATCCAACGCGGGCCTTTTTTTCGGCGCAGCCCCGTACGCAGCAAATGGCGAGACGCTCGGCAGGCTCTGGATCGATGATCTTTCGGTTCAGCACGCTGGATCAGACACCGAGCTTCTTGCCGAAGGCGACATGGAGTCCTATCGCGAAATCGTCCCCGCTCAGTTTAACTGGGAGGAATGGGATGCCGCCATGGAACGCTCCATCGCGGTGAATCATTTCAATAGCTTCATCTTATCCGTGCCGGGGCTGGGAGGCGGAGACTACCATTCACGCAGGGAAGGTTTTTTACTGGGCCACGCGATGGGCACGCCCGAACACGAAGCGATCTTTGCCGACTGGTGCCGGCAGGTGCGGGAGCATCTGCAGAAAAAAGGATGGCTGCAGATGGCGGTCGCGTATCCGTACGACGAACCGCATCCCAAGGATGTGCCCTTCATCGTGGCGCAGCTTCAGCTCATCAAAAAGCACTTCCCGGAACTGAAATGCATGATCCCCACCAATGGCGAGGCAAAGCAGGAGCTTGTGGGGCTTCAAGACTATTGGTGCACCATGACGAGCGGCCATAAACAGGCCTTCGCCGACGCACGAATCGCCGCCGGGGACACCTACACGCTGTACACTTGCGTCGGACCATCCGCGCCATTTGCGTCCAACTATATCGACCGACCCGCAACCGACATGCGCGCGCTCATGTGGCAGGCGTGGCTCACCAAAGCCACGGGATTTTTGATGTGGCAAAGCGTTTATTGGAGCAGCGAGGCCGCCTATCCCGCCTCGCTCCAAAATCCGTATACTGATGCAATGAGCTGGCAGGGATTACGGCCGGGGCTTGCGAAAGGAGACCGGCGTCCATTCAAGGCCGGTGACGGTCGCTTCCTCTATCCGCCCAAAGCGTGTTTTAACGGCGGCGATTCCTTTGTGGACGAATCGCCGGCTGACTCGATTCGCCTGGAAATGGCGCGGGACGGCATCGAGGACTGGGAGTACTTTGCGCTGCTGCGTACGCGGATCGCCGATGCACATTTGAGCGAGGAAGCCGCGTCTCCTTACAGGGCGTTGCTGAGCGTGCCGCCTGCCGTCAGCACATCGCTTCGAGCGTATACCTCGGAGCCCGAACCGATCGAATCCCATCGTGAAGCGCTGGCGAAGGCGATTGAAGCTCTGGGAAAATAAAAACAGCTGTCCGGAAACCATTTCAGTCGGTGCGGAAAAGTTAGCCCTAAAAGCGAGGCAGGACGCGCCTCTGCGAAAAAATGTTGCGCGCGAGTCGCGGGAATGGGGCGGGAGGCGCTTGCCTGTATTCCGGGTGGTGGAGGATTCTCTCAATGGTTCGCTCACACGGTTGAGGAATTGCCATGTATTTGACAGATTCGTCCATCACAAGCCATTCGTCGCTCTGCTATACTTGAGAAACTTGTTCTGTCTTGCCATGAATTAGCGGCCAGTTTTTTTAATCAAGGAGTGGCAAAACATGGGTATAACATAAGATGTCCGATACCTACCCTTCACGCCCTCCGCGGACGCTTCTTCACCCAATTCGACGCACTACCCTGTTTCACTCGGTCATTCGATCCCTCCCAGGCCGTCCGAGGGCACCCGCAGGGGCGGACGCGCGAAGGGCAACCCGGACAAGGTGAACCAGTCCATCCGGTAAGCGATTCAGGTGGCGCTTGAGCAGGTGGGGGGCGGAGTACCCGGCGCAGTTAGCGCAGGAGGATACTAAGACGTTCGTGTCGACCCTCGTAAGGACTAAGCCGCCGGAACCGAAGGTGCCGCAGCAGAATGGCCTGAACCTCCATGCCGACCCGACTCAGGCTCTCTCGTGGGTAGAATGGCGCGATTTATCTGGGGGAATTTGCAGGGATCAGCGGTGCCGAAACAATCTCCGAGACGCGCTGGAACGGCGTGAGATTACGGGGGTTCGTGTCACGCTTTGTGTGCCGTTTGACATGTTTTGCGGGCTCAAATCTGCGTGACTCTCTGTTGGAGAAGAAGTGAAGCTGGCCCGTTGACTCAAAATTCAATGACACCGGAGAGAGGCCGGAGCCGTGGAGTTTTTGACAAAAAACGATTCTTGGCAACGCCTCCCGACTGCCCTTTGCTTGTCGGTTCAATTTTTTACCGAGCATTCATTTCTCCTCTCCCATGAGTTCACGCAATGGTCTTCTTGCAGGCGGCAACTGGATAGTCGACGCGGTCAAAATGATAGATGTCTGGCCGCAGCAAGACGCCTTGGCGAATATCCACTCCGAGAGCCGTGGCACGGGCGGTTCACCTTTCAACGTCCTCGTGGATCTGGCGATCATGGGATGCGGTTTCGCGCTTGAGGCTGTCGGCCTTGTCGGAAACGACGCGCACGGGCGCTTCATCCTCAATACCTGCCACGAACTCGGGATCCAGACCCAGGCTCTTCAAATCACGCCCGACGCGCCGACCTCCTTCACCGATGTGATGACGGTTGCATCCACAGGGCGGCGCACCTTCTTTCACGCGCGGGGTGCGAACGCGCTTTTGGACGACACGCACTTCGACTTTTCCAAGACCACTGCCCGGATGTTCCACTTGGGTTACCTCCTGCTCTTGGATGGCATGGACAAACCCTGCCCGGAATTCGGCACCGTTGCGGCACGGGTCCTCGCGCGCGCCCGGCAGGCTGGGCTGAAAACCTCCATCGACGTCGTCAGTGAGGACAGCGAGCGTTTCGCAAAGATTGTCCTGCCCGCGCTGAAGTACGTGGACTACTGCATCATGAACGAATTTGAGGCGGGACGGGTGACGGGACGCTCCATCCGCAAGGAGAGCGGAATCGACTTTGCGGAGCTCAAGGCCGCCATGGCGGATCTGCTCGGGGCCGGAGTCCACGACTCTGTGCTTGTCCACTTCCCGGAAGGCGGCTGCATTTTGGATAAGCAGGGCGGGTGGACCCAACATGGGAGCGTGCTTTTGCCGGAAGGCTACATCAAGGGGGCGGCAGGCGCCGGCGACGCGTTCACCGCGGGCGTCTTAATGGCTCGCCACCAAGGCCTCAGCCCCAAGGAGCAGCTCCAGCTGGGGGTCTGCGCCGCAGCCGCGAACCTTGCGGATGAAACCTGCACGGGGGGGCTCAAGAGCGCCTCCGAATGTCTCGCGATCGGGGCGCGGTACGGTTTCCGCGCGCTGTAGGGCTGTCTTCGGGGCATCCCCGGGTCTTGGGGAGATTCGGTTGACTCCCCGGGCGATCAGCCGGAAACCGATGCGATCCGCCCATGTTTTAAGGGGCGGATTTGGAATGCCGGATTGACGAACCCGGTTGCAGGCCGATAATCCCAACATGTCATTCGCGACTCGTCTTCCCCTTCTGGCAGCTCTGACACCGGTCCTACTCGGGCTTGGCGCCTGCAAGACGGTGTATTCCGATGTTTACTCTTATCGGAAGAATTCCTTCAAGCCCTACGAGCGTGACGCTCTGGCGAAAGCCGAGTTGGAGCGAGAAAAAATGGACGCCCAGCGCCAGCGCAAGGCAAGCAGCGCCGCCGACGAATCGGACGCAGCGGGAATGTCTGGGGGCGCTTCGCTTCAAATGGATTCCGGGCTTGGTGGAGGCGCTTCGCTTGGAGGCATCGAGGGACTGGGCGGAGGCGGAGGCACGATTCCCGGGCTTGACGGGATGAGCGCGGCACCGGCACCGGCGCAGGCTCCAGCGGCCGGCGGTATTCCCGGAATGGACGCGGGCATGGGCGGGGCAGCGATGGGGGGCGCCATGGACAGCATGGCTCCGAAACCCGCGAGCACGATGCTTCCCGGCCTGTAGGCCCGCAGCCTGCAACCTTCGGCGAGTTTAAGGATCGGCCGCAAGACGCAGCTGTGCCCAGCGGTTTGCTAGAACCCTGAACCGGCGCGGGAGCATCCTGTTTTAAGAGCGCATTCCTGCGCCCGGAATCGGGAGCACGAGCGCCTCGAAATCGCGGCAGCACTTCCGCCCGTTCGCCCCGATTCAGTATCGGGCATGTTGGCTGCGGTTTCGCCGATTGGAGCCAGCAGCAGCCCGCGGAATTTCAAAATTCGCTTTGCTGGGCGGGGGTATGCGGGAACACACGATACTGTTGGTTGGGCACGGAAGCGGGCTGAATGGAGCGGAGCGCTGCCTGCACGAGAGCGCCTCCGCACTCAAACGCCTCGGCCACCGCGTGCACATCCTGTTGCCCAGTCCAGGCCCGCTGGAGACAATGCTGCGCGATGCAGGTGTGGAGGCAATTCACATCCGTTCCCTCCCATGGTGGATTGATACGGGGACACGCTACACTTTTTCTCAGAAACTCAAACGAACCTATCGAATCGCTGCGTCGGTCGCGTTTGTCTTCCGGCTGGCGCGCAAGATTCGCGCCGACATCGTTGTCTCCAACACGATCGCCATGCCCGGCGGAGCCCTCGCCGCATACCTGGCGCGAAGGCCGCATGTCTGGTACGTCCACGAGCTCGGCGAAGAAGATCACGGCTACCATTTCTTATACGGACATTCAACATCCAGGCGCATCATCGGCAGCCTCTCAAACCTCGTCCTTGCGAACTCGCAGTACGTCGCGTCGAAATTTTCACAGGCGATCAAACCCTCGAAGATCCAAGTCATCCCCTATGAGGTGCGCGTTCCTGCAAACTTGACCGAAGCCCCTTCCCAAAAAACGCTCTCCGCCCGCCCCTCGCTGATCATCGCCGGCAGAGTCACCGCCGAAAAAGGCCAGTTTGAAGCGGTCTGCGCGATTTCACACTTAATCCACAGCCTGCGGATTAAACATATCAGTCTTCAGATTCTGGGCGCGCAGCCCCGGGATTCACAGGTTGCGATCATCCGTGATTTTATCGCTGCGAATCAGCTCGCAGAACACGTGCATCTTTTGCCCTTCTCCAGCGAGCCGCTCACCCTCATCCGCACGTGTGACGCGCTTTTGATGTGCTCGCGCTGCGAGGCGTTCGGCCGCGTGACTGTCGAGGCCATGAAACTCGGACTCCCCGTGATCGCTGCAAACACCGGAGGCAGCCTTGAACTGGTCCAGCACGGGATAAACGGCTTTCTCTATGAATGGGGAAACCCGCTGGACCTCGCAAAACAGATCCTGAAAACCGTCTCCGAACCGGACGCCTACGCGCGAATGAGCTCGAAAGCGAAGTCGTTTGCGAACACGCGGTTCTCCGCAACAACGCACGCGCAGGGACTTCAGTCCGCCATCGCTTCGCTTGAACTCCATTGAACAAGCGGCGAACGAGTCACAGAAAAAGTCCGAGCCGATCCATTGATCCATTCCATTTCTTTCACGAACTATGACAACCGCCTGCATCGGGACCGACGCAACCTCGGCCCTTTATTCGGAAGAAAACAAATCAGGAACGCGGGCGCTCCAAGCCCGGGCCGTCGCATTCTATCTCCCCCAGTTTCACCCGACGCCCGAGAACAACCAGTGGTGGGGTTCGGGATTCACCGAATGGACAAACGTAGCGCGCGCAAAACCACTCTTTCGAGGCCACCAACAACCGAACCTGCCCGCGGACCTCGGCTTTTACGACCTGCGTTGCGAGGAAACACGCCAGCAGCAGGCCGCACTCGCCGCAGCGCATGGAATCGAGGCGTTCTGCTACTGGCATTACTGGTTCGCCGGGCGGCGTATCCTCCAACGGCCTTTTCAAGAGGTCCTCGAAACCGGCAGGCCCGATCTAAGTTTCTGCCTCGGCTGGGCAAACCACACATGGAGCGGAATCTGGGACGGGGCGCCGAACCGAATCCTCATCGAGCAAACCTACCCGGGGAAAGAGGATGACATCCGTCACTTCGATCACCTGCTGGATGCCTTCAAAGACCCCCGCTACCTGCGGGTTCAGGGCAAGCCTGTGTTTTACATCTTCCGACCGCTCGGGCTTCCGAATCCTCGCGAGTTTTGCGACCGCTGGCAAAACATGGCGCACCGCGCCGGCCTCGGCGGGCTCTATCTCGTCGCGGAAATCTCCGACCTGCTCGGGTTCGGTCCAAAGTGCGGCGTTCCAGCCGGGTTGGGATTTGACGCAGGAGTGTATATCCGAATCCCCGCCCATGTGAACCGTTGGCAGGTTTTGCGCATGCGCTGCGGCCGCAAACTGCTCCGCCACCCGGAAATTTATGAATACGCGGAAACGCGGCCGCCACGCGCCGCCGGATACGACACGCCCTCAATTCATCCCTGTGTTTATCCAAACTGGGACAACACACCGCGTTCCGGCAGACGCGGGCTGGTAGTAAAAAACGGCAGCCCCGGGCTCTTTGGCAGACACGTGCAGGCGGCGTTGCGTGAACTCCAAAACACTGCAGAAGACGAGAGGTTTTTATTTATCAAATCTTGGAACGAGTGGGCCGAGGGCAATCACCTTGAGCCGAATCAAACGCACGGCAACGGATACCTGAAGGCGTTGAAATCAGCTTTGACGAGATAGGGTGCCGGATATCCACCGCTTCGCCGGGCGCCTGCCAAAACTCGGCGAGCCTGCGCGGCATGCCAGGCGTCAAACGTTCCTCCGGTAAAGTATCCACGCGTGAACCGCGATAATCGAGGAGCCCGCTCCAGCACCGCCTGCGTTTTGCTGGGATGTGATGCACTCCACGATGCAGGACCTCATCGGCACGCTGCGCTGCTGCCCCCAAATGGTCATTGTCGAAAACGCACCAAGAACCTAGAAGTTCGGGAATGACAGCATCCCCCCCTCCCTCGGCGAAAAACCGGAAGGCCCGCTACATCATGATCGGCGGATTCCTGGGATCGGGGAAAACCACCGCAGTGGCGGCGCTTGCTGCGCGGTTGTCGAAAAACGGGCTCAAAGTCGGCTTGATCACCAATGATCAGGGGCAGGAACTCGTAGACACCGCCATGCTGCGCTCGAAGGGTTACGCGACCGAGGAAATTCCTGGAGGCTGTTTTTGCTGCCGCTTCAACTCGCTTGTGGACGCCGCTGAACGTCTCTCGGAGTCCAATCGTCCCGACGTGTTCATTGCGGAACCAGTGGGCAGCTGCACGGATCTCGTAGCCACGGTGACCTATCCTTTGCGTCGGATGTACGGCAACGATTTCACGATTGCCCCGCTCAGCGTGCTGATCGACCCGGCGCGGGCCATGCGGGTGTTCGGACTCCAACCCGGGCCTTCATTTTCACCGAAGGTGATTTACATCTTCAAAAAGCAACTCGAGGAAGCCGACATGATCGTGGTAAGCAAATCCGACACCCTCGCGGCCGGACAGATCGAGGAATTGACCGCGGCGATTGCCCGGGAATTTCCGCGGGCGCAGATTCTGTCGGCTTCCGCGCGGACCGGCGCGGACTTGGACGGGTGGTTTCACCGTCTCGAGTCCGACGAGCAGATTGAAAGAGACGTGATGGAAGTTGACTACGAAATTTACGCGGAAGGCGAAGCACTTTTGGGGTGGCTGAACGCCACGCTGCAGCTTTCTTCCGCGGAATATTTTGATGCCAACGACGTTTTGACAACGCTCGCAAAAAATGTGCAGGAACGCCTTTGCCGCACCGGATCCGAAATCGCCCACTTTAAGATGACCTTCAGCCCGGACTCCGGACTTGGTGACATCGCGGTGATCAATCTGGTGCGAAACGATTTTGTGCCCGAGCTCTCGATCACACTCGAACACCCGGTGAATTCAGGACAGGTCATCATCAATCTGCGGGCGGAAGAGGACCCCGAGCGTTTGGCTTCCGCTCTGAGCGAATCCGCCGCTGAACTGGGCAGCCAGATTCCCGGCCTCCAGGCGGAGCTGGAGCATCTTGAAAAGTTCCGCCCCGGCAAACCCACCCCCACTCACCGGGTGGGGAGCCTCTAGCCCATCCAGCGGGAGCGCGCCTTTTGAAACAACCGGGGCTTTGCTCTGCGGGCGGTACACGGCGAAAGGTCCGTGTGAAAAAGCAATGGCCGCCGGAACCTTTTTCGTCCCGGCGGCCAACACGCCACCAAACCTTGCTTGGACTTTTCCGAGCACCCGCCAACCCTCACACACGAAGCATTGGAAGGCGCCCTTGCGAGCTTGCTACTTCTTTTTCTTCTCCACCTCAGGCTTCTCTTTCTCGCCAATCGTGACCTTCTTCACTTCCCAGTCGGTTTCATGTTTAAGCGCGTTGCCGCGCACCGTTTCGCCGACTGTGATGGCTTGAAAATCCACCTGCTTTCCATCCTTCCAATACTCCGTGTGATCCGTTGTCCGGAACAGCCTCTCCTTTTCCTTGCCGTTCAGCGTAAAAGTGCGGGTGGACGCATCCACCGAAAGCACTTTTCCCACGAACGGAAGCAACTGCTGAGAGGAGTCCGCGGTTTTTTCCGATGTCTTTGAAGACATCGGCTGCTTGCCAGGCTGCGCATAGCAGGCCTGCACTGTCGCAACTCCGATGGCCGCAACCATCCCCATCCATTTAATCCGTTTCATAGACCTATATTTTCTCCAACTGCACGCAAGACGTGCGATCCAACACCGAACGGGCCCGCCCCCGACACCGCCCCACTTTTGGAACCCGTGTTGACCGACGTCCATTCCACCCTCCATTTCGCTAGCACCGCAGCACACGGATGCATACCCGAGCCTGCGATATTCCGAGCCTCCTTACGGCCAGACAGCGCCGGCAAAACGAGCGCGTGCGCCAACAGGCGGGCTCCTGCCCGCAGAAAATGCGCGCATCGTTGGGCACGCGTTTCACCCTCGGGCCGTGATCCGCGCAGAACGGCTGCGCGACGCAGTTATTCGATCCGATACAACGCGGATGTCGTGCGGAGCACCAAGGTATTTCCAACGACTGCAGGTGAGGCCATGAACCCCTCTTTCAACTTGTTTGTGGCGACAACCTCGTACTTTGAATGCGCTTTCACGACGGTCGTGGTTCCAGCCGGATCGCAGAAATAAACCAAGCCGTTTGCAACCAAGGGTGATGCGGCGAAATCCCCCTTATCCATCACCAACCGTTCGCGCCACAAAAGTTCTCCGGTCTCAAGATCCAGACACAGCGCGAAACTTCCTGACACCATGAACACGAGACCGTTCGCAATCACTGGAGTAGCCTGATCCGCGGCCTTCACCTTGTCCTGCTTCCACAGAATGTGGGACTCCGAGATATCACCCTCGGCCCCGTCCAGTTTGATGCACCACAACTCGGGCTTCATAAATCCCGTGCAAATCAACAACCGCTTTCCATCGGTGGCAGGCAAAGGCACGTTTGAAAAACCGGAACCGTAATTCAGAAACCAACGCTCGCGTCCGGTCGAGGGGTCCAACGCATAAAGCCTTGTGGAAGCGGTGGTGATGCTGAGCGACTGCGTTCCGACCTTTACCAGGAAAGGCGTGCCGTATGCTTTGCGGCGATCAGGAGCGAGCGTCTCGAGATGAGGCTTCGCGGAACGCTCCGATTTCCACGCGATCTGCCCGTCGCTTTTTCTCACTGCCGCTTCAAACTGCACGTCCATGCCGTCGCACGGGATCAGGAGGTAATCGCCAAACTCCGTCAGCGACCCGCCCGGTCCGTTCTGGTGGTCCACTTTCAAATCCGTCTGCCTCCAGATCACCTTGCCGGTTTTCACATCCACGGCGGCAGTTCCGCTGGTTCCAAAGTGCACATAAAAGCGGCCACTGCTCAGAATGCCGGTTGGCGATGCATAGGAGTTGCGGCGATGTTTGGGGATGGCTGCTTCCAGCTTGAAAACCTCGATGTCGTGGACAAGCGCTCCGGTGTTGTAATCCACCGCGATCGCCCGCAATGACAATCCCTCTTCCGTTGCCGAAGTCATCCAAACCAACCCATCGGCGACGAGCGGCGAAGACCATCCCTCTCCCGGAATCTGCGTCGCCCAGCGAGCCTTGGAGTCGTCCCATGTCACCGGCAACTTCGGGGCATCCACCACAATGTTGTCCTGCTTGGGCCCCAGGAATTGCCTCCACGAATCAGCGGCATTCGCACTGGCCGCGAACCATTGCGCAATCACGGTGGACAAAATAAAGGAGCAGACAACTGGGAGTGCACGGTTCATGGATCGGGGTGTATGGTGGTTACAATTCCCAAGAATCCTGCATCTTAGAAGGTTGGAGCGACCAGAATGAAATTCCTGCGGGTCGATTTCATGCCAAACCTCGCGGCGGAACGCCCGGGCGAGGAAGATCCCAAGGCCCTGACGGGAATCCCGGGATGCGTGGGGAGGACTTCAGTCCACAGTCCTATCCGCGCCCGATTCGGGACACACCATGCCGAACTCAAACCGCGCACGATGGCACTCAACCAACCGGCGGATTATCCGCCGCGCCGTTCCGAGCCCATTCCGGAATTGTTTCACAAGCCTGCTTCACTGCGCATTTGTGATTTCAGCCGCCGGCGCAATCGCCGCCGGGGCACCAGCCAGCGAGAACAACACGGGCGCAGCTATCGCGCTCTCTGCGCCGCAGATTTCACCAATCGCGTGGCTTGCAGCCTCGCTCGCAGCAAGCGGCACATGCCTGGCGCTCACACGCGCGGCGGCACAACGCATGCGATTCCCCCCAACAGCGCAAAGTCCGAAGCCGCACCAAACCGAATCGGGTTCCGCAGCAGTCCCCAAGGCTTTGATCCACGCAAAGGAGGCAGCGGAGTCCGCAAACCGCGCAAAAGATGATTTCATCGCGTCGCTTTCCCACGAGTTGCGAAGCCCCTTGAATCCAGTTCTTTTACTCGCAAGCGAGTACGCGCGGTCCGCCGGACTGCCCGCCCAGATGCGGGAGGATTTTCAAATAATTCTGCAAAATGTGAGACTGCAGGCCAGGCTCATCGACGATCTCTTGGACCTCACCAGAATCGAACGGGGCGGGATATCCATCAGCACCCGAATGCTGGATCTCAAGTGCGTGCTCCGGGAAGTGCAGGAAAGCCTGCGGAGCGAGGCTGACGAAAAACACATCCAGCTTGCGCTCGATGTGCCGGCCGGCCCCTGTACGGTGCGCGGGGACGACGTGCGCCTGCAGCAAGTCTTTGGGAACGTCATCCGGAACGCCATCAAGTTCTCGCCCCCGCACTCCTCGGTACAAGTCATGTTAACAATCTCCGGGATGACCGCCATCGTGAGCATCGCAGACCAAGGCTCCGGAATCGTTGCATCGGATTTGAAAACGATTTTCGACCCTTTCACCCAGGGGGGGACGGGCACGACGCGAGGGACTCCGCAGGGCCTTGGACTCGGATTAAGCATCGCGCGGCGTCTGGTGGAACGCCACCGCGGCGTGATCTTTGCCGAGAGCGACGGGCGGGGCAAAGGAGCAACTTTCATCATCGAACTACCCATTGCGGCGCCCGGACCTGAGGAACCCCAGCCTCCGGCATCCGTCGCTCCTGCTCCATGCGCGCAACCGGCCTCGCTGCGGATCCTGCTCGTGGAAGACCACGAATCCACCCGCCAAATTCTCGCCCGCATGATCCGCAGGCTCGGACACCAGGTTTTTGACGCCGGCAACCTTCGGGCGGCGTTCAAGATTCTTTCCGAAAACCCGATGGATATTTTGATCTCAGACCTTGGACTGCCGGACGGGGATGGGAATGAGCTCGCGAAGCAGTGGAAACACCGTTTGAGACTGGGCTCCATCGCGCTGAGCGGGTTTGGGATGGCTTCGGATATTGCCCGCAGCCTCGAAAGCGGCTTCATCCATCATCTCACAAAGCCGGTCGAATTTGAGCAGCTCTCGGGGGCAATCGCCCAACTCCGCCAAAAGGCCGATGCAACCAGCTGATACGCAGGACAAGCGGCAATACCGTCGTTTCTAATTTTCTCGCAATTTACTGAAATTTAATTGTTTATATTTCAAATAACGCTTTCAAAGCTCGGTCCTGCCCAAACAGGCGCGGAATGCATCTAGTAAAAGCCCGGCGGTTCCGTTAGCGTTACTGATCCCTACCACCCCAATATGAAGTCTCGCCGGACACTGCTCGTGCTCGCCGCCTTGGCGTTTGCCCAATTTTCGGGCAACCAAGCCGTCGCGCAGTTTCCGGGCAGCGACCCCAGCGCCCCGCGGGCCCCCCTTCAGATTGAGTCCAGGTCGGAGGTCCAGCGGATCGGTCATCTGGCTGTGGCGAAGGGGGATGTGATCATCAGCTTCGGGGACACGACGATCTACTGCGATTACGCGCAATATGATCAGCAAACCCGCGACGTGATGGTCTCCGGCGACGTGCGTATTTTCCGCGGCGGAAAAATCTTCGCGGGCGACCGGGCCATCTACAACCTGGATTCCAAGAAGCTGAACGGCTCGGATTTCCGCGCGGGCTCCGGACCGCTAATGGCTCATGCACACGGCTTTGCGGCGGTTGGCAAGGATACCTTTGAAATCGCCGGCGCGACCCTAACAGCCGATGACTCCCCTGATCCCGGTTTTCACATCAAGTCGCGGAAAGTTCGTTTCTTCTACAACGACCACACGGAATACGAGGACGTGACGGTTTACGTCGGCAAGACCCCCGTTTTCTGGGTTCCTTACCTTTACCAACCAGCAAAATTCGACCAGAGCTTTTCCATTTCACCGGGATCGCGCTCCTCCTGGGGGCCATTCCTTCTGACACGGACGTTGTTCCCTATCGGCACAGACACCGTGGGCGCTGCGAGGGTTGACTACATGGCGAAGCGCGGCCTCGCAATCGGTCTCGACGCGGACCGCAAGGCCCAGAATTCGGAGTCGTGGAGCCGCCTCAGAAGCTACTATCTCAACGATTCAAACCCAACACCGAGGGTCCAGTACAGTGCGGACGGCCTTACGCAAACCGAATCAAAGCCGATGGATGCAACCCGTTACCGGGTATCCCTGCAGGACCGAACCTTTCTCACCGACACGGTATACACCAGCATCAACTTCAACAAGTTGAGCGACATCAATTACCTGGAAGATTTCTCGCCCCAGGAACTCCGCATCGACCCGAACCCCGACACAGTGCTGAATGTCACGAAGTGGGACGAAGATTACACGCTGAGCCTGCAATTCCGAAAACAGTTCAACTCTGAGTTTGAGGGATCCGGCAAAACGCCCGAACTGGCGCTGGACCTGAAGCGGCGGCCCCTTTCGCAGACCGGTGTGTATTACGAAGGCGAAAGCAGCGTTGCCCAGCTAATTCGGAAGTACCACGTGGAAAACAATCCGCTCGGTTACGACTACGACGCGTTCTCGACGCTGAGAGCGGATACGTTCCATCAGCTGACCTACCCGAAAACCATCGGAGGTTTCCTGACGCTTGTGCCTCGGTTGGGGGTGCGGGCGACGCACTACGGAAGCACGGCGCAGAACCCGTTCGTCAACGGACAGCCCTCAGACGACGCCGGTTCGGGCCTGAACCGGATCGCCACCAACCTCGGACTCGAGGCCTCGGTCAAATTTTCCAAGAACTTTGACTCCGTTGAAAGCCGCAGATGGGGTTTGGACGGGCTCAAGCATGTCGTCCAGCCTTTCGCGAATCTTTCGGTGGTCAGCTCCAACCAGGACTCCTCCAAAATTCTGCCAATCGATTCGCTCAATCCCGCCACGACACTGCCGCCGATCGACTTCCCGCAGTTCAACGCGATAGACTCCATTACGGACTGGAAAATCCTCCGGCTCGGCATGCGCCACCGCCTTCTCACGCGCCGGGACGATGCAACCTTCAGCTGGATGGAGCTGGATACCTTTTTTGACAGCAGGATTGAAGAGCCCTTAATCCCGAGCTTCGGGAGCCTCGACCCGGGTTCCTTCTCAAATCTATTCAACCGGCTCCGCTGGAACCCGCTGCCGTGGATGAATGTCAACCTCAGCAGCCAGTTGCCCGTGTTCGACGAGGGTTTCTCGGAAGTAAACATCGACTCCACTTTCCAACCCACCCGCGACTTCACGTTCTCCGTCGGGAACAGACACATCTCCGGGATTTCCGTGGGACCCTCGACTTCCGCCGCGACCGGAGACCCGGCTGCGAACAGGATCGCAGCCACGGGCCTTCAGTTCCAGAGCTCGGATCTGCTCTACGGATCCGCACGGCTCCGCATCAACGATGACTGGGCCTTCACCGTGCAGGAGAACTTTGAGGCGCGCACCGGCCAAGCGTTATACCAGCGCTACAGCATCGACCGAAGCCTCCGCTCATGGATTGCATCGCTCAACTTCCTGGTGTTTGAACGCAACTCCAGAAACGACGTCTCCATTCTGTTCACACTGACGCTGAAAGACCTGCCCAAAATCCGGCTGCCTCTTACTTTCGATCCAAGCGCTTCCGCGAGTGCGAACAACGTGAAAAATCAGTAATCCGCGCAGAACGCCAGTCTCCCCGCCAAGCCTGCGAAAACTGCACGCATCCACGTCGAATGCACGACACTCCACGATTCATTAGTACAGATGAGTAACCTCTCCTCTTTGGATTCCTCCCTGTACGCGGTGATTCTTGCAGGCGGTTTTGGCGAACGATTCTGGCCCTTGAGCCGTCAATCCCGCCCGAAACACCACCTCTCCCTTTTCTCGAGCCAATCCCTGCTGGAAACCACCGTCCAACGTCTGGATGGCCTGATCTCCACCGAAAACACGATCCTTCTCACCTCGGCCTCGCAGGCAGAGGCGATCCGCAAACTCGTCCCCCACCTGCCCCCCGCGAACATCATCGTTGAACCCGACCGCCGGGACACCGCCGCCGCGATGGCGCTCGCAGCCGCCACGGTCGCCCGCAGAGACGCGACGGCCACCGCTGTCGTGCTCCCCTCCGACCACCACATTCCAAGTCCGGCAGCCTTCCGGGGGACGCTTGCAAAAGCAGTCGAAGCCGCGCGCATTTTCGATCAAATCGTCACCATCGCGATCCCCCCAACCTTCGCCTGCACGGCATTTGGTTATCTTGAAGTCGGCGCCCCTGCTTCACCCGAATCACCGGCGAAACAGCTTCTCAAATTCCACGAAAAGCCGGATGCGGACACCGCGCAAAGCTACCTCAACAAAGGCTGCTTCCGTTGGAATGCCGGCATGTTTGTCTGGACCGTCAGCGCACTTCGCGCCGCCCTCGAACATGCGTCCACGGAGCTTTCCACGTTCGCCGACCAAATGCTCGCTTGCGAAAATCCCGACGCGTTTCTTTCCTCCCATTTCGCAGCACTCCCGAAACTTTCTTTCGACCGCGCGATCATGGAAAAAATCCCGTCCGCACTCGCTGTTGAAGCTGAGTTCGACTGGGATGATCTCGGCGGCTGGCCGGCCACAAGCCGGTACCTCCCGCAAAACGCCGGCTCCAACGCGAGCAACGTTCCCCTGCATCAAATCGACGCATCAGGCAATGTTGTCTTCTCAACAAACCCGGGGCAGCAGGTCGCCCTGCTCGGAGTCTCGGATCTGATCGTCGTCAACACGGGTGACGCTTTGCTGGTATGCCCGAAAGACCAGTCGGAACGCCTGCGCGAATTGGTGAACATTCTCCCGCATCACCTGCGCTGATTCCCCCCGGCCGCCTCATGAGATCGAAATGAGTTTCGATATTCTCTCGGAGACCGCCCGTGACGCTCGCGGAAATGCCGGTTGAAACTCGAAAGCGTGGCAAATCCGCTTTCAAACGCGATCTCCGCGATCCCACGATCAGATCCACGCAGCAGAGACGCACAGTGGTCCACGCGAAGCTGCGTGAGAAAATCCCAGACACCACCGCCCGTTGCTCTCATGAAAAAACGGCTGCACGCCGAGGGACTCATGCCCACCGCCGATGCAATCCGACCGAGCGTGAGCGGCTCCCTGAAATGCTCCATCAGAAACCCGTACAAGCGCCCGATCCGAGTCTGTGAGCTCTCGCCGGACAAACACTCGTAGGACGGTCCCGCGAGAGGCCGGCTGCGGGTTGCGGCAAGAAGCTGAAGCACGCTGAGCAGCTCCAGCACCGCCTCGAACGCCCCCAGTTTCCCGAGCCTGCCGAGCCGTTTGCATACCTCGTCGACGCCCGCCCCGGAAAAAAACAACCCCCGCGCGCCGCGCTTTAAAACCCGCCCCACCTCCCCCATCTCTGGCAATGCCGCAAACGACTCGCCCGGAAAATCCCCCGGAAACTGAATCACCAGCGCCCGACTGAGCCCCCCGTCAACCGCAGCATCGCTGAACCAAAAATGGGGCACCCCCGGACCAACCAGCACCAAATCCCCCGCACTGAAAGATTCAATGCAATCCCCCACAAATCTTCTGCCTCCGCCCTCCCGGATCCAGGTCAACTCCCACTCCGGATGAAAATGCCAACTCGCATCAAACTTGGGCTGCCAGATTTCCAGAATCCTGAGGGAACTGCCGGGCCCCGGTGTTACGCGCTCAAACTTCGCCTGCACCGCCTCATTGTTGCCCGTTTTCGTTAAAAATACGATTGTTTTGTCAACCAATGCACAGAATTTGCGCATATACGCGGAGACCGCCTTCGTCACTTGGAAGAAGCTGCAGTCATGAGTGCTCCCAACTTGACGGCCTCTTACAGGCCACTCCGCGGCATCCCGGCCCTCGCCGGCATCGCCACTTTCGAACAGGCGGAGAAACCCGGATTGTCCGTGGAGGCCTGCGTGAACCGCCTGAAACGGCTCCATTGGGCCTTCCGGCGAACCCACCAAATCCTCGTGCACCGCCTCGTCTCCGAACCAGTCTACGAGTTGAAAATGGGATTCAGCCTGCACGCACACTACTGCGCCGAACACGCCGCCGCCTTCCGCAAACGCGTTGCCGAGATGCGCGAGCCTCCCCTCGGACTCGATGTGATTCCAGACGCCGCACTGGAGATCTTTTTCGACGAGATCCTTGGCGCGCCCGATTCGCCAAGCCTGCTCGTCGGGATCTATGGCGAGGCTCTGCCGGCACTCGAACGCGCACTCGCCCACTACATCGAAACAACGCATCCCCTCGTCGATCACCCTTCCATACGCGTCTGCAAATTCGCTCTGATGGAGACGCGCGAAATGGTGGCTTACAGCAAAGCCGTGCTTTCAAACCTCGACCACGCCCACGCCGATGAGACCGCGAAATGGCGCGCGAATCTTGGCACACTTCTCGGCCTCGCGGGCGGTCTGGACGGACACCTGCCCAAACCCGCGGGAGAGCCCAGCCGGCTGTCTTCCGCCGCTCCCTACACCTTTGATCCCGCGCCGAAACGCGATCAGCGATTCACAGATCCCTACAACATGGGAGTGCACGCAGAGGCGTTCCTGTACGACCCGGAAATGCCGGTGAACGCGAAACCGCTCATGATGTTTTACAAGCGGCTCCGTGAAATCGACGTGCCGGAGGTCATCGCGTCCATCCTCGCGGAAACAAACGACAAACCCTGGGACTACACCGTGGACATGACCCGGCAGCTCTGGGATGAAGCGCGCCACGCCATGATGGGCGAAATCGGATTCATCCAAGCCGGCATCGACTGGCGCGAGAAAGTCCGCATCAACTTCACATGGTCGCTCGCGTTGAACACCCAACTCAAGCCCATCGAACGCCATGCCGTTCTTTATTTCATCGAGCAGGGATTGATGCCTAAAACCGGGAAACGTTTCGAGTGGGAAGTCGGCATCGCCTCCGGCAATGAGTTCTCGGCCCTTGCCCAAGATTTCGACTGGGCCGACGAGGTGCTTCACGCGCGGATCGGGAGAGACTGGTATGTGAAAGAAATCGGCGACTCCAAAAGCGCGACTGCCTACGGTGATGAATGCTGGTCACGCGTTTTGATTGATTGGGAAAAGTACAAGTCGCAGGGCCTCACCTCGCATGAAAACTGGTGGCGACGCCTTTACTCTGACTGGTGCGATGCGCGGCAAATCGAGCCGCATCCCAAGGCGCTTTCATTCGACACTTCCTACGCGGCGAAACGCGCTGACCTCCGCGACTTGAGCGCGTCGGCCTAACCAAAAATCATCCGTTGAAACTCACACACATTTGCGCCGTGATTACCGGCGCCGCACGCGGCATCGGCTTCGCAACAGCCTCGCGCCTGCTTCAGGAAGGCGCGCGCGTTGTTCTCGCCGACATCGACGAAGCCACGCTTCACACCGCTCTCGAACGCCTCAATTCACCCCTTGCGACCCCCGCCATCGCGGACATCGCTAAGCCACAGGACTGCGCGAATCTTGTCGCCATCGCGCAGTCGCGCGGAACGCCGCTGAATTTGTGGATCAACAATGCGGGACTCGCGAGGCACCGGCCCATTTGCGAATACGCGGAGCATGAGATCGACCTCATGCTTTCCGTGAACTTGAAAGGCACGATTCTTGGAAGCCAGGCCGCTCTGCGAGCGATGAGCGCGCACCGCGCGGGGCACATCATCAATGTCATTTCGACCGCGGGTTTGCGCGGCATCCCGACTGAAACGGTGTACTGCGCCGCAAAATGGGGCGCGCGGGGCTTCACCCAGGGACTCAGAGAGGAGGCCGCAGCCTGCGGCGTTCGAGTCACCGCATTGCTGCCCGGAGGCGTGGATACGCCGTTCTGGAAAGACGCTGTTTCACGGCAAATGCCCACTCAGGACTTTCTCACCGCAGACCAGGTCGCCGAATCTATCGTCGCACTCGCGGCAATGGATCCCTCCATCGTCCCGCAGGAACTCGTCCTCCGCGCGATCAACGACCGTGATTTTGCACAAAGCTGACCCCGAGACCGCCGCCGCGTATTGAAAGCTCCATTCAGAACATTCGAAATTTCAGACCCGCGCTTTGAAAAAGACGGGGTGCGGATCGTCACGCTCAAAAGCCCCGCTCTCGGGCAGCGCTGCGACATCTCCATACACACGCCGCGCGGCGCCTCCGACACTCCCGACCTCCCGATTGTCATCCTGCTGCACGGAGTGTACGGCAGCCACTGGGCTTGGACCCTCAAGGGCGGCGCGCACCTCACCAATGAACGGCTTTATATCGAGGGGGCAATCCCGCCGATGGCTCTGATCATGCCCAGCGACGGCCTCTGGGGCGACGGAAGCGGCTATCTTCCCCACCGCTCCCAGGACTTTGAGCGCTGGATCGCGGAGGAAGTTCCCGCCGCGGCGATACACGCGATCCCGGGATGCTCGGAGAAATCCCCTCTGTTCATCGCCGGATTGTCGATGGGTGGATTTGGAGCCCTCCGGATCGCCGCCAAATACCCGCGCAAATTCACCGCCGCCTCCGGACACTCCGCGGTCACACATTTTGATCAAATGCGCGACTTTGTGGAGGAACACCCGTCGAGCTTCACCGCGCTTGAAGAGGACCGCTCAGTACTCGACCAGATCCTCCGCCATGCCGCACAGATGCCTCCTTTCCGATTCGACTGCGGCACCGGGGACCACCTCATCGCGGCAAACCGCAGCTTGCACGCCTCGCTGGACGCTCAAAAAATCCCGCACGTCTACGCTGAGTTTCCCGGCGGACACACCTGGGAGTACTGGGAGACCCACCTTGAGGACAGCCTCCGGTTCTTTGCGCTGCAACTCGCGAAATGATGCGCACTTCCTGCCGGATGCTGCACCGCAATCGGGCGGCCGGCTTGATGCTCTTTCTCACCCGCCGGCGCGCATGAGAATTCTTTCCCTAAGCCCGGAGGGTCAGTAGGATTTGAACCACTGACATGAAAGCGCTCCTCCCCACCCTTCTCCTTGCCCTTCTCGCCATGACATCACCCGCCGCGGCTCAAAGCCAATCCACTCCGAAAGCGAAAATCACCTTTGGCGGAGGCTGCTTCTGGTGCATCGAAGCGGTCTTTCAACGCATCAAGGGAGTCACTGCGGTCAGCAGCGGCTATGCGGGAGGCACCGTCGAAAATCCTACCTACAAACAAGTATGCGGCGGAGACACGGGACACGCGGAAGTGGTGCAGATCGAATTCAATCCATCGGTGATTTCGCTCGAGAAACTTCTCGATTTGTTCTGGGCGGCGCATGACCCGACCACGCTCAACCGACAGGGAGCAGACCGCGGCACGCAGTACAGGTCGGTGATTTTCTATGAAAACGAAGAACAGAAGCAGGCCGCTCAAAAATCCAAGACCGCTGCTCAAAAAGATTTCACCGATCCCATCGTCACCGAAATCTCACCGCTGAAAGTGTACTACAAGGCGGAGGATTATCATCAGAACTATTACAACTTGAACGCCTCCAAGAACGGATACTGCGCGATGGTGATCACGCCGAAGCTCCAAAAGCTTCTTCAAAAAGGTTTGATCGAACAAACCCCAGCAAAATGAGCCAACCGTCCAACACACTGACCGGCGCGCAAAAACGCGCGCTCAAATCACGGGCGCAACTCCTCGAGGCAGTGATCCGCATCGGCCAGAGCGGCGTGACCGACGCAGTCCTCCAAAGCCTGGACAACGCGCTGTCACTGCATGAACTCGTGAAAGTCCGTTTTGCGGACTTCAAAGAGGAACGAAAAACCCTCGCGCCCCAGATTGCCGAGCGCACCGCTAGCGCTCTGATCCAGCAGGTGGGAAACGTCGCCGTCTTTTTCCGCAGAAAAGCGGCCTGAGGCGCGACGGTCAGTTTCCGCAGCCACGCCAGTGATCAAATCGACCATCCAGCCGTCCTCATAATCTCCGCGAGGGGCGCCAAGCGCGCCCCGGAAGAGCCCCCCATTCGCCGGATGCCGATCCGGCAACAAACAAGCACTTTTACCCCAGTCGTTCCGGAACTGCCGGAGACCGACACTCCGAACCCCAGCCATGAATCCGCGCACCCTTCCCAGTCTGTCCGCACTCGCACTCGCCTGCATCGCGCCAACTTTGACCGCGGCCGAAAAGCGTGAGATCCGGTTCAACCGCGATATCCGGCCCATCCTCTCGGACAACTGTTTTCAGTGCCACGGCTTCGACGAAAAAACACGCAAAGCCGACAGGCGCCTCGATGTCCGCGAAGGCGCACTGCTTGAAAAAGAGGGGATCAGGGCGATCGTTCCCGGCGATCTTCGCTCAAGCGAAATGCACAGACGCATTCATTCTGAAGACGCCGACGAAGTGATGCCGCCTCCAAAAAACGGGAAACGGATTTCAAAAGAACAGCGCGCGCTCCTCGATGAATGGATCCGCCAGGGCGCGCCGTACGAACCGCACTGGGCGTACACGCCTCCAGCGAAGGCGACGGTTCCTGCGAACACGCATCCGATCGATCACCTCATCCAAACGCGCCTTGCCACGCTCGGCCTCCGTCTATCTCCCGAGGCCGACAAACGCACGCTGGCCCGCCGAGCCCACGCCGACCTGACCGGACTCCCACCGACACCGGCAAACGTGAAGTCCTTTGAGGAGGACAAGTCTCCCGATGCTTTCGACCGTCTGGTCGACTCTCTCATGGCATCACCCCACTTCGGAGAACGAATGGCCATCCCATGGCTGGACGTCGTGCGCTTCGCTGACACCATCGGCTACCATTCGGACAATCCCCGCAACGTCTGGCCTTACCGCGACTACGTCATCAACGCATTCAACGAAAACAAACGGTTCGATCAATTCACCGTTGAACAACTCGCCGGCGACCTTCTCCCCAACAGCACCCGCGAGCAAAAAGTCGCCTCCGCATTCAACCGCCTGCTGCTGACCACCGAGGAGGGCGGCGCCCAGGCCAAGGATTATGAAGCGAGAATGCTCACCGACCGCGTGCGAGCAGTCGGCACAGTCTGGCTTGCGCAAACGATCGGGTGCGCCCAGTGCCACGACCACAAGTTCGACCCGATTTCCACGCGCGACTTCTACACGATGGGCGCCTTCTTTGCGGACATCAGCGAGGGAATCATCGGAAAGCGCGAGGAGGGAATTTTGGTTCCGCAACCCGAAGAGGAGAAAAAGATCGCCGAGCTGAATCAACAGCTTTCCAACCTCAGAAACGAGCTTGCCGCGGAATCAGATGAGCGGCGCAAACAGCAGTCGTCTTGGGAAACGGCCCTTGCGAGCGGACCGATCGACGTCGCATGGACGGCGGTTTCACCGGAAAAACTACATGCCGAAAAAGGCTCGAAGCTCAACCACGTCGGAGAAGACGTCATCGAAGTTGCAGCAGCCAACAGCCCGGCCGCAGACTCTTATGTCATCACGTTCAAAACACCGCCGGGCGCCACCGCCGGATTCAAACTGGATGCGCTTTGCTCGGAAGACATGCCAAACAAAGGCCCGGGACGCTCACCCAAAGGCGCATTCATCATCAATGAGATCGTCATCAAGGAAGGCAACACCCCGCTGAAAATCGCGGAAGCATCCGCCACTTACGAAGCAAAAGCGCATCCTGCGAAGCAGGCGATTGATGAAAAGAGCGACGAACGCAACGGATGGTCGAACAGCGGTCTGAACGGCAAAGAAGCCTCCCTTTACCTTGAAATGGCCGCGCCGATTTCAGGCGAAAAAACCATCACCGTTACCCTGCGCCAGACTTCCGGGGACAACCAAACTTTGGGGAGATTCCGGATTTCAGCGACGCAAGCGCCAGCCCCGATCCGCTCGCCGAACGTGCAGTATCCCGAAGAAATCATCAAAGCCATCAGTCTGCCGACCGAGAAACGAACCGCTGCGCAAACCGCGAAGCTCGCCGCACATTTCCGCGCCACAGCGCCTCAGTTCGCCGATATCAGACAGCGGATCAACCAGACGGAAACGGACCGCGTAAACTTTGAGAAATCAGTGGCGCATTGCATCGTGTCGGTGCACACCGACAACAAGCGCACCGTGCGTATCCTGCCCCGCGGCGACTGGCAGAATGACACGGGAGAAATCGTCAACCCGGAGCTGCCCCACTACCTGCCAAGACCGGAGGATCCGGGACGGCCTCTCACCCGCCTTGACCTCGCGCATTGGATCGTCTCCAAGCAAAATCCGCTCACTGCGCGGGTCTTTGTGAACCGGCTATGGAAGCAGTTTTTCGGAACGGGACTGAGCAAGGTGCTTGACGATCTCGGCACGCAGGGAGAGCCGCCGATGTATGCGGAGCTGCTCGACTGGCTCGCCTGCGAGTTTGTGGACAGCGGTTGGGATGTTAAACACATGGTCCGCTTGCTCGTCACCAGCCGTGCCTATCGGCAGACATCGACTGCGACAAAGGATTTGCTCGCTAGAGACCCGTACAACCGCGAACTGGCAAGACAAAGCCGCTGGCGCCTGGATGCGGAGCTCGTGCGCGACACCGCGCTAAGCGTTTCGGGACTTCTCAACGCAGCAATCGGCGGACCCAGCAGCAAGCCCTATCAACCCGAAGGCTACTGGGAAAATCTCAACTTTCCGGCACGCACTTACCCGAACGACGCGGACTCCAAGCAGTTCCGGCGCGGTCTCTACACTTGGTGGCAGCGCTCTTACGTGCACCCCAGCATGCTTGCGTTCGACGCCCCGACCCGCGAGGAATGCACCGCGGAGCGCATCCGTTCCAACATCCCGCAACAGGCGCTCGTGCTTTTGAACGATCCCACCTATGTGGAGTCCGCGCGGAACCTTGCTGCGAGAATCGTGCTGTTGAAAGAAAGCGACGTTCCGAGCCGTATTGCTTGGGCATTCGCGCAGGTGCTGCAACGCAACCCGACAAAACTGGAGTCCGATGAACTCACCGCTCTTTACGGCAAGCATGTAAAAGAGTTCTCCGAGGCGCCATCTTCCGCGGAAGCCCTGGTGAAAATCGGCATCTCCGAACGGCCGGGCAACGCACCGCAGCCCGAACTTGCGGCATGGACAAGCATCGCGAGGGTGCTTCTGAACTTGCACGAAACAATCACCCGCTCCTAATCGATCGCACCGCTTCTCAACTCAACATTCCACCATCCACCGTCATGGATCTGAACACAGAACTTCGTCACTTCAACGCGCAGCAGATGACACGCAGGGCTTTTCTCGGGCGCAGCTCCGCCGGCATCGGCGCGCTTTCTCTAGCGCTATCGGAGCCGGCATCCGCCGCAGCTCAGGGCGGTGGCAACCTTTGGACCGGCGCGGTAAACCCGCTGCATTTCCATCAAAAAGCCAAACGCGTAATTTACCTCTCTATGGCGGGCGGCCCTTCGCATCTGGAGACCTTTGACCCGAAGCCGAAACTTGCGGCGATGCACGACCAGCCGATGCCTGAGAGCATGACGAAGGGGAAACAGATCGCCCAGCTTCAAGGCAAAGAACTCAAGTGCTTCGGACCCCAGCACCCGTTCAAGGCGTTCGGAAAAAACGGGACCGAAATCTGCGAGCTTTTTCCGCATATCGGCTCCGTCATCGATGAAATCTGCCTCATCCGCTCGATGCACACGGACGCGATCAACCACGACCCGGCGCACATGTTTATGAACACCGGTTCACAGATTGCAGGACGTCCCTCGATGGGGTCCTGGATCACCTACGGACTGGGCTGCGAATCGAAGGATTTGCCGGGCTTCGTCGTGCTCACATCCCTCGGGAAGGGCGGACAGAACCAGCCGATCGCCGCGCGGCAATGGGCCTCGGGATACCTGCCCAGCAGGTTCCAGGGAGTGCAACTCCGCGCAAAAGGCGATCCTGTCCTGTACCTGACAAATCCAAGCGGTGTCACGCCCGCGCAGCAATCCGACGTTGTGCACGCCATCAACGCAATCAACGCCGCGCATGACTCCATCGTAGATGATCCGGAAATCTCGGCGCGCATCGCCCAGTACGAAATGGCGTTCCAAATGCAAACCAGTGTTCCGGAACTCATGGATGTGTCCATGGAACCAAAACATGTGATGGACTTGTACGGATGCGCGCCGGGCGACGGAAGCTTTGCGGCAAACTGCCTGCTTGCACGGCGCTTGGCTGAGCGCGGAGTCCGCTTCATCCAACTCTACCACAAGGACTGGGATCATCACGGCGGCGTAAAAAACGGAATCGAACTAAAGGCGGCTGAGATCGACCGCGCCTGCATGGCTTTGATCACGGATCTCAAGCAGCGAGGCATGCTGGAAGAAACGCTGATTGTGTGGGCCGGCGAGTTCGGTCGGACCCCGATGAGCCAGGGCGGGAGCGGCCGCGATCATCACAATCATGGATTCTCTATTTGGATGGCGGGCGGAGGGATCCGGCCCGGCGTGACCTACGGGAACACCGACGAACTGGGCTACGCTGCGGTTGAAAATCCCGTGGCGGTCCACGACATGCATGCAACGATGCTGCACCTTCTCGGCATCGACCACCTGAAGCTCACGGTGAAATTCCAAGGCCGGGACTTCAGGCTCACGGATGTGCACGGGCGGATCATGAAACCGATCCTCGCCTGAATGATCCGAGCCGTTGTGCGGCAAAACGTCGGGGACTCCGGTGACGAGAATGCGTCGCAATTTGATCAAAAACCCGTTTCTGATTTTGCCAAGGTGCGCGCGTTGACTAGGATCGGAGAGCCCATGCGGCCAGATCATGCTTTTTAAAAACGCGCGCCTCATTCTCCCTGACCGCATCCAACCGGTGGGCGCCTTGCGCGTCCGCGACGGACGCATTGCCGAAATTTCGAAACCCGCAGAAACTCTCGGCGTTGAACCCGGCGAGGCGGTCTTGGACGCGCGCGGTAAATTTCTTTCGCCCGGCTTTCTGGACATGCACATCCACGGCGCCCTGAAGCGCGACAGCATGGAGGCTACGCCGGAGGCGTTTTCCGAAATCTGCCGGTTCCACGCCTCCGGAGGCACGACTTCCCTCGCCCTCACCACGGTGAGCGCGCCGCAGAATGAAATCATCAAGGTGCTGGAAGCTGTCGGAGCGATCGATCCGAACAGCACCGGAGGAGCGCGCATCTTGGGGGTCCACGTCGAGGGTCCTTATTTTTCGAAGGAAAAACCGGGGGCGCATCTCCCCGATCTGCTCCGCAACCCGGACCCGGGGGAGTACACGGAATGGTTGCAATACCGGGACCGGATCACCCAAGTGACCCTTGCTCCCGAACTCCCGGGCGCCTTGGACTGCATCGAAGCGCTCTGCGGCGCCGGAATCAGGGTGAGCGGCGGGCACAGCGATGCCTGGGACGAGGAAGCGGCGGCCGGCTTCGCCCATGGGATGCGCCAGGCCACCCACACCTTCAACTGCATGTCCAGCGCCCGCCGCAGGGGCGCCTACCGGGTGGCCGGCTTGCTGGAATTCGCGATGGGCGAGCCGGAAATGCTTTGCGAACTGATCGCCGACGGCCATCACGTCAGCCCGACCCTGATGCGCGCCCTGTACCGGGCCAAGGGCGCGGACGGAATCGCCCTTGTCACCGACGCAGGCGGGGGCGCCGGGCTCGGGATCGGGGAAAGCTTCATGGTGGGCTGCATCAAGGCAGTTGTCCACGAGGGGATTAGCCTAACCGAAGACGGAACGGCGCTCGCTTGCAGCGTTGCCCGCATGCATCAACTGGTGCGCAACATGGTGGAGAAGGTGGACGTCCCCCTTCAGGAAGCAGTCCGGATGGCCTCGCTCAACCCCGCGAAAGCGCTGGGCCTCGACCACGTGCTGGGGGCGATCGAAGCCGGCCTCAAAGCGGACTTGGTCCTCCTGGACGACAACCTGGAACCGGAGATGACCTTCCTCGAGGGACAGCGCATCTTTTAGGGCGGCCCGACCCGCCTTCCAACCTCCGTAAGGAAGGAGCCGGCACAGACCTCGCGCAGCCGCTCAGGCGGTTTCCTGAGGTTTTTGGGTTTCAAGCTTGCCCCTGCCCGATGCTTTCCTAGGTTTATCTTCATGGCCCAACTCGCTCCCGTCGCCTACGACTCGAAAATCGAAGGAAACATCATTTTCACCCGGCTCGACGCCGCGATGAATTGGATGCGCAAAAACTCCCTCTGGCCGATGCCCATGGGACTGGCGTGCTGCGCCATCGAATTGATGGCCTCCGCCAGTTCCCGCTTCGACATTGCGCGCTTCGGCTCGGAAGTCATGCGTTTCTCCCCAAGGCAGAGCGACGTGATGATCGTCGCGGGAACGGTCACTTACAAGATGGCGCTCGCCGTGAAACGCATCTGGGACCAGATGCCCGAACCAAAGTGGTGCATCGCCATGGGTGCCTGCGCTTCGAGCGGCGGCATGTATCGTTCGTACTCTGTTCTCCAAGGGATCGACCACCTTGTGCCGGTGGACATCTACATTTCAGGATGCCCGCCGAGGCCCGAGGCGCTTCTCGAAGGCCTGATGCGCCTCCAGCGGAAGATTGAGAAAGAACACTCTTTCCTCGAACAGAAGCGCGCTCTTTTCGAAGAACTGCCCGCCTAAGCGTTCGCCTCGTTTGACCAGAAAAATACGGGTCGCCGCCCACTGACTTTCCCATGAGCCACTCCCCAAAAGCCGCCATTTCCGCGCTGCAGAGCAAGTTCAAGGTTCTCGAAAAAACCGAGTTCCGCGGCGAGACCACCCTCGCATTCGACCCGCAAGCCATTGCGGACATCGCTTCCTACGCGAAGACCGAGCTGGGATTCGACATGCTGCTGGACATCGCCGGGGTGGATCAATTCGGAGTGGACCCCCGGTTTGAGCTGGTCTACGAGCTTTACAGCACCTCCAACGGCGAATGGCTCCGCCTGAAGATCAGAGTTTCAGAGGATGCAATGGAAGTTCCCACCGTCTCCAAAGTGTGGCCCACCGCGGACTGGCATGAACGGGAAGCGTACGACATGTACGGGCTGCGTTTCACCGGGCATCCCGACCTGCGTCGTATTCTGATGTGGGAGGGATATCCGTTTTTCCCGCTCCGCAAAGATTTCCCGCTCGGCGGCAAGCCGAGCGAAATGCCCGACGTCGCGTTCTCGGACGCCGCGCCCCTGCAGGGAGGCCCGTTCGTCACCCAACCGGGCCAGGCAACGACCAAAGACCGCGAACCGCGCGCGCGCGGTTAAACCGGGCCAGCGCGGATTGGCTCGAGGCAACTTGTCGCCAACATCGCTTCCGCGCAGCCAACGAAACGGAGACCCCTGTTTTACAAACACCCGGGTCCTTCCATGCGGTTGGAGGGTTTCATAGCACTCGCTTTGCCCACTTTTGATGGTTTAACTTTCCAAGAATACGGCGATGCGAACGTGGCGCGCGTTTCCCGGTACATCGGGCTCAAATGCCTTGTCAAAACCGCCCCCTTCCCAGAACCGTTCACTCAACACACATGACGATTCTTTTTGCAGCCAGCGAAATCGCGCCGCTCGCCTCAACGGGAGGCTTGGGCGAAACCGTGGCTTCCCTCCCACGGGTTGTCGCCGCGCAGGGTCACGAGGCTGCGGTCGCTTTGCCCGGCTACCCGGCTTTGCTTGAGAACGCCGAACCGCTGGAAGTGGAGTTCAATGTGATTGTCGGGGAGAAAACCCTTCACGCCTCCATTTACGACCGCACCCTCCCCGACGGCACTCAACTTTTGCTCATCCGCAACGACACGCTTTTTGGGCGCAATGGATTGTACTGCGACCCAAAAAACAACGAACCCTTCGCAGACAACGCGGAACGTTTTATTTTTTTTTCAAAGGCGGTTGTGGAACTCGCAAAACGGATGGATCCGACTCCAGCCGTCGTCCATGCGCAAGATTGGCAAACCGCTCTGGTGCCCGTACTGATCCGCGAAGAAGCACTGCCGATCCGCACGGTGCTGACCCTCCACAACGTCGCGTTTCAGGGGAACTTTCAGGGCGCGGACTTTCAACTCACCAACCTTCCTCAACACTGGATGAGCCCCTCCGGACTCGAGTTTTTCGGCTCGATGAACCTGCTCAAGGGCGGCATTCTCGCCGCGGATGCCCTGACCACCGTCAGCAAACGTTACCGTGACGAAATTCTAAACTCCGCGGCAGGCTGCGGATTGGAAGGTGCGCTCCGCTCCCGCGCGGAAAATTTGATCAGCGTACCCATCGGAGTGGATCCCGCACGATGGAGTCCCTCGCGCCCGGACGCCGCAGCAAACCTCGCGGCCGCATTTTCCGCAGAGAACCCGTCGGGCAAGAAAAAGTGCCGCGCTGCATTGCTTGCGGAGGCGGGGCTGACTCCGGACGCGGACGCCCCTGTTTTCGTGATGCTTGGTCGGCTTGCAGACCAAAAGGGATTCGACCTGCTGCTGCCGCTTGTGCCGAAAATTCTCTCAACCGACGCGCGCCTGATCATTGCGGGAGATGGGGACGCGCTCCTGCACCGGGAGCTGCTGCTCGCGTGCCGCAGGCATCCGAAGAAACTCGCATTTTTGCACGCGTGGCAGCCTGGATTCCCGCAACGCCTGATGGCGGGCGGCGACATTCTGCTGATGCCTTCGCATTTCGAACCGGGCGGGCTCGCGCCGCTTCACGCATTGGCTTACGGAACAATCCCCGTGGCGCACGCCGTGGGCGGACTTGCCGACAACCTCACCAACTTTGTGCCCGCTGAATGCTCCGGCAATTCACTCCTGTACTACGGGGACAACGAAGACGCGCTCATGGATGCGATCGCGCGGGGAAAACTGCTTTTCAAAAACAAACCGGTCTGGAACAAGCTGCTCCAAAACGCACTCGCATCAAAATTTCCTTGGGAAAAAGCGGCGGCGGCACTCGACTCGCTCTACCGCCGAATCGTCGGTCCGGCCTAGAAACGACGCGAATCAACCTCAAAACTCCGGCGAGATACTCCGTCACCCCATGGAGAACAACCCCACCCAACCCAGCGGCCGCCGCCGTCAACCTCGGAAGACATCGCCCGCCGCGATGCTGCTCCGCATCGGCGCCGGTCTGGGCGTGCTGTTAGTCGTCGGTATTTTTGCGGCGCAAAACTGGATTCATTCCTACATCCGCAGCGAATCCTTCCGGTTGCGAACGGAAACCGCGCTTGGAAAAGCGTTCCATGCAAACGCGCAGCTCAGTCTTCCCCAACACTCGAGCAGCTCATTATACGTCGACTCGCTGACAGCGACGGGAATCAAGGCGGATCCCTCGCGTGCCGATACGCCGGGCGCCCGCTTCCGTTCCGTGCAAATGCAGGGTGTGCGCGTTGAACTCGATTTGATGGCGATCTTGCAGCGCACTTGGCGCATTGGAAGCCTGTCGATGCAACGCTTGGAATTGGATTTGGACCGACCCGCGGCGGGCCCCTTGCACGGCGCCGACCCAACCGGCGCCTCTGACTCAACCCCAGCGCCGACGGTCCGCTCCAGCCCCGGTCTAATTTCAAAGATTCTTCCAAACCGGACCGAAATCGAATCCATCAAAGCGGAGCGCGCCGACGTTTCAAAAGCGGGTGCAGCGCTGCGAAAAACACGGCTCACCCTCAAGCCCGCAGGCAAAGATTGGGAAGTGCTGGCGGAAGACGGCGAGTTCACTACCGCGGCTTTGACGCTCGACAAGCCGATCGAACTCAAGTCCGCGAATCTCACCGTCAAAAAGGGACTCACCGTCCTCAAAAACGCGAACCTGCTGTTTGCTTCCGGAGGACAATCGAAACTCGCCGGACACTGGGAAACGGACGGCAACTCTGAAGTCCACGCAGATTTGGAAAACATCAACATCGAGCCTTTCCTTCCGAAGTGGTGGAGGACGCGTTTTTTCGGGAGTGTGGACGGTACTCTGAACATCCTTCAAGCCGCGGGAAAACAGCCGGAACTCGACGCCCTGCTGCGGTTGAAAGGCGGCCGTCTGGAATCGCTCCCTCTGCTATCCGAACTCGATGCGTTCCTAGGAACACCGCGTTTCAAAACGCTGCCCATCCGCAGCGGCTCGGTCAAAGTCCGCCGCGCAGGCGATGTCACCGAACTGAACGATATCCAGCTCGACGCGGACGGCATGCTGCGCATTGAGGGAGCGATCACCATCCGTGAAGGCAAGCTGGACGGAGCGTTGCGGGTGGGAATCTCGCCCTCCCTCATCCAATGGCTGCCGACTGGTCGCGGAAAAGTGTTCGAGGAAAATCGCGACGGCTACATCTGGACGCCGGTCCGCGTGTCAGGCACCGCGGACTTTCCGCAGGAAGACCTATCCAAACGCCTCGTGCAGGCGGCGGCGGGTGCCGTGATTGACTCTCTGCAAAACATCCAGAAAAACCCGCAAAACGTCCCGAACGCCGTCAAGGGCGCACTGGACACGCTGAAATCTATCCTCCCAGGACGCTGACCCGACCGGAGCAGGAACGTTGCAACCTCGGAAATACCTTGGGGTTGACCCTTCCAAAGCAGGCGTCCATCCTCGGCGCCGATATGAATTACGATCTCATCGTCATCGGAGGCGGGCCCGCTGGATACGTGGCCGCCATCCGCGCCGCTCAACTGGGGAAAAAAGTCGCCTGCGTCGAAAAAGAACGCGCCGGCGGGACCTGCCTGAACTGGGGCTGCATCCCGACCAAGTCCCTTCTCCGCAACGCCGAATTGTTCCACATCTTTGCGCACCGAAGCGCGGAATTCGGATTCAAGGCAGACAATGTTTCCTTCGACTGGTCCAAAATCATCGCCCGCTCGAGGGATGTCTCAGACAAAAACGCGGGCGGAATCGAGTTCCTTTTCAAAAAGAACAAAGTCGATTACCTCCGGGGCGAGGGCACCGTGGAGAAGGCGGGATCGGTCGCCGTCAAAGCCGCCGACGGGAAAGTGGAAACCCACACGGCAGCGAAGATCATGCTGGCGACCGGCTGCATCTCCCGACCGATGCCCGGATTCCCTTTCAACGGCAAAACGGTGATCTCCAGCAAGGAGGCGATGATTCTTCCGGAACAACCCAAGAGCATGATCGTCATCGGCGCGGGCGCGATCGGGGTCGAGTTCGCATACTTTTACAACACCTTCGGAACGAAAGTCACCGTGGTGGAAATGCTCCCCAACCTTCTCCCCGTCGAGGACACCGAAGTCTCGCAGGCGCTCGAAAAATCGTTTCAAAAACAGGGAATCAAGGTGCTCACCTCCCACAAAACCACCAAAACCGAGGCCACGGCGAACGGCGTGAAAATCACGGTCGAAGACGCAAAAGGCGCCTCGCAGGTGCTCGAAGCGGATGTCTGCCTCGTGGCCATCGGCGTGAGCCCGCTGCTGCCGGGCGGCGCGCTCAAACCCGCCCTCACCGAGCGCGGCTACATCCAGACCAACGACCGCTATGAAACGAACATTCCCGGAGTGTACGCCGCGGGCGACATCATCGGCCCGCCATGGCTCGCGCACGTGGCAAGCTTTGAGGCGATCCAAGCCGTGAATGGGATGTTCCAGCCCGGATTCAAGCCGAAGAAAGTCACCAATTTCCCGGGCTGCACCTACTGCCAGCCCCAAGTCGCCAGCGTCGGCTTGACCGAGCGGGCGGCGAAGGAGAAAGGCCTTAAATACAAGGTTGGCAAATTCCCGTACATGGCGAGCGGCAAAGCGCGAGCGATCGGCGAACTGGAAGGCTTTGTGAAGCTGATTCTAGGCGAACCACACGGCGAAGTCCTCGGCGCGCACATCATCGGTTCTGAAGCAACCGAACTCATCGCCGAGCTCGGCCTTGCAATCACCCTGGAGGCCACCATCGACGAGATCGAGGGCACCATCCACGCGCACCCAACCCTGAGCGAGATGATTCACGAGGCAACTGCGCAGGCCCACGGACACGCCATCCACATTTAATCCAACAAACAACTCCGACCAGACCATGAGCAACGCTTCACAACTAGAGCAGTTAAAACAGTTCACCAAAGTCGTCGCCGACACCGGCGACTTCGAGTCCATGCGCGAATTCAAGCCGCAGGACGCAACCACCAACCCTTCACTCATCCTGCAGGCCGCCACCAAACCGCAGTACGCGCACATCATCGACAAGGTGATCGCCGACCGCAAAAACAGCGGGCTCACGGGCTCCAAAAGGGTGGAAGACATCATCGACAATATCCTGATCGCATTCGGCTTGGAGATTCTCAAAATCGTCCCGGGCCGCGTCTCGACGGAAACCGACGCCCGGCTCTCCTTCGACGCGGACGGCACCATCGCCAAGGCGCGCGAGCTCATCGCCCTCTACGAAAAAGCAGGCATCTCGCGCGACCGCGTGCTGATCAAAATCGCATCAACTTGGGAAGGCATCAAGGCGGCCGAGGTGGTGCAGAAAGAGGGCATCAAATGCAACCTCACCCTGCTGTTCTCGCTGCCTCAGGCGATCGCGTGCGCCGAGGCGAAAGTGCAGCTCATCTCGCCCTTCGTCGGACGAATCTATGATTGGTACAAAAACGCCAACAAGCGCGAATACACCGGCGCGGAAGATCCCGGAGTACAATCCGTCACCTCGATTTTCCATTATTACAAACACTTCGGCTACCAAACCGAAGTGATGGGAGCCAGCTTCCGGAATGTGTCCCAAATCATCGAACTGGCGGGTTGCGATCTGCTGACAATTTCACCGGATCTGCTCGCAAAACTCGCCGCCTCGAATGAAACCGTCGCCAAAAAGCTGAATGCCGCCGATTCGAAGGCTGCGTCGATCCAGAAAATCCATTGCGATGAGAAGGCGTTCCGCTTTTTGTTCAATGAAGACGCGATGGCGACCGAGAAAACAGCCGAAGGCATCCGCAAATTTGCGGCGGATATCGTGAAACTCGAGCAGGTCATCCAGTCCAAACTGTAAGCACAAAAACACGCCTCGAAGCCAGCCGCGGAGACACGGCGCGCTTTGCGGGAACTTTTAGAGAGACTGCAGGTCCACGGCTTGCAGTCTCTCTTTTTATTCAAAAGCGAGGACTGCGGAACATGGGCGCACTGTTGCTTCCACAAAACTACCCACGCATCAAAGTGGTCAACAGTTTCGATGAACTCCTGGGCACGCCGTTCGCAAACGGAATCAACGCGCTTTGCTGGCAGCGCGAATTGGAAGGCGATTTTGCAGAGGTTCTCCGCAGGCTGAATCCGGGAAAAGGCATCACCGGACTGGATGCGCCTTCCCTCCTCTCGTTGCCGCTGAGCGCCGCCGGCAAAACCGCCGTGGATGCAATGTTGGAGGACCTTCGCCTTCTTCAACGGTCGAACCTTGACCCTGTTCTGGAATGCGTCGACGGATACCTGCGCGATGATGGACCCGGGCCCATTCACACGGATGTTTACTCATTTCACGCGGACAGCGCCACGGTTCAAACCGACACTTTCCTTTGCACTTACCACGGGGCCGCAAGCCAGGGCCTTCGCAACGACCAAGCCATCCGCAAGATTGATGTGCCGCATCTGCGCGCGGCCTTGCTCGCGGAGTTCGGCGGCGCGGACGACGAATCCTTCCGGGAGTATTTGTCGGAATGCTGCTATGACCTGCACTACGAGGCCGCGGAAAACGCGGAACCCTTTTGTTTCGGCGTTGGAAACCTGTGGAGAATCGCCGTTGAATACCCGGGAAACCCCGTGCCGCCCTGCATCCATCGGGCACCCGCGACGCAGCCTGAGGACGCAGTGCGTATTTTGATGATCAGCTGAGCTTCACGGCGCTGTCCCGCGCGAAAAGCAGAGCACCGGATTATTCGCCGCTCTTGCGCGCGGGAATTTCGAGCAGGCGTTTGCATTCGCCCAAAAGCCAATCGACTTGGGCGAAGGGCTTGAAGGAAATGTTCTGCCAGCGCAGGCATCCATTCCCGTCGATGAGAAACAGTCCGTGGAGCGCCTGTTCATCAAAATCGTCATACGCCCCGTACGCTTTGAATGTGGAAAGCGAGGGATCCGCGAGAAGCGGAAAAGGAAATCCCGATCCGGTCTTGGCTTGCTCGTTTGTTTTCGGCAACTCGCTCAACGCCTCGGTGCTGACAGCCAAAATCTCGACGCCAGCCTCCTTGTATTTCTCCACCAATGGCGCAAGCAGGTTGAGCTGCTCGATGCAGTGAATGCACCCGCTTCCGAGATAAAAAACCATCAGCACAGGCTTGCCACGCATCGCATCAAGCCGCATGAAACCGCCCCGGTCCGCTCCCATCACCCAAGCCGGCGCCACGCGCGGAAGCCACCGGGCGGATCCCATGGTATTGAGGTCCGGCCGGATGCCGACGTCTTTGGATACCGGTTCCCGGAGCCGCCAATCGCCGCTGATCCCCGCGGAGTCGGCCACCGGACGCAGCCTCGCAAGCGCGGGAAGCCCGAGCTCCGCGGCCGCAGCAGCTTTCCTGACTTTCCCGAACTCGGCACGCGCCTCGTCGTGTTTGCCCTCGCGCCAAAGGTGCTCCACCAAAGCCGCACCGACCAAAAGCTGCGCCCCGTCCTGCTTCGCGGTATCCCGGACGGTCTTAAGCGCGTCCGCCCCGCTGCCGAGCCGCGCCTGAACGCGCGCCCGCCGCACTTTGCTCATCTCGGTTGCGTAAACCAACTGCGCACCCGCCTCGTCTTTTTGGCCGGCGGCAAGCGCGATTGCGAGGGCCCCCTCCGCGATCAAGGCGTCAACCCGCTCGACCCGCTTCCACTGCGCAGCCAACGTGTCCGTCACCACGCGCGAAATCTCCGCGGCGGGCTTCGAGTTCTTGCGGGCGTCTTTCTCCGCTTGATCGGCCGCATCAAAGCGTTCGTGCCGCACCTTGTGTTTGAGATCCTTGAGCCGCCCATTTTCAAGCGCCGCCTCGTCCGGACTGCCCGTCTCGCTGCAGGCCCAGATCAAGGCGTTCAAACGCTGGGCCTCGTCGATGACATCGGCACGCTCGCGCAGATACGGTGTCCCGCGAAGCTGCAGCAGTTTTTCCCAAAGCTCGTTTTCAAGAAGCACCTGAACCAAGCGCCGCGCCCCAAGAACGTAACTGGAACGCTGCGCGTCAAACTTAGCTTTCCCGATCACCACCGTGTGCGGGGCCAACTGAGGAAGCTCCACCATATTCTTCGCGAGCTTCAAGGCTTCCTCCACGCGGCCGAGGAAAAAGAGATTCTCAACCAACCAGTCGTTGTTGTGGGCGTAATTGTGAATCTGGTCCGGCATCAATCCGTTTGCATCCATCCACGCGTGATCGGCCCGGGCCGCAGCCTCCTGCTGCCACGCGGCGTCAGAGTACCGCTTCAAACTGCTGAAGGTGTGCCCCGGCATGTGCCAAAGATGAGCCGCACGCGTCCCGCTTTGCCCGCACAGCGCAGCCGAACTCAACGCGCGTCTGTCATCCCTTTTGTTCCATAAATGAATCCGCAAATGATGCGCACCCGAATGCATCGGCTCAATCGCAAGAACCTCCCTCAAGAGCGCATCCAGCGCCTCGTAACTCGTCAGCGGAATTCCCTCGTAACTGTTCTCCCAAAGGTGCAGCACCAGAAAAACCTTCACCTCTATGTCCGAGGGATAGTCGAAGGCCATCGTTTCAAGAGCCTCCACCAACTTTCGGCCACGCTCGGTGCGACTGGGCCCGTCCTTCGCGAAGAAAGGCGCATAAGCATCCACCCACCGGCGCTCTTTCGCGGAGAGAACCGGCCGGAGCGCCTCGGTTTTTGTTAAAAACTCCCGCGCACGCTCCGGCGTGCTCCGGTTTGCCAGCGCAAGCCCCCAGTAGGCCATCCCGCATTTCGCGTCGCACAGCAGCACCTGGCGGAAGGAACGTTCCGCCTCGTAAAACCAAAAAGCGTGCAACTGCGCCACCCCCTGCTCAAAGAAGCGCTGCGCCTCGGGTGAATCCGTCGTCACCTTGAAATTCACCCGCCCAACCTCCGCCTCCCCAAGCAGCGGCCCCTTTCGGCGGGGCCCTTCGTCAAAAGCCTCACCATAGGACGAATGCGCCCCATCCTCCTTCCCGTCCCCGCGCAGAAAGGGCGCCGCAAAGAAACACAGTGAAAGGCAAGCCAAGCTCCCGAAACGCGCCGCCAAAGAAAATCTGGAAAACGAAACGCTGCGGAGCAGCTCAAGGCGGGAGGGTGGAGAGAGGGGCATGACACAAACAGGTAAGAACAAACGCCGACGGCATTTCATTGGCAGGCGAACCCGCTTCCGAACCGCGGTCAAACCGCGACCGCAAAAGACCCGGGGCGCCCCACCTGCGATACTCCCCCAGACAGCACGCTGCAAGCATTAGCCCGAGACGGGCCAGGGGCCTCCCGGATGCTCTCTAGGCCATCGCGCGGAGCTGCTCCCAAATCTCGCGCTCCTTCGGACCAAGATGCTCGGGCAAACTCACACCGATCTGCACATAGAAATCCCCGCGCCCCTTCTGCCGCGTCGGCAAGCCGCGCTCTTTGATGCGCATCCGCCGACCCGGCTGCGTCCCCGGCGGCACCTTCAGGCGAACCGATCCCTCAGGTGTCTCCACCTCCGCCTCGCCCCCGAGCACGGCCATCCAAACCGGCACCGTCACTTCACTCACCAAATCCTCCCCCTCCACGCGGTAGCGCGGATGCTCCGCGATGACCACTTTCAGAAGTACATCCCCGCCGCTCTCGCCCTTGCCCGCCACGCGCACCTTTTGTCCGGCGCAAACTCCCTTGGGAATCCCGACCTCAATCGACTCAGCCGAACCGGAGCCCCGCTGAACCCTGACCCTCTTGCGCGTCCCCGAAAGAATCTCCTCGATCGTGACCTGCACGTCGCCCTCGATATCCCTTGCCATGGACGCAGCGGTCGGCGGCCTGTGCCCGCGGCCACGCGGCCCGAAGCCCCCTCCGAACTGCCCGCCGCCAAACTGGTTTCCCCCGAAAAAAGCTTCGAAAAAATCACTGAACCCGTTGCCCCCTCCGCCCGCACCCCAGTTTCCCTGCGGCATCCCGCCTGCACCCCGATGCGCCCATTCCTGTCCCAGTTCGTCGTATTTCTTGCGCTTTTCCTCATCCCCCAACACTTCGTACGCCTCGTTGATTTCCTTGAAAGCCGCCTCGGCACCCTTCTTGTCCTTGGAAACATCGGGATGATGCTGTCGGGCCAAGGCCCGGAATGCCTTCCGGATTTCAGACTGCGAAGCAGTTTTTGAAACACCCAGCACCTTGTAGTAGTCCTTGTATTGCACAGCCATTAATCCCCCATCCTACCCACTGCAACGGATACCGCGCAACGGCAGGCCTTCATTAAGAATCAAAATTGCGGCTCCATCCGGTTTGGGATTCACTCGATCACCCCATGGTTGCATTCCTCCTCAAACGCCTCCTCTCTGTTGCGGGCGTATTGTGCTGCGTGCTCACGGTCACATTCCTGCTGCTGCGCGTGTCTCCCGGAGGCCCGTTCACCCGCGAAAGAAAGATCCCCGAGGCCATCGAAAAACAGCTCCTCGCGAGGTACCACCTGGACGGCCCGCTCTGGGAGCAATACGCCCACTACCTCCGGGACGTTCTGCGCGGTGATTTAAGGCTCTCCACCAAGTTCAGGGACCGCTCCGTCAACGCACTGCTCGCCCAAAGCCTCCCCATCTCCGCGACTCTGGGTCTTTGCGCCCTCCTGCTCTCAACCCTCCTTGGCGTCTGGCTGGGTAGCCTGGCCGCCATCCGGCACCGCTCCGGAGTCGACACCGGGGCGATGCTCTCGGCGCTCGCGCTCATCAGCGTACCGACATTTGTGACGGGTCCGCTGCTGGTGCTATGCTTCGCGCTTTGGCTGCGATGGCTTCCCGTCGGCGGATGGCACTCCCCCTCAAGCCTCATCCTCCCGACCGTCACCATGGCGGGACCCGCCGTCGCCTCAATCGCGCGCCTGATGCGCACTTCCCTCCTTGAGGTCCTCGAATCACCGTTCATCCGCACCGCATGGGCCAAGGGCGTAAGCGAATCCCGGGTGCTCTACGTCCACGCGCTGAAGATCGCGATTCTTCCCGTGGTTTCCTACCTCGGCCCGCTCGCGGCAAACCTGCTCACCGGATCCATCGTGGTCGAGGCCATCTTCAACCTGCCGGGAACAGGCTCGTTCTTCGTCAATGCGATCGTCAACCGGGACGTGTTCCTGCTCGGCGGTGTCGTGCTGGTTTACTCCGCGCTGCTGGTGAGCATGAACCTGCTGGTGGATCTGGCCTACACCTGGATTGACCCGCGCATCCGGCTCGAATCCTGATCCATGCAAACCGCGCTCCCTCAACGCCCAGGCCTGCTCGTGCGAACCCTCGCGCGCCCGTCCTCCGCGCTGGCGCTGGGAATCCTGATTCTCGTCTCCGCAGCCGCGCTGTTGCTTCCCTTTTTCCTCAAAACGCCGCCGCACGCGACCTCTCCGGAAACTTTTCTCGCACCCAGCGCCAGCCATCCTTTCGGCACAGACCTCAACGGACGGGACCTTCTTTCGAGAACGCTCCAAGGCGCCCGAATCTCACTCGTGGTCGGATTCAGCGGCGCAATCGTGAGTCTGCTCATCGGCACCGCCGTTGGACTCGTCTCCGGATACTGCGGCGGCGCAATCGACGCACTCCTGATGCGGTCCGTTGACGTGCTCTACGCGATCCCGCGCTTGATTTTGATTATCCTCGCAAACTTTGTCTTTGATCCTTACCTGCAGTCGCGGCTGGCAAACTTCCAAAACGGGATCTGGCTTGGATACAGTAAAATCCTGATCCTCATTCTCGCCCTTGGATGCATCGAATGGCTGACCATGGCGCGGATCGTGCGCGGCCAGGTGCTGACTCTCAAAACGCTGCCTTTTGTTCAGGCAGCCCGCGCGCTTGGACAAAGCCACACCCAAATCCTGCTGCGCCACCTGCTGCCGAACTTGTCGGGGATCATCATCGTGTACCTGACCCTCACGATTCCCGCCGTCATGTTGGATGAATCATTTCTGTCGTTCCTCGGCCTCGGCGTGCAGCCACCGCAGGCCAGCTGGGGATCGCTCCTAAGCGACGGAGCGCAGGCCCTCAATCCGGTGGAAAGCCACTGGTGGCTCCTCGCTTTTCCCGCGGCCTGCATGAGCCTCACTTTGCTGGCCCTCAACTTCATCGGTGACGCGCTTCGAGACGCGCTCGGGAAGTAGCATTCCCGCGGCTGCGGCAACGCAAAGACTTTCGTGGCGCAGCCTGCCGGCAAGCAACTTAAAGCGCGCTTGCGCCAAAACGCGGCGCGGCGCGGCGTTCTTTGAACACGCCTGCCGACCCGCATGTCATAGGGTTACACCATGAAAGCCGCTTGGAATCCACAGCCCACTCAGTCAGGCTTCTACTGCCGCGTCACGGAGCGCATCTCCGCGCTCCCTGCTTCTCGCCCTGTTTCCTCTTCTCCCCTCCACCCCACCTCTCAACATCTCAAGCGCGCTGAAGTTCCACGAGTGCCCGCTTCCACGGCACCCGCCTCCACGCCGCATGAATCGCCCCGCCCCGGTTGTAACGCCTCACCCGCAACGCTTCAAGAAACCAGCCCTGAACCCAAATCACCCTTCGTCCTCTTCGTCCTTTAACCAGCCCAGAGCAGGAACACCCTCCACCTCCGCCCAACCCAACATGAAACTTCAATCCATTCCACCCGCCCTGATTCCACCCAGATCCACCCCTCCCGCCCTGCTCAAGGGCGTCGCCTGCCTGGCTTGCCTCTCACTGAGCGGAATCCTGAGCGCGCACGCGGCCGATGCTGAAAAACGCGCGGAGAAAACAGCCCAAAGCACAGCCTCCGCGACAGCGAGCGCCCAAGCCGAGACCCCAGCGACACCCGCTGATCCCGCAGGCGCGAAAAGCGGCGCAAAGCAAACCACCACAATCGCCTCACCCGGCGCACCGAAACCCAACCCGCTGCCGCAGCTCAAACTCGACAACACGCCGCTCCCGCCCAACACCCCCACCTATGCGCCGGTCGTGGAGAAAGTCTCCGCGAGCGTGGTCACCATCAACACCTCGCAGACGGCTCCTGCCGCGAACGGCCGCCGCGGCGACCAATCGGAGCGCAACCCGCTGTTTGACGATCCGATGATCCGCCGATTCTTCGGACTGCCGGATCCAGACCCGTCACAACCCCCGCAGCAGCAAAGAAGACAGCCGAAACCCGGCGGCCCCAACCAGCAACCGGACGAGAACAACGGCTCCCCGCGCAAGCGCGAACAAAGCGTTCCGTTGGGTCTCGGCTCCGGCGTGATTGTCAGCACCGACGGCTACATCCTCACCAACAACCACGTCATCGACGGCGCCGACAAACTCGAAGTGAGCCTCGGAAAGAACGGCCGCAAATACGTCGCGAAAAAAATCGGGGGCGACGTCCGCACCGACATTGCCGTCCTCAAGATTGACGCAACCGACCTCTCGCCGATCACCTTCGCCGACAGCGACCATTTGCGCGCGGGCGACATCGTCATCGCCGTGGGGAATCCCTTCAACCTGACCCGCTCGGCGACCATGGGCGTGGTCAGCGCAGTCGGCCGGCGCGACGCGCAGACCTCGCAGATGGCCGATCTCGGCAACTTCATCCAGACAGATGCTGCGATCAACATGGGCAACTCCGGAGGCGCCCTCGTAGACTACCTCGGACGCCTTGTGGGGATCAACACCGCCATCTTCAGCAGAACAGGAGGCAACCAGGGGATCGGCTTCTCCGTTCCCTCGAACATCGCCCGGTCGGTCATGGAGAGCCTCATCAAGCACGGCCGCGTGCTCCGGGGCTTCTTGGGGATCGGACTGCAGGATCTGGACGAATCTTTACAGAAGGAATTCCACGTCGAACCCGGAGCCGGCGCCGTCATCAACGAGGTGCGTCCGGGCACGCCCGCAGCGAAAGCAGGGCTCAAGGAGTACGATGTGATCACCTCGGTGAACGACAAAAAGATCGAAGGTTACAAGGAACTACAGCTCACCATCGCAGCGCTCCCGCCGGGTACCTCGGTCAAGCTCAATTTGATCCGCGACAAAAAACCGATTTCCGTTTCGGTGGTTCTCGGAGAAAAGCCCGAGACTACCGTAGCAGCGGCCGCACCCCTCCCCGAGCCCGACCCAGACGTGCTTGATGGCGTCACGGTCGGCGACCTGAACGACGCCACGCGCCAGGAATTCCGCGTTCCCTCTGAAATCAAAGGAGCCGTAGTGACCGCGGTTGAACCCGACTCGATTGCGGCGTCGACCGGCATCCGCCCTGGAGACGTGATCCAGGAAATCAAACGCCGCCCGATTTCCAGCGCGGACGAAGCAGTAAAGCTCAGCGAGGAACTCAAGAGGGACAAACAGGTGCTGCTTCGTGTCTATTCGAGAGGATCCAGCCGGATGCTCGTCCTCGAGAGCAAACCCTAGACGAGAAATTCCCAGCCGGGATAGGTCCGGACCACGAATTGCAGCCGCCCCGCGGAACCAACCCGTGCGGCGGCTGTTTTTTTGCACGCGCCGGCGCAATCCGCCGGTGCTGTTGCCGGGCCGCACGTTCAGCTCGCGAGCCCGCGGCGATAAGCTTCGGCCGCCGCCTCAGTCCGGTCGCTTACCTGCAGCTTCGATAAAATGGATCTCAGATGGGCCTTTGCGGTGCCAAGTGAAATCGAAAGTGCATCGGCGATCTCCGGGTTGGTGAGCCCCTTGAGAACCAGCTGCAGCACCTCGGTTTCGCGCTGCGAGAGCTCTTCAGTGTCGGTGCGGTCAGCAATCTTGCGGGCGACTTCCGCTGGAATCCAACTCGCCCCGGAATGAACCGCATGAATCGCTTTGGTCAACTGCTCCGGGGAAGTCGTCTTGAAAGCGTAACCGCAAGCCCCAAGCTTGATAGAACGGTAAATATCCTCCTCGAGTTCAGAGCTCGTGAGAACCAGAACGCGCGCGTCCGGCTTGCGCTTTAGAATCAATTTCAGCGCCTCCACGCCTCCCCCGGGCATGCGCAAATCGAGCAGCGTGACATCCGGTTTGAAACGCTCGTGCGCAGCGATGGTTTCAGGAACCGTTGCCGCTTCGGCAACCACAGCGATTGTTTCCTCCAGCTCAAAAACCGCTTTCAATCCCATGCGAACAATCGCGTGGTCGTCTGCGAGCAAAATGGTGACAGGTTTTTTCATGACGGAAGCGGAAGCCGCGCACGCACGGATGTGCCACCCTCTTCGTTGCGCGAAATTTGCAGTGTCCCGCAGAGCCTCTTCGCGCGCTCAGCCATGTTCGACAACCCAAAATGGCCGGCACTCGGACCCGGAACACCGCTGGCATCAAACCCGCGACCATTGTCAGCCACCGTCAAATCGAGTGCGCCAGCGTCAATCGCTACAATCAGGCGAATCTCCGTGGCCCCCGCGTGCTTGAGCGCGTTGGTGAGGGATTCCCGGGCAATCCGGAGCGCTTGAGCGAGAAAAGGCGCTGGCAGAAGCGGCTCGTTTTCGGGAAGCAACAGTCGGATCTGCGCGGACGACGCCCCACCCACCTCCTCGCATTCCTTCCGCAACAAATCACTCAACCGCTGACTCTGCGCCGCTCCGAACTGCAGATCCCAAACCGCCTCCTTCACTTCCTTGCGGCTTCGCGACAAAAGTTGTTCAGCGAGCGCGACACGGCCGGCCGCGCTTGAAGGGTTGTCTTCAACCGTTCGCGTTGCGGCATTCAACTGCAGGCTCGCTGCCAGAAGGGTCTGCTGCAAATTGTCATGCAGGTCCGAGGCCATCCGCGCCCGCTCCGAGAACAGCCTGCTTTCTGCGGCCTCACGCCTCGCAATTTCCAGTTTTAGCACACGGTTTTTACGACCCACCGCAAACGCTAGAACACCCGCAAATCCCGCAACACCGCACAGGCCTCCGAGCGCAATCCTCAGCCTCTCTTGTGTCCACCAAGGCGCAGCCCGCAAAAGCTCTATATGTCCCGCATCTGGAATCATCAAACTAAACTGATCCGGCGCAACACCGACGCGGCGCCGTCCCTCGGTGAGCAGCAGCGTGCAAACTCCACATAGTCGCACTTCAGTGCCGGGTTGCAGAAATCCCGGCACCCGTTCATTTGACGAAAGCACTGCCGCAAAATGGCCGTTCCCCGAAATGAGTTCGATCGCGGTGCCTCCTTCCTTTTCCCTGAAATTCACGACGGTTGCGCTCAGTCGAATCAGACTACCATCGCGATCTGCAAGCCCCTCCCTCCCGAGCACGGCTTCGATGCTCGCATAATCCTGAGGCGCGATCCGATCGCCCGGCCGCACGGCGTGAATCAGCGCGTCCTCCAACTCCACCGAGTACTCACCAAAAGCAGGAAACCCGATCACCTCGATATGGTCGCCGATCGCCGCGGAAATCTGCGGCACCCCGAGCGACTCCCTGCTCAAAGTCCGGACGCGCAGCGCAGATTTTCCGTCCTGAATCACGAGCAAATCTCCGGGTGATGCGAAGCTGACGGTGCCACTTGTGGAAATCTGCTCCAAGGCTTTTGGCGAACCGTTCCAGTGAAGCACCTCGTCGATCGTCTGTTTAGGCGGGTTGACCGGCAGTTCGAGGACTTGAACGTCATCGACTGAATTCATCATCAAACTGACACTCTGGGCGTGGCCCCGCGGGTTCATCCAATGCAACACGGCTCCTCGCAAGCGCACCTTGGTTCCCGGCGCGAACGCGTCTCTCTGCTCATCAAAATGAAGGATCCACGCCGTCAACGGCTCACGACCCTGCCCGATATCGATCGCTAGGCGGCGGGGCTGGATGAACGGCAGTTCAAGCCTCGAGCAGCGCACAGTGGCTTCCACCTCCGCATACACCCCGTGGTTCTGCGGCAAGCAAATCGCCTCCAGATCCAATTTCGCGGGCTCAGGAAGCCCGTCTACGGGCCCGGGCTCCAGATGGGAGGCCGTGATCCGCAATCCTTCCCTCGAGAACGCTGTGATCCCCTTGACTCGCACACGCTGTCCGGGCTGTAGAGGAATCAATTGCGGGGGATAGACCATCACGCCACCCGTCTGGTCGTTGAGATTGAAGTTGAACTGCCCCTTGGAAGTGTTTCTGAGATACGTCACCACCCCCTCAAACTCCACGAGCCTGCCCTCCGAAATCGCCGCCACCGACAGAGCGCGGGCCTGCCTCACCTCCGTAAGCGGCCCCCGCTGGCCTGTCTCGACGGCGAGCGATCCCTCGGGCAATCCGAGGAGGTAACAAAGGACGCCCAAGCAGAGGATCCGGCTAAGGTTGGAGCGATAGGAAAGCACGGCCGGTTTCAAGCTACCCGCCGACGCTGAACGTCCAATGGAAAAAGCGCGACTATCCGTCCGGACAATAGCAAAGATAGTGCCCGAGACCATACCATCTCCCCTTATGAGCTCCCCCTTGCATTTCCCCCTGCTCCTCGGCCCCCTGCTCGCGCTCTCCACGTTGGGCGTTTCAGGCGCCCCTGTGTTCCGTTGGGACTTCGGCGCGGAGGAGGCCACCAAACTCGAATCCCACGGCGGCGTCCACCGCGACGTGCCGGGTCCGCGCCCTCCCGAGTTTCCAGAATTCGAAACAACCAACACCGCGGCACAGTTCGATGGCAAAGGCGCCCACTTCTCTTTTCCAGACTCCGGGCCGAGCAGTGCTCTGGATTTCACCAACGGCGATGCCATCACGCTCGAGGCGTGGGTGAATCTGACGGAGATCGCTGCAAACGAGATCGTCTCGATTATCGGGAAAGGGCGGACCGGCAACCCGGGCTTTGCGCAAGACAACCAAAACTGGACGCTCCGACTCCGCGAAAAAAGCGGCGCAGCCTGCGTGAATTTCCTGTTCGCCACGCCAAAGCACACGGATCAGGCGACCAAGGACGCGCACTGGCACCGCTGGACAAGCGCCGAGGGCTTCACTCCGAATTCGGGATGGCACCATGTGGCAGTCACTTACCGGTTTGGAGACGCATCAAGCGTCCGGGGTTGGATCGACGGACGCGTTTTAAAAGGCTCGTGGGATATGGGCGGCGCGACCGCCGAGGCGCCGGTCAACGACGACGACGCGGTCTGGATCGGTTCCACAAACAAAGCCTCCGCAGCAAACAGCTTCAGGGGAATGCTGGACGTTGTTGCAATCCACCGCGAGGCGCTTCCCGCAGAGACTTTATCCAAGCGCTACCAGCGCACCGGCGACGCGGTCGTCGCCAAACCCGCCCCCGAGGTGATGCCTGATCTCGGCGCGCTACCGCCCGGAAAAGTCCAGGTGACTTTTCACCAAAACTTTCCCTCCGTTTCGCGCTGGTTAAACGAAGGCGAAACGCTGCCGAAGGAAAACGTGCGGTGGGAAACCGAGCGCTTCCTGCTGCCCCGCCTCCCGCTTTTGCACGACGACTGGGGCATCCGCGACGCATGGAAAGGCCCCGTCTTCGTTCGACTCGCTGCGGACGTCATCCTGCCCCCGGGGGAAGCCCACTTCATGCTGAGGATAAAAAACATCGGCCGCGTTTGGCTGAATGGAAAAGTCATCCTGCGAAACGACCTTGCCTCAGAAAAATCGCCGCCGGACGGCGAAGAGCCCCTTGCCGTCATGCCGTCCTCGAGCGTACCGGGCCTGCGCTCCCCCGGATACGAAATGAAAGAAATTCTTGGGACTGCGCCAATCCCTGCCGACGGCAAATGCAGGATCGTGCTGGAGACGCTTGTCGGCGGACCGAAATGGCGCGCAGAGCCCGGGGAACTGTGTCTTTCGGCGCAGTCGCCGGACGGGGTGTACTCGGTTTTTGGCGCGACAGGAGGCGCTCAACCCGTGGCACTCACGGATGCCGCAATGACGCCGGAGCTCCAACGGCTTGCCAAATCCATCGACCTTTTTGACATCGAAAACCGGCGGCGGGCAGCCGCCTCACAAGACGCTTTCTGGGACAAACGCCACGCCGCCGCAAAAGAGTGGGCGCAAAGAAACCCAGCGCCTGCAGTCCCACCCGGATCCGCCCACCCGATCGACGCTTTCCTCAATGCAAAAATCCACGCCGCGTTGGACGCCTCCGCGAAAACCCCGATCGAGGATGCAAAAAAGTTTCACACGCAGGTCTTCAGCATTCTTCGCGACGAATGCTTCCGCTGCCATGGAGACAAGGACAAGGGGGGGCTCAGGCTCAATACCCGCGAAGCGGCGCTTAAACCGGGTGAATCCGGCGAACCCGCGCTCGTGCCCGGAGACATCGTTGCGAGCCACCTGATCCGGCGGATCCGCTCCAAGGACGAAGACGAACGCATGCCGCCCAAAGGGCAGGGCTTGAAACCGGAGCAGATCGCGATTCTCGAAAACTGGGTGAAGTCCGGGGCGCCCTGGCCCAGCCCGCCCGTGACTGCGGAGCAGGTCAAACCGTCGGAAAAACTGGGAGACGCCGCATTTCTGCGCAGGGTCTCGCTGGATCTCGCAGGGCGCCCGCCGAGCGAGGCAGAACTCAAACGCTTCCTGACGGACTCACGCCCGAACAAACGCGAACTGCAGATCGACAAACTGCTCGCCGCCCCCGAATGGGCTGACTCATGGATGCCGTACTGGCTGGATGTGCTCTCGGAAAACCCGGCGCTGATCAACCCCACCCTGAACACCACGGGCCCCTTCCGCTGGTTTATCCTCGAGGCATTCAGGGACAACAAACCATTCGACCGTTTTGTCACCGAACTCGTGCTGATGCGCGGCAGCCAGCATACAGGCGGCAGCGCGGGATTCAGTTTGGCCGGTGAAAATGACGCCCCGTTTGCGACAAAGGCGCAGATTGTCGCGTCGGCGTTTCTCGCGATCGAACTGCAGTGCGCGCGATGCCATGACTCGCCCTACCACAGCACCAAACAAGCCGATCTGTTCGGCATCGCGGCGCTGTTCGAGCGCAAAGCGGTTACCGTTCCAAAAACGAGCATGGTGCCCGCCGCGTTTTTTGAAAAAAAATCCCGGGAATCACTCATCAAAGCCTCGTTAAAACCCGGCGAAGAAATCAAACCCGCGTGGGCATTCGCCGATGCGACCGGCGCGCACGACGATCCCGCAATCGATGCGCTCGTGCACAACCCAAAAGACACGCGCGAACGGCTCGCCGCACTGTTGACGGTACCGCAAAACACCCGATTCGTGCACGTCATTGTAAACCGCACGTGGCGGCGCTTTATGGGCGCAGGTTTCGTGGAACCGGTCGCTGATTGGGAAGGCCACCCCGCATCGCACCCCAAATTGATGGATTGGCTCGCACGCGATTTCGTCCTACACGGATACGACCTCAAGCACCTCGTCAAACGCATTGTCACGTCGGATGTGTACCAGCGGGAGGCCACCGGCTCCAATTTGAGCGCATCCGCGGATCTGCGGTTCTTCAACGCGCCCGAACGCCGGCGCTTGAGTGCGGAACAAGTCGTCGATTCGCTCTACGCTGCGTCCGGCCAGCAGATGAATACCGAGGAAATCACCTTCGACCCGACGGGACGCCGCCCGGAGGGCGCCCGGATCAATCTGGGAAAACCGTCGCGCGCCTGGATGTTCGCGAATCTCAACAACGACCGAGACAGACCAAGCTTGAGTTTGCCCTACTCACAGTGCGTGGTGGACGTGCTGGAGGCTTTCGGGTGGAGCGGCGCACGGCAGGCCCCGCGCACCGACCGCGAGACGGCCCCGAACGTGCTTCAACCCGGGGTCCTGGCAAACGGTGCTCTCTCCACGACTCTGACGCGCGCGGCGCACCGCAGTCCGCTCGCTGAGCTGGCGGTCAAGGCCTCGTCACCGGAATCGATCGTGGAAAGTGTTTTTGCCCGCTTCCTCGGCAGGCCACCCGAACCGAGCGAAGCCGCGCCATTCGTTCGCGCACTTTCGGAGGGATTCGCCAAAAGGCTTGCACCATCCGGGAGCATCAAGGCTCCAGCCCTCGAGAAACCGCTGCCGCGTGTGACGTGGTTCAACCACCTGCACCCAGATTCCACCATGACCGCGCTGGAAAACGACAAGCGTGCAAGACAAGGCCCGCCACCCGATGAACGTCTCACACCGGCATGGCGTGAAAAGTTTGAGGACTTCGTGTGGAGCATCGTCAACACACGTGAATTCGTCTGGCTTCCGTAACCATCCCACCCCGAACAACCGCAACGTTTCATGAACCGCAGGCAATTCATCACCACAGCCGGCGCCGCTCTTGGCGCGGGGCTGCTCCCATCGAAAGCCGAATCCGCAACAGCACTTCTGCGCGGCAAAGCCCAGCACGTGATCTCGATCTGGCTGGGCGGCGGCATGTCGCAGATCGATACTTTTGATCCAAAACGCCCGGGCGACCCGAAAAGCAAACTCGCAGGCTCCTACTACGACAGCATCGAGACGGCGGTTCCCGACGTGAGCGTTTGCGAGCATCTCCCGAAAATCGCGCCTCTCATGGACCGCATCACCGCGATCCGCACAGTGAACCATAATGTCGTCGACGAACATGCGGCGGCCACCAACCGAATGCACACGGGACGCACGGTGAGCGGCACCGTGATCTATCCTTCCTTGGGCTCCGTGATCGCGCACGAGCTGGGCGCGGCTTCGGACAGCGCCCCGCCCTACGTGGTCATTGGATATCCGAACGCCACGCGCGGGCCGGGTTTCTTGGGTGCGAAGGCGGGCTATCTTTACCTCACGGAAACGGGACGCGGACCCGCAGGGTTGTCGCATCCGGACGGCCTTGGAAGCGCACGCGCGGCCCGCAGGGAATCCTTCCTCGCCGCGCTGAAGGATACGCAGCCCGAGACGAGGGACGCGCGTCTTGCCGACTATGAAGCAGCGATCACGCAGAGCCTCCGCCTCAGCGGTCCCGACTTCACGCGCGTTTTCAAACTCGATGAGGAGCGCGCCGATCTGCGCGCCCAATACGGCGGCGAATTCGGCCAGCGCTGCCTGCTCGCACGGCGGCTGGTGGAACGCGGCGTGCGCTTCATCGAAGTGTCGCACAACTTGAATTTCCTGAACGGATCAGGCTGGGATGTGCACAACACCGGAATCATCAATCAGCACGGGTTGATCCGTGAACTCGACAGTGCGTTGTCCGCACTGCTGATAGACCTCGAATCGCGGGGTCTTCTCGATAAAACGCTCATCATGGTGAGCTCAGAATTCGGACGGCCACCGGAGTTTGACAGCGGAGGGGGGCGCGGCCATCAGGGAAAGACGTTTACCTGCGTGCTGGCGGGCGGCGGACTGAAACACTGCGGCGCATACGGCCAGACGGACGAGCTCAGCAAAACCATCGTGTCCGATCCCGTCTCGGTGCCTGACTTGTTCGCGACTGTGCACGCCGCACTCGGGATCGATTACACGCGGAACCTGTACGACGGCGACCGCCCCGTCCCGATCACAGACGGTGGCCAGCCTCTGGCAAAGCTCTTGAGTTAGGCTTGCTCAGGCTAAGCATCATTTTCTCTGGCGCGCTTGAAAACAATGCATCGCGAATCGCGACAGAGCTCCCAACATAAATCGCCACCTCACTCATTTGGTCAGTGGCTACTTGCCGCACTGCGAGCCGTAAAAAGGACTCCGAAAATTGTAAAAATGAAACCGCGGCGCAAAAGTGTCCGTCATTGCATAAGATCCGACAGTGATTCCGACATTTCACAATGACTCAACCAAACTGAAAATCCAATCACCGGCACATTTCTTTGTGGTGGACCAGTCCAGCCTTTCAATGCACTAACGTACTGAGCGGCGCAACGCATCCAGGGTGCCGCTTCCTCCGAGAAACGCAAACCGGCACACCAATCGGCTCTAGTATTTATGCAAATTCAAGCACCATTATCGCCATCATCGCGGCCCTGGATTTTAGTCACGGGAAAAATCAGAGACCCCGCATTTTTACATCAACGGTTCGAGTTTCTTAATCGGCTGAAGTTACAAGGCGCTGTGGAACAGATTGTTTTTTCCACTTGGGCGGGAGAATTGGACAGCCAGCCTTTGATCCTGGAGCAGATGCGGCGGTACGGTTTTTTTTCTGTAGAAACCACTGAACCGAAGGTTATTGTCGGCGGGCATTATCTTCACCAGATCGTACAATTGGCCAACGGATTGGAAGCGTGCGCAGCGGATCATTTCATCCTGCGGACCCGCACGGACAAATGTGGACCCACGGATGGATTCGTAGAGGAAGAAATTGCAAGACTTCTTGTAGACCACAACCACGCCAGGCCTTGCGGCGGTTCCCAACCCCGGTTCCAGCATAAAGTAGGGCTCCCTGGTTATCACAATTATTTAAGCGAGATTGCCCCGCTCCTGTTTTGGTTCAACGACCGACTGTACTTTGGTTTGCGCGAAGACCTCCAAAAACTCCTCAATCTCAATATCCTTGGTTGCAGCTTTTGGGATTTTATTCCCGAACAAACCCTCTTCTCACACCCATTCTTAGAGCGATCGACCATCCTGCGGCAGTTCTTCAAGGCGTTTCCTCAAGGGCAGATTGCAAACAAGATTTACTGGGGCACTGAAAAAAACTCCCCCGTTTATAGATCCCTCATCAGCTTTGTCCGGGAAAACGCGCTTTTTAAATTAGCCCTCTTTCTGGAGCGCTATATCCTAAGCACTCATTTTTTTGACCTGTCTTCGGGACAGGATTTTTCGCTGATAAACGAGTTTGCGGGAGCGCCCATCCTAAATTGCTCTGGGGACGAGCTCGCGCACGTCGGAGAATCCTTGCTGCAGGACGGCATGAAAATGGATTTGGGCAAGGAAGCGGAAGCTGCAAGGAGCTTCCTCCAAACCCAGTTCAACATTCACTACATCCCCGTCCAAGAAACTTTTGACGGCGCCATGCGGCGCCGCTTCATAACGACTCCCGACGAACAAATATCTCTCCGTCCGTAAGGCTTCTGCGGCGCACAACATCCTCCTCGCCTCCCGCCAGACAAACGTCAGCATTTCACCACCCAAACCGGTCCGGCATGCAAATCATCAGCCATCGCGGCTACTGGAAAGCCCCAGAAGAAAAGAACTCGGCGTTAGCTTTCGAGCGCTCTTTCGCACTCGGATTCGGAACCGAAACAGACTTTCGAAACGACCAAGGCAATCTCATCATCGCTCATGATCCACCGAAGAGCTCATACGAACATCCCGGCGGAATTTTACCCGCGGAAATTTGCTTTCGCCTGCTCGCCCAACACGACTGCCAACTCCCGTTAGCCATCAACATCAAAGCGGACGGCCTTCAAGAATCCATCCTTGCTCTTCTGCAAAAATATCCCATCGAGAACTACTTCTTATTCGATATGTCCGTGCCTGACGCAGTGCGCTCACTTAGAGCCGGCTTACGCTGCTTTACGCGTCACAGCGACCTCGAGCCCGAGCCGGCGTTCTACGCCCTGGCGCACGGCGTTTGGATGGATTCTTTCGAAAAAAATTGGATAACCGTCGAGTCCATTCGCGGGCATCTGCTTGCAGAGAAAGCGGTCTGCCTGGTTTCCCCCGAGCTCCACTCGCGCGACTATTTGTCATACTGGGGCATGTTACGAGAGAGTATTGACTTGCTGAGACACCCACGTTTGATGCTATGCACAGATCTACCTGAAGACGCCGTTGCATTCTTCAATTAAGCCATGCCCAAAATCAAAGCCGTAATTTTCGACATGGATGGCGTTCTGATCGACGCCAAAGACTGGCATTATGAGGCGCTCAACCGAGCGTTGAACCTATTCGGCTTCAACATTTCACGCTACGACCATCTGGTGACATTCGACGGCCTGCCTACCCGGCAAAAACTGCAAATGCTCACCAGAGAACAAAGCCTCCCCGAACCGCTGCATGCACTGATCAACGAACTTAAGCAGATTTACACCATGGAAATCGTGCACGCCCGGTGCAAACCGATTTTCCAACACGAATACGCTCTCTCGAAGTTGAAATCCAAAGGTTACAAGATCGCTGTAGCCTCCAATTCAGTCCGCAACAGCATTGAGGTCATGATGCGTTGCAGCAAGCTCGACCCCTACCTCGACACAATCGTCAGCAATCAGGACGTAAAAGTCGGGAAGCCTGATCCTGAGATTTATCTTCGCAGCATGGACATCCTTGGCGTCAAGCCCGATGAATGCCTTGTCATCGAGGACAATGAACATGGCATAACCGCCGCACGGAGTGCCGGGGCGCACCTTTTGGTGGTACGTCAGACTACTGACGTTACCTACGACGCTATCGGCGGCCGCATTTCACAACTCGAGCTTTTACCATGATCAATGTGCTCGTGCTCATGTCAGGACCAAGCGATCCCTTCAAGGAGGCTGGATTTTCCTACCCCAAAAACCTTGTCGAAATTGCAGGCAAACCCCTCCTGCAGCGGGTGCTTGGGAGCCTCTCATCCCTCTCCCAAATCGGGGCGCGCTTTTTCTGTGTGATCAGGGAGGATGAAAACCTCCAGTTTCACACGGGCGCGGTGATACGGTTGCTAATGCCGAATGCAAACATCATCGAAGTGAAGGGAGCGACTGCCGGTGCCGCTTGCAGCGCCCTGCTTGCCATTGAGCACATCGGACAGGACACCCCGCTGGTTGTCGTAAACGGCGATCAAATAATTGCTTCAGATGTCTGCGCGCGCGTCGTTGATTTCCAATCCCGCCGGCTTGATGGCGGCGTGATCGTGTTTGAAGACCTGCACCCGAGATGGTCCTTTGTTAAGTGCGACAACTTTGGCCATGTGCTTGAGGCGGCGGAAAAGCGACCAATCAGCAAATATGCCACAGCCGGGTTTTATTACTTCGCGAGGGGCGACGACTTTGTCGCGGGAGCCTCGGCGATGATCGCAAAGAACGCTCACGTGGGCGGCAACTTTTATGTTTGTCCGGTATACAACGAGCTGATCCTCAATCAGAAAACTATTGGCGTTTCGCTGATTCAACGCAGCGAGTACCATTCCTTGACGAACCCCGCGAGCGTCGCCACTTACGAAGCCGTCCTGCATCAAAAACCATAATCGGAACAAGACACCCATGCATATCGCGCGGCTATCAGACATGACCAAAGGATGGTTTATCGGTAATTTCACACCAACGCTGGCCTCGACCGAGGCGGTGGAAGTCGCCGTTAAAGAATATCCCGCAGGCTTCAGTGAGCAGTGGCACTATCACAAAGTCGCGACCGAATACACGGTCATTGTGAGTGGCGAGGTTGAAATGAATGGTTCAAGACACGCCGCCGGGGCCATTATTGTGATTCCGCCAGGAGAAGGAACCGATTTTGTCGCCCTCGAACCGACAGTCACAGTCGTGGTAAAACTCCCGGGTGCACCCAACGACAAGTTCCTGAAGACATCGGAACAAGAATAGTCCCATGCTCAACATCGTCATCCCTATGGCCGGCCGCGGCAGTCGTTTTGCTAACGCTGGGTACAACACTCCCAAACCGCTCATACCAGTCGGAGAAAAGCCGATGATCGAATGGGTGATCGAAAACGTGCGCCCTTCTGGGGCTCACAAGTTCACTTTTATTTGCCTAGCGGAGCATCTGAATGCATATCCCGTCGTCCCATCCACGCTCCGTAAACTTTGCCCGGACTGTAATATTATCAGTATTGATGAGGTAACCGAGGGAGCCGCCTGCACCGTGCTTCTAGCGAAGCAACACATCAACACCGACGCGCCTTTAATGATCGCCAATGCGGATCAGTACGTTGAACTGAACGTTGACGAATACTTATCGGCGATGGAAAAAGAGACCGCAGACGGCTTGATCATGACCTTCTGGTCGGATCATCCAAAATGGTCATACTGCAGAATCAGAGAAGACGGCACCGTGAAAGAGGTGGTGGAAAAGCAAGTAGTCAGCAATGAGGCTACTGTTGGCATCTACAACTTCCGACGAGGTCGCGATTTTGTTTCTGCCGCAGAGGCGATGATAAAAAAGAACCTGCGGGTGAACAACGAATTCTACGTTGCTCCTGCGTACAACGAACTCATCGCAGAAGGTAAAAAAGTGATCACGGTAAAGACGGGAAGGGAGTGCGCAGGAATGTACGGGCTTGGCACTCCAACCGATCTGGATTTTTTTAAGACGACGAGATGGTTCAAATAAGCCCGCCGGAAAGGTGGAGCACAGTGACAAAGACACCTTCTCTTCAAATTTGATTTGCGATGACGGAGTAATGTTGTTGAGCTTCCACAAGAGGCGCCTAATGGGGCAAATGGAAACGTCCGTGCAAATCCATCTATCGCGGCAAAATTTCCTTGAGCATGCATCCGGTTCCACCTGCGCCCCAAGCGAGAGCCCCAACGAGTCACGCTTAAAGAATCAATCGGTGCTTGATGGGAGAAGAACTGCCATCAGGGGTTTGCCAACAAAGCATTCACGACATCTTTGTCGCTAAAATAGTGCTGAAACTTCAGGATGTGCAGAGCAACCATCAACCGCGGGCTGGTGCCCGTGAAACCTGTGGTGGGGGAATAGGTTGGTTAGAGTCGGCGCTCGACGTATCATGCCAAGTAATGAGAACCGCGAGCTACACCAATGGATACTCCAAGCCGATGACGGAAATCAGGTCGATTTTGAAGGAGTCATCTTGGCGGATGCGGTTGGTTTTGGCTCCATCGAATTTCACACAGAATTTAAGAGATTAAATTCCATTTACACATCAAAAAACATACCGCAAATTAACTCACAAGTGACCCATCGCTAACTGTTTAACCCTTTTCAAGAGCCGACTTCTTTTACCCATCGCCGCGCGATGACCCTCAGCATGCGTTCGCGGAGTCGGCGCCAAAAGGTGCCTCCATGTCACCGCGAGGCAGCAGATTTGCAGCTTGAGAGATTGATACCTGTCACCGGTTCAAATACCTGCTTTTTTCGGCGCTTCCTCTTGCGCAGGCGGCCACCAATTGGCTGGAGCCGGATTTGGGACCACCAGCGGCACCGCATCCCCGTATTTCATCATCTCTTCCTTTAGGATGAAAGTCATCTCCCTCACCTTAGCCGCATATTCGGGTCTTTCAGCAAGATTCTCCAACTCCAGCGGATCAACGCTCAAATCAAATAGCTGCGTAACATTCACGAGCGGATAACGAATAAATTTCCACCGTTGATCCCTCACCGCACGCTGACACGTCTTGTACGCTGTGTAGAGAACATCACGAATCTTCAACTGCGTTCCATTGATTACAGGAACCAAACTCTTCCCCTCGACACCTTCCGGAGTTCTCGCCCCGCCAAACTCCGAGAATGTGGGGAGTAAATCCATCAAGTAAACCAACGCATCCGACTTGCCTTTTGGTATTCCAGGACCCGCAATCACCAGGGGCACATGCATGCCCCCGAATTCGTATAAATTCTGCTTTCCGAACAACCCGTGCTCGCCAAGCGAAAGACCGTTATCACCGCTGAAAACAACAATGGTGTTTTCCAACTGTCCCTCTTTCCGGAGGCGCTCAATGATCCGCCCCACGTGATGGTCTAGACCCGTGATGCATGCGTAATACTCAGCAGTCTGCCGTTTGGTATCCGAAACGGTACGAGGCCATGGAGCTAGCCGCTCGTCCCTGACAGTCATTTCGCCGTTATCGAAAGGGTGCAGGGGCATAAACGCAGGCGACAAAACCACGTCACTCGGGACGTATTTGTCTATAAACTCCGGCGCGGCAACACGAGGATCATGAGGAACCGGCGGAGCCAGATAGACATAAAACGGCTTGGCCTTCTCGCGCTCGTCCAGAAACCGGATGATGGCATCCGCATGACGCTCACTGGACCCGCGGCGCTGGTCCGGAGCATGGTCATTCATGGTAATGTCTTGATCGAACGACTGAAGGCCGGGCGTGAACTCGTTTCCACCCTTCCCGACATGCAATGTTTGGTAACCAGCAGCGGCAAGCACTCGCGGCATGAAAGTGGAGGCATCCAGATCCTTAATGGGAGTTTTGGCTGGAGGGATCCGAAGCCAGGACCTGCCGGTGAGCATCATAGTCCTGCTGGGCTGACAAACCGCCCCGCTCATTGAGCCCATCGTATAGCAGTGCGTGAACGAAGTCCCACGCTCCACAAGAGCATCGAGATTCGGAGTGTGGAGGACCTTGTTTCCCAGGGCCTGCAATCCATCCGCCCTGTGGTCATCCGCATGAATGTGTAAAATGTTCGGTTTGCTCTGGGCCAATGCGTCCACACGCACCACTCCCAGCGTGAGCGTAAAAAAACCAAGGATTTGCCGGAGTAAGTGCGCTGTTTTCATGCTTTAGGGTGGTAGAGTATAGGAAAGTTCAACCGATCAACCAACCCTGTTACTCCGCGTCCAAGTTTCTTCCATCAGGGGGAAAACCTCCAACGTCTTCAATATGACATTTAAATGCCATATTGAACGCCTTGAAGAGATGGGTCTTCACCCTCTCTTCCTTCCCTTTGACAGCCACAGGCGCACGGCTCTCAACAACAACCGAGAACTTCACCAGTTGATAAGCGGATTCGCTTAAAAGCACACCGCCCGGGGGCGCATGAGACTCGAGCCGCTGAGCGAGATTGACAGGATCGCCGATCACAGTGAACTCGCGACGATGGAATTTACTCCCCAGATCACCCAGCATAACGGTTCCCGAGTTAATTCCTATTCGCAAATTTAGAGACTCCGCCCTGCCCTGATTTAACTCCGGCAACGACTGCAACATTTCCGCGGAAGCTCGCACGGCACCCAACGCTCCTTCTTCGTTAACCGGAAAAAGAGCAAGAATCGCATCGCCGATAAACTTATCGATTGCTCCCCCATGTCGCGTCAAAATCTGAACCATCCCGTCAAAATAGGAGTTCAAAAGTTCTACAACTTCACGAGCCGGCATTTTTTCACAGAGTGACGAAAACCCGACAATATCGGCAAAGATGATTGTCAGCTTTTGCTCACGCGCGCGCATCGGCACGAAGAGCGGTTGCTTTTTCTCGGCATGCCGCGCCGCGTGCTCCACTGCAGCATCGGAGAGATACGGACGCATCACATCTTTTTCCCGCTCCATGCGGTGCGCAGCCAACAGGCGCTCCACACTGACCAAAAGCTTATCCGCCACGAACGGCTTTGACATGTGCTCGTTCACCCCCGCAACCCTTCCCTTAGCCCGCTCTATCTTCGAATCGCGCGAACTCAACATGATCACCGGTATTCGAGCGTGCCTGGGAATGCTTGTAACCCGCCTGACCAACTACATCCCATCCATCACAGGCATTTCATTGTCCGTGAGAATAAGGATTACCGGCTGCGACTCCAAGTATCGCAAGGCCTCAGCCCCGTGCGCCGCCAAGATCACGCCAAATCCTTGCTGCCCCAAACTTTGACCAACCATATTTCGAACCATCATGCTGTCGTCCACCACCAGAATGGTTTCCTGCCGGTAAATCCTGTTGTGCGGCAACATCAGATTCACCCGGTTCTGCAATTCCTCGGACACGATTGGTTTGGAGATATAATCGTCAGCGCCCGCGGCAAAGGAACGGTCGATGTCGATGCCTGATTTTAAACTAGACTGCACCAGAACCGGAACCGAATTCAGTAATGGATTCGATTTGATCGCCCAGCACAACTCGTATCCGTTCATTTTCGGCATCTCCAAATCCGAAATCACCAAATCTGCGCGGTTGACCTCCAGCCAATGCAGCGCTTCAACCCCGTTGTATGCGGGATGAATCTCGTAATGAACTTACCCTAAAATCCGAGCAACGGCGCGGTGGATTGTTGCGCTGTCATCAACCAGCAGAATCGCCTCTTTCCTCGAGGCCACTTTTTCAAGCAATGCCAATAATTCTTCCGGAGAAAATGGCACCTTGAGGAATCCGGCGGCGCCAGCCAAGCGTGACATGAGCCGCCCGTCTTCTTCGGTAGACAGAATCACAACTGGGAGCCTCCTTCCCGAGAAGGCGCCGGTGAGCATTCTGCACACTTCAACACCGGTGGTGTTCGCCAATTGAGCCTGAAGCAGCATTACGTCCGGTTGCAATGCCTCGACGAGCTCGGGAATTTGCAGGACATTCGATTCAACGCTCAAGTCCCATGGTTCGCCGCTCAAGTATCGGCGGATTATCCCCTCGTAAACGCGGTTATCCGCGGCAAGCATCATCTTGCCTCCCACTCTCGTCAGGTCTGCCACGACTTCACTTGCAGCTCCAAGCACTCCCTGCACCTGCAGCTTAGTCGGGACGATGTCAGCCATGAGCCCTCCTCGAACTCAAATTGATGACTACAGAAAAACGTTCATGGGAAGCTTGCATGTTGCTCTCCCTTTTTTATACGTCGCCCCGCGAGCGGATGCCAATCTTTCCGCCACACAACAGGCGGCCCGAGCGCCAGGGCTTCCGTGCAAACAAACCCCGCGAGAAATCGGAGCCCTGCGGGAACCTATACACCCGTCTACCGATCTGTCCCAACCGCAGCTGCCTTGGCAGCCTGATCCTCCTCCGTGACCAGTAACTACTGCAGCAATTTCAGCGCCACCTGACTGGCCGCGTTTGCCTGCGCGAGCATGCTTGCGCCTGACTGCACCAAGATATTGGCGCGGGCAAGTTTGGTTGTCTCCGAGGCAACATCGACGTCGTAAATCTTGCTCCTCGCAGATTCCAGATTGACTTCGCCTGTATTCAAGGAGTCCAAAGCAAACTGGAGGCGTGATGTTTGAGCGCCATTTATCGCGATCTCATTGGCGAGATCTTGGATAGCGCTGGCCGCAGTCGAAACCGTCGAGCCAGTCACGAGGCTTAAAGCTGAAATGTTATTGATGATGTCCGCAAGGTTGTTTTGCGTGATCGTCATCGACTGACGCCCGTCCTCTGACAAAAACACCGTCAAACTTCCCCCCCCATTCGTGCTCGAAAATAGACTCAGCCCATTGAATGTGTCCTCAGTCAACTTGCTCAATTCCGTTACGAGCGCATTGTACTCGGTGGCGTAATTATCGATATCTCCGGAGGCTTTCGTGACATCCGATGCCAGTGTACCAAGCTCGGAGAGACGTTCAAACACCGCTGCAGCACTCTGTAACGATCCAGCCGCCGTCTGAAGAAAAGCCAGCGCGTTCGCAACGTTTGCCGACTGGACATCATTTCGTTTCAGGGATGCAGCAAGCTTCATGGATACCGCGAGTCCCCCGGCATCATCCGAAGCCGACGAAATTCGCGAACCACTGGAGAGACGCATCAGGCTCTTCTGCATCAAATCAGAAGAACGCGTCAGGTTTGCAGCGGAATGAGAGGCAGAAGTATTTGTGTTGATCGTTAGCGCCATAAAATGAACGAAGTCTTAGTTACAACTGTGAGTGGACACGCCATGCACGCAATCAGCATAAAAGTCTCCGGACTGCTATTATCGGCACGCATGGCTTGGTCTTAAGTCCGAAAAAAAACAAACCCGCGCCCGCACAAATGAGGCGAGCGCATCCGTTAACGCCGAACCCCGTGTTGTACGCGCCAGGCATAGAAGCAAACATCAATATTTGACTTCAACGTTTGAGAGCCACCGCCTCTCTGTAAGCCAAGTGTTCGCGATCCTCCGGAAAGTTCCCAGAATACTTCAGGGCGTGGCCTGGTTCTTCACTTGCAATCTAGGCCCATCGAGTGCACGGGTTGCACAGCTCTCATCCTTATTTTTTTACGGGAATTTTTTAAAGCGACATCCAACCAAAAATGATTGAACCAAGCTTGACAATGTTGGCGACTTCCAATGGCGCGCGTTGATTCACGCCAGTCATGTTTTCATGATGTTGAAAATGGCGGCTTTAAGCCCCATGATTTTTCGGACGCATATTCCGAAAATCCATGAACGTGATGCGCTCATCGCCTTTGGAACGGCTGAGCCCCTAGATCACAACCGTCCCAAACAGGCTAAGCATTGACCCGCAGGATACGCACCGTCAGCTTGCTGGCACTCCCCCATTAACGTAACAGCTTGAATCAGTGGCGCTAGAACCCAGACTGCGAGCATGCGCACCGCCATCTGTTTTCTGCTTTTATCAGCAACAACTTACTCATTGGCTGGGCAACCCTGCCGCTTTGTAATCATCGACAAAGAAGACGGATGGCCCGTGCCCGGCGTCGAGCTCCGCACCGTGCACGGCGTCCGCCTCGTTTCGGACAACGCCGGCGTGATCGCCTGCGACCTGCCCGAGCTCATGGGTCGGGAGACTTGGTTTGAGGCGCGCGGCCATGGATATAGCGTGAAAGCCGATGGATTTGGTTATCGCGGGATCCACATCACACCCGAGCACGGCAAGACGTTTACCGTGGAACTTCAACGCGAGATCATTGCGCGACGCGTTGGCCGACTCACCGGCGCGGGCTTGTTCGCGGAATCCCAAAAGCTGGGCGAGGAAATTGCATGGAAGGAGAGCGGAGTACTCGGTTGCGACAGCGTAGTCACCGCGGAGTTCGGCGGCCTCCTGCATTGGTTCTGGGGCGACACCAATCTTGCTCACCATCCCTTGGGAATCTTCAACGTCTCGGGAGCAACGACCGAAAAATTTGCGCCTCCCGCGAAGCCGCCGCTCCGGCCACCCTACGACTATTTCACCGCGCGCGCAAACGCCGCATCTTCCGGAAGCGAACGTCCGCGCGGCGTGTCCCAGGTCCCCGGCGAAGGGCCGACCTGGATTTGGGGCGCAATCACACTTCCCGACGTGAACGCCGCGCCGCATTTGGTCGCTGCCGCGGTGAAAGTAAAGGGACAACTGCACGCCTACCGCTGGGACCTTGTTGAGTGGAATCCGCGCGAAAAGCTCTTTCTTCCGCTTACGACAATCTGGACAGAGAATGCCGCCCAACCGGAGCCGCCGCCGGTGCCCAACGGCCACGCAGTCCCGTGGACCGATGCGGCAGGCCTAAAATGGATCCTCTTCTGCAACCCTTTTCCAACCCTCCGCACACCGGCGACATACGAGGGATGGAAGAACCCGGACACATGGCAACCGATCCGCCCCAGCAGCACTGCTGCGACGCCCGCAGGCGAGCCCATCCCAGTCCACGCAGGCCACATCGCCTGGCATCCATGGAGCGGCAAGTGGATCGCAATTTTCACGCAGAAAGGCGGAGCAACTTCATCCCTTGGCGAAATCTGGCTGACCGAAGCAGCCCAACCCGAGGGTCCGTGGGTGAATGCCCGGAAGGTTCTCTCGCATGACGACTACACTTTCTACAATCCCGTGCTTCACCCCGAATTTTTCAGCACCAATTCGCCGATCATTCACTTTGAGGGCACCTACACGACGATGTTCTCACGCAACAGACAGCCCACCCCCCGCTGGGAATACAATCAGGTGCTCTACCAAATCGATCTCTCCAAACCACCTTTCAAGGAATCAGAGTGATCGAATCAGCAGGCGTGTCCGTGAGCATCCGCTTCTCACCCGCGCGTGGCAATCCACTCGATGATGCGGCGAATCTCCCCGCGTCTCATCTCGCCACCGGCAGCATTCCAATCTTGCGAAGCCAATCTAAGGATTGCGTCTGCCACGCATCCCACATCGGCCCTTTGTAACCATTCAACCCGTGTCCGCCGGACGGCAACTCTAGGTATTCCGCCGCAACGTTCACAGCTTTAAGCGCCTTGTAAAAATCAATGCTGTTTTCTGGCGGCACCGCCTTGTCGTCCAAAGCATGCGCCATAAATGCGGGCGGCGTTTTTGCAGTGACCTGCTTTTCGTTTGAAAAATTACGGATCTCCTCTTGGGTGGGTGAATCGCCAAGCAACGCCTTCGTTGAACCTGCATGCCCACCCTGCCCCATCGTCACTACTGGATAGACAAGCACCATAAAATCAGGCCTTGAAGACAACCGCTCGACCGGATCCACCGCACCCTCCGAGCCGCCCTCGAAATGTGTTCCAGCCGTCGATGCAAGATGGCCACCGGCAGAGAAGCCCATAATTCCTATTTTCGCGGGATCTACCTTCAATTCGGAGGCCATCGAACGTACCGTTCGGATCGCGCGCTGCGCATCAGCCAGCGGCAAGAACGAATTGCCGTTCGGAAGCCGGTACTCCAATACCACCCCGACAATGCCGTTCTGATTCAACCACTGGGCGATGCCATGCCCCTCGGCTCCTGTCACCTTTCCGCGATATCCCCCGCCCGGACAAATCACAACCGCGACGCCCGTGGACGTCTTGGGAACGTGCACGGTCAACGTGGCTTTCGATGGCGCGGTCGCACCGCCACCGATTGGAGCCTCACGCGGCCACAGCGGAAATGACTCAGGATTCCCCGGCGACGCGGAATCAAGCCGCACACCCATCAATCCGAGCGCCAATACGGCGAAATAAATTTTCGAAAGACGCTTTTTCATAATCTGAAATTTTCTGGGTGGTTCTTCGCTCGGGAACTCATACTTCGACTCCGCGCGGCATTTGAAGGAACTTCTCTCAAAAGCAGGTGGAAACGGAGTAAAATTTACCTGCGTAGTTTTTCAATCAGATCACCCACGCGCTTGCGCAGATTCATCGGTACGAGGTTGCCCTGGGCGTTTGGCTTGCGTTCCATGCTCGAAACCTCTGCGTCCCCCGTCCCTCCCACCACTTCACCCGCGCAATCGGCGAGAATCCGAACCGCCTCTCGTGCCTCCTCCGTTTGCGTCAACGCTTCGGGAAGTCCTTCCAGCGTTTTCTGAAGAAGCCACAAGTACTGATAATCCTCCGCGCCTTCCCGCATCATTTCCCAACGCAAGCTCGGGGCAACAGACCCCGCGCCATGGGTGTCAGGATAGAACATCTGCCCCATTCCCCACACGGTGCTTCCACTGAATTGGGGATAAACAAAAACCGGCCCCTCCCACGCCTCAGCAAAAGAACCCAAGGTTTCGTAGGTAAGCCAGCCGCGCGCTCCGAATTTCCAGGCAAGCCACCCGAAGCTTCTCGCGCTTACTGCGGGGTAGTCGATGAAAGTCCGGTAATTGTCACAAAAGGTCACCACTTCCCCGAAGTTCCTCGCCCTTTCCCGCGCCTCGGCGGCGTGATCGAGGTTCCGCAAACACCAGTGATCAATGAATCCATTCAAGTCCGGGTGGGGGTCAGCCGTGGCAAATGTCCGCAAACCGGGCGCCGTCTTCCGCAGAAACTGCACGAAGTTACGAATCACCCGGTAGTTGTTCGCGGGGATATCCTGCGCACGGTCGCTGGTGTGATACGTGTAGGGCTCATCCATGGTTGCGACAAAAAAACGGTCCAGCCAGCCACGCCGCTCGAGCAGCGCGTGCATGTGCTTCAAATACGCCCCGAACCGCGCTTCGAAATCCGGGTGCAACTCCCCGTTTTCCTCGCAAATCAGAGCACCGAACCACCGCTGCTTGGTGACTGCCGGAAAGTGCCACAAGAAGTACAACCCCTGCATCTCGCCAGTTTTAAACATGCTCCAAACGGGCAGAAAAAGATGGGCCGTGCTCCCCTTTTCAAACAACGCCGCGGCGCTCTTTTCCCAATCCTGCGAATCCACGGTCAGCTCGCCTTCTTTTGAAATCCGCACAACCGGCGAGGGCAGCGGGTCCGGCGTTTGAAAGTGCGCCGAAAAATCTTCGTGAATGCCCTGCTCCAACCCTCTCGTTTGAAGCCATTCCGGCAGCCTTTTGGTTGACATCACACAGGTGTTCAACAGCGGCGAAACCTCGGGCAGGGCGAACGCGCGCACGGCCAATTCCATCGGCAACACCTCTTCACTCGGCTTGTCCGCAGGCATCCAAGCCTCTCGCGTGTGCGAAACCCGAAGCGCCCCCCTGTAGGTCCCGGGACGCGCATCTCTCGGCACCGTCACCGTCACCAAAAATTGAAGATTTCGATTCGGGCGCGCGTCGCCCGAGCCGTTCAGAAGGGGATCGGGATATTCACCCACTCCTGTTTCATACGGCATCACCGCCTTCATCCTCGTCCCACTGGGCTCGTCCACATAGACATAAGCCATCCGCTTGAATCGCACCGCTGCGGAGCTCAAGACCGTACCGTCCTCGGAAATCAAATCGGCACAGGACACCGAGACATTCCGCAACGGAACCTCGCTTCGCACCACGATCACAAGAGGCTCCGCTTCCCCTCGCGCAGCTTGAATGTTCACCGATTCGCAGCGCTTTTCGGTGCTCAACTCGTCTGCCGCCCTGAGCTTCTCAACCGGATACAACACCCACAAACGGCGACGCCATCCCTCCACCATCAAGCGGGCAACCGCGTTCGCATGCACACTCGACTGGTTCGAGATCTTCGCGGCCCATCGCTCCGGCCTTCCTGTGCCGCCAAGTTCATCGATCGCTCGCAGGGAACCCGGAGCGAGGATGAGTAAAACTAAGAACAGCATGGAGACTGAGTCCGCAGCCCTGCGACTCGCTCGACTTGAAAAAATCTTCCCTGCTGAATCTCTCCCACGCATGCGCTTCAACCTCCCTGATTGCGTCCTTCTGCAAGCGTTGCGATGGTCTTTGGAAAACAACAGGCAAGAATCAAAAGACAGGTTCTCATCAATTTAAAAACAGCGAAGCCCATTTACTCGGATACAGCGAATTCCGCCTATTCTTCCGTCTTCCAATCAGGATTCGGCAGTGCCTCCCAAATGCGCAGGTTCCTGAAGCTCGCATCCGTTCCAACCCCGAGCATGACGCTGCACTTCGGGGCGCTGAGAAGCGGGGCTCTGAGTTTCACCGTCTTGCCTGCAACCGTTCCCACCGCTTCGCTGCCCCTCAGTTCCAGAATCACCGTGTACCACTCATTCAGTTGAAGGGAGTGTTGAATGGAAACTTGGGGATCCTTTTCCCGCTGTTTGGTCGCGGGATTGGTCCGTTCACCCGAATAAGGAACAAGATTGAGTCCGCCCTGCCCCAGAAAGAGGCCGCAAACGTAGTCTTTTTCGTCCGTCGCCTTCACGAAAACCGAGCGGTATTTGCGGCCCTCGGCAGGCACGTCATTGAGTCGGATTTCAACTTGGATGACTGCATCCTGAAATGTGATTCCGTACGACGCGGTGGCGGGATGGTTTGCACCCGGGGATTCCACCCCGTGAAACGCGTTATCAGACGCCTCCCAACGCCCGCCCTTCCCTCCCTCTGGCTCCGTGCTAAAGCGCCATCCATTGAATCCGCTGGCGAAAGTACGCACCTTGTCAGTAGTCCGCTCCGGCAAGCGTGCGAGAGAATCACGGTAGAGTTCCTTACCCCGGACGGTCATCCGCGTTTTGGGAAGCTCGCCGGGCTCGGCAAACGATGAAGCCACGGGGATCAAGGCGATGAATGCAGTAAGAAGGGTGTTCATGGATGGCGAAAGTGTTTAGACGCGGAAAATTTACATCAAACGGCCCGGCGCGAAGCGCAGACGGGTCTGCGCACCTCACCCGCCTGAATGCGCCTACGATGCGATCAACTCCTTGAGGGGCGTGCCGTTGTTTGTGAGCATCCGCGGGCGCCCGAGCGGATCCAAAAACTCAGAGGAAGGATTCAATCCAAGGAAATGAAAAATCGTCGCAGCAAGGTCTGGCGGATAAATCGGCCTGTCGGAGGGCGAACCGCCGATTTTATCGCTGCTGCCGATGACCTGACCGCCAGGAATGCCCGCTCCCGCCAGCGCTACCGAGAAGACCTGCCCCCAGTGATCTCGCCCGCCCGACGCGTTGATCTTGGGCGAGCGTCCAAATTCACCCATGACTACCACCAGAGTCTCCTTGAGCAAACCGCGCTCCTGAAGATCCGCAAGCAGGGTTGAGTAGGTCACATCAAACTGCGGTGCGAGCACATCTTTGATCCGCTCCGCATTCTTTGAATGGGTGTCCCAAAGCGGATTTCCGATCATGGTATCTCCATTTTCCCGCGGCCAGTTCAATTGAACAAGGCGAACGCCCGCTTCCACCAATCGCCGCGCAAGCAGCGCGCTCTGTCCGAATTTGTGACGGCCATACCGATCACGAACCGAAGACTTCTCGCGGTCCAACTCAAAAGCCTGCCTGCTTTTCGGCGAATGAATCACTTCAAATGCGCGCTGCTGCATCCGTCCAAAGTCCGCCACCGACGGACTCTCGGCGGTTCTCACGAAATGATCATCCATCTGCGCGAGCAAATTTGTGCGATCGCTCATGCGAACCTCGCCAATTCCCTCAGGCAGACTCAATCCTTCAATGTGGATCCGATCCATGGTCGGGTCACAGCTTAACAGATGAGGATTCCATGTCGGCCCCATGAAGCCGCCGTTCTGACCAGGCCACAGGATATTCGGATTGTTCGCGATAGGCTCCGGGATCACTGCGGATCTCATCGGTGATGCACCGCCTTTCAACAGCGCTCCAGCGACAGCGGCAATGCCGGGCCAGTCGCTTGGATCGGGAGGCATGCTTTCCGCTTTCGAATTGTGACGGTACCCCGTCAACATGAAGTAACCACTGGTCGAGTGGCTGTTGATATCCGTCGTCATGGAACGGATCACCGCCATGTGGTGGGCCACCTTCGCCGTCTTCGGAAGGTTTTCGCCAAAGTGGATTCCGGCAACCGATGTCGGAATCGATCCGAACCCCCCGCGAATCTCCAGTGGCGCGTCCGGCTTTGGATCAAAGGTTTCATGCTGGGGCGGTCCCCCAGACAAAAAGATGATGATGCAGGACTTGGCGCGACCAAAAGACCCCGCCGGGGACGCACCCTGCTGCGCGGCAAGCACTGATGGCATCGACACACCCAAGGCGCCGAGTCCGCCGATGCGGAGCCACTCGCGACGGGTGCAACGGAAGCCTGCATGCGGATTTGAGAGGGGGGGCATAAGGATGCGGGGCCCTCCAAGTGGATTTTGTGAAGCACTTTGCAGTCAAGCTCCGAATACCGCAGCTGAGGATTTCGCCTCTCCGACTCGCACGACCCCCGGCAAACGACCGGTGCCGGAATACCCATGGCGCCCCGTCTTCGCCCTCCACGCGCCGCGGCCAACCTGAAACGGCTCCAAAAAAACCTCGGACCCCCCCCCGTTGGCAGTTCCAAAAGCTTTACGAACCAAATTTTCTACATATCGTAATTATTTTCAGATATAGAAAATGCGGCCAAAGACAACCAAGCCCCTCAAAAAAACATCCCCAGTCCAAGACTCGGGGTTCAGCACGCCAAGTCTGGATCGAGCGCTGGCCGTGCTGCGTTCCCTCGGAGACTCCTCGGGCGGACTGACCCTTTCCGAAATTGCGGAGAACCTCAGGCTGTCAGTCAATTTTGTTTACCGCGTGACGCAGTCGCTTCTGGCTCACGGTTACGTGGTGAGGGGTGCGGACAAAAAATTCAGCATCGGAGCGCAGATGCTGGCGCTCTGCCAGCCGGTCGTGGACGACGTGCCGCTGACGGAGGCGGCGTTACCTGCGATGCGCTGGTTGAGCGATCAGACGGGCGAAGCCGCACATCTGGGGATTATCTCAGGGCACGAAGGGATCGTGCTTGAGCGGGTCATAGGGCGGGCGTTGATCAAGTTTTATGTTGAACGCGGCACGCGTTTTCCGCTCCACACCAGCGGACCCGGAAAAGCGATGCTTGCGTTCATGCAGAAGCCGGAGCGGGACGCAATCATCGGAGGCATGAAGTTCGAGCGCTTTCATCCGTGGACCATTTCAAACCGGAAAGAGTTTCTGAAATGTCTCGAGGAAGTCCGCGCGCAGGGGTTCGCGTTTGACGTGGGTGAACACCTCGAGGGACACAACTGTCTGGGCGCGCCGATTCTGGGCCCTGACGGCGACGCGATCGCCAGTCTGTGGATCAGCGGCCCAAGCCAGCGGTTGAGCGAGGAGCGCATGCAAGCGATCGCATTCACGGTAAAGAAAGCCGGAGACATGGTCACACGTGCGCTCAATCCAAAGGCAAACACCCGATGAAGAACGCGATTTTTCTTATCGCTGTCGCTGCGACCATGACTCTTCAAGCGGAGGAGCGCTTCCTGCTTGCCGCGGACACCCAGGTCATCGAGGTCAATCGCGAAGGCAAGGTCACCGACGTCTTAAAACATCCGGGCCACACCGGCATCTACGATGCATGGCGGCTCCCTAACGGCGGCATTGCTTACGTCCACCGAGGCGGCTTGGCTGTCTTCGACGGGTTAAAGCGCCTTGTGATGCAGCATGCCGCGAGCGGCGGCGAAAGACATGCAGAAGCAAACAGTTGCGCCGTATGGGATGGGGGCTCGCGATTCGCGTTTGTGGATAGCGCCGCAAACCAAATCTGCACGCTGGACCGAACGGGAGCCCTTCTTGGCATTACCCCGCTGCCCGATCTCTCCGAGGATCCGATACACTTTCGATACAGAACGATCCGGGCGTTACCCTTTGAAAACGCATTTTGGGTTTGCCAATACGGCCGAAAAACCGTGCTGAAAGTTGGCTCTGGCGACGGAAATATTCTGCAGTCCATGGCCATCGACCCGATGCTGACTCACACGGGAACAGTCAAAAAAGCATTTGGGATTGTACAATCCATCGACGGTTCCCTGCTGGTCTCAACCTCCACGGGATGCCAACTGCTGCGCCTCGACAAAGACGGCAACAAACTGGCCTGCTGGACGGCTCAAAACCTTGGCATCTCATGCCGCTACCTGCTTGGCCTCCAGTGTTGCCAAGCCGGCGGCTGGTTTGTGGCTTGCGGGGATTACCATCTTAAAGAACCACAGGAAAGCAGCGACCTTTTGGTGGAGATCAATTCTGAATTCAAGGTTGTCTGGCGACTCAAACGCGAACAACTCGTGGATCAGATTGAAGGGCCCGTGGACAAAAGCACCGGAATTGAGGAAATGCGGATCACCAACGTGCATCACTATGACAGTGAGCGCGTCGAGCAGTGCTTGAATGTGCGGCGTTAATTCAACAGCGAAACGCATGCCGAACGCATCCGATAGACCAATTCAAGAACCGACGCTTTCGCTTTTAAACCGGCGCGGGCGAGTTGGAGCGTTCCGTTTTTTTTCAAAGGCGCTTTTCAACACATTGTGGTTTGCCGGATTTTTTGCATTCCACACGTTAGCCGCATCGATCGATCCGGAGGGCCCGGCTTTTTTTGAATCTCGGATTCGCCCGGTTCTTTTAAACCATTGTTTCGAGTGCCACAGCGCGCAAAAAACAAAGGCCGGGCTGCGCCTTGATTACCGTGGCGGATTCGAAAAAGGGGGTGAAAGCGGCGAGTTGCTCGACCGTGAACATCCCGAAAACAGTCTGCTGCTCCAAACCCTTCGTCACGATAGTGGCGACCTTAAAATGCCAAAGGGAGAAGCCCGCCTTTCGGACGGCGTCATTGCAGACTTCACACGGTGGGTTCGCATGGGACTGCCCGGCATTCCCGAAAAACCGCTCACGGCGGAGGAAGCTGCGCAGCAGTCCTGGTCTCAAAAATTGGAGGAACGACGCGAGCACTGGGCATGGAAGCCGGTCCAATCCGTACCTCCCCCGGAGGTGCAACACCCGACTTGGGCGGGACATCCCGTGGACCGGTTTTTGTTCACAAAAATGCAACAGGCGGGCCTGACTCCGGCCCCGCCCGCACGCCCGGAAGTTCTTCTACGGCGGCTCAAAATTGCACTCCTGGGGTTGCCGCCGGCACCGGAGGAAGTGGATGCATTCCTAAAGGACACCGGGCCGCGCGCTTTCGAGCGTCTGGTGGATCGATATCTCAAGGATCCCGCGTTCGGCGAAAACTGGGCCGCCCACTGGCTGGACTTGATGCGCTTCGGCGAGACGGGCGGGTACGTGCGCGACTACCCGATCCCCGAGGCGTGGCGTTACCGCGATTACGTGATTCGGGCTTTCAATCGAGACGTCCCCTACGACCGCTTCGTACAGGAGCACATTGCGGGCGATCTGCTTTCTCCGAGAATCAATCAAGAACTCAAAATCAATGAGTCGCCGATCGGCACTGGATGCATGCGGTTGATGGAAGTCTCCTCCACTGCGACGGATGTCGCGCTTGAAGAAGCGCAGATGCTGGAGAACCAGATCGACACTCTTGGAAAGGCGTTCCAAGGGTTGACCATCGCATGCGCGCGCTGCCACGACCACAAGTTTGACGCTGTCTCCACGCGCGACTACTACGGAATTTTCGGTGCCCTCGCGAGTTCGAGGCAAAGCCAGTCAATCATCGATACACCAGAGGTGCGCCGGACCGGCGTCGCAGAACTCCAGGCTCTCAAAGGCCAAATCAAATCCGCACTGGAGAAGCTTTGGAAGGAGGACCTCCAACAACAGGGCGCCGCGTTGAAGACGATCCTCGATTCGGGGTCTGCCGCGAAGGCTGAGCCAAATTCAATTTGGAGCCGGCTGCTGAAACGCGAAAAAGTCGAAATGAGCGACCCGCTCTATCCGCTTTGGACCGCGCTTAGGACTGCAGGCTCCAAAGATTGGCGAACGGGTCTCGCCGAGGCCCAAGCGAGGCTGGTTCACGACTCCAAAAAGCGTGCGGACGAAAACCAAAAAGGCTTCAAGATTATCGCGGATTTCTCCGGCGGCGCAGCAGGCTGGCACCTTTCCGGCGTGCTTCCCGAGACGGTCCAGCAAGCAGGAAGCGACTTTGCGGTGGCACCGTCCGGGGAAGAATTCGTGGAACGCATCGTGGCGCCGGGGATCGCGTCTGACAGGCTTTCGCGCAAGCACGGGGCGGTCGCGCGCTCGCCAGATTTCAAACTCCAAACCCAGTATGTCAGCCTCAAAGTAGCGGGCGGCGATGCGGGCCACGTGAGGCTTATCCAACATAACTTCCAGCAAATGGAGAATATCGCCCAAGGATACAAAGTGGCTCACTTTGAAAACCGCTTCTCGAACTGGGTGACCGTGAAAGTCGGGCACCAGCGCAGCTGGCAGGGGCGCCGCTCATACCTGGAGATTCTCACAAAGGACGATGTCGCTCATTTCCGGCGATCGGAGGCGGGCGGCAATTTTTTTAAAATGACGGCCAAAGATCAGACCGGCCGCTCTTGGTTTGAAGTGGAGCAGATCGTCGAACATGAAAGTCCAAGCCCGCCTCAAAACGAACTGAAAACCCCGCTGCTCTTCATTCCAGCCCCGGGCGACAGCCAACCGGACGCCGACTGGGCCGCGCTTTGGAAGGCGGTTTGCGAGAAGGCCGTCGATCACTGGATGCAGGACAAAGCATCACCGGAGGAGGTCGCGTTGCTGAACTGGCTCATGGCCGAAGGGCTGGTCCGCAATCAGATCGGGAAGTTCCCGAAGCCTCTGAAGGAACTTGCCTTGGACTACCGGAGGCTGGAGGAGTCACTTCCTAAATTTCAGAGAGCCGCCACTCTGGCGCAAGAAGGGCCCGGTTTCGATGCGCCGATGCAGCGGCGGGGCTCGCCGGATTCGCCCGCGGAGCAGGTGCCTCGTCGGTATTTGGAAGTGGTGTGCGGCGCAGACTGCTATCCTGCAGGGGCGAGTGCGCGGCTCTCACTGGCGCAGGATCTGGTTTCGCCGCGGAATCCGCTCACCGCGCGGGTCATGGTGAACAGAATCTGGCGCTGGATTTTCGGGCAAGGAATCGTCGGCACCGTAGACAATTTCGGCGCCATGGGAGAAAAGCCAACCCATCCGGAACTACTCGATCATCTGGCGACTTACTTCGTAGAGCAGGGCTGGTCCATGAAGGAACTCATCCGCTACTTACTCACCACTCAGGCGTATCGTACGGCCAGCGCACCGTCGGAGGAGGCACAGAAAAAAGACCCTGCAAACCGCCTCCTCTCACACATGCCCATGCAGCGTTTGCGTGCGGAGGCGGTGCGCGACAGTTTGCTTGCAGTTTCCGGACAACTGAACCCTCTGATGTACGGCTACACGGGCCCTTCAGACCTTGGAAACGGACCCGGCCCGGCAAACCAGCGACGCGGCATCTACCAGTACATCAAGCGCGAGGCTCAGAACCATTTGATGGTCATGTTTGACGCTCCGGAGCCATCTCGAACGCAGGGATCCCGCGACTCAAGCAACGTGCCGGGACAATCCCTTCTGCTTTTAAACAACGCTTTCGTGCACGAGCAGGCGCGTGCGTGGGCGGCGAAAAGCCTTCGCGACGGGAAAAGCATCTCGCTGGATCAGAGGGTTGAGCGGTTGTTTTTTGAAGCACTCGGACGCAGGCCTTTATCCGCCGAAATCCAAACCCTGGTTGCATTCGTGCAAGACCAGGCTCATGCGTATCAAATTCCGCATGATGCTCAAACCGGCGATGCTCGTCTTTGGACCGATGTTTGCCACGTGCTGCTGAACACCAAGGAATTTCTGTACCTCCCTTAACCCTCTCGCCACCCATGAAAATTCCGCAGCTCTTCCGAGCATCAGGAAACCGGATGCATTCGCGCAGGGCATTTCTGCAAACCATGTCTTCGGGATTCGGTTGGCTCGCGTTCAACAGCCTTTTAGCGGACAAATCCTTCAGCTCGCCGATCCAGCTTTCGCCACCCCATCACGCCCCCAAAGCAAAGAGGGTCGTTTGGTTCTTTATGGATGGCGGCTTGTCGCACCTCGACAGCTTTGACTTCAAGCCGCGACTGACGACTGAAAATGGGCAGCCCCTCAACGTGCCCGGCCGCAAGGAAGACATTACGGGCCGCACTAGCGCCGCAATTTTAAAGAGCCCGTGGGAGTTTCGTGCGTATGGCAAGAGTGGAAAGATGATCAGCGATTTGTTCCCTCAAATCGGTTCTTGCGCGGACGACCTGACTTTTCTGCACGCCGTAACAGGGCCTTCACCCGATCATGAAAGCGCCATAGGCTTCCTGCACAGCGGTTCGCTGCTGCAGGGATTCCCAAGCGTCGGAGCATGGACCCAATACGGGCTGGGAAGTGAAAGCCAGAATCTTCCCGGGTTTGTGGTCATGGGATCCCGGAAGCGCCAGTGCAGAACCAACGGTTTTCTCCCGCCATCTCTTCAAGCATCGCCTTTCTTTCAGAGTGGATCAGCGGCTTTGGATGATCTGGCGCTTTTGGAAAAATCAAAGCTCCTGCAGTCCAATAAAATGGCTGCCGTGCGCCAACTCGATAAAGGGTTTCTCGAAGCCGTTCAGCAAAATCAGGCGATTGAAGCCGCCATCGCGAACCATGAAAAAGCGTTTGTGATGCAGGACGCGGTGCCTGAAGCCACAGATCTCACCAAGGAATCCGCAGCCACACTCGAACTCTACGGCATCGGGGCGGATCGCAAGGCGACCTCCGATTTTGGCCGCCAATGCCTGGCCGCCCGCAGACTCTTGGAACGAGGAGTACGTTTCATCGAGATTGTCAAAGGTGGTTGGGATCAACACTCGGAGCTCGAAAAACTTCACTTCGAACACGCATCCGCAATCGACAGGCCGATCGCCGGACTTTTAAAGGATCTCAAATCGCGCGGACTATTGGACGACACTCTGATTGTCTTTGCATCGGAATTCGGGCGCACTCCAAACACGGAGCTCTACGGAAAGTCTCCGGGCCGTGATCATCACCCATGGGGTTTCACGATCTGGATGGCTGGTGGCGGCCTCAAAGGCGGCCATAGCCACGGGCGACTCGACGACTACGGGTATCTTCCCATGGACGGCGTCGTCGAAATTCATGACATACACGCGACGATCCTACATCTCCTGGGGATCCAACATGAAAGGCTCACCTACCGCTACTCAGGCCGTGATTTCCGTCTCACCGATGTGCACGGAAGAGTGATCCGTGAGATCATCGCCTGATCCCACCCCGCAGTCTCGCATCTGCAATCCCCACCCAGTTGAATGCGCTGTTGCCCACAAAAATGAGATCATTTCACGGGCTATTTGCGGTTATTTCACTGGCTCTTTTCGCGCAACCGCTGCGAATCAAGGCGGAACCGCCGTCTCTAAAGGAGATTGAACCGATTTTGGAAAAACGGTGCATCGAGTGCCACGATTCCGAAGATCCAAAAGGCGGCCTTGATCTGGTGAATCTGCCAAAAACCTTGCAAGACGCGTCTCTCCGCGAACGCTGGGTGCTCATCCATGACAGGATCAAGGCAGGCGAAATGCCGCCTAAAAAAGAGACCCTACCCGATCCGCAGCGCGCAAAGCTCGTCGCCACCCTTGCCAACGCGCTTCATGCATCGGATCGCGCCGATATCCTTCGCCAAGGCCGCGGCCCGATGCGCCGACTCACCAGAACCGAATTCGAGAACAACCTGCGCATTCTACTCAAACTGCCGAACCTCGACATTCGCGACAAACTTCCGGAGGACCGGGATTTCCACGGATTCACAAAAGTTTCCGAGCTGCTGGACATGTCCCACGTGCAGCTTGATGCATACCTCGACGCCACCGAAAGCGCACTTCGCTCCGCGACGGCCGGCGCCCTCCCTCCCGCGCCGCCGGTGACACGCGGTTTCACAGGCATCAATCTCTTTCCAAGCGCCACCACATTCGGTGAGCGGGAAGCGATGTTTTTCGCGCGCGCAAATCGGTTGGTACCGCTGAAGGATTCTGAAATAAGCGCCATGACACCGGAGCAGCGCGCTGACCCCTCCCTGGAACTGGCATTATTTCGCTCTGCAACTTGGCCTTATTACGGATACCCGCGCGGCTTCATCGCAAAGCAGGGCGGCGCATACCGGGTGCGTTTTCAGGGGCGGGCAGTGCGTCAAATGCGCGACTTTCGCCTGGTGCCTGCCCACGAGCCTCTGCCCATGACGTTCCGCGCGCGCAAACCGTCCGGGCCGGACGTCTCGGGAGATGTGCGCGAAACCGGCGGGTGGATGGATTTGCAACCCGAACCGCGCGAGTTCGAAACCGTCATTCACTTGAAAGCTGGCGAGACTTTTGAATACAGCCCACTCGGACTTCCCGTGCCGTTCATCCGCACGGATGGCGGCTTTTTCTACGATTATCCCCCGATGCCCCCCGAGGGACATCGCGGAATCGCAATCCAATGGCTGGAGGTCAGCGGCCCACTCCCTGATCCAGACTGGCCTCCGCAATCGCACCGCATCCTGTTTGATAATACACCAACCGACAGCCACGACGCGCAGGATGCCGTTCGGCTTTTGAAGCGCTTTGCAGGACTCGCCGGGCTGCGGCCGATCAGCGAAGAATCGCTGGCTCCTTTCCTTAAAGTCATCCACTCAAAAATTTCGGCAGGCTCGCTTTTGCAAGACGCGATGATCGCCGGTTACCAAGCCCTTCTGTGTTCATCATACTGCCTCTATCTGACAGAACCCCGCCCCGGGGAACCGGATATCGAGTTTGCAATTGCAAACCGGCTCTCGCACTTTCTTTGGAACTCGCGCCCTGACGAAACACTCCAGGAACTTGCAAGGGTCGGGCGCCTGCAGGATCGGGACATTCTCAAGACACAGGCTGACCGCCTGATAGAAGACCCGCGCTTTGACGCATTCGTGAGGACATTTGCCGCGGAATGGCTTGATTTGCGAAAACTGCGCCGAGATATCCCGGACGAACGCCTGTATCCCGAATATCGCAAAGACGACTACCTTGTGGACTCCATGGAGCGCGAAACTCAGGCTTTTTTGAAAGCGATGGTGCGCGAAAATCTCCCTGCCGGCACGATTGCATCCGCTGATTTCACATTTGTGAACGACAGGCTTGCGTCGCACTATGACCTCCCGCGGGTGAAGGGCTCGGCCATGCGCAAGGTGAACCTGCCGGCAGGCAGTCCGTTCGGCGGCCTTTTGACCCACGCCGGACTCATGAAGCACACGGCAAATGGAACCACAACTTCCCCTGTGCTGCGCGGCGTGTGGATCATGGAAAAAATCCTTGGCCAACCGGTGCCGCCGCCTCCGAAGAACGTTCCGGCCATTGAGCCGGACATTCGCGGCGCAAATAGTATCAGGGACTTGCTCGCCAAACACACCGGGTCAAAAACCTGCGCTTCATGCCACGCGAGTTTTGATCCTTATGGGTTCGCCATGGAAAACTTCGACGTCATGGGAGCCTGGCGCGACCACTACCGAGTCATGGAACGCGGGGAGAAAATCACCGGCATCGATCCCGCGGGCCATCCATACACGTACTTTGTCGGCAAGCCTGTCGACGCCTCAGGAACGCTGCAAAGCGGCGAGTCTTTCCACGACATCCACGATCTCAAACGCCACCTCGCAGCGAATCCGCGCCAGCTTGCCAAAGGCCTTCTTGAGCACCTCGTTCTTTATGCAACCGGAACGCGATTGCGTTTTGCCGATCGGGAAGAGTTCGAAGCGATGCTTGATGCGTGCGCCGGAGACGGGTATCGGGTCAGAGACTTGCTGCACGCGCTTGTGACAAGCGAGATCTTCCTCGGAGCAAAGCTTTCCCCATGAAATCCCCCCACATCAGCATCCCGCAGCCCAGGCGGCGTTTTCTGCGCGGCCTTGGAGTGATGCTCGCTCTTCCCATGCTTGAGAGCATGACGCCGGTCTTTGCGCGCAACACGCATTCCGCAGTTTCTAAAAAAATGCTCTTAATCTCGAATAATCTCGGCGTATTGCCGCAGCACTTTTTCCCGAGAGACAGCGGCAAAAGTTTCACTTTATCGCCTTATTTGAACGAATTGAACGGGTTCCGCGCAGATTTTACGGTGTTCAGCGGGCTGTCGCATCCCGCAGTAACCGGCGGGCACAGCACGGAAAATTGCTTTTTAACAGGTGCCCGCGACCCCACCCGCAGCGGATTTCGCAACAGCATTTCCCTCGATCAATTCGCCGCGGAAAAAATGGGACAGCGAACGCGGTTCGCCACCCTCAACCTCGGTGTGAACATCGACAAGGCGAACCGGAGTCTCTCATGGACCCGCGACGGAGTCTTGCTGCCCGCCGAGGACAGCCCAGCGGCGTTGTTCCGCAAAATGTTTCTTCAAGGAGACGCGAAAACTACGGCCGCAAGACTACAGCAACTGAGGGACCGCGGGAGCATTCTTGACGCCGTTCGTGATGAGGTCCGCAGTTTTCAACGCAACGCCAGCAACAACGACAAAAGCCGTCTTGACCAGTATCTGACTTCAGTGCGGGAGCTTGAAGAGCGGCTGTCGGTTTCAGGCGAATGGGAACAAAAGCCCAAGCCCGCCACCGAAAGCCGCGAACCAAAAGACATCACCGACAAAGCGCGGTTTTTTCCGAAAATCCAGCTTATGCTGGATGCGGCGATGCTAGCATTTGACTCGGACTCCACGCGCATCATCACGCTGATGGTGGACGGCTTTGCGACACCCGTTTTTGAAATTAATGCAGAACAGCGTACCCGGGATGGGTACCACAACCTGAGTCATCATGGGCAGTCCAAGGAAAAGCTGGCTGAGTTGCAAAAAGTCGATATCCAACAAATGCGCCACCTGCGCGACCTGCTCTCAAGGCTTGCCGCGACGCAAAGCCCCACGGCTAAACGTCTGCTTGATGAAACGATGATTCTTTACGGAAGCAACCTCGGCGACGCCAATGTTCACAACTGTACCAACCTTCCAATTTTTTTGGCGGGAGGCGGATTCAGGCACGCGGGGCACATCGCTTTCGACACGGTGCAAAACAAGCCCTTGTGCAACTTATTCCTCTCGATGCTTCACCAGCTCGGCATCGAGGCCGAGCAGTTTGCTTCCAGCACGAGTCCCATCACCGAAATCCAGTCCTAGCTGCGCGGGCTTTCCGGCGGATCAATGTTGTCAGCTAAACTCAGACCCACACCTACGCCCACACGGGAGCGCACACTTAACCCCACACGACGCACACGGGACCGCACTTTTTTATCCTCAGAAAATCGAGTCGAAAAAACTCGTGCTCTTTTTTTCCTGTGCTGAACATCCAGCGTCGCGCCAAGCCGTTCATCATCGATTCTCAAAATGAAAATTTCTCCCCGTGTTGCATTGTTCGCATTGCTTCTGAGTGTGCTTCCTCATTTTCGCGCCCACTGCGCGGTTCCGCAAACGCACCCCAACATTCTCGTCATCCTATGCGACGACCTTGGGCTCGGGGATTATTCCGCGTTCGGCACAAAAGATGTCCGTACACCGCACATCGACTCCTTGTTCAAAGAAGGCATGACATTCCGCAATTTCCGCGCGAATTCCTGCGTTTGCTCGCCCACCCGCGCCGCCCTTCTCACGGGATGTTATCCGGACCGCGTCGGCGTGCCGGGGGTCATCCGGGAGGAGGAACCGGCGAATTCCTGGGGCTACCTTTCACCCTCGGCGACATTGCTCCCGCAGGTGTTGAAGCAGGCAGGTTATCACAGCGCGATTGTCGGGAAATGGCACCTGGGCATCAGCTCACCGAACACGCCGCTTGAGAGGGGGTTTGATTTCTTCCACGGATTTCTTGGCGACATGATGGACGACTACTGGACGCATCTCCGCCACGGACAGAATTTCATGCGAAAAGGAATGAAGGAAGTGACGCCCGAAGGCCACGCTACTGATTTGTTTAGTCAATGGGCGTGCGATTACCTTGCTGAGCGCGCTGCGTTCAAGGCTCCGTTTTTCTTGTACCTTGCCTACAACGCCCCGCACGACCCCGTCCAGCCGCCCGGAACGTGGCTTGAGAAAGTGAAACAGCGAGAGCCGGCACTTGATGAAAAACGCGCAAAGCTGGTGGCCCTGATCGAACATTTGGATGACGGGATCGGCAAAGTGCTCGCTCGCCTCGATGAACTTAATCTCAGAGAGAACACGCTTGTCATCTTCACGAGCGACAACGGCGGACTGCTCTCCAGCGGTGCAAACAACGGACCTTGGCGCAGTGGTAAAACGCACATGTACGAGGGGGGATTACGCGTGCCATGCGCCGCACGCTGGCCTGCGCGCATCAGGGCGGGCAGCAGCACCGAGAGGCAAGCAATGAGCATGGACATCTTCGCGGCGGCGTGTGAAGCGGCAGGCGAATCCGCACCGAAAAACATCGACGGCATCACCTTCCTTCCCACTTTGCTGGGCGAAATGCAGCCGGAACCCGAGCGAAGCCACTACTTCATCCGCCGCGAGGGTGGTCCCCAGTACGGGGGCAAGACGATCGACGCAATCATTAAAGGGGAATGGAAACTTCTGCAGGACAGTCCGTTTGGAGCCCAAGAGCTTTACAATTTAAAAAACGATCCGCAGGAAACAACGGATCTGGCGGCGAAGGAAAAGGCAGTTGCTCAGGAACTCAACGCACTTTTGCGTAAGCAAGTCCAGCGCGGCGGCATCGTTGGCTGGCAGCGGCCGGAGTTGAGCAAATAACAGGTTGTCCGCTACGTCTAAGGGGCAAGCCCATCTTCACTTCCGCCTGCGTCCTGCCCAGCCTCCGTCTCGGGCTTTGGATGAAGCTTCGCGAGAGCCTTCTCCTTTAGCTTGTCCTCTTTTTTCTTTTTCTTCGCGAGTTCCTTCTGCCGCTTTTCGAATGAGTAATTAGGTTGGGCCATTGATGTCCCCCTTTAAAGGGCGGCAGGGCGCGGTCTGCAAGGAATTAGCACCCGTTGTCCGCACAATGCACCGTGGCGCGCAAGACCGGATTGTTTGAACAGACCGAACAGCAGCGCGTTGCACATCAAAATTGAACGCTGGAAATATTGTGATCCGCCACCGCGCGGGTTGAACAAGTCACCGCCGCGATCGTGATCATCTCCTGCGCGCTCGAATCTCAGGCCAAAGAACAAGATTCGCCAACACAATCAACAGGGCGCACCACCAGCCCACGGCTTCGATTGAAAAGTGTTCGGCGGCGTAGAATGCAAGCGTTGGAGCAACCACACCCCGAAGCCCGGTGAAGAATGTGTGCACCGCCATGTAGTCCGCCACTCGGTCCGGCGGGGCCATTTTAGTGACCCACAAAGACCAAGCCACATCGCCGCCGGCTCCAGACACACCGTACAAAATCGCTCCCAACAACATCCACGCCATGGAATCACCGGTAAAAAACGAGAGGATCGCCAAGGCAAACCCAAAGTTAAGAACCGAGCGGAGCGTAAAAAAGCTGAGCCGGTCAAACGCGCGGCCCCAGAGCGAGCTGGTCATCAGGCGTGCAAGATTCGGCACCACAGCCGTCAGCAGAGCGATCTGCGCCGCCGTGCGCAACCCGGTTTCCGACGGGCGCGCCAGATATTCGACCCGGAGTGGCAACATCACAAGGTTCCCTACCCCCATGAGCATCCAGGAAAACAGCGTGCGCCGGAACGCCGCGTCCTCCCTCACGAACTGCAAGCCGCGCAGCGGATGGCGCGCAAGAGGGTTCTTCACAAGCGGCGCCGAAGGCACCCAAATCCAACACAACGCGGACGCAAAAGCGCACCCGGAGAAAACCAGCAGCACCGAGGAATACATCGAAGGCGATCGTGTCAACCACCAGCCGATGAGCTGACTTGCAAGCGCCGCCACGGCAATGCGGATGACAAATGCCCCAGAGAAAAGCCGTCCCCTTCGAGCCGCGGGATAATTGTTCTGATAAACCTGCGTCATGAGCGGCACGGTGGACGTGAGTCCCATGCCCCCAATCATCGACAAAACAACGTAACTCCAGCTGTGTTCGACAAACGCGGCCACCGCCAGAAAAGCAGCCGACACGCTGCTGATCCAACAAATCGCGCGCGCAGCCGGCACCCGCAGTTCCTCCACCGCCGATACCACCAGCGGCCCGCACATCAGGCCCAAGCTGGGCCCCGCCACCAACCATGCTTTTTCGAATGCGCTCGAGTCAAAACGGCGGACTGCGATCAGCAGCAAAAACGTCCCGAACGCGGGCTCAAGCGCTCCGGCGAAAACCGAACGCACGCAGTCTGGAATGAACGTGCTCCGAATCGAGCGCGATTCTTCAGAGGAAGGTTCACATCCGCGTCTGTCAACCGGACTGTCCGCGGGATGCTGTTCCTGATTCAAGGTTTTGCTCGAAACGCGCCGGAGAAAACTCAGACGCTTCGGATCAGGAAGCTACAAGCGCACCGCCGCCTTCACGATCTCCGCAAACCCGCGGGGATCCAGGCTGGCGCCTCCAACCAGGGCACCGTCGATATCCAACTGCCCCATCAACTCAGCGGCATTCTGAGGTTTGACGCTTCCCCCGTATTGAATGCGCACTTTTTCCGCGGACGCATGATCCCAGAGTTCCGCGAGTTTTGCGCGGATGAAAGCATGCGCTTCCTGCGCCTGTTGCGGAGTGGCCGTGCGACCCGTGCCGATGGCCCAAACTGGTTCGTACGCAATGACCACATCCGCAAGCTCTCTCGCCGTGACACCCGCAAGGCTGCCGCGGATCTGCCGGTTGAGCACCTCCTCCACCTTGCCGGCATCGCGCTCCGCCAACGTCTCGCCGATGCAAACAATCGGACGCAGTGCGGCGTCGATTGCCGCCCGCGTTTTCTTATTCACCACTTCATCGGACTCACCGAAGAGCGTGCGCCGCTCGCTGTGTCCCAGCACCACGTAGCGCACGTAAAGTTCGCGCAGCATCGGGGCGCTGATTTCGCCAGTGAACGCCCCCGGCTTTTCCCAATGCATGTTCTGCGCACCAAGCTTCGCCTGCTGGCCCACATTCAAAATCTCAGACACTTTCGCAAGCGCCGTGAAGGGCGGGACAATCACAATCTCCACACTGTTATCCGCACCCAGCTCGTGCAGGAAAGTATCCATGAACGCCACGGACTCTCCGACCGTCATGTTCATTTTCCAATTCGCGGCTACGATTTTTTTACGCATACGGGTGGTGCTGGGTTAGCGCTGAGTTTGAGTGGCTGTCGATACTGGGTGGATTGATGGATCAGTCGAAACGCTGGGCTTTTTTATTTTTCGGACAAAGCCGCGACTCCGGGGAGCACTTTTCCCTCGAGCAACTCCAGCGATGCACCGCCGCCCGTCGAGCAGAAGGACACCTGATCACCGAATCCAAACTGCTTGACGGCCGTAACCGAATCCCCGCCGCCGATGATGGACACAGCCTCTGACTCCGCCAGCGCCTTGGCGATGGAATGCGTTCCCTTCGCAAATGGCGGCAATTCGAAAATCCCGAGAGGCCCGTTCCACAAAACCGTCTTCGCTTTGGCCACCTCGGCGCTGTACAGCTCGACCGTCGCCGGACCGATGTCCACAGCCTCCCATCCCTCGGTGATGCCTTTCTGCGGCGAAACCAACCCCGTTGGACGGGGCTGCGCGGTCGCGCTGATTTCCTGCGTCTCCACGTTGTCGAGGGGCAGCAGAAACCGGACGCCTTTCGCCTTGGAAAGATCCAGGATTTCCTGCGCCAAGTTCAGCTTGTCCGCTTCGACGCGGCTGTTGCCCGTGGGGATCCCGAGCACGCGGAAAAACGTGTAAGCCATCGCTCCTCCGATCAAAAACGTGTCGGCTTTCTCCATGAGGGCCTTGATCACGCCGATTTTGTCGGAAACCTTGGATCCCCCGAGAATGACCACGAAGGGGCGCGCAGGCGCGGCAAGCTCGCCCTGCAGGTACTTCAATTCTCGCTCCATGAGCAGCCCCATGGCGGCCTGCGGCAGATGCGCGGCGATTCCCGCCGTCGATGCATGCGCCCTGTGGGCCGCGCCGAACGCGTCGTTTACGTAAACATCCCCCAATTCCGCCAACGCCTTCGCGAAGACCGGGTCGTTTGCCTCCTCGCCCGCATGAAAACGGACATTCTCCAGGAGCAACACGTCGCCATTCTGCATCGAGGCCACCATCGCGGCCGGAACGGAGCCGGTGGACTCGGAAGAAAAGAGAACGGACTTGCCGATGATCTTGCTCAGGTGTTCCGCCACCGGACGCAGGGTGTACTTGAGGTTGACCTCACCCTTGGGACGCCCGAAATGCGCCATCACGATCACCTTCGCGCCAGCATTCCGAAGATGGTTGAGGGTCGGAAGGCTCTCCTGGATCCGCGTGTCATCGGTGATGCGCGTCGCACCGTCCTTAACCTCGGTGGGCACATTGAAATCGACTCGAAGCAACACACGTTTCCCCGCAAGGGACAAGTCACGGACTGATAATTTTGACATCGAAAAAAGGTCGTTTAACGGGGCACAGCTGAATCTTCCGACGAAAGGCCGCTGTGCACCGGCTATTCGTCAAATGAATCGAGCGGAAGGCGGCGCCGATTACGACGCCGCCTTCTCGCCAAATTCTCGAGCTTTCGAAAGTTTACTTCCCTGCAATGTACCGGACCAGATCCACGCAACGGTTGGAATAGCCCCACTCGTTGTCGTACCAGCTGATCAACTTGAAGAAATTGCTGTTGAGCTCGATCCCGGAACCCGCATCAAAAATCGAGGAGCGGCGGTCGTGGATGAAGTCGGAAGAAACCACTTCGTCCCCGGTGTAGCCGAGAATGTCTTTCATGTACGTCTCCGAAGCCCGCTTCATGGCGTCGCAGATTTCCTTGTAGCTCGTCGCTTTCTCAGTTTTCACGGTGAGATCGACAACCGAAACGGTCGGCGTCGGCACGCGGAAAGACATCCCCGTGAGCTTTCCCTTCACTTCCGGAATGGCGAGACCCACGGCTTTCGCGGCGCCCGTAGCGCTCGGGATGATGTTGATGGCCGCCGAGCGTCCACCCTTCCAGTCCTTCTTGGAAGGACCGTCCACCGTCTTCTGAGTCGCCGTGTAAGAATGGACGGTGGTCATGAGCCCTTCAGCCACTCCGAACCCTTCCTTCAGAAGCACGTGCACCACGGGAGCGAGGCAATTGGTTGTGCAACTCGCGTTGGAAATAATGTGATGGTTGGCTGGATCGTACTTCTGGTGATTGACGCCCATCACCACTGTAATGTCCTCACCCTTCGCAGGAGCGGAGATGATCACCTTTTTGGCGCCCGCCTGAAGATGACCCTTGGCCTTATCCGCCTCGGTGAAAAGCCCAGTGGACTCGATCACGTAATCAACGCCGAGCGCTTTCCAGGGCAACGCGGCAGGGCCCTCCTTGACCGCAAGACATTTGATGTGATGCCCGTCCACGACCAGCACATCGTCCTCGGCCACGCTGGGCGAGCTTTTCGTGCTGTAAACCTCCCCGTTGAACTTTCCCTGCGTGGAGTCGTATTTGACCAGATAGGCCAGATTGTCCGCCGGCACCAGATCGTTCACCGCAACAACATCCACTTCCTTCCCCAATAGTCCTTGGTCGCAGATCGCCCGAAAAACAAGGCGACCGATGCGCCCGAAGCCGTTGATACCGATTTTAATCATGATGCTAGTTGTTGGTTTAGGTTGTTAGGAAAGAAATCAGCCGAGAACTAAACAGGCAACACGCCCCAAGCGTCAACCTTACGGATCATTTGCCTTCAAGAATCTCCAAACCGGCGGTGCACGCCAAAAATGCACACCCGTCTCAAGCGGCGGAATCCAAAATCCAAAAGGGGAGCCGCTGTTCACACTGGGCGCGGGTTTTTGGCCGGGATGCAGGCCGCCACAACATGCCGCGTCCGACGCCAAAAACTTTCGCGAACCGGCAATCCCGCCGGGGGTTGTGCGGTGCTTTTCAAGCTCAGTTTTCGCCCCCGAATTTCACGGTTCAAGTTGCCAAGGTGCGTCCGTGCCCTTAAGCATTGTTCGAACAACCGTAAACCGATCATCAACATGAAGCTCGCACCATTCCAAATTCTCGGTCTCAGCGTCGCCGCCACCCTTTGCCTCGCGGGCAACCCCGCATCCGCAGCGGATGCGCCGAAACCGGCTGAAGTCCGCGCGAAAATCGGTGCGTTTTTCCAACCGCTCCCCGACAAGATGCCGGGTGCGGAAAAGGATTCCGAAGCTCAAATCGCTCTCGGGAAGGATCTTTACTTCGACAAACGCCTCTCTGCGAACAATTCGCAATCCTGCAACTTCTGCCACGCCGTGGATAAGAAACTCGGCGGCGTCGACAACGAACCCACGTCCCCCGGGGCGTTCGGGAAACGGGGAGGCCGCAACTCACCCACGGTCCTAAACGCCGGCTTCCACATGGCCCAGTTCTGGGACGGACGCGCCGCGGATCTGGCCGCACAAGCCAAAGGCCCCATCCTCAACCCGGGCGAAATGGCGATGCCCAGCGAGGAAGAAGTCGTGAAAAAACTCAGCGCCGTCCCCGAATACCCCAAGGCATTCGCCAAGGCGTTTCCAAACGACGCGAAGCCGATCACCTATGAAAACATCGCCAAAGCGATTGCGGCTTTCGAGAGAACGCTGGTCACCCATGACCGTTTCGACGATTTCCTAAAAGGGAACGACTCCGCCCTTAATTCTGCGGAAATCAACGGCCTCAACACCTTCGTCTCGACGGGTTGCATCGCCTGCCACAACGGACCGCTCCTCGGGGCAAACTCGTACCAAAAAATGGGCGCGGTGAACCCCTACTCCAACACGGAGGACATCGGCCGCGCGGCCGTCACCAAGTCTGATGACGACAAGTTCAAATTCAAGGTGCCTTCCCTCAGGAACATCGCCCTGACCGCCCCCTACTTCCACGATGGCAAGTCGCCAAACCTCGAGGACGCTGTTCGCCAGATGGCGTGGCTGCAACTCGGCCGGAAACTCGAGGATTCGGACACCAAATCCATCGCCGTGTTTCTGAGCGCGCTCTCGGACAAGGAGAGAGCCGGCAAGTAAAGCCAGCCCGCTCGGGCGCATTCCAGCCAACCGGGTTGACCAAAAGAACGGCTGCTCTCCGACGAGGGCAGCCGCTTTTTTCGCAAAAATCACGACTCCAAGGGCAGGCCGCCTCCGCAGATTCGTATTGCAATTGCGACTCATTCTCAAATAGTAGACGAACCGCTGGATTGCTGAATTCCCCATCCGTCGCGGCTAAGACAATCCCGCAATCGCAACTTTACTGCATTAACAACACCCCTTCTCGCAACGGATATGCCGGATATTCCCTCGCTGTTTCAAAAAGGCGGCCCGATCATGTGGCCGATTCTCGCCTGCTCGCTTGCGGCCCTCGGAGTGGCGATCGAACGCGTTCTGTTTCTTATCGCGGAAAGCGTCCGCCGCCAGCCTTCGGTGGTGGACGCGATGCTGGACGCGGTCGAGCAGCAGGAGCCCGACAAGGCGCTGGAGCTCGGCCGGGAATGCTCGGACTTTGTTGTGAGAACCCTTTGCGCCGCATTGTCGCACCGCAGGGAGAAGAGCGTCTCCAGCGCGCTTCTGCGTGCGGCGGAGCGTGAACTGGCGCGATACGACCGTGGGCTGAGCACGCTCGACACGATCATCACCCTCGCGCCGCTTCTCGGGCTTCTTGGGACGGTGACGGGCATGATGGGTTCTTTCAACATGCTGGGAGGCAACGAGCTTGGGTCGCCCACGGCGATTACGGGAGGCATCGCCGAGGCGCTGATCGCGACGGCATTCGGACTGGGCGTCGCGATCACCGCTCTGATTCCCTTCAACTACCTCAACGCCCGACTGGAACACGCGAGGAGAGAGATCCAAGACGCCGCGGCACACGTGGAGATCCATCTCGAAAACGCCTCCAAATCCGCAAAGCCATGACCGTCATCCCCTCCCCCCGCAGCAAGCGGCACGCGCGGATCGAAATCATCCCGCTGATCGACATCATGTTCTTTTTGCTCGCGACTTTCGTGATGGTTTCTCTCTCGATGGTTAAAAGCCACGGAGTGCCCGTGCGCCTGCCCTCCACCGCCACCGGCCAGCAGATCGAGCACAAGGATTTTAGTACAATCAGTGTCACCGCGAGCGGACAGGTTTACTTGGACAAGGAGGAGGTCTCTCTCTCCGAACTCGCAACCAAGCTCGAAGCACTCAAGAGCAGTAACGAGGAGTTCAAAATCTTCATCAACGGCGACGAGGACGCGCGGCTCGGGCTTGCCATTGAGGTGCTTGATACGGCGCGTTCTCTGGGCATCAATAAGATCGCCTTCGAAACCCGCACAAAGAACGTGCAATGATCGGCTCTCTGCACAGGCAGCCGCTCCACGCTCCCGATGCGGATCGCGCTCGGCTCTGGGCGGGCGCGCTTCTCGCGCTCGGACTGCACGCGCTGGTCGCATTCGGACTCCCGAAGGCAATTGTCACGCCGGCCGAGTTCTCGATGCAGACCCAGAGTGAGAACGTGGAGGTGGAACTCATTGAAAAACAAGAGGAGGCCGCGACGCCGGAACTGCCGCCGCCGCCACCGCCCGCCCCAATCGTCGTGCCCGAGACCCCGCCGCCCGTACCGATCCCGGAGGTCCGCGAAATACCCATGCCACCACCCACGCCGGCCCCTCCACCACCAAAGGAGGAGACCGTCGCCAAGGTCGAAGAGCAACCCGCCCCGCCGGTGGAGGCGAAGCCCGCTCCGCCCCCTCCAAAGCCCGTCAAGGCGCCCACACCGCCGGCCGCCGCCGCAACCAAGTCGGCGAACCCCGGCACCCCGACCGGAGCAACCGGTGCCTCTGGCGCGACCTCGAAGCCAAGCGCTCTGTACAATCCCCCGCCCAGCTACCCGAATGAAAGCAAACGCGCCAACGAGGAGGGCGCGGTGCTCTTGAGCGTGCAGGTCAATGCCGCAGGCCGTGCAGACAGCATCACCGTCTCAAAATCGAGCGGCTTCCAGCGCCTCGACCGCGCGGCCTCAGAGGCGGTCCGCAGGTGGAAATTCAAGCCTGCAACCCGAAACGGCGAACCGATTGCAACGATCGTTGACGTACCGATCGTATTCCGGCTGAAGCAGTAGGCTCCCTGAATCCTGCGGGATTCCCCGCCGGTTCCAGCCGCTCAATGCCGCTTGGTCCCCGGCGTGTAATCGGCGGCGTGATAGGAACTGCGCACCAGCGGTCCGGACGCCACGTATTCAAAACCTTTGCCGTAGGCGATTTCGCGGTACTGCTCGAAGACCTCCGGACGAATGTACTCGACCACCGGAAGGTGCTGCGGACTCGGCCGCAGATACTGCCCCATCGTGAGCACCTGCACCCCGGCGTCGCGAAGATCGTCCATCGCCTGAAAAATCTCAGTCTCCTGCTCCCCAAGCCCGAGCATAAGACCGCTTTTGGTGGTAATCCCGGGCGCGATTTCCTTCACCCGCGCCAGCACCTTGAGCGACAACCGGTACTTCGCCCGTGAACGCACCATCGGAGTCAGACGCTCCACCGTTTCCAAATTGTGGTTGAAGATCTGCGGATTTGCATCTGTGACGCTGCGCAGGTTTTCATCGCGCCCGTGAAAATCAGGAGTCAGTACTTCAACCACAATCGCGTCGTCCAAATCCCGGATGGCCCTGATGGTTCGGGCGAAGTGTTCGGCGCCGCCGTCCTTCAAATCGTCCCGAGCGACCGCCGTCACAACGACGTGTTTCAGGCGCATGCGTTTAACCGCCTCGGCAACCCGCTGCGGCTCATCTTCCTCCAACGCAAACGGCTTCGCGGTGGTGACCGCGCAGAACCCGCACGCCCGCGTGCAGCGATCCCCGGCGATCATGAAAGTCGCCGTGCCCTGGCTCCAGCATTCCCACCGGTTGGGGCACTGGGCCTCCTCGCAAACCGTGTGCAACTTCAAATCCGAAACCAGCGCCTTGGTTGAAAAAAACACCGGATTTGAGGGCAGGCGGACCCGGATCCAGTCTGGTTTCTTCAACTGGTGCAGCGCTGGGTCGATCTTGGAACAGGCCATGACGTTTCCGATCATAAGGGGGCCGGATTCAAAATCAACCATGCCGCTCAAACCCCGGAACAACCCGCCGCACTTCGCAACGCATTCACCCCTGAAGACCCGTATTTCACAGTTTAAAATTTCTGCGATACTCTCGGGACTCATGCGATTCAAAGTGCTTCAAACCCGCGCCCGAAGCGCGATCCTCACCGCAACCGCGGTGGCGAGCCTCCTCGGGCCCCGGAACAGCGCGGGCGAAAAGCCGCCCTCAGCCGCAGAGCTTGTCCGGATCCTGAACACCGATGGCGATGATCAGAAGCGCCTTGCCGCACTCCATTCACTCGAAAAAACCTCTCCGCCCGACGCAAAACAAATCACGCGCTCCCTCGCCGATACCTCCCCGGAAATCCGAGTTGAAGTCATCCGCCTCGCCCTGCCGTTCCTGGCCGGAGATCCTGAGCTGCAAATCCGTCTTCTGGCGCTTTGCAACGACCGCAGCGAAGCGGTGAGACTGCAGTTGCTCAAATTCATCAGGCATTTCAGCCACCCGTCTAAACAGAAATCCCTGCTGCGAATCCTGACGCTCCAAGTCGTCTCTCCGGAGGGCGCGCTTGCGGCAAGCCGGACGATTCAAGGAGCTGAATGGGAGACGCTCAAATTACTGCTCGCGAATCCCGACTTCGGCGACCAAACAAACACCAACAGTAAAATTCTCGGTCTGCTCACCGCCCCGATCGCAAAGCTCCCCGAGAACATCATGGAGTCGCTTGATTTTATCGCCGGAGGCAACGGTGTGCCACCGCAACTGCAAGCCGCTGTCTTACGGGGAATCCGGCCTGCCGAACGCGCCATCAAGTTACCGCTTCCCAGAAAACCGGCATCGCTCGCGGCGCTCAGATCCTCAACCAACGCCGAACTCAGCGAGGCTGCGAAACAGCTCGAATCGCACCTGGTTTGGCCGGAATTTCCGCAGCCTTCCGAATAAAGACATCCATGGCCACAGTCAACGCAACCACACCGGATATTATTGAAACCGCCCTCGAGGAGGACGTGGGTCCGGGTGATTTGACGGCTGCTTACTTCTGTGAGAACAGGAAGGCGAATGCGCGGATTTTTGCAAAAGAATCCGCCGTCCTTTCGGGCGTGGACATCGCGGCGGAAACTTTCAGGCGTGTCGACCAAAGCATCCGCGCCATCGCGACAAAAGGCGACGGCACCATTTTGAGTCCCGGCGAAACTGTTTTGCAAATCTCGGGCCCGCTTCCTTCGCTTCTCACGGCGGAACGCGTCGCGTTGAATTTCCTACAACATCTCTCGGGCGTGGCGTCAATGACCCGGAAGTTTGTCGATGCGATCAAAGGGACCAACGCGCGGATCTTGGATACCCGCAAGACGGCGCCCGGCCTCCGCGCGCTGCAGAAAAAGGCGGTCCTCGACGGGGGTGGGACCAATCACCGGATGGGCCTCTACGACATGGCGATGGTTAAGGACAACCACCTCGCGGCCAACAGCACGCCATCAGACCTCCAAACCGCAATCCTCAAGCTCAAGGCGGCCCATCCCAACGTGCGGGTCGAGCTCGAGGCGGATACCATCGAACAAGTGCGCAGCTTTCTCGAACTCACCGGCGTCGATGTGATTCTGCTGGATAACATGACCCCGGAAAGAATGCGTGAAGCTGTCGCACTCGTGCGGCACCGGGTCCAGCTTGAAGCTTCGGGGGGCGTAAGCCTCGAAACCGTTGCCTCAATCGCATCCACAGGGGTGGATTATATTTCCATCGGCGCACTCACCCATTCGGTGCGGGCCATCGACTTCTCGATGGAAATCCTTTGAGCAGGGAATCTGTCAACTCCTCAGCCGGCTGCAGGCTGAGTGAATGCGATTGCGTGCGATTGCTTGGGCCGGCTTGAGCGCCTTGGCTCAAGCGATGCCACTCATTGAAATGTCGCGCAGGGGCTACTTCTTGGGCCCTTTTCCGGGCACGCTGGCGGGACGCAAGATCACCTCCACACGCCGATTCGGAGCCTGCTCGTCAACCGAGCCGTTCAGCACCATCAACTCCTGCGCGCCGCGGCCGATGGTTTCCAACTTGGCAGGGTCCATGCCATGGCGGTTAATCAGCCATTCGCGCACCGCATCGGCGCGCCTCTGACTCAGCCGCAGGTTGTAGTCGGAACTGCCCATCGCATCGGTGTGCCCGATGATCACCATGATGTAATCCGGGAACCGGCGCCGGAGGTCCGCGATTTTCTCAAGGATCGGATTGGACTCCTCCCCGAGATCCGCGCTGTCGTATCCAAAGAGCGCGTTGCCGGGAATGGCCACCGGACTCTCTCGGGTAGCCACCTGCCCGATCGCATTCAACGCATCCTCGATGGACTGTCGTCCGGGGATCACCATCCCGGATGAACCCCTGCCGCCCCCCTTCGCCGCCTCGGAGGCAATGGCAAGGACCGGTTGCGCAAGCGAACTCGGCGAGGCCTGAATCATGGCGCCCGCCAGGGAGCGCAATTCCCCGTCAAGTGAACTCCCCGCGGAGGCCGGCAGCGGACTGGCCGGGATCATCTCCGCCTTGGCCTCCGGACGCTCCTCGACGAGCTGCTTTTGCACATCCACCGGCTTGACCTGCATATCCACATCGGCGGCTTTCGGCTTTGCGTCGGAAAACACCAGCTTGTCGGGGATCACGGGCGCCTTCTCGGCGGGCTTCGGGGGCTCGGGCACGTTGTCGAGCACCTTTGGGTCAAACTTGACCTGCTTGATCACGAACCTCGGGGGCAGCAGGGACGGCGCCGCATGTTCAGAAAAACCCTCGATCACGAAGGATTTCGACCAGTTGAAAAGCCATCCGTGGGCCCCCAACGAAGCAAGGAAGGCGAACGCGTACCATCCACTGATTGAGCTCGAATTCCGCCGATGCGAATTGGGTACCGCCTGCATGGGGAAAAGGATGCCATGGAATCGGAGTGCAGACAACCCCCTCCTGAGCGGATTCTCCGGAAAGGGCGGAAATTCAGACCTCCTGTAAAACTGCGCGGTCCCGCTTTATTTTTTGAACTTTCCTAACCCCCCGCCTGTCGGAGGGATTATACATTGGAAAGTGCGCCGTGTGTCTCCCGTGTGTCTGTGTGTCTCAAAGCCCGCTTTGAGTGCCCGCGGATCCAAAATCGGACCGGTGCAAAACCCCGACACTGAAATCCCGCCATGAAACGGATCGCCAAAGCCCGCGAAGGAGATTGGAGTGCGCTCAATGCCTATCTGAAAGACATTTCAGGGGATGCAGCCGCGTACGCGCCGCTCACGCACGAGGAGGCTCAGGCCCTGGGAGCCAAGGCGTTCGCCGGGGATCTCGACGCCCGCGAGGCGCTGGTGCGAAGCCATCTGCGGCTGGTGGTGAAGATCGCGCACCAGTACGCGGGGTTCGGGCTGCCGCTCGCCGACCTGATCGCAGAGGGCAACCTCGGTCTTTTCCGGGCGTCCGAACTCTACAATCCGAAGTTTGGGACGCGTTTTCTGACCTACGCGTCGGTTTGGATCAAGCAGCGGATCCACCGCGCCATCACCTCGCAGTCCAAGGCCGTGCGCATTCCGGTGTGGCGCTCGCAGCGGCTGCGAAAGCTGTCGCGGATCCAGGAGGACATCTCCTCGCAGCTCGGACGTTCGGCCAGCGAGGAGGATCTTGCGGAAAGGCTGGGCATTTCATCGGAAGAGCTTGCTGAACTTCAGGGCGACCGCGTCGAGGTTGTGTCCATGGACGCCCCCGGTTTGGATTCGGAAAGCCCGGGTCTTGCGGAGACGCTGCCGGACGAATCGGCGCTGCATCCCGCCCAGAAAATGGGCTCCGAGGAGATGCAGGACGAGCTGCTCGCCTGCCTCGCGGACCTTGACGACCGGGAACTTCAAGTACTGTCCCACAAATTCGGTTTTCAAGCCGCCAGCCAGGTCTCGCTTCGGGAACTGGGGCGCCGGCTGAACCTGAGCCACGAGTGGGTGCGGAGAATTGCGGAACTGGCTCTGGTCAAAGTGCGCCGGGCGTTCACGGAGTCGCCGAGATGGAGCCGCGCGGAGCGCAAGCTCCGTCAGGCGGCCGCGGCGGCCCGGCTGAAGATGATCGCGCCCGTCCTGCCGATGACGAAGCCGCAGGGTTGAGGATGGGAAGGAACGGGAGCTGCAGCCGCGACGCTCGGAGCTGCGGCGCAGCGGCCGGCGGTCGGGATAGCCCGCGAGGAGCGCGTGATGGTCGGGCGGGATGAAAGGGCCGCCGGGAGAAAGGCGGGAGGTGTAGAGCGCGGCAGGCGACGGCGGCAAGCGGGCGCTACAGGCGGATAAAAAATGGAAGAGAGTCGGGGGGCATGCCCCTCGGAGGTCGGCGCGTGTTCGCGGGATAGGTCCGGCAAACTGCGCAGCACACTGCGCTCCGGGAGCTTGAAGCCGACCGCTGGATTGGAGTGGAAACAGTGCGGAGGCAACCAAATGGACATTCAGCAAATCAAACCACTGCGCTTCTCGTTTCCAATTTGCCGCCTCTACCAGACGCAACTGCGGATGCACGGGACTTTCGTGCTCTTCTTGGCGTGGATTGCAGCGGAGCAGTTTTCCGAGGGAGGCTGGAAGACAGCTTCGTGGGGGGTGGGATTTGTGTGCCTGGTCTTTGCCTGCGTCGTCATGCACGAGTTGGGGCACGTGCTGGCGGCCCGGGGATTCGGCATCAGAACGCCGGACATCACGCTGCTGCCCATTGGAGGAGTGGCGCATCTGGAGCGCATTCCGGAAGCCCCCAGGGAGGAAATTATCGTGTCCATTGCTGGTCCACTGGTGAGCGCCCTGCTGGCGTTGATATTCTGGTCCGCTTGCGACTTCGAGCCGGTCAATCTTCAAAGGCAGCCCGGCAATTTCATGGAGCTCATCGCGAGCCTCGCCGCAGTGAATGGCGGGTTGTTTTTTTTCAACCTCATTCCGGCATTCCCGATGGATGGCGGGAGGATTCTCAGGGCCTTCATCGGGACGAGGGTTTCGCACCTTGCGGCGACGCGTGTTGCGGCGGCGATCGGCAAGCTGATTGCCCTGGTTATGGCCGGGCTGGGCATCGCCATTCCGATGCCGATGCTCATTCTGCTCGGCCTGTTTGTTTTCAGCAGCGCGAAGCGGGAGGCGGAGTTGGCGGAACAGCACGCTGGGAAAGAAGCATGCGCGGGCTAGGCTGCGGGGGGAGACTGTCGGGCAAGCAAAAGCGATGCTCACTTGAACTTGCAATCGTGCATTTCAAAAACATGCATGAGTACCGTGGTGTATGCCGCAAGGTCCTCCGCCTTCAAGCTGACTTGATTGAAAATACGAGTCAGAGATGTTTCCTCCTCCGCAGTACAGGGCCGGCACGTCAAAGAAAGCACCATCAGACTGATGGTTTCGCCCACTCTGCCGTCGGTCCACTCGAGGCAGTCTGCAATAAACTTCTTCACCCCCTCTTGGAACAACTCCTCGGACAATTCGGAGGCATCGCGCTTCCACATTCCGGCGAGATACAGAATGTTCCGTTGTAAATCAGAACGCTCTACGGGGCGTTCCGGTTGATTCATGTAGGCTTCCGAAAGCAACAACTCGCGGGGAAACGCGGGGTTTTTGGCACCCTTTGTGAGGTAATCAACGGCGGCAGGGTATCCCGTTCGCTCGTAGACCACAAACCAGTCAATTTCCGACTCGGTTGGGAGAAGACCGGTGACATCCAAAAAAGCACGGCGAATCAGCCGGATATCCCGCCGCATCTCATCCTGCGAACAAACAAGCAAGGTGCCGGCCACTAGCAAACTCACGGTGAGCGCGCCCAATCTCATGTCAGCATGATATTCCCAGATCCGACATCCAGTGCGAGTAAATTGCGCCCGCCCAACCATTCGTACAGTTTGACGCGGACGACGCCATTTTGCAAAAAGCCCCGTTTCCGGGAGGCTCACTCCGCGAACAGCGGATTCATCGTGATCGACTCCAGCCGGCAAGAGGTGGAACCCGGGGCGCGCGAGATTCGCCGCTGAACAGACGGAGCCCTGCAGGGTTCGCGGCATCACGCCCCGAAGTCCCGACGCTTTTCTCTTCCTCATCCCAGCCATCAGTGAAGATACTCATGGGCTAACGCACTTTCAACGCCCACCCAACCGCCCATGCCCCCCCTACCGGACCCGGAAGCCGCACCCGACGATGTGCAGGCCATCGACTCGCTCGCCTCAACCGTTTCAAACCTGACGGGCGAGCTCGCAAAAGTCATCGTCGGTCAACAACCAGTCATCGAGCAATTGCTGACCTGCATTCTTGCGCGCGGTCACGCTCTCCTGATGGGTGTCCCTGGGTTGGCCAAAACACTGTTAGTGCAGTCCCTGGCCGAATTGATGGACCTCCGCTTTAGCCGGATCCAATTCACACCGGACCTCATGCCGAGTGACATCACCGGGACGGAGATCCTTCAGGAAACGGAAGTGCCCGGACGGCGTGCATTCGAGTTCGTGAAGGGCCCGCTGTTTGCAAACCTCGTGCTTGCCGACGAAATCAACAGAACTCCGCCGAAGACTCAGGCAGCCCTGCTTCAAGCGATGCAGGAGCGCAAGGTGAGCGCGGGTAAACACCAGTTCAATCTGGAGGCGCCTTTCTTCGTCCTGGCCACGCAAAACCCGATCGAGCAGGAGGGGACGTATCCGCTACCCGAAGCGCAGCTCGACCGATTCATGTTCCTCATCAACGTGGGATATCCCAGCGCCGAAGAGGAGCTGCAAATCGCCAAGACCACGACCGGCAATGCGATGGCTAAGCTCCGCACCGTGGTGCAAGCGGAACAATTGTTGCAATTCCAAGAACTGGCCCGTCGCGTTCCTGTTCCAGAGCACATTTATGAACGGGCTGTGCGTCTCACTCGCAAATGCAGGCCGGGCGGCGATGAATCGCCAGACTGGATCCGAAAATGGGTTGAATGGGGCCCGGGCCCGCGAGCCGTCCAATATCTCATCCTCGGGGCCAAGGCCCGAGCAATTCTCAAGGGAAGTTACATGGTCCGGAACGAGGATCTCGATGCCGTCGCAGAACCCGTGCTTTCCCACCGCATTCTTGTCAACTTTCAGGCGGAGAGCGAGTCGATCTCCAGCGCGCAAATCATCCGCAGGCTGCTTGCGGAAACCTCACGGTAAAGTTGGCCTCGTCCCCCGCTCCATGGCCGTTTCTGGACGCCGGCGTCATCGCCCGCCTTTCCCGGCTACCGCTCAACGCACGTTTGCCGATGCAGGGTTCTGTGAGCGGGATGCACCGCAGCTCAGCGAGGGGCTCCTCGGTCGAGTTCGCCGAGTACCGCAAGTATTCGCCGGGGGACGACCCTCGCTTTCTCGACTGGCGCATTTTTGCAAAAACAGACCGCTTCTACGTGCGCGAGTTTGAAGCTGACACAAACCTGCGCTGCTACATCGTCATCGACACCAGTGGTTCGATGCGTTTCGGCAACAAAAAGACCACGCGCATCGATCGCGCAAAATCCATTGCTGCTGCACTCGCCCACGTCCTGATCAACCAAGGCGACGCAGTGGGACTCAGCGGCGTCGGGGAATCAGCGCCCGCCGACATTCCGCCGCGCCGGGCCGCGAGGCATCTCAGGCTGCTTTACGAACGGCTTTCCGACCTGAGCGCATCGCAGGGCACCTCGCTCGTCACGGGACTTCACGCGCTTGCAGAGCGCATCAAACCGCGAAGCATGGTGATTGTGATCAGTGATTTTTTCGAAGACGTCCCGCAGCTTCTCGGTTGCTTCAAGCATCTTCGATTTAAAAAACACGACGTTGCTTTGTTCCATTTGCTGGCAAAGGAGGAAGTAACCTTCGATTTCGAATCCCCAGTCAACCTTGTGGATATTGAGACGGGGACGTCACTCGCAACCGACCCCGCCCTGATGCGGGATGCTTATCTGCATTCACTCGCGCAATACTTGGAAGAGCTCAAGCTCGGATGCTCAAACTTCAGAGTGGACTACCATCTGCACCGTCTCGATGAGGACTACGAGCCCATGTTGACCAACTTCCTTCTCGCGCGGCTCCGCCGCAAACGCAACACCCGCTGAGCAGAACTGAATCTTCATTGCCCCAATCAATGCACTTTCTCCAGCCAGCAATGCTGTGGGCGCTGCCCGCGCTTCTGATTCCCGTCGCAGTCCATCTTCTCAACAAGATGCGCTACAAGACCGTCGACTGGGCGGCGATGCATTTCCTGCTGAAACTCCAAAAAGCATCGGCACGAAGGGCCAAGCTCATGGAAATGCTGCTCTTGGCGACCCGGATTCTGCTCGTCCTAGCCATCGTCCTCTCATTCAGCCGCCCGGTGTCTGGCGGATGGCTTTCGAGAGCCATCTCCAATGATCCGGAATGCGTGCTTATTCTGCTCGATCGCTCCTTGAGCATGAGCGAGAAAATCTCAAGTGCCGGAATCTCAAAACTCGAGCGCGCGTTGGAGGTGATCAAGCACTCGGCGGAACAAAGGCCCGCGAACCGCTATGTGCTTCTCGAGAGCGTCCTCAGGCAACCTGTCGAACTTGCCGACCTAAAGGCACTCGACTCACTCGATCTCACCACGCAAACGGAGACGGCAGCAAACATCCCTGCAATGTTTCAAGCGGCCGTCGAATACCTTGTTCAGAACAAGGTCGGCCAATCCGAAGTTTGGGTATTCAGCGACCTTCAATCTTCCAATTGGCGCCCTGAAGACCCGTCCTGGAAATCGACAGCCGACGCCATCGCCGGCCTGGGTTTTGCAACCGGCGTTTACGTCATGGATCTTTCGAGCAGGGATTCTGAAAATACGACCGTCTCGGCTATCAGCGCTGAACTGCGCGAGGCTGACGGACGTTTGGCAGACAAAAAAGACGATGCACAGGCTGGCGCGGAACCGGCGGTCCACCTCGCAGTGAAGCTTGGATTCACAACAAGTCACCCGCAGCAAAAGGCCCTTCCCCTGGCTATCACCGTCAACGGCGCGCGCTCGCAAACCCAAATTCCATTCGAAAGCCAGCGTCAGACCCACCTGCTCCGCATACCCTATCCCTCCGACCAGTCTGGGTGGGGCAAATGCGAAATCCCCGCCGACCTTAATCAGTGCGACAACTCCGCTTACTTTGTGTGGCCCAAAACAAAACCTGCAGAGGCCACCATTATCGGTGATTCCCTCGCCGCACGTCGCCTCCAACTGGCATGCGCTCCGGAGCACGAATCAAAGCAAAGGACTGCGCGGATCATTCCAAGCCGATCACTGGATGCAGCCGTTCTTGATCGCACCGATTTCCTGATTTGGGCCGACGGTGCACCTTCAGCCAACCAAGGAAGCTTGATCAAGCAATGGTTGGAGTCAGGCGGCGCTCTTTTGGCATTTCCACCGGCAAACGATGACGCATCCGGGCTCGAGGGGATCGCATGGAACCGAACCGAAACCGGAGCGCAACCTTACCCGGTCACCTCATGGGATGAACATGATGGCCCTCTTTCAAAAACCGAGAGCGGCGCAAACCTACCAATCCACATGCTCAGGGTCTCCAAACGGCAGATCCCTGTATCCTCCGGCACGAGTCATATCGTCGCGACGTTCTCGGACGGCCAGAGTTTCCTGACACGCGTCGGCACCGGCAAAGGACAGATCTACCTCGCGGCAACACGCCCGTCCGAAGACTGGAGTTCACTTCACGAAGGGACGGTTCTTCTGCCCCTCGTGCAGCGTATGCTGATGGAAGGACGATCCCTGCGTCAGCCGCCAACAAATGCTTTCGCCGGAGAATGGTCTCCGGGCAGCCAGGAAATCTGGAGTGTCGAACCCGAGTCTGTCCAAGGCGAGCAGCGGACAAACCTCAGGGGAGTGGACCCCCGTTGGAACTCAGGGGTATTCCGCTCCGGAAATCGTATCATGGCGTTAAACCGCCCTCCGATTGAGGACGTTCCCGAGGTGATGCCTCCAAGCGAGATTAAGGCTTTGCTGCCCGAATCTCAGACTCATGTTTTTACGGACACACCCAATTCAGAATCGTCCGCGCAAGCAAGCGAGCTTTGGCTCATCCTGATGGGAGCCGTTCTGGCGCTCGCGATCATGGAGGCGCTGCTCTCCACAAGCCTCACCACCAAACACCGCGCGACCACGGTTGGACAGTATCAGCGAGATACATTCGGCTTTTCCTCCATCGGCAAGACATCGCCATGAATGTTGCGTTGGAACTGAACAGCGGGCTTGGACTCCGCTCGGCGGCACTGCTCGTTGCGGCAGGTGGCGCTTGCTTGCTTTGGCACGAAATCAGTCAGTCGGCGACAGGAAAGAAGCGCAGGGCACTCGCCGTCGTTCGCTTCTGCACTATCCTTCTACTGTCCTTCATCCTTCTGAAACCCGAATGGGTCACAACGATGGCGCACGATTCCCGCCCGCATGTATCCATTCTTTGGGATGACACGCAAAGCATGCAGACACAGGATGTCCGCGATAATCTGAATCCAGCGGCAGCGCCACTCAAACGGACTGACTGGATCCAGCCGCAGTTGGAGCAGCGGTTTTGGTCAAAACTTGAGGAGCGGTACGGCGTGTCGGTCAAAGCGTTTTCAAAAGTGCTGAACGCGCCTTCGCCGGCGGACGGCACCGACGTGCATGCCGCATTGTCAGATTCCATGGAGAACGTTTCAAACTTACGGGCGATTCTTCTCATGAGCGACGGAGATTGGAACACGGGTAAATCACCCGTCACCGCCGCAACCAAGCTGGGAGTGCGCGGAATCCCTGTGTACTCGATAGGAGTTGGAATGGAGACATTCCTGCCAGACATCGAATTGCAGTCGCTCTCTCTGCCAGCGTACTGCTTGGTGAACGAAAGGGTCAGCGCATCAATCACGCTGACAAACCACTTGTCCCATGAGGTGCGCACCACGGTTCGCTTGTACGCTGACAACAACGCACTAGGTGAGAAGGACGTCGTCATTCCTCAAGGTGGCACCATCACGGAGAACATCCCTTTCACTCCAATCGTTGAAGGCACGCTGAATGTCAGTGCGGATACTCCTCTGCTGCCGGGAGAGCGCAACCCCCTCAACAACTCGAAGTCGACGCGAATGGGCGTACGGCGGGAATTGCTAAAGGTTCTGGTTGTTGAGTCGGAGCCGCGTTGGGAGTTTCGGTACTTGCGGAATGCGCTGGCACGCGACGCCGGCGTCGAAATGCACGTCGTGCTTTACCACCCAAAGCTGGCGATGGGCGAGGGTCCCGGGTACCTGAATCATTTCCCCGCAAAATCAGAGGACCTCCAGTCCTATGACGTGATTTTCATTGGAGATGTGGGCTTGCACCCGGGTTTGTCGCAAGTAACGGATCGCACGGATCGGGGCCTGAGTGTTGAGAACTGCCGGATGATCCGATCCCTCGTTGAAGAGCACGCCAGCGGCCTGGTGCTGATTCCCGGCCCGAACGGCTTTCAAAAGACGCTCGCTGAATCTGAACTGGGCTCTCTGTTCCCCGTGGATGCCGACCATAGCCGGGCGGAGGGAATCAAGACACCCGTTGAAGGTCGCCTTGAACTCACTTTGCTGGGGTCCAACCACTGGCTGACGATGCTCGCTTCTGACGCAAAGACCAACGAAAGCGTCTGGCGGTCGCTTCCGGGATTCCAATGGCATGCGGCAATCCACCGAGCCCGTCCGGGCAGCGAAGTTCTCGCGGTTCACGACACCGAGCGCGGCCCGCTGGGACGCGTTCCCCTGCTGGTCACGCGCAATTCGGGGAACGGCAAGGTGCTGTACATGGGCACCGACTCCGCGTGGAAGTGGAGGCGGGGGGTTGAGGATACCTACCACTATCGTTTTTGGGGGCAGGTTGTCCGCTGGATGGCGCATCAGCGGCACCTCTCACAGGACGATGGGGTGCGCTTGTTTTACACGCCGACAAATCCAAAGCAGGGCGATACCGTGACTTTCAGCGCGGCCATCCTCGACAAGCTGGGCGCACCAGTCGGGAAAGCCAAGGCAACACTCACCCTCACCGCACCCGACGGAAGCAGGGACTCGGTGCAACTGAGCCCCGCCAACTCCGACTGGGGCGTGCTCTCAGGCAAACTGCAGCTTCTGAAAGGCGGAACCTATCAAATGGAACTGATTGCGGACGATGCAGGGCGGCGGCTGAGCGCCTCGATGGATGTTTCTTCGCCTCAAATTGAAAAGACCGGAGCGCCCGCGAAGTTCGGAACTCTGCGGGAAATCGCTGCGATCACGGGCGGCCGCAACGGGACAACGCAGGACCTGGACGCGATTTTATCCGCAATCAACTTGCTTCCCGAGCAGCGGGAAACCCAAGCGCGCTTAAGATTGTGGTGCCAACCATTTTTGGGAAGCCTCATACTTCTACTTTTAAGCGCCCTCTGGGCAGGCAGAAAGTTCTGCGGATTATCGTGAGAATAAACACACCAACCGAGCTACCCGAGTCACTCGACACGCAACTGCGTGAGTTTGAGATGCGACTCATGCTCATGGAAACTCTCAGCGCGCTCAGCGGCACGCTGCTCGCGCTGTTCGCAGGTCCAGTCACCCTTTTCGCCATGGATCGCTTCCTGGAGACCCCGATTCTTGCAAGATCGATTTTGACCAGCACCAGCGTGCTATGGATCGGACTGCTCTTGAGACGATGGAGCTACTTTTGGATTTGGAGCCCACGATCCACCTCGGACCTTGCAAAGCTCCTGCAGAATTATTTCGGCAACCTAGGCGACCGGCTGCAAAGCGCCGTGGAGCTGTCGGAGACCACGCACCTCCCAGACGGAACCTCCCCATCCCTCACCCGTGCCGCCCTGCAGCAGGTTGCAAACGAATCTCTCGAGCACAACTTCAACGCCGCAGTACCCGCAGAGGAGGCCCGGGTTCGCTCGATGTGGGCGGCCTCATTCGCGTGCGCCCTGGTGATCGGCTACATTCTTGCGCCGGACATGATTCTGAACACCGTGATACGGTGGGCCATGCCGTGGGGTCATCTCCCGAGGATGACTTTTGCATCGCTCGAAGAACTTCCCAAGGAGCTTGTTGTCGCACATGGCGAACCGGTGGAATTCGTATGCCGAATGAAACCGGATTCGAAATGGCGGCCGAAAACAATCCATCTGCGCCTTGAGCCGGGCAAAAACTTCTCAGCCGGCTACGACTACGATGGCGCGCACTTCCAGATACCGCCGTTGACCACCGACACGGTTGCGCATTTTCGGGCGGGCGATTCTCTGCGCTCGATGCAGATTGTACCCGTCCTTCGCCCCGAGATGAAGGAACTCGAGGCGATCGCCACCCCCCCCGCGTACCTCGGACTTGAAAAGAGAACCGCTCCGCTGACGGCGGCGCCCAGCACTTTCGTCGCCGGCAGCAAAATCAGCATCGTTGGCGTCGCCACTCGCTCTCTTTCGGAAGCACATCTGCTGGTGTTTCCGAAGGAAGATTCTTCCGCAGACCCTAAAACAAATCCAGAACCTCTCAGACAGCTGAGAGGAGAAATACACGGACCGGTTTTTACAATCGAAGAGAGCCCTGTGGAAGACCTTTCCGGAAACGCAAATCTTGAGTGGAGAGATCAGGACGGTTTGAAGTGCACCAAACCGTTCCCAATCAGAATTTCAATTTCACCCGACATGCCTCCGCACGTCGAACTCAGCGGGGTTGCGGATGGAACCACGATTCTCGAGGACAAAGTCCTCGCACTCAAAGTGACCGCCACGGACGACTATGGGATCAAGGAAACATGGCTTGAGTGGAGTGCGAAACCCGATGTTTCTGGTGTCGATAAAGCCACTCAACAGGGAACAGCCGCGCGGGCGAAGGGGACTCCTGACAAAAAGACCCAGTCCCAAAACATATCTTTCGCCAGCGCACTCGAAAAAATTCCGGGCGACACTGTAGTGACCCTTGTTGGATGCTCCACGGATTTTCACCCGGGCCGTGCTGCTTCAAAATCAACGCCGATCTCCGTGCGTGTCATGAGCAAAAGCACGCACGCGGAGCTCACCCGCTCCCGGATTGATCAACTGCAGCAACAATTAGGCGACGAGACCCGGAACGAACAACGGGTGCTGGAAGAAACCGAAGCCGCATCGAGAATCCTGAAAGAGTCAAGCAAGGAGCAAATCGCAGAAGACCTTGCCCGGATTGAAGCGGCACAAAATGCCAACGCCAAAAACCTTCAAAAATTGATTAACGAACTGCAGAGCGCGCTTCGCGAAGCGCTGCAGAACAACAGCGTTCCCGAGTCGACCATCGCAGACATTCAAAAAATCATCAGCCAACTCGAAGAAGAAGCCACCCCCGCAATGCAACAGGCCGCCGAGGGAATTCAATCCGCCAAGGCAGATCCGTCGAAAGCGGCAGAACCACTTGAAAAGGCGGTAGAAGCCCAAAGAAAAGCAGTCGAGACGATGAGCAAAGCCAATCCGGCGATCAACGCTGGAAACGCCGCGCTGCGTACGAGGAACTTTCACACGCGCCTCGTGTCAGCCGCGAAATCCGAAAAAAATTTGTGTGCGGAACTTGCTTCCCTGCCCGCTTCAGGGGTTGGAGCAACCTTGGGATCGCTCTCCGATTTCGAGCGTGAGGTCCTCAAAAAAAACGCGAACAAGCAGAAGGAACTCGCTCAATCCATCGGGACGCTGGTTTACGAGCTCGAGGCGTTCCTGGAGCAGGCCCCAAACGCTGATTACCAGTTGGTTCACGACGAAATCACCTCAAAAGACGCGGTCGCCGCGATCGTGGACATTTCTGACAACGTAAAGATCAACCTTCGCTATCGCGCCTCGGAGCGGGCGGAAGAATGGGCGAAACAGTTCAGCTTTTGGGCCGACCTTATACGCGGCGGAAAAGGCAGCTCAAAGGAGAAGAGCGATGGTGATCCAGGCCAATCACCAGACAACGACGCCGAGAAAGATGATCCGGAAGTGGCTAATTACATCGTGGCCCTCACCCGTGTTGCGCAACAGCAGGACGAATTACGCGCTCAAACAGAATTGCTCGAAACCAATCGTGACACAGACTTCTACCAGTCCAGTGTGGCTGAACTATCAAGCAAACAAGAGGATCTCCGGGGCGATCTTGAAAAACTTCGCGATCAGGCAACGATTGACGGCAGTCTTCTCGCCAGTTTGGGTTCGGTGGAAAAAGTGCCAGCCCAGAAATTCGCCAGATTCTACTCGGCGACCAGTCAGTCAGAATCATTGATGCGCTCAGTCGTAGATCACCTCAACGACCTGCGAACCGACGCACCTGTGGTGGGCAAACAAACGGTGATTATCGAGCTTCTCTCACCTCCCGGTGAAGAGGACTCCGCCCCAAGCAAGGGTTCGCCGTCGGAAAAAAAGCTGCAGAAAATGATGCGCAAACTGATGACCCCGCCAAAGCCTTCGAAGGGAAATGACGGCCACTACGATGGGGATTCTTTGGAATCGGCCCGCCCGTTGGGACCACCCCTTGCCTCCAAGTCTCAAACCCGTCAGATCGAGAAAGGATCCGCTGCCGACGTGTCTGAGTGGCCGGCTGAATTTCGTTCTTTGCTGCAGTCATACTTCCAGCAGGCGGATGCCGTTCGGTAGGAGGGAGCCTTTTCACGATGCAGCACCATAATCAAGAAGCGAGAACCAGCGACTGCGTCAGAGATGCACGGCGGACCGTTCCTTCCAGTGCGTCTCTTGCCATTGCTTGTCTTTTAATGACGGCAGGGATCGCGGGGCGTTGTCTTGCAAAAGACGATCCACGGGTGTTCAGAGGCGCGCAAGTGTCGCCCATCGTGGAACGGGTTTATACACTTGGACTCCGTTTTCTTAGCGCTAATCAAAGGGAGGACGGCACATTCAACGACCAGTACGGCGCTGAAGCTGCAACCTCTGCGTTGGCGGCGATGGCATACCTCGCTCACGGAGAAGATCCAAACGCGGGACCGTTCGCCCAGAATATCCGCAAGCACTTCGATTATGTCCTCGCCAAGACCGGAAAGAACGGGTGCATCGGATCTTCCATGTACAACCATGCCTTCGCGACACTCGCTCTGGCTGAAGCTTACGGGATTGTCCGTGATGACCGGCTTGGACCGGCGCTTGAGAACGCCGTGCAACTCATCCTCGCGTCTCAGGCCCAGAATCCATTAAAGGCGTGGAGGTACTCGCCCACATCGAAGGACGCCGACTCGACAGTGAGCGGGGCGTGTTTTGTGGCGCTCATTGCCGCGCGAAACAGCGGCATAAGCGTCCCAGAGTCAGCGATCAAAGATGCTTTGGCGTTTTACGGCCAGTGCCAGGTTCCCTCCGACGGCACCATTGGTTATCTGCCAAAATCAACGCCCCACGGCCCCTCCACAACGGCGATCGGCGTGGCCGCCTTCGCCTACGCCCGCGAGAAGAGTTCTCCTATTTTCTTGCGGGCCATGACGGCGCTCAAGGACATCCTCGCAAACAGCTCGCATGCTGGGAATCACATGCATTATTTCGAGTACTACGCTTCTCAGGCACTTTTTCAGGGAGACTTCGAAAGCTGGGAGGAATGGAATATCAAACGCGCAGATCAACTTTTGAAAATGCAAAACCCGGACGGCAGCTTCGAAGGCAACCTGGGCCCATCGCTCAGCACTGCATTCGGCTTGCTCTCACTCGCATTGAACTATCGATACCTGCCCATTTACGAACGCTGACGGCGCTTCAATCGTTCCGAGAAAGTCCGCCGGTCCAACCCGACAGACTCGAGGTCGGGATTTCATGCCCACGGAAGGTCCGCCTCGTTGCACACTTTCGAATTCTAGGGTTAAGTGACGCCTCATCGTGTTTTTCTTTTTCGGCCTCCTTTTTTTGATGTTCGTCGGCTCGATCGCTTGGGCCGGTTCAACTGCCACTCTGCTCAAAAAAGCACGTCTGAGCCCCAAGCTGAGGATAACCATCTGGATTTTCACGCTGGTGCAAATCATCGGGCTGGCATGGATCATCTTCTCCCGCTCTGGCGCCCCGGAATCGTCCATGGCCATCCCGCGCCCTTACCTCGCCGCCATTTTTTTCTGGCACGTCCTTGCTCTGCCCGTTTTTTTGACTTCGAAAATTGCCGCAGCGACCGTCCGGATTGGAATTAAAGTTCCATCTCTTTTTCGAAAGAATCAAACGGAAGAAAGACCCCAGGACGTTGCGGTGTCAAGTGCCGCAGCCAACCAGCCGGCGGGTTTTTCACGCCGTGATTTTTTTGCAATCGCAGCCCAGTCAAGCCCGGCACTGATCACGGTGGCGAGCACGCCTGTCTCGCAGTGGCAGCTGGAGCAGTTCCGCGTTCGCAGCCTGACCATGATGGCACCGAAACTTCCCGCGGAGCTCGATGGACTCACAATCGCGCACGTCAGTGACACGCACGTCGGCCGATTTACCAAAGGTTCAATTTTGGAACGAATCGTCGAGGCAACGAATTCGTTGGATTCTGACCTCGTTGTTTTCACCGGGGATTTGATCAACTTTTCGCTCGGCGACCTTCCGGTCGGCATTGAACTACTCAAAGGCATCAAGGCGCGACATGGAGTTTTTGCCTGCGAGGGAAACCATGATCTCATGCAGGACGGCCTTGCATTCAGAGATCATATGAACCGTGCATCGGTTGGATTGTTGGTGGACGAAGCTGCAAGCTTGGTAATCAGGGGGCGCAGAGTTCAAGTCACCGGACTTCCATGGGGTGCATCCCCAAGCGCACGGGGTTCGTCTGGCAATAGACGCGACGTTCTGCACCAATCGCTGCTTGAGCGGGTCAGCGGAAAGAAGGACGTGGACGCTTTCCGCATTCTTCTGGCGCATCACCCCCACGCTTTCGACCATGCAAAGGATTTTCACCTCACATTGAGCGGCCACACCCACGGGGGACAGCTGATGCTGAGCCGGAGTATCGGAGCCGGCCCCAGTTTGTACCGTTACTGGTCCGGACTGTACGAAAAGGAAGGCAGATCTCTGTGTGTGTCCAACGGCGTGGGAAACTGGTTCCCGATCCGGGTCGGTGCCCCAGCGGAGATCATTCACCTGACCCTTCGCGCGGGCAGTTCAGAGGAGGAATCGGACGGAGCGACGTCCCAAAGACCTTCCGCTTGAGTTTCGGACGAATGTTTGTGATTCTGCCGACTCTGTCCCAAGCATCAGCCCTCCGACCAAGCCTCCCGCATTTCACGAATTTCCCAAGCCGCCGGACCGACCCACGACTGAAACCAAAAAGCGTGCGCCCTCAGGGCTATCACGACACACGCTGAATCCACCGTAAAAACATGAGCGACCAGCTCTCGCCCCTTGATTTAAAATTCCTGCCCGACTGGCTGAAGGAAAGTCCATCCGCCAACAAATACGCCAACTTCCAAGGGGAATCTGAAGGACGTTTTGACCGCGATCGTTCCTCGCGCGGACCCTCACGCGGAGGCGGTGACAAGGGAAGAGTCGGCAACGAACGCCGCGGCGACCGACCCGACCGAGGGAACCGAGGCGATGGCGGCAACCGGCGCCCGGGCGGCCCGGGGGGCGGCAACCGAGGCGGGGACCGTCAATTTAGACAAGGCGACCGTCGCGATCATCACCGCGGGCCAGGGCATTCCCACGCGCATCGTCCGCATTTTACTCCCCCGCAATTCAAGGTTGAGTTTCTTCCGGAAGAAGGTGCGGCCGCGAGCATCGCGAACCAAATCCGACAGAGCTCGCGCGCGTACCCGCTCTTTGGCACGGCGCGGCTGTTTCTGGAAAAACCTGAGAGACACTTTATCCGGGTCACCAGCAGCGACCCGTCGAAGCCGCTTTTCCAACTTGAAAATGGCCCGGTGAGCTTCGAGCGGGAGCTTGTTGTCCGCAACGCTTTCAGGCACAGCTGGGAGAAGTTTTATCGTGAAGAGGTCCGCGAAATCGAGGCGCCCAAGGGCAACTACACAAGCGTCGCCAGATGCCGCTCAAATGGCGTTCTTCTCGGCCCGACGAACCATCACGCCTATCAGGTCGCGATTCGAAAGCTCTACGAGGAGCGGTTCAGCCGCCGCATGAGTTTTGTTCAGTTCCAGAAAGAAGAAATAGAAGTTGTATCTTCCGAACAAGCGGTTGCGGACTGGAAGGAACAGGCGAGCAAGCAAACCATTTATCACACCACAACCGAAACGGAGCAGCAGGAATTCAAGAGCCTGCAAGAGGTCGAATCGCATTTCAACAGGACTTATCTGGAGTCGCTGATTAAGTCCGCGGCCACTCTCGACTGCTCCGGCAAAGCAGCGCGCGATCTTCCCGAGCGTTTTCTCTCCACAGCCGCGAGGGAGGCGTTCGAACGCGAACTCGCCTATCCCGCATCGCTGGTTCATGGACTGCGCCCGTATTTCAACGAGCAAAATCTTCACGTATTCAAGCACCGCAAGCGGGTTCTGTATCTTTCCGCGGTGCGTCCGAAACCCGTCACCTCCTCCAATGAATTTGCGGACGGCCCTGCGACCTTGCTGACCGTGATCGGAGAATCACCACGCATTTCAAAACGCGATCTGGCAATCAAAATCCTTGGCACGCCCGAACCTGACGCGCCGGAGTCGCCTGAGCTTTCCGCGCGAAAAACCCAACTCGCTGCGGACCTGCATTACCTGGTCCACACGGGACTCGTGATCGAATTTGCGGATGGCAAACTTGATCTTCCTCTTTCACCAGCAGCCCAGGCTGCCTCGGATGCCGCAAGCAGTGAAGATGCCGCGGCAGAACAGATCAGCAGCGATCATTCGGCGCGGACGCCTGCCCAGTCCGAGGGGGAGGGATCCAACACCGGGAACGTCTGCTCATCGGACACTCCGCCCTCGGTGCGCGCCGATGCAACTGAAGACGCCTCGGACGCCGGAGCGTCTGAAAGCGCCGATGCCGCGCACTCCGAAGAGCCTGATCGTCCAGTTCTCCCGGTGGAAACCACTTCCAATGAGGAGCCAGTCGACACCCAGCCTTCCGGGGAGACGGCCCCGCTCCAAACCGCGGTTGAAATCAATCCAGATTCAGCGCAACCGAACTGAGACGGACGCTCGTGAGGATTGCGAGAGGCTGTTCCGCGCAGGGAACAGCCCTTCTTTTTCTTGCAGCCAAAACGGATCAGTGTGCTTCGCCGTTTTGAACGCCAGAATGATAAACCTCGGCTCCCTTCTCGCGGAATTCCCGAGACTTGTCCTCCATTCCCAACTCCAGCGCCTTCTCCTCCGCAACGCCCAAATCCGCGGCGTAACGGCGAACATCTTCCGTAATTTTCATGGAGCAGAAGTGAGGCCCGCACATCGAGCAAAAGTGTGCCGCTTTCGCTCCTTCGCTCGGCAAGGTCTCGTCATGAAACTCGCGGGCGGTCACGGGATCCAGTGAGAGGTTAAATTGATCCTGCCAACGGAACTCAAAGCGCGCCTTTGAAATCGCATTATCACGGTACTGGGCGCCCGGATGCCCTTTCGCCAAATCGGCGGCGTGCGCGGCGATTTTGTAAGCGATCACCCCGTCCTTCACATCCTTTTTGTCGGGCAAGCCCAGGTGCTCCTTCGGCGTTACATAACAAAGCATCGCAGTACCATACCAACCAATCATCGCCGCACCGATCGCAGATGTAATGTGATCGTAACCCGGTGCGATGTCCGTTGTGAGCGGGCCGAGCGTATAAAACGGAGCCTCATGGCACCACTCGAGCTGCTTCATCATGTTCTCATGGATCAGATGCATCGGAACGTGCCCCGGTCCCTCGTTCATCACCTGCACACCCTTTTCCCACGCGCGCTTGGTCAGCCCTCCTTGCACCTCCAACTCCCCGAACTGCGCCGCGTCGTTCGCATCCGCATTAGATCCCGGCCGGAGTCCGTCGCCTATCGAAAAACTCACGTCATACGCAGCCATGATGTCGCAGATATCGTCCCAATGCGTGAACAAAAAATTCTCCTTATGGTGCGCCAAACACCACTTCGCCATGATGGAGCCGCCGCGCGAGACAATCCCGGTTGCACGCCGCGCCGTCAGGGGAATAAAGCGCAGCAGCACCCCTGCATGAATCGTGAAATAATCCACACCTTGCTCAGCCTGCTCAATCAATGTGTCCCTGAAAATTTCCCAACTTAAATCCTCCGCCCGTCCACCGACTTTTTCCAACGCCTGATAAATCGGCACGGTTCCGATCGGCACGGCTGAGTTGCGCAGAATCCACTCGCGCGTCGCGTGAATGTTTTTGCCAGTGGACAAATCCATCACGGTGTCCGCTCCCCACTTGGTGGACCACCGCATTTTTTCAACTTCCTCCTCGATGCTGGAGGCCACCGCGGAATTTCCGATATTGGCATTAATCTTCACCAAAAAATTCCGACCGATGATCATCGGCTCAAGTTCGGGGTGGTTAATGTTCGCGGGAATGATCGCCCGACCGCGCGCGACCTCGTCTCGGACGAACTCCGGCGTGATGCGCTTGGGCAGATTCTGGGGAAACCTCCGGAATACCTCCGGAGCGTCCGCACGACCGACCGTTCCCTCATGCTGATGAAACAACGAGTTCCTTTCCGCAGTGCTCGAGAGCCGATCTCTGAAATCCTCCAACCCCTGGTTCTCGCGGATCGCGATGTACTCCATCTCCGCGGTGACGATTCCTTTCCGCGCGTACCACAGTTGCGTCACGGGTGTTCCCTGGGACGCTCTCAATGGACGGCGCCCGGCGGATGCTGGCGCCTTGAGCGCAGAAGCCTGCGGCGATTTCCGGGCGCTGGCCTCGGCATGCACCTCGGAGAGATAACCGTTATCGCGCGGCGTCACCGCACGGCCCTCGTACTCGGAGACATCCCCCCGCCCCGCAACCCACGGAGCGCGGAGCGGCGGCAACCCGGTCTCAACCGTCCCTTTGAACTCAGGGTCACCCCAGGGCCCGCTGGTGTCGTACACCCTCACCGGAGCGTTCTGCTCGAGGGATCCGTCGGGTAACCGTGTGTCGGCCAGCGAGATCTCACGCATCGGCACGCGGATTTCAGGAAACAAGCTCCCCTCAACGTAAACGCGGCGCGAATTTAGAACCGACTCGTTATCTGAAGCTTCAATGGCGTTGGGCGGAGCGATCATGTTGGAAGAATCAAGGCAAACAACCCAGATTGATAGGGGAATCCGAAGCGGATGCAAAGTTGAGAAAACCCGCACCGCGAAAAATTATAATCGCAGCTTATACTTGCGATTTTTCTCTCGAAAGTTGGCAATCCCCCGTTTTTGCTCATACATACGTCTGCCAACATGCGAAATCGGCCGCACACCTTCCCCCTCTGCCGGTCGGATTACGAAACTTGCACGCACAACACTAATTCTTGTGAACCTATTCCTTAAACTCTGGCGGTCTTCGATTGGCAAGAAGTGGGTGGTAGCCCTCACCGGCCTCGCACTCCTGGGCTTCGTAGTCGCCCATCTGGCGGGAAACCTGCAGATGTTCGCGGGACCTGAAAAAATAAACGCTTACGCGGAGTTCCTGCATGCCAACCAGAACCTCCTGTGGGTGGCGCGCATCGGACTCATTGCGGCGTTCGCGACGCACATCATCGCGACAATCTCGCTGGTGCTGGCGAACCGTGCCGCGCGACCTGAGAAATACGCGATCAAGGCCAGCGTCCAAGCCAAGCTCTCGACGCGACTGATGGCGCTCAGCGGTCTGACGGTTCTCAGCTTCGTGATTTTCCACCTCCTCCACTACACCTTCCGTGTGACCGACCCCCGCTTCAAAACGATTGCAGAGGGGAACGTCTATCAGATGGTGGTACTTGGATTTCAAAGCCCGATCGTCTCCGGATTTTATCTGCTGAGCGTCGCGCTGCTGAGCCTGCACCTCAAGCACGGAGTGAGCTCGGTATTCCAGACGCTGGGGATTGAAACGCGTCATACGCGGAGCGCGATCTCTGGTTTGGCGACGCTTGTCTCCATCGCGATTTTCATCGGCTACGCCTCCATCCCGGCAGGCGTGCTGCTCGGAATTTTAAAATAACACACACCGGAACCCAGCGCCCCGTACTTATGAGCGTTACACTCGACTCCAAGATCCCGTCCGGTCCACTCGAAAACAAGTGGGAGAAGCACAAGTTTGAATCCAAGCTGATCGCTCCTTCAAACCGGAGGAAGTTTGAAGTGATCATCGTCGGGAGCGGCCTCGCAGGCGCCTCCGCGGCGGCCACCCTTGGAGAACTCGGATACAACGTCCAGTGCTTCTGTTTCCAAGACTCGCCGAGGCGTGCGCACTCAATCGCGGCGCAAGGGGGCATCAATGCGGCGAAGAATTACCAGAATGACGGGGACTCCGTGCACCGTCTTTTCTACGACACAATCAAAGGCGGCGATTTCCGCTCGCGGGAAGCAAACGTCCACAGGCTTGCGGAAGTCAGTGTGAGCATCATCGACCACTGCGTTGCGCTCGGAGTACCGTTCGCGCGGGAGTACGGGGGGTTGCTCGATAACCGTTCATTCGGCGGGGCGCAGGTTTCGCGCACCTTCTACGCGCGCGGCCAGACGGGGCAGCAGCTCCTGCTCGGCGCATACGGCGCGCTGAATCGCCAGATCGCGGCGGGGTCCGTAAAAATGCATTACCGCACGGAAATGCTGGACCTTGTTCTCATCGATGGACACGCGAAAGGAATCATTTCGCGCAATCTTGTCACCGGTGAAATCAAGCGTTGGGCTGCGGATTGCGTGATCCTGGCGACCGGCGGATACGGAAACGTTTTTTATCTCTCCACGAACGCGAAGGGATCGAATGTCACGGCGACTTACCGGGCACACCGGCGCGGGGCATTTTTTGCGAATCCGTGCTATACGCAGATTCATCCGACCTGCATTCCTGTATCGGGGGACCACCAGTCAAAGCTCACGCTCATGAGCGAATCACTGCGCAACGACGGACGCGTCTGGGTTCCAAAAAAGAAAGGCGACACGCGTGCGCCCGATCAAATTCCGGAGGACGAAAGGGACTATTATCTGGAGAGAAAATATCCGAGCTTCGGCAACCTTGCCCCCAGAGACATTTCCTCACGCTCGGCTAAGGAAGCGTGCGACGAGGGACGCGGGGTCGGCCCCGGCGGCCTCGGGGTTTATTTGGATTTCGCTGACTCCATCAAACGGGTGGGCGAAAGTAAAATTCGAGAGCGCTACGGAAATCTCTTCGACATGTATCATCAGATCACCGGCGAGAATGCCTACAAGCGGCCGATGCGCATCTTCCCCGCGGTTCACTACACGATGGGAGGGCTGTGGGTGGATTACAACCTGATGTCGAACATCCCCGGAATGTTCGTACTCGGCGAAGCGAACTTCTCGGATCACGGTGCGAACCGCCTCGGTGCAAGCGCACTGATGCAAGGTCTGGCGGACGGTTACTTCGTGATTCCCTACACGATCGGAAACTATCTGGCGCCGAATCTTGGAAACCGTCCGAGCACCGACCACCCCGCCTTCAAGCAAACCGAAGACGAAGTAAGAGCCGGAATTCAAAAGCTTCTTTCCATCAAGGGAAAGCGCTCCGTGGAATCCTTCCACCGCGAACTGGGCCTGATCATGTGGGACCAGTGCGGCATGGCAAGGTCCGAAAAGAGCCTCGCCCGTGCGCTCAACCGCATTCCCGCGCTCCGGCAGGAGTTCTGGGAGAACGCAAATGTGCCCGGTGAAAACGAATCGCTGAACGTGTCCTTGGAGAGGGCCGGAAGAGTGGCTGACTTTTTGGAGTTCGGTGAATTGATGTGCATGGACGCGCTCACGCGGAACGAGTCGTGCGGGGGCCACTTCCGCGAGGAATATCAGACGCCGGATGGCGAGGCCCTGCGCAACGACGACGAGTTCGCGCATGTCGCCGCATGGGAATACCAGGGAACAAACAAAGCGCCTGTCCGGCACGTGGAACCTTTGGTCTACGAAAACGTGAAACTCTCCACCCGCAGCTACAAATGAACCTCCATCTCAAAATCTGGCGGCAAAAAAACAGGGACAGCGCTGGCAGCCTCTCCTCCTACGAGGCTCGCAACATTCCGGAAGACTGCTCGTTTCTGGAAATGCTGGATCTCGTCAACGAGGACCTCTTGGCCAAGGGTGAAGAGCCGATCACTTTCGACCACGATTGCCGGGAAGGGATTTGCGGCATGTGCTCGCTCACGATTAACGGAGTGCCACACGGGCCCAGCGAAACGACCACTTGCCAGCTCTACATGCGGAAGTTCAAGGACGGCGAAATAATCTATATTGAGCCTTTCCGTGCGGGCGCATTCCCGGTTCTTCGCGACTTGACGGTGGACCGCTCTGCGTTCGACCGGATCCAGCAGGCGGGCGGCTTCATCACGGCACACGTCGGCTCGGCGCAGGACGGAAACTGCATCCTAGTGCCCAAACCCGAGGCTGATCGGGCGATGGAGGCGGCGGCCTGCATTGGATGCGGCGCCTGTGTTGCCGCGTGTCCAAATGCGAGTGCGATGCTTTTTGTTGGAGCGAAGGTCACCCATCTGGCATCGCTGCCGCAGGGACAACCCGAACGCGATCGGCGTGCCTTGGCGATGGTCCGGAAAATGGATGAGGAAGGATTTGGCAACTGCTCCAACTACCTCGAATGCGAGGCCGTATGCCCCGCTGAAATTCCTGCGACCGTGATTGGCCAGCTCAATCGGGACTACGCATCGGCGTCCGTTAAGGAAACCTTGTAACCGCCGAGCGTTCCAGAATTACAGGGCGGTTCAGCGATGCCGCGGCGCCCCAGAGGGATTCACTCCTTTTTGGAGAACCCGCACAACGCGTCAAGTTTCTCGCCCGCCCGTCCGCTTTGAAGCGCTTCACGCGCCCGAGCCATTCCCTCGCTCATGTCGGTTGCAAGGCCGCATACAACCAGTCCCGCGGCGGCATTCAACAGTACAGCATCGGCCTGCGGACCGCGATTTTCGCCCCCGAGAATGCCGCGTAGAATTTCCGCATTTACACGCTTGTCCCCGCCCCTGAGTGCGCCCATCGGCGCATGTGCCACGCCGATTGATTGCGGGTCGATCGAGATTTTTTCGAGTCGATCAGGCGTCACGCAGATCGCGTCAGCCTTGCCGGCGGGGGTCAATTCGTCGGCGCCGGCGCCGTGGACAACCCATGCGCCTTCACGCCCCAACCCCTGAAGCGCGCCCGCGTATTTTTCAAGCAGTTCCCTCGCGTAAACACCCACCAATTGATACGCTGGACGCGCTGGGTTTAAGAGCGGCCCAAGCAAGTTGAAAATCGAAGACTGTCCCTGCTCGGCAAGCGCTTTTCGAACGGGCCCGATCACTTTGAATGCCGGGTGATACGCGGGCGCAAAAACAAATCCCAATCCCAGCGCCTCCACGCAATCGGCGAGGCGCGAGGGAGCCATATCAATCGCAACGCCGAGCTCCTCCAATACATCCGCGCCTCCGCACTGCGATGTGATCGCGCGGTTCCCATGCTTCACCACCACCGCCCCGCTGGCAGCGAGTACGAACATCGAGGCGGTTGAAACATTGAAGAGTTCCAACCGGTCTCCGCCAGTCCCGCAGACATCGATCACCGGTCCAGAAAGATTCTGCACGCGGATCCCCGGATCCACCGCACGCTTTAAAAGTGACTCCACAAACCCCGCAATCTCACCTGCGGTCTCGCCCTTCCCCCTCAGCGCCGCGAGGAAGACGCCCTTCCGCTCCGGGTCGGCTCCAGGGTCGGCAAGCCAGTCCACCGCACTTTCGCATTCGGCAGGGCAAAGATCCCGCCCATCCATGAGACTCTCAATCAATGACTGCATCGCCTTCTTTGCGCTCAGACGCGCCCCCACCGCAAGCCTGCGCTCAAAATTGTGCCATCGCGCGATCGCGGCGCGTGACGGCGGAACAGCGCGGTTGATTTGGCCCCGGCAACGCGCTTTGAACTTTCCCTTTACCCATACCACCGGTTGTGTTAACACTGGAGCCTTAATTCCCCCCAACACAACGCAATGTATTGCTCCAAGTGCGGCGTGCTCGAAGACAAAGTGATCGATTCCCGTCCCTCCAAAGACGGGAAGAGCATCCGCCGACGGCGGGAATGCGTGGGATGCGGTTTCCGGTACACGACCTATGAGGAGATCGAGCGCTCGGAGATCCGGGTGATTAAAAGGGATGGGCGTTCCGAGCCGTTGGACCGGCAAAAGATCCTGCAGGGGATGCTGAAGGCCTGCGAAAAAAGACCGGTCAGCCGCGCCACTCTGGAACGGGCGGTGGAGGAGATTATTTCAAATCTCGAGTCCTCCTATGACCGGGAGTTTCCGTCACACCTGATCGGCAGTCGCGTGATGGAGCATCTCCACACGTTGGACGAGGTGGCCTACGTGCGCTACGCGTCGGTGTACCGGCATTTTCAAGACATCGGCGAGTTTCTGGACGAAATACAGCTGCTGGAGCGCCGTCCGAAACGAAGTGTTCTGCAACCCGAACTATTCAAAACATGATTTGCCTCTGCGACGAACCACCACTGATTAAAATTGGCGGCGGTTCAGTCGCCCTCGATTCGGAATGGCTGCAATACTCGCTGGAAAAAGCAGCGCTCGCAGCAGGGTATCCCCAATGGTGGCCCGCAACGGAAGTGGCCCGCACGGTCACATTGTATTTGAAGGCACTCCGGTCCGAGGAACCGTTCTCACTGGAAGGATTCCGTTCGACCGTGCGCACGGCCCTGCAGGGAATCGGCTACAGCGAAGTTGCACCGCACTTCCTGCGTGATGGACTGGAAATCGCCGTTTCGCTTTTGGAAATCGCCGAAGGCTGCACTCCGGGATTCGAGATCGAGTTCTTCGAAAAATGTTCCAAAACGTGCGAACACGTTCTCGCGACTGGCCTCACCTCAAGAATCGCTATCGAGGATTTGACACCCGCGGTAAAGCGGATGCTTGGACGCATCAACTGGTGCGGACAATGCCAGCAGATGGCTGACGAGCTCGTCGCTTTGATCAGGCACCGCATCCTTCAACTCGCGGAAAAAAAACCGCTGTATTTTTCGATTCGATAATCGCGACGCCTATCGCTCCACCACCCCCCCCATGACTCTTTTTGAAAAAATTATCGCACGCCAGATTCCTTCAAAAATTGTCGCCGAATCGGACGACTGGCTGGCCTTCCACGACATCTCGCCGCAAGCGCCCGTCCACGTTCTTGTCGTTCCGAAGAAAGTGATTCCTCGGGTGGGCGAGGCCGGTGCGGAAGACGAGTCGCTTTTGGGCAAACTTCTGCTTGCGACGCAAGAGGTGGCCAAAGCTTTGGGCGTTTCAAACACGGGGTTCAGGGTCGTCATCAATCACGGGCGGGACGGCGGCGAGACTGTGCCGCACCTCCATATCCACGTTTTGGGAGGACGTCCCCTCGGTTGGCCCCCGGGATAAGCGGGACGCTCCCCGCGTGCAGCGTTTCAGCGGCAAAAAACGCGTCGGCGAGGTGGCGAATCTGCCAGCGCTTTCCCACCGCAATCACCTCCACGATATCGAACCGTGCGGTGACATCGGGTTGATTCAGCAGCTCGAGCCATTCCTGAGCGGCTCGAATCACTCTCTGCCTTTTCGCCCAGTCCACCGCCTCATGCGGTGCGCCAAACTCCTCGCTCGAGCGGGTTTTCACCTCCACAAAAACCAACTCCCGTTTTCCCCTTGCCCGGCAGACCAAATCCACTTCTCCGCCACGACGCGGCACGTAGTTTCTCATGAGAATTTTGTAACCCTTCTTACGTAGAAAATCGCCGGCGACTTTCTCCCCGCGCCAGCCGAGGTCGTGGACGCGGCGTGCCTGCTCCAATCGTTCGCCAAGCACCACCTGCAGAAAATCCTCAGGCAGCTCTGCCAACCGTGCGCGCCACTCGCTACAAACCGAGCGAAAGCTCTCGAACAGGGGCGAAACTGCGGCGGTGAATCGGCGAAACTCCATGCGTGCGCAGTTTCTCGAGATGCAAAGCCGTTCCATACCCCTTGTGTTTGGCAAAAGCGTATTGAGGATAATCGGCATCAAGAGCCTGCATTCTCATATCGCGCCAGACCTTGGCGAGCACGCTTGCCGCGGCAACGCTCAGACTCAGCCCGTCGCCACCCACCAAAGCGGTTTGAGGGATCGGAAAAGGCTTCACGGGCAACCCATCAATGATCGCGTGATCCGCACCTGATGGAAGCGCCGCGATCGCGCGACGCATCCCCTCATGGGTCGCTCTCAGGATGTTCAGCGAGTCAATCTCCTCGACCCCCACCTCCACGATCGCATGAATCACCCGCGAGTCCGACCGCAACTCCCCGAAAATCCTTTCACGGGCGCGCGCCGTGAGCTTTTTGGAATCATTCAGAACCGGATGCTCAAAGTCCGGCGGCAAGATAACCGCGGCAGCTACAACGGGACCGGCCAGCGGCCCCCTACCCGCCTCGTCAACGCCCGCGATCCGTAGAAAACCAGCGGCCCGGAGACGCTCCTCATGTTCGAGCGTGCACCGGGCCGTCATCGGAGGAATTTCGGCGGAAACGCACCAATCCCCGTGGAAAACAACGCGCGTTAGCGGACCTTCTTCTCGCGTACCGCCATGGCCTGCTTGCCCTTGCGGGTTCTGAGGTAGGTCAGCTTCGAGCGGCGGGCCGTACCCTGGGTTTCCACCTCGATCTTTGCAACACGCGGAGAGTGAACGGGAAACACACGCTCAACACCTTCGCCGTAGGAAATGCGGCGGACCGTGAACGTTTCATTCAAGTCCGTGCCCCTGCGGCCGATGACGATCCCCGAGTAAATCTGAATACGCTCCTTATCCCCTTCAACCACACGGGTATGCACGCGAACTGCATCACCCACATTGAACGGAGTGACGTCTTGTTTGGTTTGTTCCTTATTAATCTTGGCAATAATCGCTGACATAACACAGGTCCTCCTCGGAGGGTTAAAATGGGGGCGGGATTGAAGGCGGAACAGGGACGGAAGGCAATCAAAATCCCAAGTTGGCTATTCTTTGGCATTGTTTGTTGCGGCCGGCTAAGTTGTTTAGATTGCGCCACGCGCCGGACCCGCAACCATGCAACCACTCATCGACCTCCAGAGCGACGAATTCTTCATGGGCGAGGCTCTGCGCATGGCACGGCGGGCTTGGGAGCAGGAAGAGGTCCCGGTCGGCGCGGTTGTGGTTCTCGAAGGGCGCGTGATCGCACGGGCCTACAATCAGGTGGAGCAACTCAAGGACGCCACCGCGCACGCCGAAATTCTGGCCATCACTCAAGCCGAGGCTGCCGTCGGCGACTGGAGGCTTACCAACTGCCAGCTTTACGTAACCAAGGAACCCTGCCCGATGTGCGCCGGCGCCCTCGTGCACGCAAGGGTGGGCCGGGTGATTTTTGGATGCGCTTCCCCGAAAGACGGAGCGGCTGGAAGCCTCATGAACCTGCTTCAGCACCCGGGCCTCAACCACCGGTGCGAAATTACTTCGGGCGTGCGCCAGCACGATTGCAGCGCCATGCTGCAGTCCTTTTTCCGCGAAAGACGCTGAATTCACTCCACTGCACCGCGTCCTAACCCACTAAATTGAAAACAGCGAATGATGAAACGCGCCCTCGGCATTGATTACGGTGACGCCCGCATCGGACTGGCTGTTTCCGACGAACTTCGAATGCTGGCGCACCCCCTTGAAACGGTCCAGAACACGCCAAAAGCCCTACCCCGGATCAAGGCGGTGCTGTCTGAAAAGTCCGTGGACGTTATCGTCCTGGGGCTTCCCAAGAACATGGACGGCACCCGCGGCGCATCCGCCGAAAAAGTGGAGGCTTTCGCCGCCGCGATCCGCACCGAACACCCGGGAGTACGCGTCGTGCTTTGGGATGAACGTCTTACGACGGTGGCTGCGCAGCGCGCGCTGCACGAGGCAGGGCGCAACGCCAAAAACAGCCGCGCCGTCCTGGATCAAGTCGCCGCCCAGATGATTCTTCAGGGCTGGCTGGACTCCCAGAGCATGCTCGCCCCTTGAACTCGCCGGCTCGCAAGGAGAAGGATCAGGCGCCGGCCGGAATGGTTCGGCTCAAACTGCAGGTCGCCTACGACGGCGCCGCCTTCGCCGGATGGCAGAGCCAAGCGGGCAAAAACGCGGTTCAGGACGCCATTGAACTCGCCCTTCTGAACATGCTCGGCGGTCGGGTCGTCGTCCACGGGGCCGGTCGAACCGACTCAGGGGTTCACGCCCTCGGACAAGTTGCGCACGTTGATGTTCCAAAAGACATGTTTTCTGCCGACGCCTGGGCCGGCGCCATCAACGCCCAACTTCCCCGGAGCGTGCGCATCCTGAGCGCAAGCAAGGCTCCCCGAGGCTTTCACGCGCGGTTCAGCGCCACAGGGAAACTCTACCATTACCGAGTCTGGAACCACCGCTTTCAAAACCCTTTGGAAAAGGATCGCAGCTGGCACGTCGCCTCCCCGATTGACCGCCGCATCCTCAAGGCGCTGTGCGGGATGTTTGAAGGGAGGCACGACTTCGCCGCTTTTGCCGCCAACCGCGGTAAACCCGAAAAAAGCACCGTCCGCGCTTTGCAAAAAGTCCGTCTCTCAACCGATGGCAACCTGCTCACAATCAGCTTTCAAGGGGAAGGCTTTCTCTACCGGATGGTGCGGCTCCTGAGCGGCTCCATGATCCGAGTGGCCCAGGGAAAGCAAACCCCCGATTGGCTGCGGGACCTTCTGGAAAATCCGACCGGAAGAAAAAGCTCTTTTTGCGCTCCTGCCAAGGGACTTACACTTGTAAAAGTGCTCTATTCAAAAACCGCACCGAAAGCCGAATCACGCTGAGTGGCCCCGGGCGACCCTCAGCAGCCGATCCATGCTCAAAAAAGTTATTTACCAACCCACCCCGCAACCGTAGCATTCCCGACCCACGAAATACTTTTATGGCAAAGACCAGTTGGATTGAGCGCGAAAAAAAGAAAGCGGCGACCGTCGCCAAATACGCTGAATTGCGTGCGAAGATGAAGAAAGAAGGCGACTACATCGGCCTCTCCCTTTTGCCCCGCAACGCAAGCCCAGTCCGCATGTCCAAGCGCTGCCTGCACAGCGGACGCAAGCGGGCGTTCATCGGCCGCTTCAAGCTTTCGCGTATTTCGTTCCGCGAATTGGCGTCCAACGGGTTGATCCCGGGGGTCACCAAGTCCAGCTGGTAAAAACCAACTCAAACTCAACAACTTTGCTCCGAGTCGCAGGCCCGCCTGCGGCTCGGTTCTTTTTTGGCACCAACCATGGCCCCTGAAGCTGCACTCAATCCAAGCGCCCTTCCGGTTACCATTCAATTACTTGTAGTTCTGGGACTGGTGGTGCTGAACGGTTTTTTTGTGGCCTCGGAGTTCGCCATAGTCAAAGTGCGCTCCAGCCAACTTGAAGCGCTCGAAGCAGTCGGCGACCGCAAAGCTCGCCGTGCGATTGACGTGACGGAAAACCTCGACGCCTACCTGTCGGCTACACAACTCGGGATCACGCTTGCAAGCCTCGCGCTGGGCTGGGTGGGCGAGCCCTTCCTGGCGGACCTCGTAAGCCCGATTCTGACGAACCTATCAATCACCTCGGAGCCGCTTGCGCGCACCCTGACGGTCGGAATCGCTTTTGGGATCATCACCTTTCTGCACATTGTTTTGGGGGAGCTCGCCCCGAAATCCATCGCAATCGCCAAGCCCGTGCCAACGACGCTCTGGGTGAGCGTTCCTCTCGGTTTTTTCTACCAGTTGTTCAGGCCTGCAATCTGGTTTCTCAACGGCTCGGCGACCTGGGTGTTGCAGAAAATCCTGCGCATCCGTCCCCTGTCAGAACGCGAGCTTGTGCACTCCGAGGAAGAGCTGCGGGTGATCCTCGCCCAGAGCGAAGATGCGAAACAAGTCACCCCGATCGGCAAGGAAATCCTCATGAACGCGCTGGACCTGCGCAAACGGGTCGTGCGCGACATTACAACCCCCCGAAAGGAAGTCGTTTTTCTCAACACGGAGGATTCTTTTAATGAAAACCTCACGCGCGCCATCCAGTCGCGCCACACGCGCTTTCCACTGTGCGACGGCCATTTGGACAACGCCATCGGACTTGTACACATCAAGGACTTGCTTTCGCAAATGCGCGAGCCCGCGCCGAACCTCACGAAGATCCGTCGAGACCTCTTGCCTGTCCCCGAAATGATGCCGCTTGAGCGGCTGCTGACGTTTTTTTTGAGCAAGCATGCGCACATCGCGCTGGTGCTCGATGAATACGGAGGCACGGTCGGTGTCGTGACGCTCGACAACGTGCTGGAAGAAATCGTGGGTGATATTCAGGACGAATTCGACAATGAAAGTCAGGAATTCAAACGCCTGAACGCCGACGAATTTCTGGTGGACGGCGCGCTTGCACTCTACGAACTCAAAGACCTCGCAGGCATCACGATCGAGAGCGAGGACGTCAGCACCGTGGGAGGGTACATCACCCACCTTACCGGTCATTTGCCGGCGGTCGGGGAACAGGTGAAAATTCCCCCGTTCCACGTGACGGTGACCAAGGCGGACGACCGGCGTGTTTTGGAGGCAAGATTCCAGCGTCTGAAAAGCGATGACGATGCGGATTAGCCCCGCTGCCGGCGGATGCGTCGCGTTCGACGCGGGTTCGCACCGCTGGGAAGAGAGCCCGCCGCAAAAACCGAAGGGACTCTCATTTTTTTGCTGAAAGATTCTGTGCAACAAACAATCTGTTGGCGTGCAGCAGGATTCACCCGACCCGCCAGCAGCCGCTGATTCAGACGCGAAATCGCGCTGGAAGGCATTAACCGAATGGCTTCGTTCGGGCGGGTCTTTTTTGTTCATCAGCCTCGCGTTTCACGCGGTGCTGCTGCTCATCGCCGGCGTCTGGGTGGTGCAAAATATTCAGGAGAAACGAAAGCTCACGTTCAGCTCCGGTCCGCAACAATCCGGCGCGCCCGCGCGCCAGCTCGAACACCGAGTCCAAGTCGCCAAGCGCACCAGTTCCATGAGCGCCCCGACATTGCCCAACCGGATTGTTTCAAGCGCGCCCAATGTAAAAGTTGCCCTTCCACAGGTACCCCTCACCCCGCTCACATCGATCGCCATCCCCCAACGCATCGGCGGCCTCGCCTCCAATGCCGGCGCATTCAAGTCAAACGCGCTGGGAGCCAAACTTTCGGTATCCACCCCGCTGAGCATTCCTAGCCCGGTCGGAAGCTTTAGTGGAAGCGCCGCCAACTTCGGCATTCGCGCAAGCTCGACAACCGGCCAGGGACTCACCGGCACCATGTATTACATGCGGAGGGAGAAGGACGGCAAACCCATCCCCATGTACGACGAGGAGGAATACCTCGCTAGGATCGTCCAGCTCCTGGGCAACAAAGGAACACTCGATGAAAAGGAGGCGGGCAAATACCTGCGGGCGGGCCAGCAGCTCACCTCTTTCATGATGCTTTTTCCTCCTATCAGCCAGGAGGTTGCGCCAAAAGCTTTCGGCATCGAACAGGTTCCGGATCACCGCCAGTGCTGGTTCGCGATTTACAAAGGGAAAATCTCTTCCCAAAGCACGAACCGGTTCCGCTTCGTCGGAGGCGGCAACGAGATTTTGATCGTCAAAATCGACGGGGATGTGAAGCTTGACGGGTCTTGGTCCAGCGGATTCGACTGGCCGGGTAAAGGAGCAACACCCACCGGCAACCGGAGCACTGAAAGCTTGGGGTTTCCACTTTACGGAGACAAGCGGGCGATCGGGAAATGGTTCAAGCTGCAGCCCGCAGGCTCGAACATCGAGATCGTCATCGGCGCAGGATATCGCGGCGCGTTCAGCGCAGACCTTTGCGTCGAGGAGGAAGGCCAGAGCTACGAGGAAAATGTGCGCCCCCTTTTCAAGCTTGAGGGCTACCAGAAAATGCAGAAGGAAATCGACGCAGCGCTGCAGCTTCCCGAGATCCCGAAGGCGGTGACCCTGAACGGGCCGACATTCAAAGCCCGCTGAATCACCTCCCTCTTCCGAAGGCTGCCTACGCTTGAATCCCGGGCTCCCCGCAAACCAGGGTGATCTCGCTCACCTCGGGCACACTGCCGATTCGAATCGGCACACCCGTTGTTCCCAGCCCGCGGCCGGTATACAGGGCCATATCGCCCACCTGGTACCTGCCGAAGGGGTACTTGCGCCCCCATCGGGGCAGCGACAAGGATTGAAACAACGGCAAACGCACCTGCCCGCCATGGCTATGCCCCGAGAGCTGTAAATCCACGCGCCCGTGCTGCGCGACCGAATCGGCGATATCTGGCTCGTGCGCAAGCAGTACAGTCGGAACTCCTTCCTTCTCTCCCCGGAGCGCTGCTCCCAGATCCGGCCTTCCCAGCAGCGAGTCCACTCCGGCGACGCGCAGGTAAGAGCGCCCCGCCCCGATTTCAACCGCCCGGTTCACCAACACCTCCATGCCCGCGCTCCTCAACGCCCTCGCCACCACGGCAGGCCCCTTGCGGATGTCGTGATTCCCCAGAACCGCGAAGATTCCATGACGCGAGTTCAATGCTCCCAGAGCAGGTGCGAGTTCATGGATAGTCTCCGCCGTGGCATCCACAAAGTCCCCCAGAAGCACGACCAAATCAGGGTTGAGTCCACGGGCGATTTCGATTGCCCGCTGGATGAAAGGCAGCTCGGTGAAAGGGTAAAGATGAAAATCACTCAGCGCCACGATTTTAAAACCGTCCAGTCCCTCCGGTAGGCCCCGGACCGTCACCTTCAGCGCCTCAACGACCAAGCTCAAAGGTTCCACCCCAAATCCATACACCCCGCCGCCGAGGCAGGCCAGAGCCGAGGTTCCTAGAAATGTTCGCCGAGACAGCACTTTGGTTTGAGTACTCTAGTACGGTTCAAAAATAAACGGTCATTTAATCTCAAAATCGCGGTGCAACACCGGTTTGAGCGGCATGCCTGCGAGCTTGTGAAACATTTCACAAATTCGGCTTGCTGGCCTGTTCTGGACGCACCTACCGTCTTGTCTTCCCACGAATCGCTATGTCCGCTTCCACTCAGCAGTTCATCCAACCGGATCCCCTCGCGAAAACTCAGGCGGGCCTTCAAAGGATGGCGACGGGCTCCCAGGATTTGCTCGGCGAAAAGCTGATCCTCAACATGGGGCCCTCCCACCCCGCCACGCACGGCGTCCTGCGGTTGGTGCTTGAACTGGACGGGGAAATCATCACCAAGGCGACGCCCGACATCGGCTACCTCCACCGGGGGGACGAAAAAATCGCCGAGAACATGACATACAACCAGTTTGTCCCGTACACGGACCGGCTGGACTACTTGGCGCCGCTGGCGAACAACGTGGCGTACGCCATGGCGGTCGAAAAGCTCATGGGCTGGGAATTACCGCCGCGCGGCCAAGCGATTCGGGTGATCTGTTGCGAACTGGCGCGTATCTCTTCCCACCTTCTCGGGCTGGGCGCGTTCGCCATGGACACCGGAGCCATGACGGTTTTCCTCTATACCTTCACCGAGCGCGAGAAGATCTACAACCTCTGCGAAGTCATTTCGGGCGCGCGTTTCACGACGAGTTACACCCGCATCGGCGGGATGACCCGCGACCTGCCGGACTCCTTCTTTCCCCAGGCGTCAAAGTTTCTCGACGAATTCCTGCCGTCTCTGGACGAGGTGGACAACCTGCTCTCAAGGAACCGGATTTTCGTCGACCGAACCAAGGACGTCGGAGTGATTTCACGCGAAGACGCGATCGGGTTTGGAATCACGGGCCCGAACCTCCGCGGATCCGGCGTCGACCACGACCTGCGCAAGCGCCACCCCTATCTGGGCTACGACCAGTACGATTTCGACATCCCGCTGGGCTCTGCGGGCGACTGCTACGACCGCTACCTTTGCCGGGTGGAGGAGATGCGGCAATCGGTCAAAATCCTGCGCCAGGTGATGTCAAAAATGCCGGGCGGGCCGATCACCGTTTCCGACCCGAAAAACATCCCGCCGCCGAAGACCTCGGTGATGACCAAAATGGAGGAACTCATCCACCACTTTATTCTGCACACCGAAGGACTGAACGCGCCTCCCGGAGAGGTGTATTTTGGTGCGGAAAACCCGAAGGGTGAGCTCGGATTCTACATCAACTCCAAGGGCGGCGGTGTTCCGCACCGACTCAAAATACGTGCCCCCTCCTTTGTGAACCTGAGCATCCTTCCAAAGATTCTCCCGGGACATCTCATGAGCGACGTGGTCGCAATACTCGGCTCCCTCGACTTTGTGATGGGCGAATGTGACCGATGAACTTTTTTGCGAAAGCCATCCTGACACCAGCCATCCTGATTTCAGGAACCGCATGCAAACCAGAAATCTCCAACGACAACATTGACGCGGTGAACGTCCGCCTCGGAAAGGGTGAAAATGCAGGCCGCAAAAACCTTTCGCCGAAAGAAGTGGAATCCATCCTCGGGCAACCTGACAGAATCGAAAACACAACCATCGAATTGGAAACGCAGAAAAAACAGGTCCCGGTAACACGCTATTACTACGAGCAAAACGGGAAATCCATCGAACTGCATTTTTTCGACAACAAACTCATCAATCGCGTTCCCCACTGGGACTCCCCCGCGTCACCCGAACCGCAGCAGCCATGAACATCCCAACGGCACTTTTGGCACAGATCGACGAGGCCATCTCGCATTACCCTGCCTCCAAACGCAGTGCTTCGCTTCCCCTGCTGCATTTGTGGCAGGAACACTTCGGCTTCATTTCGGACGATGCGATGAAGTGGATCGCGTCGAAGCTCGAATTGCAGCCGATCAACATCCTTGAGCTCGTCACGTTTTACCCGATGTTCCGGCGCCAGCCTGCGGGAGCCACGCACATCCGGGTTTGCAGAACGCTCTCCTGCTCGATGGCGGGAAGCTACAAGCTCCGCGACGAACTCGCGAAGGCAGCGGGCATCAACATCGATCACTGGAAGGAGGAGTTCTATGGAGGCGCACACGGCGATCAAGGCCACTCCAACTCGCCCTCCAAAATCATCGGGCACGCCGTGCACAATGCCGGACACGGGAACCCGATCGCCGTCAGTCCCGACGGCAAGTACTCCATCGAATTCGTGGAATGCCTCGCCTCATGCGGATCAGCGCCGGTGGCGATGGTGAATGATTCGTTCGCTGAAAACATCAAGCTCGAGGATGCCGCCGCCCTCTGGAAAATCAAAAAATCCAGCGCGACCAAAATCCGCTCCCAAGCCCCTCACCCGAAGGAACACCGCCTGATCTTCAAGAACATCGACCGCAAGGACTGGAAGAACGATCTGGATTGCTACATCAAGGACGGGGGGTACGAGCAGCTCAAGAGAGCGGTTCAGATGAAACCCGAGGACATCGTCGAGGCCGTGAAGAAAAGCGGACTCCGAGGCCGAGGCGGCGCGGGGTTTCCTTGCGGGATGAAGTGGGGTTTCATCAAGCGCGGCGGCCCAAAACCCACCTACCTCATTTGCAATGCGGATGAATCCGAACCGGGCACCTTCAAGGACCGCTACATCATCCATCAGGACCCGCACCAGCTCCTCGAGGGGATGATCATCTCCTGTTTCGCAGTCGGGGCGAACCTCGCATATTTGTACATCCGCGGTGAATTCCCGGAGGGCGCTCAAATCCTCGAGAAAGCGCTTGCCGAGGCCCGGGCAGCGGGCTTTCTCGGGAAAAATATTTTAGGCTCCGGGTTCGACCTCGAAATCTACGTTCATCGGGGTGCCGGCGCTTACATTTGCGGCGAAGAAACCGGTCTGATCGAATCCCTTGAAGGCAAGCGTGCGTACCCTCGCATCAAGCCCCCGTATTTCCCAGCAGTACTCGGTCTTTACCAGTGCCCGACCATCGTCAACAACGTGGAAACCCTCTGCCACGTCAAACACATCATCGCGATGGGTGGCGAAGAGTACGCGAAAATCGGCAGGCCGAACAACACTGGGACACGTATTCTCTGCGTATCCGGCGACGTTCAGAAACCCGGTTACTACGAAGTCGCGGTTGGATCTCTCACCCTCGGCGAACTCATCCACGATGTGTGCGGCGGGTTGAAGCCGGGTCGCACGCTCAAGGCGGTCATTCCCGGAGGAAGTTCGGCGAAAGTCCTTAAGGCGGGTGAAACTTACAAAATCAAGGACAAGGAAGTGGCGCTGGAGGATCTCGTCATGGACTTCGATACGCTTGCAGCCGCAGGCTCGATGGCCGGTTCTGGCGGGGTCATCGTCATGGACGACACCCGTAACATGGTGGAAGTCCTCAACAACATTAACGAGTTCTACGCACACGAATCCTGCGGCCAATGCACCCCTTGCCGCGAAGGAGCGCAGTGGATGAAAAAAATCACCGACCGGATTGTTGCGGGAGGAGGCGTCGACAAAGATCCCGACACGCTGAAATCCGTCGCTGACAACATCGCGGGCAAGACCATCTGTGCTTTCGGTGAAGCCTGCTCATGGCCGACCCAAAGCTTCGTTGCGAAATTCCGGGATGAGTTCACTGCCAGGTCCTCGAAATCCCTGCCCCCGCCAATGCCTCCCGAGTACACGTCCGAGGAGCTCATCAAAAATGATTTGATCCCGGCGATCGAAGCCCCGCGCGGAAACGGTCACGAGATTATGGCCCCGGCCGCCACCCGATAATTTTTTCAAGTGATGAGCACCGAAGTTCCTTTGCTGAATGTACAGATCGACGGCGTGTGGCTGCAGTTTCCAAAAGGCACGCGAGTGATCGAAGCCTGCTCCCAAGCCGGTAAATTCATCCCCCGCTACTGCTACCACCCCAAGCTGTCCGCACCCGGAAACTGCCGGATGTGCATGGTTGAGATGGGCATGCCCAAAATGGGTCCAGACCGCAAACCAATCATCGGCGGCGACGGCCGTCCCGAAATCGCCTGGATCCCGCGCCCCCAGATTTCCTGCGCGCAGGACGTGGCGGAGGGCATGGCCGTGCGCACCGACTCCCCGATGGTTCAGGAGTGCCGCAAGGGGGTGATGGAGTTCCTTCTCATCAACCATCCACTGGACTGCCCAATCTGCGATCAAGCGGGCGAGTGCAGGCTGCAGGAATTCTCAGTCGAATACGGCCAGTCGAACTCCCGTTTCCTGGAGCGCAAAGTCAAAAAGCCCAAAAACGTCGAGCTCGGACCAAGGGTCACGCTTGACGCCGAACGCTGCGTGCTTTGCTCGCGGTGCATCCGTTTCATGAAAGAGGTGGCTCAGGACGACGTCCTCGGCTTCGTCGACCGCGGTGGATTCTCCACAATTGCTTGCCATCCCGACAAAACCCTTGAGAGCAACTACTCACTGAACACCGTCGATATCTGTCCCGTGGGCGCGCTGACCTCAACGGATTTCAGATTCAAGATGCGGGTCTGGTTCCTCAAGGAAACAAAGACCATCGACGTGAACGACGGGCTCGGCTGCAACATTACGATCGGGAGCCGTGAAGGCCGCATCTACCGAATCACTCCCCGTGAAAACAATGACGTGAATTCCAACTGGATTCCCGACTCGCACCGGTTGAATTTTAAATACCTCCAGGACGGGACTCGCCTTGCGTCTCCATTGATTGCTGGAAAACCATCGACATGGGATGAATCCATCCCGCATGCGGTCAATGCGCTCAAAGCTGCCGGAAACCTTGCGATGGTCGTGTCCGCCAGACTCACCAACGAAGAGCTCTATCTGGCGAAGACGCTCGCCCAGGCCCTGAACATTTCAGTCTGGGATGTGCTGCCACGCATCGGAGAGCCCGACGGAATCCTGATCCCCGCTGACCGCAATCCAAACACATCCGGTGCGCGGACCTTGGGGCTGACCGGCGACCAACCCGGAAGCCAGCTTCAAAAGATTGCCGAGGGCGTCAAGGACGGCTCGATCAAAGGCGTTTTGAGCATCGGAGAAGATCTTACTGCATGCGGTCTCTCAGCGCAGGACCTTGGGAACCTAAAAGCACTGGTCTCAATTGCCATTTTGCCGAACAAAACCACGAACGTTGCCAGCGTCGTACTGCCGGGGTCCGGGTGGGCTGAAAAACGCGGCTCGATGATAAACATCAATGGACGCCTCCAGCGCCTAAACAAGGCGGTCGAAGCTCCCGCGGGGGCGCGGGATGACTGGGAAATCCTGAAAGATCTCGCGATTGCATCGGGCGCGACCCTGGCGATGGATTCGATCGAGGATGTATTCAGGGCGATGTCGCAGGACAAGCCGATTTTCGCCGGGCTAAATCTTAGTAAAATTGGAGACCTTGGACTCCAGCTTGCAACACTGTCACCTGCGGCGACTCCGGCAACCGCAGGCGCTTAAGACACAATCCCGCAAATCCATGGACTTCATTTCGACCTTCCCGCTGGAACTCATCGCGGCATCCGTCGCAAAAACACTGTTTCTGGTGTTTCTCGTGGTGCTGCCGCTCGTATCCTACACGGTCTACGCCGAGCGGCGTGTCAGCGCGCTCATCCAGGACCGCCTTGGGCCAAATCGAACGGGGTTCCCGACCTCGCTGCTCGGCTTTCAAAAAGACCTGCAGTTGTTTCTCGGAGGCCTCGGACAGCCGCTGGCTGATGCGATGAAGTTCATGCTGAAGGAAGAGTTTACCCCAGCACATGTGAACCAGTTTTATTTCTGGCTCGCACCCGTGCTGGCAATGGTACCCGCGCTTTCAACTCTCGCCGTGATTCCTTTCGGCAACTTTCTGCTCGGGCAAAAAATGGTTGTTGCCGACGTCAACGTCGGGATTCTTTACGTGTTTGCCATCGCATCCATCGGTGTTTACGGAATCGTCATTGCTGGATGGGCATCAAACTCAAAATATCCGTTCCTTGGCGGCATCCGAGCCTCGTCACAGATGATCAGCTACGAGCTCTCCCTGGGGCTGAGCGCAGTTCCCGTCCTGCTGATCATCGGTAACCTCAACCTCTCGGACGCCATCCAGTACCAGATCAATAACGGCTGGCTGCTCTTGCCATTTACGGATGGAACTCTGACCGCGCGAGAACTGCTCCTGTGGATTCCGCTCATCATATCGTTCGTGGTATTCACTATCTCGATGTTCGCCGAAACGAATCGACTCCCTTTCGATCTTCCGGAATCCGAGACCGAGCTGGTCGCCGGATACCACACCGAATACGCGGCGATGAAGTTCGCTCTGTTCTTCCTCGGTGAGTACGCGGCCATGATTGTGGGCTCCTCGCTGATAGTAGTCCTATTCCTTGGAGGCTGGCACATGCCCTTGCTCCCGATGAACACTCTGGAGTCATCCATGACACTCTCCGGGGCGCTCCTTGGGTTGGTGCACATCACCACTTTCTTCGCAAAAGTAGCCTGCCTCTTGATTTTCTTCATCTGGGTCCGCTGGACTCTGCCACGTTTCCGTTTCGACCAGTTGATGAAATTAGGCTGGCTGTACCTCTTTGAAATCGCGCTGGTGAATATATTCCTGACCGCCGGCATTCTCGCCGCGACCCGGTAAACCAGAAGATCGTCCGCACAACCCGATCCCAAACGACCTCAAAACCCAAAAGACTATGGCATACACCGTCCGCAGGCCGAATCTGACTTTCTGGGAAAAACTTTATATTCCCAACATTATCGCGGGACTGCTCATCACCCTTAGGCATCTCAGGAAGATGCTTGGCGGTGAAACCAAGGTTGTCATGCAATACCCCGAAGAGAAATGGGATTCGCAGCTTCCGGAGTATTACCGAGGCGCGCCAACGTTGGTAAAGGACGATCACGACCGCGAGCGCTGCGTCTCGTGCCAGCTTTGCGAATTTATTTGTCCCCCGCGCGCCATTACCATCACCCCCGGAGAACTCTCCTCAGAAAGCAGGTTCGCCAAGGTCGAAAAAGCCCCAAAAGAATTCCTCATCGACATGACGCGCTGCATCTACTGCGGTCTGTGCGAGGAAGTCTGCCCCGAGCAGGCGATATATCTGCGGAAGGACTACGCGATAACGGGCGAAAACCGGGCGGAAATGGTTCACAACAAAGAGAAGCTTTATGAACTCGGCGGCGTGATGCACGGCTTGGTCCATAAATGGAATCCCGACAAATAGAGCGCTGCCATGTCTCCCATTCTTTTTTGGATACTTACCTTTCTGATGCTCTCATTCGGAGCGTCAGTCGTCATCAACCGGGATCCCGTCGCGAGCGCACTGAGTTTGGTCGGATCTTTCCTGTGCCTTGCCGCGCTGTTCGTCGGTCTGGATGCGTTCTTCATCGGGGTCATCCAAGTTTTGGTCTACGCCGGAGCAGTGATGGTTCTCTTCCTGTTCATCATCATGCTGCTTGATCTGAAGGCCGAAAACCGCAGGCACCTCAACAAGGTCGCCCTCGCCGGTGGTGCACTGGTGACCGCGGGCTTCGTGTCGCAATTTCTCCGTGTACTGGACTCCTTCAAGGAGGGATCCAAGCCCTTTCCTCCGTTGGGGTCAGCCCGAATCGAAGACGTCCGATCTGTTGGAAACGCTCTTTTCACAGACTTCACCCTTCCCTTCCAAGTTGTGGGAGTCCTCGTCCTCGTGGCGACCATCGGAGTCGTCGTCCTGTCACGGCGCGAACTGAAATAATCTCTTCCCATCCCTCTCTGTGAATCCACTAACACTCAATCATTATCTGCTGGCAAGCGGGCTGCTTTTCTCGATTGGCTTCGCAGGGGTGCTGCTGCGCCGCAACATCATCACAATTTTTATGTGTCTGGAGCTGATGCTCAACGCTGCGAACTTATCCCTCGTTGGATTCTCACGGTTTCACGTCGGCGCTGACGGTCTTCCGAATTACAACGCACAAGTGCTCGTTTTCTTCATCATCACGGTTGCGGCTGCCGAAGTCGCCGTCGGTCTTGCAATCATTGTCGCCCTCTACCGTGCGCGCCAAACCACCCATGTGGAGGACATACGCTCCCTTCGGTTCTAACCTGCAATTCATCACATGGATCACTTTCTGCCCTGGCTCATTTTGCTAAGCCCGCTCTGCAGTGCAGGCCTCATTCTTCTGTTCGCCCACCGCTCAAAATCGCTCAGCGTTCTGATTTCACTCTGCGCTGTTTTTGTGTCGCTGATCGCAACGCTCGCAGTTTTCGGCAAGCCGCCCGAAAGCCTCGCGACACAATTTTCTTGGATAGACCTCGGTCCGGCGCTCCAGCTGAACATCGGCTTGAAAATTGATGCTCTCGCGAAAGTCATGCTGCTTGTCGTCACCGGTATCGGCGCGCTTGTCCATGTATACTCAACCGTCTACATGGCGGAGGACGAAGGAAAGGCGCGGTTCTTCGGGGCACTTTCCCTTTTCATGTTCTCCATGCTCGGCATCGTTCTCGCTGACAATCTAGCGATGATGTTCGTTTTCTGGGAATTGGTCGGTGTCAGCAGTTTTCTGCTGATTGGCCACTGGTTTACCAAAAAATCTGCCGCTGACGCCGCCAACAAAGCCTTTCTCACCAACCGAATCGGGGACTTTGGGTTCATGGCTGGAATCCTTCTGGTTTGGTCGGCCACGGGTTCTGTGACCTTCGAAGGGATTCAAGCTGGCCTCTCGAAGCTCACGAGTTCTCCCACCCTGCTCACGCTTGCTGGACTCTGCTTGTTCTGCGGAGCGGTGGGCAAGTCTGCTCAGCTTCCCCTCCACGTGTGGCTGCCGGACGCGATGGAAGGCCCGACTCCGGTTTCCGCCCTCATCCATGCTGCAACCATGGTCGCGGCGGGTGTCTACATGCTCGCGAGAATTTCCTTCATCCTTGAGCCGTCGGCTGCGGCTCTTTCGGTGATCTCAATCATCGGCGTTTGCACTGCGCTGATAGCCGCTCTGATGGCAACCCAGCAGGATGACATCAAGCGCGTTCTCGCCTACTCCACACTATCACAGTTGGGACTGATGGTCACCGGAGTTGGAGTCGGCGCTTGGGGCGCCGCGATGTTTCACCTATTCACGCATGCTTTCTTCAAAGCGCTGCTATTCCTTGGTTCTGGAGCGATCATCCATGCGCTGCACCACGAGCAAGACATTTGGAAAATGGGCGGCCTTAGAAAAACGATGCCCAAGACTTTCGCGACCTTCGCCATAGGAACACTCGCTCTCACAGGCTGTCCGTTTCTCGCTGGTTTCTTTTCAAAGGACGCAATCCTTCTGGCAGCATGGCACAAGAATCCCGTGATTTTTTGGCCCGCGCTGATCACGGCTCTCCTGACAGCCTACTACATGACCAGACTGGTGATGGTTGTTTTCTTTGGCTCCGCTCGTTCAGATGCGGCAAAACACGGCCACGACTGCCCAAGCGCGATGACGGTTCCCCTGCTGATTTTGGCGGCGCTGTCAGTCATCGCCGGGTACAAATTTTTTGCGGAACCAATCTTCGGTGAGCAGTTATTTCACTCAACGCATGTCGGTGAGGCCGTTCAGATCGTGCCAATCCTCGCCGTTGCGTCCTTCATAGCCGGCACGGTCCTCGCCCTTTGGATTTACAACGACCGAAGCCGGGCCACCAAGGATCCCGTCCGAATTCCGCTTTTCGCCAACCGTTTCTACGTCGACGAACTCTACGCAAGTCTAATTGCGGGAACCCAAGATCTTCTGGCCTCTCTCTCCGCCTGGATTGATCGCTACGTGCTCGACGGCGCAATCGTGCGCGGGTTGGCCTCGGCGACGTGGGGCGTCGGATACGCGCTCAGATTACTCCAATTCGGCAACCTGCAGGGATATGCGTTTATCTTCGGAGCGGGCGTTGTTTGCTTGTTCTACCTTCTCACCAAGTAACCGGGACTTCTCATCGTGCTCACCACCCTGCTTTTAGTTCCCATTGTCTGCGCGATTGCCCTGCTTCTGGGCAAAGGCGATCGCACGCTCACTAAAATCTCAGCCCTCGTCCAGATTGCGATCACACTGCTGATTTGCCTCGGATACGATACTGCGAAATCAGGCTACCAGTTCGTGCACGAGCTTCAACCGTTCGTGCCGAGCCTCGATTTGAGATATTCGGTTGGTGTAGACGGACTCAGTGTGGTGATGCTTTTGCTCACAGCACTCGTAACCGTGGCTGCCGTTTGGCTGTCACCGGCTGTCGAAAGAAGAGCCGGTCTCTATGACGCCTGCGTGCTTTTAATCAGCGCAGGCGCTACAGGAGCTTTCGCTGCAAAAGACCTATTCTTTTTTTACGCGTTTCATGAACTAGCGCTTATTCCCACATTCCTGCTCCTTGGTCTTTGGGGAACAGGGGAACGCCAGGCGGCAGCCTGGAAGATCACGATCTATCTGGGACTCGGCAGCATCGTTCTCCTCGTTGGACTCGCGGACCTTTTCTTGGCGATCCCGCCTGATTTGCGAACTTTTGACCTTCAAAAATTGGCCGAAGCTGCCGCGAAACATGCGATCCCTGCCGCTTCCCAGCTCCGCCCTTGGCTCTTCCTTACGACCGGCTTTGGAATCCTGATATCCCTTTTCCCATTTCACAACTGGGCCGCGCCCGCCTACGCCTCAGCACCGACGGCGGCCGCGATGTTGCACTCTGGAGTGCTCAAAAAATTCGGACTTTATGGAATCATCCGTCTGGTTGTTCCATTCCTGCCCGATGCGCTCAAACAGCCGGTCATCGGCACTTGGAGCGCGCACGATCTTCTGCTGTTGGCGCTGTTGGGAAACATCCTTTACGTGGGACTCGTAACGATCGCCCAACGTAAACTTGATTTCGTCATCGGCTTCTCGAGCGTGATGCACATGGGATACGTTTTCCTCGGTATCGCCTCCATGAACATCACGGGGCTCAGCGGGGCATGTCTGCTGATGTTCGCACACGGACTTTCGGTAGCCGCACTTTTCGGAATCACAGGGGTGATCCGAGAAAGGGAGGGCTCGCTCAGCTTTGACAGACTCGGCGGCGTGATGAAAAGCATGCCTTACCTGGGCATCTGCTTCGCCATGGCGGCTTTCGCGTCTATTGGACTACCGGGATTCGCCAATTTCGCGAGTGAAACCATGGTTTTCTTCGGCGGTTTCCAGAGTGGAGTCAACGGCTTCATCCGAACTGCAACGGTGCTGGCTTTATGGGGTGTGGTGATCTCCGCCGTCTACATGCTTCGGACATACCGAGCTGTTTTCCTCGGCGAAGTACCCGCCGCACGGGCTGGGGCGTCCGCATGGAAAGATCTTCAGGGACCGGCAAGGCTGGCTTTGGCCGCCTTAATTTTCGCGCTGCTGCTCGCAGGGTGCTTTCCAAAAACATTGCTAGCTTACATCAAACCCACACTGGAAGCGGCACTCCGCTAGTTGAACATGTTTCCGCCCATCACACTCGAAATCCTTGTTCTCTGCCTCGGATTCATTCTGCTGCTCGCAGAGTCGTTTTCCAACAGCTCAAACAAACGGACCATCCCTAAAATAGCCATCTTTTGCTTGGGATGGGTTTTTGCCTGCTCGTTTTTCACCGCCGGCAACCCCGCCACCACCGAAGCAGGGTCGCTTTGGAATTTCTACAGCGGCGACGAAACCGCACTTCTTTTTAAGCGCATCGCAATTCTGACCACGATCGGAGTTCTGGTAATTTCGATGGACTACGAAAGTGTGCTCGCGAAATTCATCCCTTCCTCGCGTCAAGGCGCCGGAATCGGCGAATTTTATATCCTTCCCATCTTCACTTGCGCGGGCCTGATGCTGATGGCTTCTGCGGTCGACCTAATTATGGCATTTGCCGCGCTCGAGTTGGTGACCATCTCCTTCTACGTCCTGGTAGCGTACATGCGCGGGAACACAGGCACCCTCGAGGCAGGCGTCAAGTATCTCATTCTAGGGGCTCTGAGCACTGGATTCTTCGTGTATGGGATTACTTGGATTTTCGGGCTTACGGGTGAAACACATCTGGCAAAGATCGCGGCCAAGCTCGCGCTCCTGCAAGGCTCTGACACCGCAATCCTATTCGCACTCACCCTTGTTCTGATCGGACTCGGATTCAAAGTGGCGGCCGTTCCCTTCCAGAGCTGGGTGCCTGATGTCTATGAGGGCGCCCCGACCCCGATCACCGCCTACTTGTCGATTGCCTCAAAAGCCGCGGGAACGTTGCTCCTGCTAAGAATCGTGGAGCCCTTTCTTGGTGTTCCTTCAATCTCCCAAAAAGTGCTCGCGGTTCTCTCTATCATTGCAGGAGCCACGATGATCTTCGGCAACTTAGCCGCTCTTCCGCAAAACAACTTCAAACGCCTCTTGGCCTACTCAAGCATTGGCCACGCAGGCTACCTGCTTGTTGCGGTTGCCAGCGTTGGAGGTCCGAATTCAGCGTTTGGCACGGTGGGCGCTGCGATCGGCTTCTACCTCTTTGCGTACCTGTTAATGACGCTCCTGGGGTTCCTGGCACTCACCCTTGTTTCCACCCAATCCCGCGGTGACGATATTTCGCACTTCAACGGCCTCGCGAAAAGATCGCCGTTCTTGGCTTTCTGCCTCTTGGTCTCGGTGGCATCGCTGGCCGGCGTCCCGCTTACCGCCGGATTCTACGGAAAATTTCTGGTCTTCTCGCAGGCAGTAAACGCAAAGCAATGGACCCTGATCGGACTTGGAATTATCACCGTCGGAGCGGGCTTTTATTTTTATTTCCGCGTGGTTGCGGCGATGTACTGGCAGGAGCCAACGGAGACCGCTCCGATCATAGTATCCCCACTGAGCCGTCTCACCATGATCGCGCTTGTGGCTGGCATCTTTTTCTTCGGAATCAACCCGTCGCCTATTCTCTCGTCCCTTCAAGCACCGCGGCCAGCGCTGGCGAAATGAATTCCAGCCTCGGAGCGCTTCCGTTGCGCTGCCGTTACAGGATTCCTGAGCAGGACTGATCTCAATCCATAGAAATTCACGGCGCGGAATCGTTTTGTGCCCTACAGTTGCACATGTCAGAAACCGCACAAAATGATGCAGTCCTCAGCGCGAGCAGCCTATCAATCGCGTTCGGATCCCGCCCATTGCTAGACGGAGGCACCATCGCCATTCTAGAAGGCGAAAGAGTCGGTGTGGTGGGCCGCAACGGATGCGGCAAGTCCACCTTCCTGAAAATTGCCGCGGCTTCACAGGCGCCAGATTCCGGTCAAGTCACGCTGAGAAGGGGTCTGCTCATCGGATATCTTCCGCAAGAGTTTGAACTGGAAAACCAACTATCCGTCCATGAGGCGGTGATGCAAGGTGCGGCCGCCGTCCGGACGTTGCTTGCTGAATATGATCTAGCGCCAGCCGATTCACCGCGTGCGGCGGACCTTCTTCAGCGCATAGAGCAACTTGACGGCTGGGGACTGGAGTCCCGAGCAAAAGCCGTTCTATCCCACTTAAATGCCCCCGATCCATCGAGGATCGTCAGCTCCCTGAGCGGCGGAGAGAAGCGGCGCGTTGCCTTGTGCCGCGCACTCATCGCCCGCCCAGATCTCCTTGTGCTGGATGAACCCACCAACCATCTCGACACTGAATCCATTCAATGGCTTGAGGATTTTCTGGCCAAATACCGAGGCACCTGTCTTTTCGTAACTCATGACCGTTATTTTCTCGACCGTGTCTCGACCCGGATCGTCGAAATAACCCAAGGAAAATTCATCTCATTTCAAGGGAACTACACGGACTTTTTGATTGCGCAGATGCACCGCGAGTCCATCGCTGAGCATGCGGAACATCGACGTGAGAAGTTTTTGCGGCGTGAACTGGAATGGGTTCGAAGAGCGCCGAGCGCCCGCAGAACAAAGTCCGTTGACCGAGTGGAACGCTATTTTGAAATGGCTGCGGCCGGACCACCGGAGAAACTCGGAGAGGTTGACATCATACTCCCACCGCCGAAAGAGCTTGGGAACCGGGTGATCTCGATCCGCAACGTCAGCTACTCCACAGAACAGCGCGTTCTCATCTCCAAACTCACGCTCGAGATCCCGCCGAACGCGAGGATCGGGGTTGTCGGACGAAACGGCGTCGGAAAAACAACGCTCCTGCGCCTGCTTTCCGGGGAACTTCAGCCGACGAGCGGCACAATCGAGCTTGGCGCCAGAACCGAGCTGAATGTCGTGGACCAACACCGTCTTCAAATTGATCCGAATCGCACCGTTTGGGATGAAGTTGGCGAAGGGAAAGAAACGGTGAAACTTGGCGAGGAGACGCTCTCGCTCCGCGCGTACCTCCGCCGTTTTCTCTTCACCGAAGACCGCATCAAACAAGTAATCAGCCAGCTTAGCGGGGGAGAACGCAGCCGCGTGCTGCTTGCGAAAATACTAAAACGCGGCGGCAACGTCCTTTTGCTGGATGAGCCCACAAACGACCTCGATCTCTCCACACTGCGCTTGCTCGAGGAAGCGCTTATTCAATTCAAGGGTACGATTGTTCTCGTAAGCCACGATCGGTATTTCATGAACAGAGTCTGCACGCACACGCTTGCATTCAACGGAGATGGATCCATCCAGTTCGATGTAGGAAACTACGAGGAGTTCATCGTGCGAAGGGCGAAGGCGCAGAAATCAGAAAAGATGCAGCCCAAGCCTCAGGCTGAAGAATTGCCATCCACCCAAGTTCGTTCCACACGCGCTTCAAAACTCACATGGAAAGAGGAACGGGAACTTGAGAGTATGGATCAAAGCATCCTGCAAGCGGAGTCGAGACTCACTGAGCTTGAAGCAACCCTGAGCGATCCTGTCTTTTACAAGGAACGCGCAAGTGAAGCGCAATCAGTCCAGATTGACTGCGAGAACCAACGGGAGAAGGTCGCCGCACTTTATGAGCGCTGGGAGGCGTTGGAACAAAAGCGAATTGCAGCACTGAATCCATCGGATTCTTGAAAACGCCAATGCTCTAGACAAGGTGATGCGGGCATGAGTCGAAATTGATGTTGAGAACCTACTAGCCTGCGCCATAGCATCTTCCTTCCGTCAATTTATTTGCGAATCACCACCCCACACCCGTATGCCTATCTACGGCACCGCTCTTCTCGGAATCTGCCATTTACTGGGAATCATTCTTGGGGATTTGCTCGGCATCCTTTTGGGAGTGAACACCAATGTGGGAGGGGTTGGGATCGCCATGATTCTGCTGATCAGCGCCCGAATTTTCCTGCACTCGCGAGGCAAGCTAAACGAGGCATCCGAACAGGGGGTGCATTACTGGGGCGCACTGTACATCCCCGTAGTGGTGGCGATGGCCATGCAGCAAAACGTCATTTCGGCGCTCAAAGGAGGTCCGATTGCCGTCCTTGCTGCTTTCGGGGGGGTGTTGGCATGCTCCCTGTGTGTCTCCGCGATCAACCGCGCGGAGCCCGGGCAAGATGACGTCCCATTTGCAGGCACAGGCACAGAACCAAACCCAGGAGACCCCTAGACATGTGGCCCATCATTTATAATGCCGCAGAACACAATGGCCTGGTCACTGCTTTCTGCACTGTTGGCGCTGTAGTGTGGGTTTCCGGTGAGCTTTCCAAAAAGCTCACGCTCGGCCGGATCCACGGTTCAGCAATTGCGATTTTCATAGGCCTCGCACTCGCTTACGCTGGTGGACGCTTCTCGGGGCAGGCAAAGGGACTGGCGGATATTTCCTTTTTCAGCGGGATCGGCCTCATGGGGGGCTCGATGCTGCGTGACTTCGCGATTGTTGCGACCGCCTTTGAGGTGAGAACCTCGGAGGCAAGCCGCGCTGGATGGATCGGCGTGCTTGCACTTTTGCTTGGCACGTTCCTCCCGTTCACCGTTGGAGTCTGCGTCGCGCGTGCGTTTGGCTATACCGACGCAGTCAGCTTGACGACGATTGGCGCCGGAGCGGTGACGTACATTGTCGGCCCGGTCACCGGCGCCGCCATCGGGGCGAGCTCGGACGTCATGGCATTGAGTATTGCTACGGGTGTGATCAAGGCGATTTTAGTGATGATCACGACACCCATGGCCGCGCGTTTCATGCGCCTTCGTACGCCCCGCTCAGCGATGGTCTTCGGGGGGCTTGCCGGCACAGTCAGCGGCGTCTCGGCCGGACTCGCAGCGACCGACCGGAGCCTGGTGCCGTACGGCGCTCTGGTGGCCACCTTTCACACCGGACTCGGGTGCCTTTTGGGGCCTTCACTTTTGTTCCTAGCCGTCAAAGCTATCTTCAACTGACGAACCACCCCGCCGCACCCATGAACGTCTATTCGCTGCTGACATCCAGATTTCCGACGAACAACCAATCTGTTTGCCTACAAATTCCAGGCGGCCGTGACCGCACTTGGGATGAAATCGAAAAAGGCAGCGCTAGAATGGCTTCGTGGATTGCATCCCTCGGCTTAGATGAAGGGGCGCGCATCGCGGCGCCCATCGACAAGTCACCGGAGGGTTTGATGCTTTATTTGGCGTGCCTTCGCGCCGGCATGGTTTTCCTGCCTCTCAACACTGCTTACAGGGCAGCTGAGCTGCAGTATTTTTTTGAAAATGCCGGCCCATCCCTGGTTGTTTGTCCACAGAGGACAATCGAATGGATGGAACCTATCGCGAGGCGCAGTGGAGTAAAACACGTCGCAACACTCAACGATGACGAGACCGGCAGCTTGCTGGACTCATCCGCAAACCACTCAGATCAATTCAAAACAGTCGACCTGCCCGACACGGCCTTGGCATCGATTCTTTACACCTCGGGCACCACGGGACGCAGCAAGGGCGCGATGCTTAGTCATGGAAATCTCGGCTCAAATGCTCGAGTTCTTCACGATTATTGGGGATGGAGCCCTGACGACGTGCTCCTGCACATGCTTCCGATTTTCCATATCCACGGCTTATTCGTCGCCGTCAACGGCGCGCTCCTTGCAGGCGCCAAGATGATTTGGCTGCCAAAATTCGACGTAAAGGCGGCGATAGCAAGCTTGCCCCAGACCACCTTGATGATGGGAGTACCCACTTTTTATGTGCGCTTGATCGCAGAACCGGAATTCAACCGCAAAGTGTGCTCGAAAGTCCGCCTCTTTATATCCGGCTCGGCGCCGCTTCTACCAGAAACATTCACGTCCTTCCGCGAGCGGACCGGGCACGCCATTCTCGAGCGCTACGGCATGAGCGAAACTGGGATGATCGCATCAAATCCGTATTTCGCGAAAGACGGTGACAGAATCGCAGGAACAGTCGGCAAACCACTTCCTGGAACACAGCTGAGAATCACGCGGGAGGACGGCACACACTGCGGTCCCGACGAGATCGGCATGATCGAGGTCAAGGGGCCGAACGTATTCAAAGGCTACTGGCAAATGCCGGAAAAAACCAAAGAGGAGTTTTCAGCGGACGGTTGGTTTCGCACGGGTGATATGGGCCGCCTTGGAGGTCAAGCAGCGGAGGGTCCGGCGCCCGATGATTACGTTTCCATCGTGGGCAGAGGAAAAGATCTCATCATATCCGGAGGTTTTAACGTGTACCCAAAAGAGATCGAAGGATTCATCGACGAAATTCAGGGCGTTGAGGAGAGCGCGCTAGTGGGTGTTCCTCACCCCGATTTTGGCGAAGCTGGCGTCGCAATCGTTGTTCCAAAAAAGGGCGAAAATCTCGATGCGGCGAAAATCCAAGCCTTCCTGAAAACGAAAATCGCCAACTTCAAGGTCCCTAAACTGGTTGTTATTGCTGAGGCGCTGCCGAGGAACAGCATGGGCAAAGTGCAGAAGAATTTGCTGCGAGAGCAGTACAAGAGTGCCCTTCAGTGATTCTGTGCGCTGGAGAACCCGGAAGGTGCTGGTTACTGGGTTTCATCGCTCAGGAGTTACTTGGTTTTTTGGAACAAAGAGCACTCCCTTATTTGGTGGTGGCCAGGCTGACGCAAACCGTCAAACGCCGGGCTGCTGGTATCAGAAACTGGACTCAGGTGAACGCAGACTACGCGGTAGGAGAGTTTTTCGCGAAGCTTCAGGGCTGGGAGAAGGAACGTCGCTTTGTAGTGGTGCGTGAACGTGTGCGCGAAGCCAAAGAGGCCATTCGCCGCAAACTCATCGACGTACCCGGATACACGTTTCGGATCTTTGTCACTAACCGCAGCGGAGATCCCTTGGAGCTTTGGAGATATTACAACAAACGAGCTGTGATTGAACAACGAATCGAGG
>JBILLT010000188.1:0-4307 GCA_044375925.1 Chthoniobacteraceae bacterium | reverse complement strand
AGCCGTAATCGGCGTTGGACAGCGCATGGCTCCAAGTGCCGTCACCATTCGCAGTGACGACGACCTGACGGGTCGCGGTATCTCCGCGGGTCAGCGTGACCGTCACCCGGGCATTCGCCTCGGCCGTGCCGGTGATGGCGACGCCCGCCGTCTGATCGCTCGCGTTGATCGTCCCATCCGACACCGCGTTGACGACCGGCTGGTTCGGCGCGCGCGTGTCGACGGCCTGGACATTGTCCAACGCCGCCTGGCTGGCATTGCCTGCCAGATCGGTCGCCGCGGCGGCCGCGATGGCGACCGTCACATTGCCCTCGAGACCGGCATCCGGGGTGACGACGAGCGTGAAGACACGCCCCGCATCGGCACCCGTCGCGGGGGTGAAGGCGCCCTTGGTTCCGTTGGTGACCTGGATGTCGCTGGCGTCGAATCCGGTCACGGTCTCGCTGAACGCGATCGTATAGGTGACCGCGCCATTGGCCGTCGCGGGCGCGGTGTCGGTGATCGTCACCGACGGCGCGGCGAGATCGATGGTCAGGTCGAAGGCCGTGCTCGGCGATCCGACCTTCCCGGCCGCGTTCTCGACCGCGGCGCGCAGCGTATGCGCCCCTGCCGCGAGCGCCGGGGAGGCGAAGCTCCATGTGGCGCCATCGACCTGCGCGATGCCGAGCCGCGTCGCGCCGTCGAACAGAACGACCTGATCGCCGACCTGGAGCGTGCCCGCCACCGTGCCGGTGATCGTCGGCGTCGTCTGATTGATGCGCGCCGGATTGGTCAGCGCGATGCTCGCGGTCGCCGCCGGGACGGTCGTGTTGACCGTCACCGCGAAGGCGTCGCTGGCCGCACCGGCATTGCCGGCCGAATCCTCGATACGCACGCTCAGCGCATGCGCGCCATTGCCGAGCACCGGGGTCGTGAAGCTCCAGTCATTGCCGGTGACCTGGGCAAGCCCCAGGCGCGTGTCGCCGTCGAACACGACGACGCTCTCGCCCGCCTCGAGCTGACGCGCGAGCGAGCCGGACAGGGCGAGCGACTGGTCATCCGTGGTCGCGCCGGAGAGCAGCGTGCCCGTCACTGGCGGCTGGTCGTCGGTCACGCTGTCGATGGCGGTCACGAGATTGGGGCCGATGGTGTCGACCTGGATCGCGCGCGTCGTGCTGCCGCTCGCATTGCCGGCCGCGTCGATCGCGCGGGCCGAGAGCGTCTCCTCGCCCTGCCCCATCGCCGTGATGTCGCCCGCGGTCAAGCCATAGGACCAGGCGCCGTCATTGCCCGCGACGACGCTACGGACCGCGCCGCCCAGGCTGAGTTCGATGGTCGCACCGGCCTCGGCCGTGCCGGAGATGACAGCCGATTGCTCGGCGCCGTTCACGACATCATCGCCACCGACGAGCGAGATCACCGGCGCCGCCGGCGCGGTGGAATCGATCGCGACGGTCACGGCGGCGGACACCTGGCTGGCATTGCCGGCCTGATCGGTGATCGTCGCGGTGAAGGAATGATTGCCCTCGGCCAGCGACGCCGCGGGGGCGAGGTCGACATGGCCGGCGGCGATATGCTGCGCCGTGAGCACGATGGTCGCGACCTCGACCCCCGCCTCGCGCAGCGAGACGATGTCGCCCGCGACGGCGGCGGTGCCATCGGTCGCCGACACGTTCAGCGCGACGCGGATCGTCGGGGTCGTGTCGTTGGTCGACGCGGCGGCCGAGAGGCTGACCGGGGCGACGGGCGCGACGGTGTCGAGCGCCTGGGCCTGGGCCGTGGAGATGCCGCTCAACTGGGTGGCGGCCTGGATCGCGCCGACGGCATCGGAGACGGCGGCGCCAGCACCCGCACCGCCGGCGGCGGTGATCACGCTGTCGATCACCGCGCCATTGCCGAGATCGACGACCGACCCCTCGCTCGCCGCGCGGTTCAGCTGGGCGGCGAGATCGCTGATCGCGTTCCCGCGCGCGGCATCGTTGCCACCCGCCAGCGCGACGATCGTCGCGACCGAAGCGGCGGCCTTCTGCGCATTGAGGGCGTCCTGCGAACTCGGATCGCCCGCGAGAACGGCGAGCGGATCGAAGCGCGTCAGATCGATGCCGATCGGCAGGCCCAAGCTCTGCGTGACGACCAGGGAGGCGTCGGACGCGTCGAGGCCCGGATTGGCCGTGATCACCGCCTGCAGCAGGGTCGTCAGCGGATTGATCGTGGTCGAACCGGCCGGCGCACGCATCTCGAGCGTGTTGGGAATGCCGGTGTCGATGTTGACGCCACCCACGGCGACGATCGTGCCCGACGGCAGGCCGGAGGGCAGGAAGAAATCGCCGTTCGCGTTGGTGACGATACCCGTGTTGAGATCCTTGATCCCGTCATTGTCGGTATCGAGCCAGATCTGCGCGCCGCGCAGATAGCCGTCCGCGGCCTTGCCGGACAGGAAGGTCTGGGCGTCGTTGCCCGCCTGATCCTGGATCGCGTTCGGATCGTTGCCGGCGGTGACGTCGGTATAGGTGACGTCGACCTGCCCCGCCTGGAAGGGCGCAGACAGGGTCAAGGTCACCGCGCTACCCGACACGGACACGGAGACGACGGCATTCGCGGTCGGCACGCCGTTGATGATCGTCGTGACGGCGAAGGCGCCGGTGGCCGGCGGCGCGGCCGCGTTCAGCGCCTCGCTGAAATTGAGCGTGACGGTCTGGGCCGGGCGGTCGACGCTCATGTCGACCGGGGTCGGCGCACGCGTGTCGATCGTGTAATTGCCGCTGTCTGCGGCCGAGCCAGGGTTGCCGTCGATGCCGGTGTAGCTCGCCGCCAGGCTCACGACGTTGGTCGTGTCTTCGATGGCGGCGTTCGGCGTGAAGGTCGCCGTCCAGATCAGCGGATCGACCTGGCTCTGCACCAGGTTCGACAACGCGCCATTCGCGGCAGAGAGGTCGCTGAGCGCGAAATTCGTCACCTCTTCGGTGAAGGTGATGGTGACGGTCGCGGTTTCGCCGACCGCCAGCGCGCTGTCGCTCAGCGTGATCGTGGCGACCGGCGCCGTGTTGAAGAAGGCATTCGCTCCGGCGGCGCCGGTCTCCGGGACCGTGCCGACGAGACCGGTGAAGTTGATCGACAGGCCACCGCGGGTCAGCGTTCCGGAATCGGCACCCGTGCGCGTCCAGCTCCAACCGTCGTCGCTCGCCAGACGGCTGTCATGCGTGACCGAGTCGAAGGCCGCAACCGCTGCCGCGTTGCCCATGAAGGTCGCATCGCCCGCTTGCGTCGTCACGATCGCCGCGACGATGTCCGTGCCGATCCGGAAACCCTGGATCGTGTCGGTGCCATTCGGCGTCAGGTCGCCGGCGGGGGTCGAGCGATAGAGGAACACATCCGTCGCGCCCGACGCGGACAGGACATCGTTCCCCGCCCCGCCTTCCACCAGCGTCGCGCCATTCAGGAACGCCGCGTGATGCGTCGCCCAGTCGCCCAGCACGCTGCCCTCGGACAGCGTCACGCTGCCATCGGCGCGCGCCGTCATCAGCGCTTCATACTCCGCCACGCTGCCCGAGATCGCCGTCACGCCGGTCGCGCCGACCGCGACCGCGCTGCGCGCATCGATCGCCAGCAGCTGCGCCGCCGTCGCCGCGCCGCTCACGCTGGTCGTGATCGCATCCGTCCCTGCCGTCGTCAGACCGGCGAGTTCGGCCGCGCTGCCGCTGACCGAGGCCGTGACCACGCCGCCGGTCGTCGCCGCGATCGCGTTCACCGTCGTCACGCCATCCGCGCCCGACACCGTACCGGTGACCGTCACCGCAGCGGTTCCGGCGACGACCCGCGTCGCGTCCGTCACGAGCGCTGCCGTCACCTCGGACGCCGTGCCCGTGATCGACACCGCGTTCGACACCGTCACCGTACCCGACGTCGCCGCACCGATCGCGCTCAGCGTCGTCGCAGTCAGCGCCGTCGCCGCCGCATCGTTCACCGCCACCGTCGCCGTCGCCGCGACCACGCGCGTCGCCTCGGTCACCAGCGCCGCCGTCAGCTGTGCGGCAGTCCCCGTGATCGCGACCGCGTTCGACACCGTCACCGCACCGGACGTCGCGCCGCCGATCGCGCTCAGCGCCGTCGCCGTCAGCGCAGCCGCCGCCGCGTCGTTCACCGTCACCGTCGCCGTCGACGCGACCACGCGCGTCGCCTCGGTCACCAGAGCGGCCGTCAATTCGCTCGCCGAGCCGGTGATCGCCACCGCGTTCGTCACGGTCACCGCGCCCGATGTCGCGCCGCCGATCGCGCTCAACGCCGTCGCCGTCAGCGCCGTCGCCGCCGCATCGTTCACCGTCACGGTC
>JBILLT010000221.1:0-4312 GCA_044375925.1 Chthoniobacteraceae bacterium | reverse complement strand
GTGCGATCGTCGCGCCACCGCTGATCACAGCCGTGCTCTCATCTTACGGCTGGAGGGCGGCTTTCCTCGTCACTGGCGCTATGGGTTTCGTTTGGCTTGCGTTCTGGCTTTTGTTTTATCATCCGCCTGGCAGCCACCCGCGCATCACAGACGAAGAACGCGCGATCGTGATCTCTGGCACCGGGGAGGCTGAAAGCGATGGCGCGGCAGCAGTCAAATGGAGCACCCTCTTGCGGCATCCGCAGATCTGGGGTCTGCTGGTCTCGCGATTTTTATCCGATCCCGTTTGGTGGTTTTACCTTTTCTGGCTTCCAAAATATTTGGTGAGCCAACGCGGCTTTACCATGGCGGATGTTGGTAAGCTTGCATGGATACCCTATCTCGCCGCCGATCTTGGAGCCGTTTTTGGGGGCTGGCTGAGCGGGCGCCTCATCGCGTCTGGAAAGCCCGTGTTGCGTGCCCGACTGATGGTGATGCTACCACTGGCACTACTGATGCCCGCCTCTCTTGCGATTCACCGAATTGAATCTCGCAATGTCACGCTTAGTTTGATCTGCGTGGTAATGTTTGCCCACATGGCTTGGAAAACAAACCAGAACACACTCACCAACGACATCTTTCCAAGGCGGCTCATCGGCGCTACGTCCGGGCTTCTGGCATTCGGCACTGGACTTGGTGGAACGCTCTTTACATGGCTCACAGGGCATGTCGTCGCGTCTTTTGGATACGGCGCGATTTTTGTCGTCATGGGTGTGCTGCATCCGATTTCATTCCTGATCACGCGCCATTTTGTACGCGCCACCCTCTTGGATGAAACAGCGCCGCAACCCGCATCAATTTGAACATGCGTATTCGCTCTATACAGGCTATTCCGATCCGGCTACCGCGGGACTTTGCAAATTCGAAAGGCACGGCGGGTTCGCCGACCACGCTGACTGGAAGCGGCGGCTATCGATGGTCGGCGGCCTATCCCGTGCTTTATTCGGTGAACTTTGAAACCGCACTTGTGCGTGTGGAATTGGAAAACGGGCTGGTAGGATGGGGAGAAGCGCAGGCACCACTCGCACCCGAGGTTGCCTGCAGTATTGTCAAACACCTGCTCGCCCCGGCGCTGACCGGTGAGATGTTCGATGGCTCGAGTGAACGCATTGCCTCGTTGTGGACGCGCATGTACTCGACGATGCGCGTGCGCGGCCACAGCGGCGGATTTATGCTCGATGCGATGAGCGGGGTGGATATAGCGCTCTGGGATTTGGCTGGAAAAATTGCCGGCAAACCGGTGTGTGCCATTCTTTGCGCTGCACCAAAACAGCAGATTCCTGCCTATCTCAGCGGGACTTCAGGCGACACGCCTGCTGCTCGAGCTGAGTTTGCGAGGCGCTACGCCGACGAAGGTATTGAGCTGGTCAAACTCTATTACGAAAGCGAATGGAGTGAACTTCTCGCTACCGCCGATGCACTGCCATCGGGACTGTCATTTGCAGTGGACGCCCTCTGGCATATGCCGCGCGAAAGCGCGTCAACTATGGCAATGGATCTTGATGCACGCAACGCGCGCTGGCTTGAGTGCCCCCTGTACCCGGAAGAGGTCGATGCGCATCGCAGACTTGCACGGGACATCCGCACACCGCTGGCAGTTGGCGAGAGTTACCGCAGTCTTCGCGAAATGACAACGTTTATAGACATCGCGCAAATTTTACAGCCCGACCTGGGGCGCTGCGGACTGAGCGGATCGATGGAGATCGCCGCAGGGTTTGCAGGTGAAACGATCCCTCATCTGAGCATTGCCATGGGGCCGCAGATTGCGGCAGCTTTGCATTTTGCGGCGGCCACCGATCGATGCACGCTTTGTGAATACAACCCAAACGTGCTGGACACCGCGAACCAATTCCTTGCGCGTCCTCTGCAGCGCAAAGATGGTCATTACGTGATTCCTGATGCCCCAGGCCTTGGGATTGAATGGAACGATCGATTCGCAAGTTTGTGGTAACCGCGACGATCAGGGGACGGTGACGCTCTGCAAAATCGACACCGCTCTCGAGACCGCTCGGAGCTCGCGGGCATTTTCCTGCGTTTCGCTGCATTCCGGCAACGCACTGGCGTTTGCTTATGAGCTGCTGGCGCTGCCGACGCATCTCGCGTTCCCGCTCTTCTTTCAACGGCGGAATACGCACCGTGCTGAGCGCCTTTTTGTTCCCACGCTCATACCGATCCAGACGCTGGCACAGCGAGCTTGGTCGAGTCGTAGGAGACGCTTGAATGGGATGGATTGATGGTTGTCATGGCCTTTAAGATCGCGGGATCTCGCGCCGCTCGACAACCTCGTGTGATCGATCACTTCGAGCGGCGGTATCAAATCTCCGCCCCTGAGCCCTCCTGTGAAGCGTATTCCTGAATTCCAAACACGTGTAGCCCAGAGAAAATCAATGAGATTTCCGGCCCTTGTTTTGTTCGCCGCATTCGGGTTGTTGACGCCACCCCCCCGCGCTTCTGCGGAAGCTGCGCGCCAATCCATTCTCATCCCCAAAACGTGGTCGCCATCGGGAAAAGCGGAGCAGAAGACCGAGGCCGATCGCACCATTCTTGCCGTTGGCGAAAAAGGTGTGTGGATCAGCGAGCCTCTCGAATTTCGACAAGGCAGTGCATATGAAATGCGCTGCGAAGTGCGCTGCGTCTCAAAAAAGAAAGATACACGAATGCAGGCGTTCGCGGGGCCGGAAATGGCTCCCCAGCTGAGCGAAAGCGTGGGAAACTCAAAAAGTCCGCGCGCCTGGGAGGAGTTTACACTGCGCTTTTCGATACCCAAAGGCGCGAACCTCAAACAGCGGATCAGACTCAGTTCCTTTGGATCAACGGACCCATTGGAGTTCTCTAAAGTGGAAATATTTCCTCTGTTTGTGGGGCACTCCAGTATGGACGGGATTAGCCTTGGAGCAGGGGAACGTCTCTCCGGTGCTCTATACGAGTACGAGGCACCTTTGAACGAACTTGATGCCGGTTTCCCCTGGCGCAACATCAGCCGCGCATTGGTGGAACAGTCGGCAAAACTCCATGACCGCCGATGGAGCTTTTCGAGTGGGCAGACCGTAGTACACCACCATCAGGTCGGCAGCCACGACTTCAAAGAGGCCTCCATTCGGATCAATCTTCTTGTGGCGTGGGCCACCCAAATGAGCCTGCTGGTCGAGGCGGCCTCCGATGGCATCAATTATCTGCCTTGCGGCGTTCTTACAGACACCGTGGATCGGAGCACCAATAAGTGGGGGGAATCCCAGCACACTCTGGAATTACCCCAAAAGCTGCTGCCATGCCGCGAACTGTGGGTTCGGGTGAGGGCGGAATCTCCCGATCCATCGGCGCCGCCCATTCAGATGGCGGGCTATCAATTGACAGCGAAACTCGAATCCGACGCCGCCACTAATCTGACGGGGCGCTCCGCAGCGGTAAGCATTCACGGCATTGACGAAGAACTTCTCGTCACACCTTTGGTAAACGCCGCCGCGGACCATACCTTCGCTGCCACAGTTGAGAATCGGTCTTTGTCTGTTCAGACACTCAAACCCTCCCTGTCGATTGTTTCTGAGGGGAATAAAGCGGAGCTGTTCACGTCGGCTTCCTTCGATCTGCCCGCTGGAGCCAGTCAGAAAATTTTGCTCCCGTGGATATCGCGGCAAACCGGCGTACAAAAACTGACTTTCACCATTGGCCAGAACCGGGGCACAGAACTGGTAACGCGCACTGTCACATCGCAGTTGGATCTCGACCATTTCGGAAAACGGTTGCCTGTTGCCGACGGCCATGTGGACCTCTGGTGGGCCAGTTCGGGCTGGAAGATTAGTCAGACGCGCAAGGCCCCCACAGATCAGGATTCGGCCGTTCGCATCAGCCTCGCGCAACGGGAAATCGAATGCGCACAGGTGGTGCCGCGTCCCAAAACACCGCTCAAAAACTTGCGCATCGTCACTGAGCCGTTGCGCTCCAATGAAGGTGCTGTTCTAGATCAGAGCGCGATTGAAGTGCTGCGTGTCGAGTATGTCTCCCTTCAGACGCCCTCCGATGAGTACGGAGCCCCCGGCATGTGGCCGGATCCTATCACTCCGGTTTCTTGTCCGCTGGATTTGACGTCGGGACACAACCATCCCTTGTGGATCCGAGTGTCGAGCGGCGCGGCGACCAAGCCTGGCAACTACCGCGGCAAAATCCTGCTCAAAGCAGACGACTGGCAAGCCGAGGTCCCCTTGGAGGTCACTGTATTTGGATTCGCCCTGCCCCAGACTCCCACGTTCCGCGCGCTCTTCGGTGATCGTCCGAG
>JBILLT010000220.1:0-4328 GCA_044375925.1 Chthoniobacteraceae bacterium | reverse complement strand
CAGTCGGTCGCGCCGTCACGGACTGCGCCGCCGCGCCGACGATCATCACCGGCATCAGCGCGGTCGTCGCGAGCAGGCAGGACAGAAGCGCTTGCGTCCCCGAGCGGTTCATCCCAACCATGACGTTATCTCCATCTCGCGAATGCTCTGCACAGGATCGAACTCACACGCCAATCTGATCGCCGGACGCACGGCCCTGGTTCTCGCGGTCAGTAGCGCACGAGAACGCGCGAAATCACGACCTTGTCGTCGAGGGGGTTCGCAGCGGCCCCATCGGGGCGCGTCGTGATGCGGTTGGCCGCCTCAAGATCCAACTGAAGGTTGTCGCTGACCGTCAGTCGAACGCCACCGCCCCAGGAGGACAGGCGCCGGTCGGCGTCGGTTTCCTGGTTCTCGAAGGACCGTCCGATGTCGCGGAAGAGATAGAACTGCGTACCCAGGCGCCCGCTTCCGAACGGAACCGGAAACGGCATATCCGATTGGATATCGTATTGCAGTTCGAGCGCGAAGCTGATTGCCCGGTCGCCAGTGACCTGTCCGGAGTAAAACCCGCGGTTGAGTCGGCTGCCGCCAAGGAAGAATTTTTCGGATTGCGGCAGGATGTCGTTCGACCATTGCCCGGCGAACAGACCCTGCAGATTGATCATCTGCCCATCCGCCGGCGACCAGATCGGCTGGCTGCGCTGCAACTCACCGGTGACCTTGAGGAATGAGAAATCCTCGGCACCTTGGCGCCCAGATTGCAGATCGCCAGTTGAGGTGGCCCCCAATATGTCCAGGCCTTGGTGCAGGCGGAGATTGCCGAAGGTGGATGCCGCCGGGAAGAAGGACAGGTGGTTTTCCAGCAGCTGGAAGCCCGCGCCGACGCGCATTGCCCGCACCTTGTCCATGCTGGCCCGCAGCGAAACACCGCTCGCCCGATTCCGGACCTCGGTGTCGAAGATGTCGAGCGCACCGTTCAAATCAAAATTGAAGGGTCGGCTCCGCACCAATGGATAACTGGCGCCAATCCCGGCCACCTGTGTGTCGCCGGTGTAGCCGATATCGCGCAGATCCCCGAGCGGACGTGTCTGTCCCGCGCCCGCGTAGCCACGTAGGCGCAACCCTGAATCACCAACAAAGAACTCGCTGGTCACCTGCCCAAAATATTGCGAATCATCGCGGGCGCCGAAGACCGCCACTTCGGTCCGCTCGCCGAACGAGGTCATCGAGTTCAAACTGCCGACCAGCAACCCTTGAAGCGGTCCGACGCGCTCATAGCCGCGCGTATCGAGATTGAGATAGCCGCTGACGGGCTTGCGTTCGACCTGCACGACGAGCTGGAATGCACCTTGCTCCGTCTGGAGCGGACGCATCGTGCCGCCGATCCTCATACCCGGAACGTCGGACGACAGCAGCAGAGCACGCTCCAGCGCCGCCACGCTGACCGGCCGCTGGCCTACGAGTCGCTGCAGGAACCGCAGAACCTGCGCGCCCGCGGGGCCGATCGCCTCGCGATCGCCTTCGATGCGCACTTCAGCCACGAAGCCCTCGGTCACCGCGATGTTGAGCACGGACTGACCGTCAGGAAGGGGCGTCGCGCCGACACTCACCGCCACAAACGGATAGCCGGCTTCGCGATATGCGAGCAGCACGGCGAGACGCGCTTCTTCTGCCTGGGCTGGCGGCACTACCGTACCAACGAGTTCGCCCACCCGCTTCGAGAGCACGGCCTCGGATAGCGCCGTGTTGCCTGTGAATACGACTCGCGCGACACGGATCGACGCACGCTGACCTGAACCGCGCTGCTCGATTATAGGCCCGCCCTGGATCGCCGGACGCAATTGAGGGCGAGATTGCGGCGCCAGTCTTTCAACCGGATTCGCTGGGGGAGGGGGCGTTTGAGCTAAAGCCCATTGACCAGCGCTCAACACCACCGCGAATGCAATAATATGCTGCCGCATGCCACCGCCCGCTTTAGATTACCAGCTACGCTTATCGAAATTCCCCAGGATGTCAACCCGTTAATCTTATTTTGGGGATTTTTCGATGCTGACACTGCCCAGCATCAACCTAACGAAGGACGCCCCTGAGCCCTTTTCGGGTGGGATGCGAACCCTGTCCAGATCACGAAGCACGGCTAGCGCCGCATCGCATCCCTCTAAGCCATCGGGCCCGAGGTCCGCGGGCGTAAACCGCCCAGAGGCACAAGGCCAGAGATCAGACGGTCTACACGGGGAAGAAGCGGTTCGGGGCGTTCCAGCCCGACGATCTTCGGCGGCTGAAGCAGCTCGAGCAGGAGAACGCGCGCCTGAAGAAACTCGTGGCCGAGCGCGACCTCGAGATCGACGTGATGTAAGGAAATCGTCGCAAAAATGGTGAGCGTGTCGGCCCGCCGGGAGCAGGTGACGTATGCGCTACGCAGGGGCGTGCGCGCATGGCCGCGCTGTCGGGACAGTGTCGGCGGTACGGCTACCGCCGGATCCGGATCTTCCTTGGCCGCGACGGTCACACGATGAGCGCGGGTCGCGCCGATCGGCTGTGGCCATAGCGCAGGTCTGCGGCTTCCGCGTCGACGGCCGCGCAAGCGCGTCGCCAGCCGTCGGCCGCGGCCCAGCGCGCCTAACGGCGCCAACCAGGTCTGGGCCATCGACTTCGTGTTCGATGCCTGTGCCGACGGACGGCAGCTCAAATGCTTGACGGTTGCCGACGAATTCACGAAGGCGGGCCTGGCGATCGAGGTCGACGCCCGGATCCGCTCCGGTTAGGTCATCGAGGTGCTCGGCCGGCTGGTCGGCGAACGAGGCGCGGCGGCGGCACCTCGACACGGTGCGGTCGGACTCGAGCGTCGACTATTTGACGCCGGAGGCCTTCGCCGCAAAGATCGAAACGCTGACAGCAGCGCCAACGACGGCGGCGGACCAGGGCGCCAAGTTCGACAAGCGCGGCGCCGGTTAGCCCCTTGGCCTCCAATTCCATCGGCCGATTGGCCGTACAGCCGATGATCTGCGCCAGCAGATCGCCATCGGCGCTCTTTTCAAGCGGTGCCTTTAGGGTCATCTTTCGATCCTCGGTTCGGGTATGTGTTATGGTGACCAGACCTGACCGCAGATCAACGATGACCAGCCTTGCGCGGGGGCACCACCTGATCCTGGCCCCGAAAAAGGGGCCGGTCACTTGCCTGTCGAGAATGATTGGGGTTGGCTATGGACAATTCTATTTTGCAGCATGCGTCTCGGCTGTCGGAAAGTGCCCGAGTGAAGTTCCTCCCCGCACGGTCGCGGTGGGAAGTGACCGGCATCAAGGACCCTTCGCTTGGCATTGATGTGGCCGATTCGGTGACGCTTGGTGCTGCGGCGATTGCACCGGTCAACGTCAATGCCAAGGTCGGTGGTATCAGCGTTCGCCTGCGCAATGGAACGGCACGCGAAGACTATGTGGCTGTCGGAGTGGGAGCCGGGATGTCCGGAGCGCTGGGATGGCAGATACCGTTTCTCAACGTCAGTCTCGGGCGCTCCGTCGACATAACCGAACCCGTCGTCGCAACCAACACGCTCGATACGCCCGGCGGCAGTGTCGGCACGCTCTGGACCGGGCCGTCGAGAAAGGGCTTTCTGGCCGCCGGTGACTTCAGGAACGCCTATTGCGCGCTGGCGAAAGTGGAGGCCAATTTCGGCCCTAACGGGCTAGCAGGCGGCCTGATCTTTTTTTCGACGAGGCCGGTGCTATCTGCGACTGATTTGTTCCATGTCTTCGCCTTCGGTTTGGTCGCCTCGGTTGAATGGGCGCTGGAAATCACGGTCGAAGCCGGCCTGATGAACTACAACCTCACCAACGTCGACAAGGCGAAAGCACCGGCGAAAGCTTGAGTAGGCGCCGGACATTCCTCCTCCGCCCACCCCGCAAGGGTCGGCAGGGGGGAGAAAGCGGTGATGCGTAGGATGTTGGCGACTGCGTGCGGCTTACGATGACGCTCTCGACCACCAAAGGCGCGGCCATGAGCGTCGTTCCGGCCCCTCCTCGCCACCACTTGACATCGGCGACCCGAGCACGGCGTCGATGGCTCCGGGACAGCCCCGCCGGACCGGTCCTCAATCCGCCCGTTGCCGCGCCTTCCATGCCCAAGGCAGAAGCTCCGCGATTGCGCCGATCTTGTGCCCCGCCGCAATGTGCGCGAGCGTATCCGTGAGCCAGGCCTGCGGGCCCGCGCACATCGCCTAAACCGTCAGGCCCAGCACCCAGCCGTCGGAGCATTAATAAGCTTTTTCAATCCGCCAACAGAAAAACCAGTATCAATTTAAAGATGACTGCAAAACAGGGCGGGTCAATACAGCGGTTGACATGAATAT
>JBILLT010000070.1:0-17058 GCA_044375925.1 Chthoniobacteraceae bacterium | reverse complement strand
GGCACCGTGCAGCTAACGTGCTTGCCCGCCTTCAATGCAGCGATGCTCATCCAACCATGGTCGGGAATCGGCGAATTGATGTGCACCGCGTCAACGTTCGGATCCTTCAGAAGTTTTTTGAAGTCCGTGTAACGCACCTGCACATCGAACGCGTCGCCGACAACGTTGAGCTTTTTCGGATCCCGCTGGCAGATGGCGTACATGTTCGCATCCGGATGATGCTGATAAATGGGAATGAATTCCGCGCCAAATCCGAGGCCTACGATCGCAACGTTGATTTTTTTCTTGGACATAAGAGTGTGGGGTTGGGTGCGAACAATAGCGCCGGCATGCGCAATGCTGCCGGACGTTTTTTGTTACTTTTCGGACAATGACCTCGGCGCCCCCTACTCGAGGCAAGCCGCCTCGGTGGTGCTGCGCACAAACACGCGGCCGCCGGCCACAGCGGGAGTCGTCCAGCATTTGCCTCCCAGGACCTTCTGGCGTCCGAGTTCCTTGTACTCGTTCGGATCCGCGGCCATCCGAACCAACTCACCCGCGTCTGAAAGGGCAACCACATCGTTCCCAACCAAAACCACGTGTCCGGGCCCGAATCCTTCCTTGACCCATTTGATCTTGCCGGTGGCGATCTCAACGCATTTCACCGGGCCGTTCCCGTAGTTCTTAAACTGGAACATCCCGTACATATGGCCATCCTTCACGACCGGGGTGCTCCAATGGTTGGCCAGTTCCTTGTCGCCCGGCACCCGGTAAATTTCGGTCGCCTTGAATGCATTCCCCTGCTTGGAGATTTTGACCGCCCCCGCGCCCACGCCGTACCCGGCCGAGCAGTAGACGATGTCCCCGGAAACAACGGGCGATGCCGCGGTGGATACCTTGTAGGGGAAGTTGTAACGCCAGAGCTCCTTGCCTGTTTTCGGCTCCACGGCGAGCAGTCCGGATTGAAGGAAGAAAATAATCTGCCCCTGCCCGAGGATGTTCGCGGCCACCGGGGTCGCATGCGTCATCATTTCGTCAAACGCCTTCCAAACCGGTTTTCCATTCATGGGATTGATCGCGAGGATCGACTGCCCGGGACCGCCTCCGGCCACGTACAAAAGACCGCCCGCAAAAAGCGGAGAAGCCGCGTTCTGCCACTGGATGTTCCGCGCCGCGTGGTTGGCGATCAGGTCGTTGCTCCAGATAGGTTTTCCCGTGGCCGCCTCATAGGCGCTCAACACGAGTTGCGCGCTCAAGGACACCACCATTTTCCCCACAATCACCGGCGTCGAACGCGGGCCGTCCCCTCCCTTGTTGTCAGGTGTGCCCGCATTCCCGCCGTCATGCCCGTAATTTGCGGGGCGGAACGCCTGTGCCCACAGCACTTTCCCAGTCGCCACATCCCGCGCCACCAACGCTTCCTGCGATGCGCCCTCAACTTCCTTGAGTTCGTGAGTGAACGCACGCCCCTCGGCCACCGTGAACGAACTGAACCCGCCTGGACTCGCCTGCTTCCACACCTCGCGCAACCCGGCTGGCTTCCACGCCACCGGATCTGCGCTGATCCCGGAGCCATTTCCGCGATACTGGGTCCAATCTGCGGCTTGCGCGATCAAGGGAGCGATCAGAGACAACGATAAGATGAGTGCGTTAGAGGTGGGTTTCATGTGTTGAACGGGGTTTTGGGTTGGAAACTTTTGTGCTTCTGAATGGGTTTTGAGATGAGGTCTTCGGAGTGTGCGGGAAGCAGTCGCAGCGCTCGGTTGGTCGATTGTTCACCGCGCGGAGATGCGCCTGGTTTGATCCCGCTGCCTTTTCCTTAATGCGTGACCCACTTGAGGTCGTCGAACCGGATCGGCGTCCCGGAGAACGGGCTTGCCCACACGGCGGCGCGGCCCGCGGTGATTTCGGTGGGCACCTCGAATCGCACCAATGGCTCGGCGGGCGCCTGCGCTCCGTCGGACCAAGCGCGGCCTTCCACGACCCAACCCGAGGACGGGCCCTTCACCACCGTGAGCTTCATCCAGGTCCATTGTCCGCTGGTCCATGCGAAAGGCACGCCCACCAGCGGCTCGTCGCCCTTGTAAATCTCAAGCTGCCCCTTCCCCGGACTCACCATCAACCGATACCCGCCCGCACCGCGCAAACTCAAACCGAAGGTCGGGAACTTGCGGCCCGTTTTCGTTCCGAAGAATTTTCCCTGCACCGATCCGGGCTCCGCGCTGGAGGGCCCGAACAGCGCGCCGAACGTGTCCAGCGGAGTCCCCGGCAACTCGAGCCAATGCGCGCCGTTTTCCACCACGACGGCAAAGTCTCCGGCCAACGGCAGGAACTCCTTCGAAACCGGCCCGGCAGCCATCGCCTCGAAATTTTGTTCAAACAACACGGCGTCGGCTGCAACGGATCGCAGCGATCCTTCGTGCATCAAAAGGACGGCGAGCGCGGGGAGACAGATCAGCTTTTTCATTTCGTTAAATTCGCGACGCCCCGGGTCCGCACCTCAACGCTCTGCGTGCAGCGCCTAAAACGCCTCACACGGCGCGTTTGTTGGGATCGCGTGCTCGGCCGGGGTGAATACCCATTCAATCTTTGAATCCCCGCTTTCTTGGAAGCCCAAATGCGGGTCCGGCAAAAAAATCCCCCGTTCCGGCGCCACAAACCATTCTCCGCCCGCCGCCCAGACCCGTTCGAGCCCGCGAGCGCGGGGATATTGAACTTGTAACAAAACACATCGGCTTTAGAGTCCAAAATGTCGCCGCACCACCCACGGAAACCATGCCCGCCCCCCCATTTTCCTCGTTGATCCGCGCACGCGTCGCGGAGGCCGTGGTGGGCCAGGATGTGGTGGTTGAGCGCATGCTCATCGCCCTTCTCACAGGCGGCCACCTGTTGCTGATGGGGGTACCCGGCCTCGCCAAGACGCTGCTTGTGAACGCCGTCGCGCGTTCCATCCAGCTGCAGTTCGGCCGGGTGCAGTTCACGATCGACATGCTTCCATCCGATATTCTGGGGTCGGAGGTGCTGGATCAGGCGTCAGGGAAATTCGTGACGCACAAGGGACCCGTGTTCACCAACCTGCTCCTAGCTGACGAAATCAACCGCGCCGCCCCCAAGGTCCAGAGCGCGCTGCTCGAGGCGATGCAGGAGCGGCGGGTCACCATCGGCAACTCCACGCACGCCCTGCCCACGCCGTTCCTGGTGATCGCCACGCAAAATCCCGTGGAGCAGGCTGGCACTTTCGAACTGCCCGAGGCCCAGCTCGACCGGTTCATGCTCTGCCACCGCCTTGGCTACCCGAAGGCGGAGCAGGAGGAGGAAATCATCCGCAGACAACTCGCGATGGGCATTCGCCGCACCAAAACCGGCGCCGTTCCGCAGTCGGCTTTCGACCAGATCTCCGAAAAAGCCGTTTGCACCTCCAAAGATTTGGTGAGCGCGATGGAATCCGTCCAGCGCATCCATGTAAGCGAGATTTTCGTGAAGCATTGCGTCAACCTCGTCGGCGCCTCGCGCCAGCATCATGCGGTAGAACTCGGCTGTTCGCCGCGCGCGTCGCTGGCGCTGGTCCAGGCCGCGCGCGCCCGCGCGTTTCTCCACCAGAGGGATTACGCCACTCCGGACGACCTGCTCTCACTCGCGGAGGACGTCATTCTGCACCGGATCCGTCTGCGTTACGAAGCGACCGCCTCCGGGCACACGCCAAAATCAGTGCTGCAGGATCTTTTGAAAACGCTCGTCTAAACAACCGCCACGACTGCCGCAATCGCTGAACCGCCGCAACCGCTTATGCCGAAGGCCAGCCTCCCAATTCGTGACGAATCCCTCGATGCCAGACAGTTTGAACTCGGCATCCGGAAACTCGCGGACTTGCTCGCTTACGGCCAGCAAACCTCGGCATTTCTCGGGGCCGGCCTCGAATTCGCGCAGGCCCGGCCCTACCAAACCGGCGATGCCGTAAAATCCATCGACTGGCGGGTCACCGGACGAACGGGCCGCGTGCACGTGAAAGAGTATGAGGCACCGCGGCGCATGCCTGTGTACCTGCTTGTGGACACCTCCGCTTCCATGGTCCTCAGCTCGGTGCCCGCCACAAGCAAATACAACGTCGCGCTGCAAATCGCGGGCGCACTCGCGCTGGCCAGCCTCGACCAAAGCAACCCCGTCGGCCTGCTCGCCTTGGGCTCACGCGACCTCCATGCACCTGCGGAAAACTCCAGACGCTCCGTCCTCGGCTGGATCAACCAACTCCGGAGCGCTTCCTTCGGGGAATCCACCTGCATCGGCGCCAAGCTTCGCGCGCTTGCCGCACAATTGCGCCAGACTTCTCTGCTCATCGTGCTCAGCGATCTGCACGATCCTTCCGCCGCTCCAAGCCTGCGCACCCTTGCGCAACAGCACGACTGCGCGGTGATTCATCTCCAGGACCCAATCGAAACAGCCCCTTCAAGACTCGGCATTTTCAAAGCGCGCGAAGCTGAAACAGGCGGCTCCTTCACCGCCGCGCGAAACTTCAAGCGCGTCGCAGGAACAGATCCCGCCGACCTCGTCGCGGCGGACATCTCCTATCACCGGATCGTGATCGGCACGGATTTCGTCGCCCCGCTCCGGCATTTCATGGCTCACCGCAACGGCAGGCGCATCCACGCTGCATGAAGGCGCAGGAACCCACCCCTCTTTCAGGCGTGCCTCCCCGCAAGGTCGCCCGCAGCGTTTCGACCCTACGGCGCGCCCTCGGGACCCGGCATGCTGCTGCACGCTGGATCCTTTCGGCGGTCCCGCTCTTGCTGATGCTGCTCGGCACGGCGGCCGATTGCGCGCCGGCAAAAAACAGGGAACCCAGCGTCGGAATCGAAGGCACCGTGGAGCGCGTTCTGAACTCCCCCGACTACACCCCGCTGCCTGTCACCGAAAACACGCCGCTGATCCTCCGGGTGCACTCCGTGAAACGGAACGCGGAAGGCAAATACAACTACACGTTCGCGTACATCGGACTCCAGAGCGGCGTGTTTAATCTCGCAGACTATCTGCAAAACAGCGCGGGAAAACGGGTGCGCGACGCGCTTCCCGTGATCTCCGTCACCGTGCAGGCGCTCCTGCCTGACAACGCGTCCGCAACACTCCCGAACCTACCGACTGCTCCGGCGCCGCGCAGCATTCCCTACCGGCCCGCAATGTTTCTCCTCATCCTCGGGTGGCTGGGCTGCGGCGCGGCGCTTTTTTATCAAAGACCCAAAAAGACCGCGGCACCGGTCGTTCCAGCCACGCAACCGAAAACTCTCGGTGAGATCCTGCAGCCTCTCGCGCTCAAAGCCGCTCGAAAAACGATCAGCTCCGAGGAAAAGATGCTGCTCGAGCAGACGATCATCCGTTACTGGAGCGAGCGCCTTCACGTGGAAGAACTCGATGCGGAAGAAAAGCGCGCGGCCATTCTTGAGAACGCGGAGGGTGGACTTCTTTTGCGCTCCATCGAACGATGGCTGTACCAGCCGTACTCGCTGGTTCTCAGCTCGGAAGTCACCAGAGTGCTGGCCCCGTACTTCAAGGTTCCGGCGCCACTCTCTAATCCGAGCGAAGACGAAGAGAACGGAGACGAGAACGAAGATGAGAACGGATACGAGGACGCGGAGGACGCTCCGGAAGACGGCGAGAACCGCGAAACCGGAGAACTCGCGGACGAACCGCGCGATCTCGACGCGGATGCCGAGGATGACGATCAGGAAGATGAGAATGAGGGGGAGCCGGAACACGCGGTTCAGAACGCTGCGGAGGCAAAACCCAAAACAGCACGGATCGAACCGCGGCAGCAACGGCGTGCGGCGCGCAGCGACAACAAGGCGACCCCATGAGTTTTCACCGGCCACTCCTGTTGCTGCTCCTCCTGTTGCCCGCGCTTTGGGCCGCCATTCAATGGTCACGGGCTGGGATCCCGCTCTGGATGCCCTTCGATCACACGCGCGGTAAACGCGGAGATTGGCTGCGCCGCATCACGGCCGCTTTCGAATGCACGCCCGCGCTCTTGCTGGCATGCGCCATCGTGATCCTGGCGGGTCCGAGGCGCGCCGCGCCCCCGAAGGACCAGCGCATCCTCAACAACATTATCCTGCTCGTCGACGTGTCGCTTTCTATGGAAACACCCGTCGCAGGCGGCAGAACCCGCTTTGAAACCGCGATGGACGCCGCGCGCGCCTTCTGCTCCCGACGCGAGGGTGACGCGTTCGGTCTCTCGATTTTTGGGATGGATTTCCTGCACTGGTTCCCGCCCACCAAAGACCTCAGCGCACTCAAAAACACCCTTCAATTCATCCAGCCAAAACAACTCCCCCGCTCCTTTGCCGGCACCTTCATCGCAAACGCCCTCAAAAACTGCGTCCCGCGCATGAATGCAACCAAGGAAGGCGACCGCGCGATCATCCTGCTCACCGACGGAGAGAGTGCCGACTTCGATGGAAACGCCGAACGCGAAGTCGCCGAACAACTGCTCGCGTCGAAAATCCGCTTGTTCTCCATCATCATCGGCGCGGACCCTGAAGACGGCATGTACACGCTGACTGCGCGCACCGGCGGAAAAGTATACCGCGCAGACGACCCCAACGCCCTTCGCGAGGTGTTCGCAGAAATCGACACGCTGCAAAAGGCGCGTTTCCGTCAGGTCACCAACGACTGGGTGGACTGGTACGAACCGGCGGGGATTGCGGGGTTGCTGTCTCTCGCGGCGATCGGACTGAACCTATTGGGTCTTCGATTCACGCCATGGTAGACTTCGCCTCGCCAACCGTCATTGCATCCTGCGCGGCTTGCGCGGGAGCCCTCGGTATTTTTGCGGAAAAATTGCACGCAAACCGGGTGAACCTGAGTGCTCCGCTCGCCTTCGGTCCGGCGCATTCCCCTGCGGTCTGGACAAAAATCCTGCCTGCGCTCAGAGGACTCCTCATCGCGGCCGCGGTCTGGGCCCTGATGACTCTCATCTCCATCGATGGAGCCAAGGCGGACGCGCGGTCCAAGGAAGAACGCCATCTTATCGTGCTGCTGGACGTTTCCCCAAGCATGCTCATCGAGGATGCAAGCTCCGCCCGCAATCAACGGCGCGCGCTTCGAGCTGCGGAGGTTCTCGAATCGGTATTAAACCGCGCGCCCGGCGAGCATCTCAAACTGTGGTTGTCGGCTTTTTACACCACCCAAAAACCGCTCATCCAGGAGAGCGTGGACCGAAACCTCATCCTCTACATGGCGCGGGATCTCCCGCTGCACATCGCGTTCAAAGCGGGAAAAACCAATCTTCTGGATGCAGTCAACGGGACGGCCGCCCAATGCGCGCACTTAAGACGCGGCAGCACCACGCTGCTTGTCCTCTCCGATGGTGATACAGTTTCAGACACAGGACTCGCGCCGCTTCCGCCCGCCATCAACAAGGTCATCATCGCAGGAATCGGCGACACCGCAAAAGGCGAATTCATCGATGCTCACGTCTCGCGTCAAGACACCGCCTCGCTTTCCCAACTTGCGCGGCGGCTTCACGGCCGTTTTTACGACGCAAACACGCAGCACATTCCCTCCGATGCGCTCACCTCGCTCATGGCACCGACGTCCCCAAAGAACTTCGCCGGCATCGATACGAAAACAGCGGCGATCGCAATCATCACCTGCGTTGCATTGATCCACGCAGGCATTCCCCTTGCGCTCCGCCGATTCGGGGCACCGCCGCATCCAGCCCGCGGACTGGCCGACATGAAACCCATCCCGACACCATGAAACGAAACCTGCCCGCCATCTGGCTCACCTTCGGATTGATCCTGATTGGCTTTCACTTTGTCCAAGGACGTAAAATTGAAACACGCGAGACTGCCGAGTTCCTCCGTCAAACTGCGACGCAGGCTGAACAAAACGGGAAACACGAACTTGCGCTCAGCAAGTTCAGCGAAGCCCTCAAGATCGCCGAGACCTTGGATCCGTCCCTTCAGCTGCGCCTGCAGCTCGATGTCGCCCGGGTTCGGATTCAAACCGGCGAGTCCCTTGAAGCCGCGGAATCGCTCGATTCCCTCCTGGATCGCGACCAACTCAAACAGATGCCGGCGAGTCTTGTCCGCGAAACGCGCGCACTCGCGGCCTCGGCGCATTACTACGCGGCATACGCGCTCCGGTTGGAAAACGCGCCCCGCGACATGTGGCTCGATGAGATTGAACGCTCGCGTCAACATTTCCGCAACCTCACCGAAGGCGCAGTCCGCGGCGCAAGCGAAACGGACATCGAGGCCTACGGGCGCGCGCTCGAGTCGGCGATCCTGCTCGAAAGGGCCGGCGTGTATGAACTCAACGCAAAGGAGGTTCCAAAGCCCTGCGAAAACGCACGCCGCAAGGGCATCTTCAAAAAGAAATGCGATTCCTGCGACAAAAAGAACGGCAAACAGCCGGAGGAAGAAAAAGAGGAAAGCACTCGGAAATCCATGAAGCGCTTCGACCCGGGGCAAGGCTCCTAAAACCAGTTTCATCGCCCCACCCCTTTCACGATGAACCATCCCTTCCGAATTTTCGCAGCGGCAATCGCGCTCCACGCAGCCGCGCCGCCATGCTTGCTGCACGGCCAGGCCGTGGTAGTGCCCGGCGAAGTCAGTCCATCCACCGCGCCCCAATCCGCGCAACCGGCTCCCGCTCCTCCGGCGGCTCCTCCGCAAAATCCGCCTCCGGCGAACCAAAAACCGGTGGTGGAATTCATCCGCCCCGTCGATTTCCACAACGTCACCCTGTCGCTGCAAACCGCCATCGAACAATCGCGCACCGCGACGGGAAACGCGAAGGAGGCGTCGGCGATCATTCAGGCCGCGCTCTCGGGCGAATGGAACAGACTGCGGTCCCTTCTGCAGGCGCAAACAGATCGCACCGCTGCGGATGCCATCTACCTTGTGTTGCTCGAAAAACTCGCAGGCACCACGCAGCGGATTGCATCCGTGGCGCCACCCCAGGAAGCCAGGTACAACAAACTTGCGGAACGTCCCGACAAGCAGCGCAAACACATGCTTGTCGCCGCAGATTACATCGGCCTTCTTGATGCTGCTCCCGGGCACATCGGGGATTCCCACTTGGCGCACCTGAAGCCGATCGCCGCCGCAATCGGCACGGACCTTGCCGGGCCGCTCTCCCGCAGGCTTGCGGAAGGCTTGCCCGGATTGGGCGGCCGAACCGATCCGGCTTCACGGGCGCAGGCTGCCGTCCTGCTTCTTTCGCTCGGGGCGCTCTCCGAGGCATCGGGATTCCTGCCAGTGGACAAGCACCCCGACAGCCCCGAGGTCACCATTCCGGAACTGCTCGCCCTCACCGAACTGTTCACACGCAGGGCGTCTGAAGAAAAAAGCGAGGAACCCATCCTCAAGGCCGCCATGACATGCACTGCGCTCGCCAAGCGGACCGCGCCGTCCGATGCCGCGGCGCTCGAGTCTCTATGCTCCAGCCTTCTCATCTTCCTCGCAGAACTCGACGCTCCGAAGGCCGTTCAATTCCTCCGCTCCGAGATTTTACCGCGGAAAGAGATCACGGAAGCCGCGTTGCTATCGATCACCAAGCGCAGCGCGAAAAATCTGGCATCCACGGATGAGAAGACGCGGCGTGCCACGCTCGATCTGCACCATCGTCTCATGGAAGCACTGAGCGTCCTCCCCATTGAACAGATCCCGCCAACCGCGCGCACGCTTGCCCTCCACTGGTTGGATGAAGCGGAAACCACCATCCGGTACACCCCCGAGCAAAAGCGATCCGATGACGCCCGCGAAACCATCGGGCGGATCTATTCGTTCGAGCCGCAGCAGCAGACTTTCCTCGCATTCCAGCGTGACGAACTGCGCCAGTCGTCGCCCACGGAAATCTTCTTGGACAAGCTGCCCCGGGAGATCGGTCAGCGCACCCGGTTTGCCAGGATGCGCCTGAAACTGGCCGACCCGGTCCCCGGCGAAACACTCGATGAACTCAGGCGCTACATCTCCAAATACGGATGCGACGCGCCGGATTTGTGCCGTCAATTCTTGCTGGGCTGGGCGGGCCAGCGCGCGACACCGAAGGAGGACCCCGAGGTGGAGCGGATGCGCAGCCGCGGCTTTTTCATCCCGAACACCTCCCGCGGGCTTCCCCAGACACGGGCACGGCAGGAGGTCGCCCTTCGTGAACTCTCCGGTTTGATCCGCGACCTCGAGTCGCTCGCTGGAAGCGCCATCAAACCCGAGGCGAAAGCCAACGCGTTTGTGATGATCCACAGCGATTCGGAGGTGTTCCGGATCGAAGACATCGAATCAGTGTTCGGGCCGGCCGAACGAATCCCGTTTGAAAGCGTTGCGTTCATCATCCAAACCATGCGTGAACGCCTTGCAACCGAATGGACTGATCCGGGAGTGCAGCAAAAGGCCGGGACAAACCGGACTGAAAGCGAGATCAAACAAGAAGTCTCTCGTGGCTACAGCGTCGCGTCCGAACTGATCCGCCGGAGCCGGACGCGGGATACGGGCGACTGGAAGGGAATGCTCCAGCACGCGATGGTGCTTTTTGATTCGGCAGAATTTCACTTCAAGCACCAAGGCGCGCTTGCGGACTACATCACCGAACGCAAGCAGGCATTGGACGCGTTGCGCGAATCGGCCGCCGCCTATGAGCGCGCGGTGCCGAAACTGCGCCCCGCCGAATGGTCGCTGGACGCGTATCTCGCGTGGACTTCCGCCATGCTCGGAGCCACGGACCCGACGCGCCTCAAGTGGAAAGAGCACCGGCCGGAACCCGCATTTCTTGAAATCCATGAGGCGCTGCGGCGCCTTCCTGAAAACGTCCGCGAAAAGCATCTCGGCGACTTCGCGCGACTGTGCCGCAGCGTGGCGGACAAGGTTCCCTCGCAAATGCGCCACAAGTTTCTCGATGCCGTCGTTCACGTCGTCGGATCGGATGTGAAGGAGCTTCTTCCGTGCGTGGAATTGCTGCACCATTACGCTTCACTGACAGCGGAAGCGCGTTTGCGCGTGGCGGTGGACGGTCCCACCCGCGTTGCGAACGGCCAACCGTTCGGGTTCGAGCTTTCGGTGGAACACACAGAAAAACTGGGCCGCGAGTCAGGCGGCTTCGGCAAATACCTCCGCAACCCCGGTGCGTTGAATCAAAATAATCCCTATGTCATGTACGGGTTGAAGCCGCCCAAACAAATGAACTACCGGGACGAGTTCCAAAAGAACATCAACCGCGCGCTGCAGGATTCCTTCGATATTGTGGGGGTGACCTTCCACGATGCGAATGTCGCCCCATTGCCCGGACGCGAGGCAGGTTGGCAGTCAACACCCCTCGCCTACGTGGTGGTGAAGACGAAGGACATTTCCGTGGACAGGATTCCCTCGATTCAAATCGATCTGGAGTTTGCCGAGGGGAAATCACAGGTGGTGCTGCCGGTGGTTTCGCAGGTCGAACCGCTGGCAACCGCGCCGTCCCTAACGGAACGCAGGCCCGTGCGCGCGCTCCGGATTCTCCACACGCTCGACCAACGCGAATCCGAGCAGGGAAAACTCTCGCTCGACATCAACGCCAAGGGCGAGGGCCTGATCCCGGAGCTCGATTCCATCTTTGAGTCAACCGAACTGCCAGGATTTGATCTGGCAGTCGCCGACCAACCGAACTCCGTCGGTGAGTTCAAGACCGAAAACGGAACCACCGTGGCGGCCAGCGAGCGGAACTGGCAGCTGACTTACCGTAGAAAAACCGACCTCCACGCCGACGCGCGCTTCAAATTCCCAGCAAAGCGGCACGACCTCGAGGCGCAGGTCGAATACAAGCGGTTCGAGGATGCAGACCTCATCACACTCACCGAAGCCGTGGCTGCGCGGGGATTTCTCTTCGCACGAGCCAAGGACCGCGCGGCTTGGTGGACCTTCGCGGGCATCACGGCGATGCTGCTCGCAGCCACCGGAAGACACTGGCTTCGCACGCGCGGCATCCCCCTGCCGACAACGTCCGCCTTGCTGCCGGAAGTCATCACGCCTTTCACGACACTTGCCCATCTCCGGAGCGTGCTCGATGCCGCCGCATCGATGGAAGAACGCGACAGCGTTTCAGCCGCGATCACGGAGCTTGAAAAGCGCTGCTTCGGCCCGCAACCAAATCCACCGGATGTCTCCGAATTGAGAGCCATCCTGCTCGCCCATCCATACGCCCACGGGGCAAGCGCATCATTCGATGCCTCAACTCTGCAACGCGCGGCGGCGCTCTGAAATCCGCAAAGGCCGGATTTGCAAGCGATCCCAGAGCGTCCGGATTGAAACCGTCTGCCATCCGTTTTAGATTCGTTTCCATGCGAGAAAAACCAGCAGCCAACGAGTTTTCCGAAGCGGGAAAAACCTCCGTGATCAAGGGGGTGATCCACGGCTTGATGCGAGGGCGCTTCGTGGGCGGCGAAAGGCTCACGGAAATCGGAGCCGCAGAAATGTTCGAAGTCAGCCGCACCCCGGTCCGCGAGGCGCTGCTGGAGCTTTCCATCATGGGGATCATCCACCTCCGCCGCAACTGCGGCGCGCTGCTGCTGCCGTTTGGAACGCAGCAGATCGAGGACCTGTATTCAGTGCGCGCGCTTTTGGAAGTGGAGGCGACGCGACTGGCGGCCACCCGCATTCCGATGGAAACCGTGGAGCGTCTGCATTCGGGCTTCACCACGCTGATGAATGAAAGCCGCAAGGACGACTCGTGGAGCAGAGATCGCGAACTGCACTCCACCATCGCGCTTGCCTCCGGCAACCTTCGGCTTGCGGACGAGATCAGCCGATACGGCTCGATCGTGCAGGTGATCCGCGAGGCCGCCGGCGCCGATTCGCACACAATCCATCCGATTTCGATCGCGGAACATCTGCGCATCCTCGAGTGCCTCCGGGACAGAAATTCAAAAACTGCAGCCAAGGCGATGGAGGATCACCTCGCGCAGGCCCGCACATCCGCCCGCGAAGCATTGCTGCGGATGCGCGGGCAAAAGGTCGGCCACTCCGAAGAACCACGGGTCCTTCGCGTGTTGAACCGCCCGGAAACGGCTGCGGGCGCCTGAGGTCTTTCGGCAATGCCAACGCCAGCTTCCATAACGCACACATCGTCCACGTCGCCCACGTCGTGCACAGAGTCGACAACGTCCACCCACTGCGTCGTCATTCCCAGCTACAACTCGGGACGTCTGCTTCAAACAACGGTGGAATCGGTGCTGTCCCTAGGGCTAACCGTGTTCGCCGTCACGGACGGCTCGACCGACGGGAGCGACTCGTTTCTCGACGCCCCCGCTTACGAATCACATCCGCTGCTGCATGTCATCCGCTTCCGGAAAAATCAGGGCAAAGGCGCTGCCGCCCTCGCAGGCATGCAGGCCGCTTTCGAGCACAACTTCACGCACGCGGTTCTTTTCGACTCCGACGGACAGCATGCAGCCAGCGACATTCCGGCAATGATCGGGATTTCAAACGAACACCCGGATCGCATGGTGCTTGGAAAACCTATATTCGGAGACGACGCGCCGCTGGAGCGCGTCCATGCGCGGCGCATCGCAAACTGGTTTGCGAATCTCTCGGCACGGCGCACGTTCATTGCGGATTCGCTTTTTGGCTTCCGCGTGTATCCCATCCGCCATGCGCTAGAATGTCTGCGGGAAACAACCCGGGGACGCGCCTTTGATTTTGAAACGCAAATCGCTGTACGACTCGCCTGGCGCGGTGTCTCCGCAATCAATTTTGCAACACGTGTCACCTATCCCGCGCGCGACAAAGGCGGCGTGAGCCATTTCGACTACGTACGCGACAACCTGCTGTTGATCCGCTCGCACGCGGGACTGCTCGCTCAAGCGTTTTTCTCCCGGAGAATCCGCCTCGGGCGAAGCCGCGCCGCGCAAGAAACAATCGCCCGCGAGCTCCCTCCTTTCCCCGCCGGGTAACATCCCGCATACCCGGAATGCGCGCCGCGAAACCGCAGCGCCGCATGGGGTGCGTTTTCTCCCAGCCAGCAGCGACGACTTTACAGTTCGAAGGGCGCTTCCGTTCGCTTCAATTCGGACTTCAACACCTCGCGCAGGTTTTGGATTCGTCCCGCGTGCTCCTTTTTGCCGATCAAGTTTTGAAGTTCGTCACGGTCGTTGCGCAAATCATACAGCTCTTCGCCGTGCTCCTTCAGAAGGTAATGCACCAACTTGAAACCATCCTGCACCACCGCAACGTAGGGCGGGAAATTCTTGTCCCCGCCGCGATCCGCTTCTCCGCGAAAATGCGCGAGCACATCCTTCCCGTACCTCTGCCCCATGTGCTCGTACAAACAGGGCAGCTTGGGGTCCGCCTCGGGCTTCTGTAAAAGCGGCAAAAGGTCGCGGCCATGCAGCTTCCACGGCACCTTGACTTCCGCGACTTTGAGAAAGGTCGCGGCCAGATCGGCCCCGTTGACGGAAGCGGCGCAAAACTTGTCCGACGCAATGCGCGCAGGCATCGAGACAATGAGCGGTGAGCGGTAATTCGCGTCGTAGGGCGCGAGCTTCGCGCGGAATCCGTGTTCGCCCATGGCGAAACCCTGGTCCGCCGTGTAAACGACAAGGGTGTTTTCAAGCTGTCCGCTCTCGCGCAGGGCCTCCATGAGTTGCCCCACGCCCTCGTCGAGCGCCAGCACGCATTCGTTCACCCGCCGCGCCCACTCCAAAAACGGCGTCCCATATCGGCTGTTGCCCGGCGCTGTCTTGTCGTCGCCCACCTGTTCCGCACCGTTCTTGCCGGCGTAAACCCCGCCATCCGCGCCGCGCACCCAAGCCTGCGTTTGATCCAAGTACGCAGGCTTGCCTTCGCGCGGCGGGAACATGTCGGCAGGCATCGGGATCTTCAGGTCCGCGTACTTGCCGGCATGACGGGCGGCGGGCGTGTTGGGTCCGTGCACCGAACCGTAGCACAGCCAGAGGTACCAGGGTTTTTGAGGATCGCGCTGCCGGCCTTTGATGTAATCGCACGCCCACCGGGTGTAATTGTCGGCGGGATACCCCTCCTGCTCGCGCTCCTCCCCGTCGAACGCAAGGATCTGCTTTGTATAATAGGCGCCCGCATTGCCGGGATGCTTCGGCCGGTTCCACACGATCTGATGGTCCCAGTCGCGCCCCCAGCCCGAGTCGGTACCGGTATGCCACTTGCCAATGTGGGCCGTTTGATACCCCTGCCGCCGCATCTCCGCGGGAAAGAACGGGGTTTGCTTCGGGTCATAGGTGCTGCCGGGATACGCCCCCTCCATGGTCATGCTCTCCACGCCGTGCGGGAGACGTCCGGTGAGCATTGTGGCGCGGGATGGCATGCACCACGAGCCCAGATACGCCCCTTGAAAGCGCACCCCGCTCTTCGCGAGCGCGTCAATATTCGGGGTCTTCACCCCCGGAAACGATTCGGGATAACAGCCCAACGTCTTGAACGACTGGTCGTCGGAATAGATGAACAGGATGTTTGGGCGGCGTGCGTCCGCTGCAACCGACCCGGCGATCAACAGGGCATGAAGGACGAACCACGCGCCGCAGCGCAGCAATTCACGAACGATCCGGGGAGGAAATGGCGGAGTCATGTCCTCGAAAGCTACCGCCAAATCGGGGCCTTTTGGAAGGGGCAATGAAATCGTGTTTGCGCCTCCGCTCAGATCCCTGCGATACAAGAAGGCTCTAACGTTAGCGCCTTGTAAAGATCATCCCTTCCGTGCCCCCTCGTCTGCCCCGCCTGAGTCTCTATCTGACCATGACCGCCCTGCTGGGGGTCGGTGTGGGGTGCACCCGCTCGCTTTACAGGAAGCGGGCCGACCGCGAGTCCTACGCGGCGCTTGCAGATAAGTCCTCGATGCTGCCCCCCGAACTGCAGCTGCGGGATCCCGTGATCGAGCCCGACCCCGAATCCCGGTTTTTCAGCGAATTCAACCCGGACCATCCCCCGATGCCTCCGGACGACCCGCTCTCGCATCATTTCATGATGCGGGTCGCCGGCAAATCGGGCCCCTCCGTCTGGAAGGCCAATCACCCGGATGACCCCGACCGCGACGCAGCGTGGAGGGATCGCCTCCCGAAGGATGCATCCGGCGCCGTCGAGCTCAACCTGAAGTCGGCGATGCGGCTGGCCTTGCTGAATTCGCGGGATTTTCAGAGGGAACGGGAGGACCTCTACCTGTCCGCCCTCGACGTCACGTACGAGCGTTTCCGCTTCTCGCCCCAGTACGCGCTCGGCGCAACCGCCGGAGCGCAGGCCGCCAACTCCATGGCCGGCACCGCGAATCAAGAGCGGACCTCCGTGCTCACCGACGGCAGCGTCCGCTGGCTTTCGTCCACCGGAGGCCAGCTGCTGGCCGGTTTCGCCAACAGCTTTGTTTGGACTTTCAAGGGAAGCGAATCCACCGAGGCGGCGAGTTCGTTGGTCAACTTCAGCATCCTCCAACCCCTGATGCGGCTCGGCGGCAAGGAGCGAACGCTGGCCGCACTCACCCAGGCCGAGCGCGACCTCCTCGCCAATGTGAGGCAAATGAACCAGTTTCAGCAGGGCTTTTACGTGCGCATCGCCTCGGGCCGCCAATCCGGAGAAGGGCCCTCCCGGACCGGTTCGATCGGCGCAAACGGGCTCGGCATCATCGCCCTCACCCCGAGCGGGCGCACCGGAGCCCCGCGTGCCAACGGCTTTTACTACATCCTCGAGGAAGAGCAGCGCATCCGGAACCTCGAATCCAACGTGGCGCGCCTGCGCGAGAGCTTGGACCAGCTTGCGGCGGCTTTCGATGCGGGGCGGCTGAGTTCGCGCCTCCAAGTGGACCAGGCGAGGCAAGCCCTTCTCAATTCACAAAGTTTACTGCTCTCCGCCCGCGCTTCCTACGAAACCCAACTGGACGCCTACAAGGTCGAGCTCGGTCTTCCCCCAAACCTTCCCGTGGTCGTCAAAGACCCGCTTCTCGAAAAATTCCGTACCACCGACCCGGCAGCAACCGTGCTGGACCGAAAACTCGTCGTCCTGCTCGCAAAGATCCAGAACCGGGATCTCGCGGCGAGCCAGGAGGAACTCAAAGAATACCTGCAAGAGGCGCGGAATCTTGCCGCGGCGCTCCTGAAAC
>JBILLT010000131.1:0-4371 GCA_044375925.1 Chthoniobacteraceae bacterium | reverse complement strand
AGAGAATGCGAGGTACGCGTTCCCTTCGAGCCGATGCAGGTAGAGAAGCGAACCCACAGTAATCGGCAGCGACAAAGCAGCCGCAACGGACGCCAGCGACACGTATCGTGAGACCGCGAAAACTACCCCCCAAACCGCAAGCACCACGCACGTGGCGAATCCGGGAACCAGTCCGATGAGCACTCCCAGGGAGGTGGCCACGCCTTTGCCGCCCTTGAATCGAAGCCACACCGGAAAGCTGTGGCCCACGATGCAGGCAAGCGCAGCGAACACCCCCGCATACGCAAGGTATTCCTCCGGCACCGGCTGCGGAGCCTGCCGCCAAGCAATCTGCTGGGCGAGTGCGACGGCGAAAAACCCCTTGGCGGCATCCAGCACAAAGGTTGCGAATCCAAACTTTGGCCCGAGCGTGCGCCACACGTTGGTTGCGCCGATGTTGCGGCTGCCGTGCTCGCGGATATCGATGCCGCCGACCCTCGCAATCAGCAGTCCGAATGGAATGGATCCAAGCAGGTACGCCGGAAGGACCAGTTGAAGGAGTGAGATGAAACTCTGGGAATTCATGCGAGAGTCGGTGTTCTGCCCGCGACGGTTTAGGTGCAAACGGCGGATTTGTCTCTCATTCCCACCGAGAATGCGGGCGGTTTTCAAATGCGGATGAAGATTTGACGCCGGTACATCCAGCGCGCGAGCAGAAGCATCAGCAGGAATGCAACGGCGCTCGAATGCCATGCGTGGGCGGAGTCCGGTTTGCCAATCATGCGTTCGGTAATGATCTTGAATAGCCCCAAACTTCCGGCCATGTAGAGCACGATGGGATTCGCTCCCACCCAGGTGAAAGGTGTGCTCCAGCGTTTGATCCGCCGCACTTCGATGAGCCAAAAGAAAAACGCGGTCAGCACGAGGCTCCAGCCTGTGGAAAAAAGAACGAATGTCGGAGTCCAGATCTTCTTGATGATCGGGCAGTAGGGCGAAAGATACCACCCGCCTGTCAGACACAGGACGGCGAAGGATAGCAATCCGTTGATCATCGCCCGCGGATCCCGCCCCGAGCTTATCCAGCGTCCGGCGATCACTCCGGTGAGTGCGGTTGCGATGGCCGGCAGCGTGCTCAGGATTCCTTCCGGGTCATGCGTGCCGTTGTACTTCCGGCCTGCGAGCCAGATGCTGTCGAGATAGTCTGAGAGGTTTTTTCCCTCATCAAAACTCGGGGCGTCGACGCCGGGCACGGGAACTCCCACAAGCAGGCCGTAGTAGCCCAGGAGCAGTGCGGAAGTTGTTGTGAACAAAACAACGGTGTTCGCGCGCATCATGATGAGCGAGGCGACGAAGGTGGCGATACCGATTCTTTGAAGGACGCCAAGCCAGCGTACGTTCTCAATCCCGTCCTTCCATCCGCCCGAGGCGATCACGCCGAGAAAACAAAGCATGAGCACGCGTTTCAAAAGATGCGCTTTTGTCACCATGGAACCGTCGCGGACGAGTCGCTTTGGAAGCGTGAGCGCGATCGAGATTCCCGAGATGAAAAGAAACAGCGGAAAAATAAGGTCGTAGAAATGGAATCCAGCCCAGCTCACGTGCGTGAATTGGTCCAGCACCGTCCGCTTCCAGTCCGCGTCGGGGAGGACGCTTTGCAGAAATTCGGCGAACACCGTGTGAAGCCCGAGGATCCAGCACATGTCAAACCCGCGCAGTGCGTCAAGGTAGACGAGGCGTTGAAGGCTGTTCTGCGTGGAAAAGGGTGGCGCGCTGCTCATCGTCGTCGGTCTGCTCTTCTCGGGTTGGTCGCAACGCTTCAAAGGTTTGCGGCCGAATAGTCCCAGCCTGCTCTCGTGCGTTCCCGCTTCAAAAAAGCGTTCGCATCGGCCGCATCCGCGAAGCGCTGCGAGGCTGAATCCCAGTTCAATTTCTTCCCGGGCAGCAGCGCCGCCACATTTCCAATGAGGCACAGGCGGGTCAATGGAACCGAATACTCAAAGTTCGCGCCGCACACTGCGTTTTTGTCGATGGCCTGCACGAGCTCCAGTTGAGGAGTGTTGACCGTCGCCCTTTCGATCGACGGTGCGGGAGCTTTTTCCGCAAGCCATTTGGCGTGGCGCTCCGCGTTGAGGATTCTCGGGTTGACGGAATTGTCGCCGGGACAAATCAGAGTGCCTTCTTCTCCTCGGTAGATGCATCCGCCCTTCATTTTTTCCCAATCCATGTTTGGGTCCAGATCGCCGGGACGCTCCGGTTTCCTGCCTCCGTCCATCCATGTGAGTTTCACATTTCCAAACTTCGCACTCTTGAAGTGGCATTCGATTGTGGAAGCCGCTGGAAAAGTCGTGAGTGTGGTGTCCTCCGCGGACGCTTCGACGGAAATCGGATCCCCCAGATCGCAGGCCCAGAACGGGCCGTCCAGCAAATGGCATCCCATGTCGCCCATTGCGCCAGCGCCGTACTCGCGATGGGAGCGCCACGCGAATGGGTGCAGCCCAGGCACGTATTCCCTGCTTGGGCACTGCGCGAGCCACGCCTCCCAGTTGAGCGTTTCAGGCGCAGTTCCGGGCTGCATCGCTTCGGCCGCGCGCGCGCCCTGCGGCCAGATCGGACGGTTGGTCCAAACGAGGATTTCTTTCACGCGCCCGATTGCACCCGCCGCGAGCCACTCCTTGAGCAGGCGGATACCCTCCAGCAGATGCCCTTGGTTGCCCATGTTGGTGAGAACTTTTTTCTTTCGCGCAGCGGCGAGCAGTTCATTCGCTTCCCAAATCCGGTTCACCAGCGGTTTTTGCACGCAAACATGTTTCCCGTGCTTGAGCGCCTCCATGGCCGCGGGATAGTGCGTGTGGTCCGGCGTCGAAACCGTCACGCCGTCAATTTTGTCCCCCATGGACTCGAACATTTCACGGAAACTCTCAAACGTGCGCGCATTGGGATACAGCAGTTTCGCCTTTTCCAGCTTTGAGCGGTCCACGTCGCAGAGGGCGACAATCTCGGCACCCTCAGCAGCCTTCGCCACATCCATTTTGCCTTTGCCATCGACGCCGATCCCCGCGAACTGGATCTTTTTGGGCGCCTGTCCAAGAATCAGGTTCGGGAAAAAAACGGTGCCGCCTGCGAGTGCGGAGGTTTTCAGGAAGTCGCGGCGTGTCGGGTGGTTTTTCCAGCGCATAAACAGTTGTGGTGTGGGGGGATTGAAAAGCCGGAGTCTCGGGGGAACTGCCCGGAGAATCAAGCTTTGGCATTCCTGCGGGCCGGTGCAAAAAAATCAAGGAGTGCGCCTTCCGCGTTCGATCAACGGGTTCAGGCTTTTCGACTCGCTGGAGCACGCGCATAGTCTGCGTCGTTCCAACTTCACCCCATGACCACACGACGACATTTTCTGGCGGGAATTTCGACTGCAACTTTAAGCCTGTGGACCGAGCGTCTAGGCGCCGCACCGGCTAAGGCCGATCTCATCATCGGACACGGCGCGCACAAATATCGGGTTCATAAAGAATGGGTGCCTCCGGGGCAGGGGAGAAACCACCCGATTCTCAACTGCCATGAAATGGTGCAGGTGCGCGACGGCCGGTTGTTCATGATCGGCGATCATTCAAACAATCAAATGCTGGTGTACCGTCCGGACGGGACGATTTTGGAGTCGTGGGGTTCCGTCTGGCCGGGCGGACACGGGCTCACGCGCGTCGACGAGAACGGCCAGGAGTTTTTGTTTGTCACCGATTCCGGCTTGTGGAAATCGGGCGCAGGCGCCTTCCGCCAGACAGGCCGCGTTACGAAGGTGGATTTGAGCGGACGCGAGATTTTTTCCATCAGCCATCCTGCGGCGGTTGGCGCGTACGAGCCCTCCATGTTGTTTAATCCGACGGAAGTCGCGGTGGCGCCCAACGGGGATATTTACGTGGCGGACGGCTACGGTTCGAATTTCGTACTGCGCTACGACAGGAATGGAAAGTTCATCTCCCGTTTTGGCGGGAAAGACGGCGTGCCTTCCGAGCAGCGTTTGAACAGCGCGCATGGGATCGCGATCGACACCCGCCGCGGGAACGATCACGCAAGCGTGCTTGTGACGTCGCGTGCGGACAACTGCTTCCTGCGCTTTACGCTCGACGGGGTCTACGTCGAGACGATTTCAACCCCGGGAGCCTACGTCTGCCGCCCCGTGATCTCCGGCAAGGAATTGTACGCCGGTGTGTGCTGGTCGAAAGATGCCGCTGGCAAGTTCCTGCCGATGGCCGCGGGCTTCGTGGTGGTGCTTGATGAGAATAACAAGGTGATCGCGGCTCCCGGCGCGCATCCGCCCGAGTATGAGAACGGCAAGCTCAAGCCGCTTTTGAGACTGGAGGACGTTTTCGAACACGCCCACGATGTTTGCGTCCTCGAGAATGG
>JBILLT010000015.1:0-56764 GCA_044375925.1 Chthoniobacteraceae bacterium | reverse complement strand
TGACGCAAGCACCGCGTCCAAACCGGAAAGCTACTCGCTGCGGGCGTTCACTTACATTTATCAGGCCAAATACGGCAGCCCCGAAGTGGACGACGTGTTTCCAAAAATACAATCGGTGAAGGTCGCCGAGGATGGAAAATCCGTGCTGCTCACGCTCGATATCCTCACCAAGGGGCACATCCATGAGATTCACTGCGACGGGATCAAGTCCGCATCCGGAAAACCGGTGTTGCACCCGCTGGGCTATTACACGCTCAACGAGATTCCAACGAAATGAAACGCGCGGACGCAGCGGTTTTTCAACGCACCGCCGCGTTCGTCGCCGGACGCTCTGGCTTGCAGGTGAAGCTAAGTCGGGCTAGAGCCGCTTTGACGCTGCGCCGATGCATATCAGGCGCTTTTCGGTGTGGATAAACATGCGATCGCCCGAGACCGCGGGCGTGGAATGACAGAGTTCACCCAAAGCAAAGCGGTGTATCACCCGGAAATGCTCGCTCGCTTCAGCCACCACCATCTCGCCGGCTGTGGAAATGCAGAACAAACGGTTGTCCACCCAGATCGGAGAGCCGAAGAAATTCCCTCCCACCCTTTCTTGATAGCGGATTTCACCCGTGGGCCCGTGAACGCAGCTGAGGATACCGCCATCGCTCCAGAGCCAAACCGTGTTCCCTACCGATAAGCCTGTGGGCACATAGGGCGCTGAATTCTTGATTTGATATGCCAAAGTCGGCGCGGGATTTTCCGGGGCGCGCGGGACGCGGACAGCAGTTACAGAGTTTCCTCCGCCGCCGCTGCCGCAGGAGCCGAAAATCACATCCCCGCAAATCACCGGCGAACTGACGCTGCGCTTGTTGAAGGCAGAGTCGAATTCCCAGAGCACCTTGCCTGAGGGCGGATCGACCGCGTAAATGCCGTGCGCCTGACTGTTAAAAATCAGCGCTCTGGAACCGCCGGCATCCTGGTAGATGCACGGGGTTGAATACGCGACGACTGCGCTTTTGCGCGGCGTTTTCCAGCGGATTGCGCCGGTTTTTGCGTCCAGCGCGATGATGAAACTCTCTCCACTGCGATCGCTTCCGGGCACCGCTTTCTGGTCGTCCTGATCGGCGCCAAGCACGATCATGTCACCTTCCACAATCGGCGACGTGCCGCAGGCGTGCTGGCTGACAAAAGCGCCGAGATCCTTCTGCCAAAGAACACTTCCTTCGTGGCTGAGGGCTGCGACAAAATAATGATCCGGCTCGTTCCACACAGCGTACACGGCGTCTTTGCTCACGGCAGGAGTCGCCGACGCAAAGCTGTTGAACTTGTGCCGGCTAAAAGGGGTGAGCGGAAAATCACGGGTCCAGCGGATGACGCCGGACTTTGCGTCCGCACAAACCGCGCTGAATCCGCCGCTTTGATCTCCCGTAGTGGTGACGAACACCTTGTCCCCCCAGATCACCGGCGAGGAATGGCCGACGCCGGGCAGATCGGTTTTCCAAAGAATATCCGCGTCGGAAATTTCGGAGGGAATCGCTTTGGATGGACTGATTCCCGAGCCGTTGGGGCCTCGGAAGCGTGTCCATTCTTGGGCACAAAGGTTTGCCGTGAGAGCGGCCGATAACATCAACGCGGGGGGGAGCAGTGTTTTCACGCATGAATGCTACGGGCCCGACCACTCGCTTTCAACCCATCAGGAAGCCGCGCTTTTCGCCACAGCGCCCGAGTGTCAGCGCGAGGATACGGCGGCATTGCGCACGATCCAACCGCCTCCGAGCACCGCATCGCCAAGATAACAGACGGCGGCCTGCCCCGGCGTGACCGCACGCTGCGGGGTTTGGAGTCGCACGATTGCTTTTTCACCGGGCTGGAGGGTGACCGTGGCCTGCGCACCCGGATGAGCATATCGGATTTTCACCGTGCACTCGAACGTGTCCCCCGTGAATTGAGACGGGAGATTCCACTGGGCATGATCGATCTCAAACGACTCGGTGACCAGATCATCCGCCTCGCCCACGATCACGCTGCGGGTTTCGGGGTCGATATCAATGACATACATGGGCTTCGGCGAGCCGCCGGGAAGCCCTTTCCTTTGGCCGATCGTGAACATCTCGATGCCCTCGTGTTCGGCGAGGCGGTTGCCAAACTTGTCGAAGATTCCTCCGGGTTGAAACCGCTCCTCTCCAAGATGGCCCTTGAGGAACGCCTTGTAGTCGTTGCCGGGTACAAAACAGATCTCCTGGCTGTCGACTTTATCGGCCACCTTCAGCCCGAGCTTTCGTGCGATCGCCCGGATCTCGGATTTCTCAATCCCCCCTAATGGGAAGAGCGTCCTGCGCAACTGTTCCTGACGGAGGCTGAAGAGAAAGTAGCTCTGATCCTTGCGAGGATCCACGCCCTTTCGAAGCACCGAGCGGTCCGGGAGGTGATCGACCACCGCGTAATGGCCGGTCGCGATGTATTCTGCACCGACGGCCTTGGCCTTGGTCCAAAGATTTCCAAACTTCACCTTTTCGTTGCACATCACGCAGGGGTTGGGCGTTCTGCCGGCCTGGTATTCCGCGGTGAAATAGTTGATGACCTGTTTTTCAAAAGCATCAGCCTCGTCGACCACGTAATGCGCGACTCCGAGGGCGTGGGCCACTCCGCGTGCATCCGCGATGGCCTGCGGCCCGCAACACTTGTCCTCAGCGCGCGACATGCAGTCTTGCGGCCACACTTTCATCGTCACTCCCACCACTTCATACCCCTGCTCTTTCAGCAACCAGACGGCGACGGAGGAGTCCACCCCACCGCTCATCCCCACCAGCACCCGGGGGCGCTCATTCTTCTCTATCGGCTCAGACATGGCGTTGGTCGGAGAATACACTACGCTGCAACCGGCGGATACCAGACGTACAGCATCAAGTAAACCAGCACACCGGTCACCGAAACATACAGCCACACAGGCGCTGTGATTTTAGCCCACCTGCGGTGCACCTCGTATTCGCCCCGGATTGCGGGCAAGACCGTTTTGACAAGCAAAGGCAGCACGAGAATCGCGAGCGGAATGTGCGTGAGTAGAATGAAAAAATAGACGGTTTTAGGCCACCCGTCGTGGGAGAACTTTGTCACAGCCACCACGTTGAAATGGTAGATGAGATAACATGTGAGAAACGCAGCAGACACGAGGATCGCGGAGAACATGCATTTTTTGTGCAGCCCTTTGTTTCCCATTTTGATCGCGCAAAGCCCCACCACGATGAAGAACGTTGCCAGACCGTTGAGCGTTGCGTTTACCAGAGGAAGATCCTGTACATTCATAGTGTGAACTTTTTCTTTGCGAATGAGAATGCGGACACGGCTGTTATTTTGAGAGTTCGCGGATATCCGCCTCAAGGCGCTCCGTCGCCCCCGCGCTTTCCTCGCCAACTCCCTCATAGAAACCCCTCACCCAGCCCTCCTTGTCCACAAGTACCAACCGCGTGCTGTGCGATACGGGATCCTGCCCGCCCGGCATTTCTTTCATGGACATTTTGAACCCCTCGTTCGCAAGCGCGTAAACCCGATCTTTTTGGCCGGTCAGGAAAACCCAGCGTTCATCAGCCTTGAACCGCTGCGCGTAAACGCTCAAAACCTCCGGGGAGTCTTTCTGCGGGTCGCCGGAAATGGACAAAAAACCGACCTGCGGCTCCTTTGAAAAATTTTGATGGATCCCGCTCAAGCGACTTGTGAGCGCGGGGCAAGGCCCGGGGCAACTTGTGTAGAAAAAATCCACAACCCAGACTTTATCCAGCATCGCTTTCTTTGAAAAAACCGCGCCGGTTTGCGTGGTTAATTCGAAGTCGGGCAGTTCCCAATACCTGTGAAGACGCGGCAATCCAGGCTGCTTGGGGCCGAGCATCTGCACCGAGTCTGAAACAGATTGTCCGGGTTTGCACCCTGCGAAAAGCGCGCCCTGCGCGAAGAGCGCTGCGACTAAAATCCCGTACGGGCGGATGCTCATGGCAGTTTTCGGGTAAAAACCAGGAACAACAGCATCACGGGCAGGTAAACGATCGATGCGAAGAAAAGACGGCGGGCAGCGCCGCGCGAGCGCTCGAGCAAAAACACGATGCAGGACCCCGCAAGCATCGCGTTGGCAAGCCCTGCACCCACATTGTAAAAGGGCGACATCCTGGCAAGCATCACCGGAACAAAAGCGACGAGAGCGAGCAGGATGGAGAAACCAAGGGCCTGGTAGGCTGTGAAAAGGCCGGACTCATCGCTGCGCTTCAACATGAAGAACCCAGCCTCCTCATACTCGTGCTTGTACATCCACGCGATGGCGAGGAAATGAGGGATCTGCCAGAAAAACAAAATGCCGAAGAGAACGTAAGCCATGCTGCGGTCCGACGATTCGGCCGCAGCCCAACCGATCACAGGAGGCAGGGCACCCGACACGGCTCCGAGCATGGTGCACCATGCGCTGCGCCGCTTCAGAGGGGTGTAAGCGGCCAAGTAGACGAGGATTGTCAGGAGCGCGAGACCCGCCGCCAGCTGCGTCGACCTCAACCAAAGCACGCCGACTCCAAGCACTCCGAGAAGCATTCCCAGCCACAGGGCGCTTCCTTTTTTCATCCGCCCGGCAGGCAAAGGTCTTTCGCGCGTGCGCTCCATCAGCCGGTCCACGTCGGCCTCCATCCATTGATTCAGCGCGGCTGCAGAAGCCGCCGCAAGCGAGGTCCCAAGCACCGCGTAGAAAAGCGGCATCGCGATCCAGGGTCCGTTCGAGCCGACGCAAAAACCAACTGCCGTCGTGAAAACAACCATCAGGCTCAAGCGCGCCTTGGTTAGAATGAACAAATCCCCGAACATCGATGGACGAGTCTCTCCCATCCCGGCCATTTGGGCAACCGCTTCGGAGGAGGATGCACTCATTGCGCGGAGTCCTCTCTGAATTCAAGCCGCGGCATCAGGCGGACTGCCATCGCGGTCACACTGGCCAACAATGCGGCACCCAGCACCACATGCAAGGTGGCTAGAGTACGGGGCTTCTGATGCAGGATCACAAGAATTCCAAGCCCGATCTGCGCGAGAACCAGCAAAGCGCTGCGGATTGCCGCACGAGATGCCGTACGATATGCAGCGGGATTCGACGCGGCATTCGACGCCGAAAAACGGATCACTTTGAGGGCTGCCCACAAGACCGCGCATCCGACGACAACGGCGCCCACACGCGTGTGCGTAAAATTGAGATCCGTGTAAAAGCTGTGGACTTTGGGAACCCAGCTGCCGCTGGGATCAGCGGCCGGAAAAGTGGGGATCGCGAGGCCCGCCCCCAGATGCCGCATTGTGGCGCCGAAAATGAGCTGCACGTAAACCAGCGCCACCGCCGTCCAAACAATCCTCACAGGGCTTGGAACACCCACTGAAGAATCTTTTGATTCGCAGGTTGGAATTCGCGCCATTGAAATGCGCGCAGACAAAGCCACGAGAAGCATCAAAAATGCCTGGGCAACGCACCCGTGCACGATGCGAAGGACTTCGGCGACGCCAATCGCACCGGCCGTTTCCCGAGTCACACGGAGTCCGCCCAAAGTCGCCTGGCAACAAACCAGCACGAATGCCGCAAGCGCGAGTTTGCGCTCGCCTCCGCCCACCAATGACACCCGCTGGCGCGCCCCGATGAGCAGCGCGGCGACAAACACGACAGCCGCAGGCCAGACTCCAAGATGCGCCATCATCCATGGCTCCGCTCCCATCGCACGCGCCGCCACCGGCACAATGGCGGAGGTGAGCGCCGCAAATCCAAGGGCGCGAAAGTTTCCCCAAACCGAAGAGCACAAAATCCCCACGAAAAGACCCACGAAAGCCGCGAGCAACCTGTGCCCGTGCTCCAAGCGGACCGGGAAATTGGCCCACCAACCGTCGGGGTTGAGGCTTCCAAAGCTTAAAGGCCAGTCGGGGACCGCCATGCCCGCCTGCCAGCTTGTCACCAGCCCACCCACGAAAATCAGGCCGAACACTGCACACACGGCTGCTTGGGCAAGTCGGTTGAGGGTTTTGAGATTCACGTGTATGGGGTTCAGTGGCGAAAACAAAAGGGTGCACTCGAAAAATGCACCCTCTAGCCCTCCCAGTTTTCAACGACCGCTGGGGGCAACGGCCAAGCTGTATCGTCGTAAGAAGGATTTTACTGCGCGGAAGCCGGTGCGGCTGCGGGATGCTGCATCGCGCTCAGCTCCTTGATCTGCGCATCAAACTTTTCCTGCGAATCGACGATCAAATGCGAACGCATCGCGTAGTGTCCCGCACCGCACAGCTGGGCGCATACGATTTCATACTTGCCCGCTTTGATCGGGCGGAACCACATCGGAACCTTCGTTCCGGGAATGGCATCCTGGGCGATCCGCATGTGTTTGATCGACACCGCGTGGATTACATCCTTCGATGTGATCTCAAGCACGATCGGCTTTTGATTCACCGCAAAGAGTTCGTTTTTGGAAACCACATCGTCTTTGCCGGCCTCGTCCGATGGATCGAGCCCGAGAGGATTGCTGGAACTTACGAAAGCGGCGTTCTGCTTTCCAAATACGCCGTCAGGCCCTGTGTAGTGGTAGTTCCAAGCGTACTGCTCGCCGACCGCACGGACACGGAGCGCCTCGCCTTGTTCGGGAATATCAACGACACGCTTTCCCCAAAGCGGAAGGGCAAAACCCAACAGAAGCGCCGCCTCGATCAGGACAACCGCGAATTCGGCGTGGGAGGACGCGTTGCCGGTCACGCCGTGGTAATCGGCTTTCGGTTTTTTTGATTTCCGGAAACGAAACAGCGCAACAGCAAGGTAGCTGCTCCATCCAACTCCCAAGATCAGCATGAACCAATGGCAGACCTCCAACATGTGATCCACAGAGAGGCCATGCTCGGAAGCGTTTCCAACAATTCCCAGTAGTCTGTTCAACATAACGTTATGATAGGTTGGAGCCCGCGATTGAACGCACGAGTTCAACGTGGGGCGGCATGGGCAGGTTCGCCCGTTTCACCAAAGAATAACCGGCGAGAGTGATCAACCCCAGAACGACGGCCAGCACCCCAAGCATCACGAAGATCGCGCCATTCGCGGCTTCTCCGATGGGGCCCGTGCTGTCGCCCATGCAGGCGGTACAAGCGGAGGCTTTCTGCGACAAAGACACAACAAGCAGAAACGCTGCCGCCAAAACCAACGATCCGGGCTTTGAGAAGGTTTGTGTTTTCATGTGATGATACTCCGAGCCTTTCGAAGAAACGCGACTCCGTAAACCAGCAGCGCCAGCGAGGAAGCACCGCTCGCGAAACCCAAAGCATCCGAGGCGCCGGTTTTGAACGCCCAAGCAGAGAGCCCGGCGGCAAACACGATCGAAACAAGGATGAAGAAAACGTGGAATGCTTTGAGAGACATTTTGGAGAAGTGGTTGCGGATTACGAATGACTCGAATGCGAAGTTCCGCCAATCGGATCGCTGTGTGCAAGATAGGTTAGGAAAAACAAACCTGCTGCGAAGATTCCCGTGAGAATCAGGAATTTCCAGATCGTCATTTTTTCGCCCTTAAGATGCATGAAGATCGCAGCCACCAAGCTGGCCTTGAAGGTCGCCACGATCATCCCGACGATGATGTTATTCGCGCGCGACCCGAAATCGACATACGACAAGGCCACGGTCACTCCGGTCAGAATCAGAAGCCCGACTCCAACCTTCAAATATGCACCAATGTGCGCGGCAATGTGCGCCGCCTCGTGGCTGTGATCCACAGCACCGCCGGAATGTTGATGCGCGCCGTGCGCCGAATGATGGTCACTCATGATTGCGGGAGTTAGAGGAGATAAAAAATCGGGAATACGAAGATCCAAACAAGGTCGACGAAGTGCCAGAACAGCCCCGCGACCTCGACGCGATTGGCAAGGTGCTCCGGGTTGGTCTGGTACAATTTCGTGCCGCCCTTGATTGGAAGCCAAAGGTAAAGGAAAACCAGAACACCGCCGAGCACGTGAAGACCGTGAAGACCGGTGATCAAAAAGTACGTCGCGAAGTAAGTGCTGTGCCGGGGCGCAAAGGTGCTCGCCGACTCGACATCCGCGGCTTTGATCACGGCGATTTTCGAACTCAGAGGACGCGGCAGGAAATGGGGCCTGTCGTTCTCCTTGCTGTCAGGGTCGGCGTTCACGGGGTCGAGCTGGATCACATAATCGTCGTCCGCCTCGGTCACCGCGTCGTGCCGGTGCGTTTCATGCGCGAAATGCTCGGCGTTGTGATGGGCCTGTTCGGCGTAAGGCGATCCCTTCGGGGCATCGAGGAGATGCCCGGAAATTTCCCAGCGGGGAGCCTGGCCTGTCTCCGAGAGATGTTTGTTGCCCAGAAATTCTTCGTACTTTGAGGCGGCGCTTTGCCGCACGAAGATCCCGAAATGATTGAATTTCGCAGGCCACTCGTAGCTCAGCTTCACCGCAAGAAAGAGGAATCCGCACAAAATGGTGATCGCCATGTAGAATTTGTACTTGGCGAGTTGGCGCATTTTAAGTGCCGCCCAAGCGAGAACCACCGTGACGGATGACGCGATGAGAACAGCCGTGTTCGCTGTTCCTACGGGTACATTGAGCAGGCCGGACGGCCAGTATCCCGGCTCTGCGCCGATGCGCAGAAAGATGTACGCGGAAAAGAGTCCGCCGAAAAGCATCACTTCGGATGCGAGAAACAGCCAGATTCCAAGTTTGGCGCTGTACAGCCCGGTATCGGGCCGAGCAGTCACGGTGTAGGGCACCTCTGCATCGCTGAAGAAGGGAAGGTATTTTAGAATCCTGCTAAACATAAAACAAAGGAGTGATGATCGGGGATGGTGCTAGGAGGCCCATCCATAGCGCACTAAGGGCGCTGGGTCTGGGGAATGAAGTCTGCCGCAGCTCCGGGAACGCTGTACTCGTAAGGCCCGCGGTACACTTCGACCGGCTTGTCGAAATTTCCGTGCGGCGGCGGGGTTGGCGTATCCCATTCCACGGTGGTTGCGTTCCAAGGATTCCGGCCAACTTTTTCGCCAAGCCAGAAGCTCGTGAAAAAATTCCAAATGAACGGAAGCTGAAACAGCGCCAGGAGCCCCGCTGAAACCGTCATAAACTTGTTCCAATGCAAAACCGGCCCAGCCAGCTGCTCGTAGGTAACGCCGCCGTCATACCAGCGGCGATGCACACCGGCCATACCCTGGATGAACATGGGGAAAAAGATCCCGTTGATCGTAATCAGTGAACCCCAGAAATGAACGCGGCCCAAAAACTCGCTCAGCTTGCGCCCCGTGATCTTCGGGTACCAATAATAGACGCCTGCAAACAGACCGAAAATCGTCCCGGGCGCCACAACGTAGTGGAAATGTCCGATCACGTAGTAGGTGTCGTGCAGGAAAAGATCGACCGCGTTGAAGGCAAGCGGAATGCCGGTAAGCCCCCCGATTCCGAACATTGGCAGAAATGCCGTCGCGAAAAGCATCGGCGAATTGAAACGGATGGAACCGCCCCAAAGGGAGAGGAGGAGCGCCGTAAGCAGAATGACGCTTGGCACCGAAATCATGATCGTTGTGATCTGGAAGAACGCGGCAACCTTCGCACCCATTCCTGTCATGTACATGTGGTGCGCCCAAACGATGAACGAGAGAAAGCCCAGCAGGAAAATCGCGTAGACCATCGCCTTGTAGCCGTACAAAGGCTTCCGCGTGTTGTTCGCCACCACTTCCGCAACGATGCCGATCGCGGGCAGAATCAAAACATACACCTCGGGATGCGCGAGGAACCAGAATAGGTGCTGCCACAGAATCGGGCTTCCCCCGCCGGACCAGCTTTGCCCCAAGGCCTGGCCGACCACCAATCCTGTCGGCATGAAGAACGAAGTGCCGAACACGCGGTCGGTCAGCTGCATGAAGCTCGCGGCCTCCAGCGGCGGGAATGCGAGCACGAGTAGAAAAGCGGTCACGAACTGCGCCCACACAAAAAACGGCAGCCGCATCCAGGTCAACCCCGGCGCGCGCAATTGAATGATCGTGGAGATGAAATTGATCGAACCCAAAAGTGAACCCGTGATGTTAAATACCATTGCCAGCAACCACACCGTTTGCCCGTTCAGCCAGACGCTGGAGTCGGCAGGCAGGTCAGCAATCCCGGCAAGCGGCGGATAAGCGGTCCATCCGGACTTCGCAGCACTGCCGGGCACGAAGAAGCTCGCCATCATGAGCACTCCGCTGGTGAAGAATGACCAAAAACTGGCCATGTTCAGCTTCGGGTAGCACATGTCGGGCGCTCCGACCTGCAGCGGCACGACGATATTTCCGAACCCAGCAACCGCCAAAGGCACGATGCCGAAGAACACCATGATGGTCCCGTGCATCGCGCCGAAAACGTTGTACCCGCTCGCGGTAAGAGCGCCTGCATCCGTCATGACAACGGGCCCGAACGCTCCGCGCAGGAAATTACCCACCACCGGAACCGGAACGCCGGGATTGGCAAGCTGCCAGCGCATGACAAGCATCATCAGAAATCCCAAGAACAAAAACGCGAGTCCGCAGAAGGCGTACTGACAGCCGATCACTTTGTGATCCGTGGAGAACACCCACTTCTGGATGAAATTCAACTCGTGATGGTGGTGGTCATCATGGCCTCCATGATGCGCGTCATGATGAGAGCCAGCGGCGTGAGACCCAGAGGTGGAAGATGCGGTGGTTGCCATAGGTTTTTGTGGGATTACGGAGCCCATTCGGGACTCTCTCAGACTCTGATTAACTCAAGAAAGGTTCCAAAGACTGTTTACACCAAGCGCCGTTTTATTTGTTAGCTCGCGACAAAATTGCGTCAATTAAATCAAAAAAACTTTCCAGGCTTACTTGGTCGCCGCGGGCTCGGGCCAGTCCTTCAACTGCGCTTCCGTCCACGAATCCTTTTTGTCAGCGAATTTCTTCCTGGCAGAAGCGACGACTTCCGCACTCACCGCAGGATAGTCATTCCCAAAGTTTGATCGGACGTAGGTGATCGCGGCCGCGATCTTTTCATCGGTCAACAAAGCCTCCTGTGGCGGCATGACATTGGAGTACACTTGTCCGTTCACGGTAATCGGACCAATCACCCCCTTGAGAATCATCGCGGCAAACCGCTCCGGAGAACCACTCACATACTCGGTCTTGGAGATGGGAGGGAATACTGGCGGCAAGCCCATGCCGGTGGGTTGGTGACAGGCCACGCACAGGGTCATGTACACGGTTTTACCCAAATCCGCGTTATCCTGCGCGTAGCTGGTGAATGGAAGAAGCGCGATTGTGGCCAGAACTAGTTTTTTCATTTGGAAATGATGCTGTTTCCCTGAGTGTTCCTTCGTTTCTGGGGTGATTGTTACGGAGCAAAAGCCTTCAATTCTGCTTCAGTCCAAGATGCTTGGCGGGCCTCATATTTCTTACGGACCGCCGCGACTTCTTCGGCGGTGATTGGAGAAGCTTTCCCTCCAAACGCATCGCGCGCGTACGAGGTAATCTGCGAGATCTTCGAGTCCGTAAGCACGGCTCCCTGGGGCGGCATCATGTTGTTGTAAGGTTTCCCGTCCACGGTAATCGGACCAATCACACCCTTCAAAACGATCGCGATGAGTCTTTCGGTGCTGCCGCTCAAGTACTCGGAATTGACCAGAGGCGGAAAGACCGGAGGCAATCCAAGGCCGGTTGGTTGGTGGCATGCACCGCAGAGGCCGAGATACTGCGCTTTGCCCGCCTCAAGATCAACCGATGCCGATGCCGGAGCGGCGTTTCCCGCCGCGGCGGGCGCCGCAGCGCCGCCCGAAGCTGGCGCCGGAGACTCAGCGGCCTCGATCTTCGCATCCGCGGGGATTTTCAGAAGATCTGCCTCGGTCCACGGCGCTACTTGGGCCGCAAATTCCTTCCGGGCAGCCGCCACCTTCGCCTCGGAAATCTCGGGAGAATTATTCCCGAAGCTGGCGCGCACATACGACATGACGGCTGCCAGCTTTTTGTCAGACAGCGCCTTTTCCCACGCGGGCATCGCGCCGTTGTAAGTCGCATCGCCGACCTTGAGCGGTCCGATGAGCCCCTTGAGAAGGATCGCGACAAGTCGCTTTTCCGATCCGTTCACCCAGTCGGTTCCCGCTAGCGTCGGGAACTGGCCGGCAATCCCGAGTCCGCTCGCTTGATGGCACGGCTGGCAGTTTGCATAAACCCCTTTGCCGAGTTCGACGAGCGTCTGCTCTGCGGCCACTTCAGCCTGGGCGGCGCCACCACCCTTTTGAGCGAAAAGAATTTCCGGGGAGGATTGTTCTTCATTGAAAACATTCCCCTGAAAACCGCCGTGATAAATGCCGAAATACACGCCGGAAAAACAAATGACTGCACCGAAGATCAAGAGCAACCAGCCGGGGATCGGCTCGTTTTTTTCCACTGGATCGCCATGCTCGCGCTTGGCGGCGGCGGTCACCTTGAGCGACTCAATCGAATCACTGGGGTTTTGAGAATCGTTTTGCTGGGACATCGTCGTGAATGGCTGTGGAACCGTTGGGAGGGCTTACTTCTTCTGGGCTGTCGCCGCGGTTGCCTTGCCGGCCTCCTTCAATGGGTGAGAACGATCAAGCGAGCCCAGGTAGGCGACGAGCGCCTTTGCTTCGGGCGTCGGAACGACCTCGTATCCGGCGGGTACACTTTTCGTCTTGGGCAATTCGATCGCATCCGGCGAAGGCGTGCCGGTGATTTTTCTCAACGCAAAAAGATGCTCGTAAGCCGGCATGATCGATTCCTCATCCATTGCCGCGGGATTATAAAGGTGTTTGAGATGCCAGATCCCATCGCGCTTGGAAGGCTTGTAGGGATCATCCGATGGCTCATTTCTCCACTTCTCGGATCCAATGTTCGACAGATCGGGACCGAGCCGCGAGGAACCCAAGACCGGGACCGTTTCCGTCACATAGTCGCGGGCCACCGTGCGACGCTGGCCCCACCCACGATCAACGTCCGCAGAGTCGCCACCCCGCACCACTTGGGTGTGGCAAGTCTGACAACCTTCCGCCACGTACACCTGCCTGCCAACCTCAGCCAAGCCGCCGGGAACATTTGGGTAAACATCCGAGATCAGCCCTTCTTCCTGCTTGAAATCCGGTGTCAAACCACCGAGTTGCGCATGGGGAACCAGCACCGTGACGCCCAGCGAAGTTGCAAAAGCGGCCAGCAGAATTGGGAATAAAAATCCAGATCGGCTCATGGAATGAAAAGTTTCGGTTTAGTGTTCGTGAGCGTCGCGGAACAGAGTTGGCTCACCGCCGGGTTGCCCCACGCGGAGCGCCATCAGCAGGAAATGCAGGGTGAATGCAGCGTAGCCGAGCCCTACGAGAATGAACGAGATGACCCGCCCCCAGTAGTAGGACGATCCAACCTCCAAGACCTGGCGGAAAGTCGTGTTCGCCGCGTCCAACGCTGCGCCTGAAGCCAAGCCGCTGAAGACGAGCATCAGGGAGCCCATTGTGGTGCCGTAGGCCGCACCCAGAAAATGGATCGAGATGAGAGTCGAGGACAGCCACTCGCATCCAGAAATGCGGGGCATGATGAAGTAGATAGCACCGAACAATGCCATCGTGACAAATCCGTTCAACAGGAGAGCGGCAACTCCGGAGTCGAAAAGCGTGAATTGAACAACGTAATGAACCGAGCGGAGCGATCCGATCGCGTTCAAAATCGCAGCTGCGAGGAAGACGCCCAACCCGAACACAGTGAACCGGGCGGAAGGAGAATTTCCAACCTTTGCAGAGCCCTTGGCGGACGCGATCAGATTGTAAATAGAGCCGAAGATTGGAACCAAAAGAAGAATCGCCGCGGAGGCAGAGAGAGAGGCGAGCCATACGGGGATCGGTCCGCCGGCGAGGCGCGCGCTGCCGGTCAATCCCGCGACGAACACATAAAGCCAGAAGCAGCCGCGTCCAAGCGGACCCGAGAAGATGGGAGTGCCAGTCACTTTCGGAATCACAAAATACGCCGACCCCAGAGAAACCGGTACAAGCCACATCCAAACAAAACCTGTGTTCGTCCAGTCTGCGATGAGCTGGGCCATCACGCCGGTGACGCCCTTTGCGGACAACAGCACGTTGCTGGCGAAAAGAGTCCAGCCGAGCCAGCACACCCCCGCCATCACGAACATCGCGGAGATTGAGGGCTTATCGCCTACGCTCCGGAACGAAATCAAAAAACAGACCGCAATCAGGCCGAAACCGGACAGCATGACAGCGTAGGCGGAAGAAGGCATTTCCAATCCGGAGAGCGCGCTCATTTTACCGGATAAAATCGAAACCACTCCGAGCAGCAGACCGACATTCCAAAGAACGGCCCCGAGCGTCGCAATCGTTTTACCAATCAACGGCCGTGCGGAGAGCCTTGAGATCAGCCACGCAGCCACACCCATGGCAGTCAGAGAGCACCATCCATAACTGAAAGTCACGCTGGCAACCGGCGCGAGCTTGCCGAAATTCGAGAAGGAGAAGCCCAAGAACCCAGGGAATATCAACTGCAGCGAGTTTACCAAAGCGGCGGTGCTGGAAATCAACAGCCACAGCAAACCTGTTGTGAAAAACCACAGGACGATCGAACGCACGGAAGCATCAATCTGGGCGCGCTCAACCGCGGAGAGTTGAGCGGATTTGTCGGAGGAAGGGATTCGGATTTGCGCTTTTTCAGCAACGGCGTCTGTCATGGAAATATTCTCCGTAAAGATTTAAGCGTGCGAAAGGAGGGGCTTGATTGCCTAAGGAGCGGAGGAAGTCGGAATTTTGGGAAACTGTGTGGTCCTTGCTCCTCCGGGAGCCGATGGCATCGCCGGAGCATCGCCAGCGGGAGCGGGCATCGGAGGATCGACCTTTACGGAGGAAGCTTTCGGCGCCTTCTGGGCAAGTTCCGCCGCCGTGAGTTTCAAGGAATCCGCAATCGGTATTCGGGCCGTGCCGGCATCCTTGCTGATCCACTCAACAGAGGTCAATTTAGCGTTCTCGTCGGCTTGGAGCTTGGCTCGCACCTCAGCGCGGTGTGCTCCGCGCTTGGCTTCAACGTTGACCTCGGGACGCGTCGATCCGATCGCAACCTTCGAGACCACCAGAATCCCGACAACACTTGCCACTCCGAAAAAGAGTTGGTTGATAGACGGCATTCCTTTGGAGAATTGAGAGTCAGACATAACTCAGTTGGTTAACGCCACGGATCCGGCAAGACGAGGATCTCTGTTCGGGAAAACATTTGCGGACGCAAGCCGTCGGAAAAAGAAACCGGCGGCGGCTCCGGCGACTGCGACCACGGAGGAAACATCGTAGAGGCTGAGACTGACACCAGTCTGGTGCAATGAAGGCAGCACGATGATGTAATGATCCAGCAACTGCATCGCGATGATCCAGCACGCGACACCACAGAGGAACTTCGGGTTCTTTTTGGTCGCCTGAAACAAAAGAATCGGGAAGGGAATAAAGAATCTTCCGAAAACCAAGATCGTCGTCAGGGTGTGCCAGCCCTCCGTGTTGCGGATCTTGAAGTATATGGTTTCCTCCGGAATGTTCGCGTACCAGATGAGCATGTACTGCGAGTAAGCGATGTAGGCCCAGAATACCGTGAAAGCCAACATGAACTTACCCATGATGTGGTAGTGTTCGAGATTCACCGCCTTCAGGTGCCCCGCTTTCTTCAAACCCGTGATAATCAAAACGAGCAGCGCCATCGAGCTGCCTGCGGCTCCGGCGAAGATGTACACACCCCACATCGTCGAAAACCAGTGGTAGTCCAATCCCATCAGCCAGTCGACCGCCGCGAAGGTCAGGCAAACGGCCATCACGGGCAATCCGCCGATGGCGAGTTTGCGGAGGCGGAACGTGTGCCTCGGTGCACCGTCGTCATCCTGAGCCACGGAAGCAGAACGAAGCGCCACTCCGAGGCCGCCCAGACCGATGAAGTACGCTAGATACCGAACCCAGAAAAAGTTTTGGTTCAGGAAAGCGGCCTTCGCATCGAGCAACGCATCCTGTCCGTGAGGCACGTTCCACCACTTCCAGAGAATGGGAGCGCAAAACAAAATCAGCGGGAGGAAAAAAACCGACAAATAAGGAATCACGCTCGCGACATTTTCCATCTGGCGGCGAACCAAAACGCCCCACTCGGAATCCGTAGCACTGTGAAGAATCGTCCAGAACAAGCACCCAACACAAAGTGTGAGCACAAACATGAAACCGAACAACCAAGAGAAGGCAAATTGCTCTCTGGAGTTAAACAAGCCAATCGCGCTCAAGAGAAGACCAACCACCGATGCGGCAAAGCACAGGGACGAAAATTTCTTGGCCGCGCCTGAATCAAAGCGCTCGACCGACAATTGTGGGGATTCCGTGGAATGGCTCATTACTTCGCGTTTAATTTGGCCTGCAACTCGGCAGACAATTCAGAGGCTTTCACTCCCTGGCTTTTCTGAAGGGCGCGCAGGTAAGCGACGATCGCCCAGCGGTCGGAAACAGCGATGTTGGGGCCGTAAGCGCCCATGGTGTTTTTGCCATGAGTGATGGTGGAGAAAATCTGTCCATCAGGCTGAGTGCGGATCCGGTCGTCCAGCAACGATGCCACCGTGGCCAAGCCAAAGGACTTCGCGACACCGTTTCCTTCACCGGTCCGGCCATGGCAAACCACGCAGTGAATCTGATACCGCTCCTGCCCCCGCTCAAGGAGACGGTCGGTGACTTTTTCCGGAATGCCGTCCCCGTAAAATTCGCCGATCACACCGGTGTCCCTGTAAGTCGGTTGACTCGAAAAACCCGAGTCACCCTGCAGATTGCTCGCGCCAGCCTGATAGTACCGACCTTTCAGGTTGTAGCCGACGGGAACGGTGCCCTCCACCGGCATATGGTCTCCGCGCCCATCCGCGAAAAAGCGGCTGCCATGCTGGGTGATGACCTTTGGCTGGTGCTTCATGTCCGGCACCAGCTGTATCGGCGGACTGCTAAACTTGTCCCCGCGGAATCCGGCCAAAGAAAGCACACCGGCAACGCAAACGATGAAAATGATGAAGAAGGCGCGCAGCATAATCAGTCGTGAATGAGTGTGACGTTCTGGCCCCCGATTTCCTCCAACAGCGCCCTGGTGCGGGATTCCGAAAACTTGGCGTCGCGGGACTCAATCACCAGAAAGAAGCCATCGTCCGTCGCGCGTTTAAACCGCTCCCAATTGAAGACCGGATGATACCACTTCGGCAGTTGGTTGAGCAGAAGGAGCGTGAACAATGCCGTGAACGCGGAGAACAGAACCGTCAGCTCAAAAATGATCGGAAAAAACGACGGAATGGTGGGCCAGCTGTACGGCTTTCCATGCACAATCATCGGATAGATGAAGAAGGACGGGATGGACGTGAGGCCGATTCCCGTGAGAGCACCGGTGAGCCCCCCGCAAAAAACTGCGGCGCTCAGCCAAGACTTTCCAAGGCCCATGGCCTTGTCCATTCCGTGCACTGGAAACGGAGTGTGGACATCCCACCTCGCAAATCCGGCGTCGCGAACTTTCTCCGCAGCATGCATCAGATCGGCTGCGCTGTTAAATTCGGCCCCCAGGCCGTACACCTTACGATGTTGAGACATGGTTTATACTAGTGTTTGGAGTGGCCGTGGTGTGGATCTGCTTCCGGAGTCACAAGCTTGACCTCAGAAATCGCGATCATGGGCAGGAACCTCATGAACAGCAGGAACAGCGAGAGGAAGATTCCAAACGTGCCGATGAACGTCAGGATTTCGGTGATCGAGGGCGAGTAATGGCCCCAGCTGCTCGGAAGATAATCCTGCGCGAGCGAGGTTACGATGATCACAAAACGTTCGAACCACATCCCGATGTTGACGAACTGGCAGATCACGAAAACCACGATGTAGTTGTTGCGCATCGCCTTGAACCAAAAGATCTGAGGCGAAACCACGTTGCAGAACATCATCGCCCAGTACGCCCATTGGTACCATCCTTCGCCGTTGGCTGCCGCGCGCGCCGTGAAGAAAGTAAACCCTTCGAACTTGTTGCCGCTGTACCACGCAACAAAAAGCTCCATCAGGTAGGCGTACCCCACTATCGAGCCAGTCAGCAGGATGATCTTCGCCATTTTGTCCACGTGCTGGCGTGTGATGAGATCGTTGATTTGCGGGAAGATTCTGGCGGCTGGGAGCATGATGGTTAGAACCATCGCGAATCCGCCGAAAATCGCGCCTGCAACGAAATAGGGCGGGAAGATGGTCGTGTGCCATCCCGGCAGGATCGAAGTCGCGAAGTCGAAGGAAACGATCGAGTGCACAGACAACACCAGCGGCGTCGATAAGCCTGCCAGCAGCAGATACGCCATTTCATAATGGCGCCAGTGACGGTTCGATCCGCGCCAGCCGAGCGCGAATACTCCGTAAAGGAACCTCGCAATCCTGGACTTCGCACGGTCGCGCAGTGTTGCAAGATCGGGGATCAGACCCACAAACCAAAACAGCACCGACACCGAGAAGTAAGTGGACACCGCAAAGACATCCCAAAGCAAAGGGGATCTGAAGTTCGGCCAGATGCCGTTGGCATTCGGGATCGGCGCCAAGAAATAAGCGTTCCAAAAACGCCCGACGTGGATCGCCGGAAAGATCCCGGCGCACATGACGGCGAAGAGGGTCATTGCTTCAGCCGCGCGGTTGATGGAGGTCCGCCACTTCTGACGCGTCAGGAAAAGAATGGCCGAAATCAACGTTCCCGCATGGCCGATGCCGATCCAGAAAACGAAATTGGTGATATCCCAAGCCCAGCCGTTCGGATGGTTTTCGCCCCAGACACCCACGCCGTTTGAGATTTGATAGACGATACAGCACAGCCCCATCAACGCGATCGGCGATGTAATGAGGAATGAGATCAGCCACCATTTGGGAGTGGGCGCTTCGACGATGGTTGAAACCTTGTCGGTGATCCAAGCAAGGCTCCGGTTGTTCGTTACGAGGGGTTCCCTGCGCAACTCAACGGGAGTTTCGAGTGTGACGCTTGATTTAGCCATTAGTGCTGGCCTCCATTTGAAGCTTTGCCGTTCGCCCCATGCGCAGCGGACTCGTGGGCATGGTGCGCGTGAAGGTCGCGTGAAGCGGATCCGGCCCGCTGGGCATCCGGCATCTTAGGATTGGGATTCCGGATCCGCGCAAGGTACCAAACACGGTTTTGCGTATTGAGATATTCGAGGAGCCTGTACCCGCGTTGATCCTGCTTGAGCTTCGCAACACGGCTCTTGGGATTGTTGAGATCACCAAAAACGATTGCGTCTGTCGGGCAGACCTGGGCGCACGCGGAAGTAAACACGTCTGCGGGAACTTGCGGCGTCCCTTCGTTGTCGCGGGCGTGAACCTTAGCAGTGATCTTGGCTTCCTGAATCCGCTGCACGCAGAAAGTGCATTTCTCCATGACGCCACGCATGCGAACCGTGACGTTCGGATTTTTTTGCATCTGGATGGTCTCCGGCGTGCCTTTCTCGGTGAGGAGATTCCACTTGTAGAGACTGGTGATCGAGCGTTGGTTGTAATCGAAAAAGTTAAACCGGCGCACTTTAAAGGGACAGTTGTTGGCGCAGTAACGCGTACCGATACAGCGGTTGTAGGCCATCACATTCAACCCGTCCTCGGAGTGCACTGTCGCATTGACCGGGCAGACCGTTTCGCAAGGCGCGTTTTCGCACTGCTGGCACATCATCGGCTGACTCACCATCTCGGGCTCGTCCGCATCGCCGCCTTCACTTGCGAAGTACCGATCCATCCGCATCCAGTGCATTTCGCGGCCCTTGATGACCTGCTCCTTGCCGACGATCGGAATGTTGTTTTCCGACTGACAAGCCACCATGCATGCGGAGCAGCCGATGCAGCTGTTGAGATCCACCGTCATGCCCCATGCGTGGACGTCGTCCAGCGGCGGGTTTGTGTACAGCGAGAAGTTCTCCGGCGCGTGGGCATCGATGCCCATTTTTTTGAAATAGTCGGCGTTTGAAGCGTTTTTCTTCCAGTCCTCGGAGGTCGACTGGCGGAGAATATCCGCACCACGCCCCTCAAGCGCTCCGTGCTCTTGCGTGATCGCGAGTGTAACCTTGCGGCCGGTTGCGGAAACCGTCACGCCGCCGCGGAAACGGGTGCCCGCCGAACTCATCAGCGGAAAAACATCCACCCCGACATCGCGCCCCACACTGCCCACCTCTGAACGACCGTATCCAACGGCAACGGAAATGGAATCATCCGCGTGGCCGGGAAGTTCAAGCGCCGCGATTTCCACGGCCTTGTCACCCGCGGTGATCTTGAGCACGTCACCCGTGGTGACACCCAACTTCTTTGCAGCCGCAGGACTGATCAGCGCGGCATTATCCCACGTGAGCTTGGTGACTGGATCCGGCAATTCCTGAAGCCATCCATTGTTCGCATACCGACCGTCATCGATTTTTGAATCCGTGATGAAAACCAACTCAAATTCATTTTCCGCCATGCGGATGGCGGGTGCCGCAGAAATGTTTTTTGAAACCGAATCCAGCTGGAACGCAGCACCGGCCACTGAGGCCTTTGATCCCTCGACAAACCCGTTTTTGAGCGACTTAGGCCACTCCACAGAAAGATCTTTTTGATCTCCAACCACGGCCGCGAACGTCGTCTGGACGAGTTTTTGAGGATCCACCGCTTCGCCCGAGATTCGCGCGAGAAGTTCAAGATCCGACCACCCGCCGTACAAGGGGAGCACCATCGGTTGCACCACCATGTAGCTGCCATCTATCGAGCGGCAGTCGCCCCATTGTTCGAGATAGTGGGCCGCCGGAACATGCCAGGACGCTTTCGCGGAGGTCTCGTTGAAGTCGATCGAAAGATGGATGACCGATTTTGCGGCGGCCTGCGCCTCAACCCATTTCACATCCGCGGGCGCGTTGAAAACCGGATTTCCACCGAGGATGAACAGCGCGCTCGTCTTTCCATTCCGCAGGCTGGCAGCCAGCTCGGAAATCCCGAGCGAAGGTGAAGCGGCGGATTTCCGGACGAGCAAACCCTTGCCGACAGCGCCAAGCGCGTTGTTGATCGCCATGCCCAGCGCCTGAACCGCGACGGGCTGCCGCTGGCCGACCAGCACAAGCGCCTTGCCCTTGTGCGCCACCAAATCCGCGGCACACTCCTCAACCCATCCCGCCTTGATTTTCGTCTCAGGCGCCTTCAATTCCGCGGCCAACTTCCCAAGCGTGTCATCGGACAAACTCTTCGAGAGCACCGCGGCGAGAGCCTTTAAGAAGCTGCTGGAACGGCTAGCCGCCAAACGCAGGCGGTGATCCGACATGCCCCCAGTCAGCGTGTAGCGGTTCTCGACGACGTAAAGACGATTCATCGCCGTATTTGCCCCCTCCACCTTCCGGCGTGCTGCGAATCCGCGGACAAGACTGACGTCGCCTTCCACTCCAAGAATATCCCGGTCAACCGTCAGCAAGATATCGGCAGCCTCGAGCTTGTACACCACCTCGCTGCCCGCGCCGAATGCAACAGCCGCTGCTTCGAGCTCGGGACTATTTCCGTTTGCCTCATAGGACGCCCACTTCGCAGCAGGGAATTTCGCCAAAATCGCTTTTTTCAGACGCTCGCGCGTGGGGGAGACATCGCCCTCCGTGAGGAAAGCAAGACCCTCGCCTTTGCCCGCGGAGCCTACGATGGCCGAAAGTTCTTTTTCGAAGGCTGCGTAATCGGACGTTTTTCCCTGATGTTTGACCTCTCTGGAGCGCTGGGGATCATACAAATCGAGGATCGAAGATTGGGACCAGATATCCGTCGCGCCCTTGTTAACCGGATGCAGAGGGTTACCCTCGATTTTTGTGGGCCTCCCGTCAAAGGTCGTGACCACCAGAGGCATCGCGCCGGAACGCGAGGGCATCGCCGAAGTGAAAAACAAGGCCTTGCCCGGCACGGACCACTCAACGCCCTTTGTGAAAGGCACCAACTGCTTCAAAGGCCTGCGGCACGCCGAGAGGCTCAAGCCAGCCAACGCCACAGAGGCGCCCATGAGCTGCAGAAAACTCCGGCGACTCACGTCGCCTCCCTCCAACTCTGACGCGCCCTGCGGAAACTCTTTCTGCAGCCAGCCACGGAATTCTGGCGTGTCTTGCAACTGCCCGAGGGAGCGCCAATAACGCTTGCCCGTCTGGGACTCTTGAGGATGCTGGAAAATGCGCTTGCTCATGTGGGTTAGCGATGGCAACCGGCGCAGTTTTTGACCGGAGGATTGATGTGCAACTTTTCAACCAGCGCCGAACCGATTTCGCGCTGCGTTTTGCCAGCCGGCGGCTGCCAGTCGAGATTCGTCACCTCCGCAACCGGACGCACAAAACTTGCGGGGTCACGGTGACAGTCCAAACACCACGACATCGAATGCGATTCCGCGTGGTAAACGACCTCCATTTCATTCACCTTCCCGTGACAGCTCACGCAGCTCACGCCGCGGTTCACATGCACCGAGTGGTGGAAATAAGCGTAGTCAGGGGTCTTGTGGATCTGCACCCATTCGATGGGTTTGCCGGTCTGCCAAGAATCCCGGACAAGCTGCAGCTTCGGATTCTCGCGCTGGATCTGGGAATGGCAGTTCATGCAGACCTGGGTTGTCGGGATGTTGGAATAGGCCGACGTCTCGACGTAAGAATGGCAATAGCGGCAGTCCATGCCCAGTTGCCCCGCGTGGATCTGGTGGGAGAACGCCACGGGCTGTGTCGGTTCGTACCCGACGCGGGTGTATTTAGGAGTGAAATAGTACCAAACCCCTGATGAAACTCCGCCCCCGAGGACGAGGACGCAGATCGCTATCTTAATTGGGAGCCAGTTGCTCCACCTTGGAAAAATATTCGCCATGCGTCGGGTAAATCAGTTCATGAATGAAGGGCGAAGACAAAGGACTGCCATACGGCTGTTCGAAAATGGGCCCCGATTCAAATAGGGCGCAGCGTTACAATCAAGCGAGTTTGTGAAATTTTTCACAAGCCGCCATGCCCAAAATTCACGCAAGCCGCTCATAATGAGGCTTAAGTTGAAATTTTGGATTTTCAAAAAACCTGCGCCGCACCCCGAACCTGCCCTGTCCAGTATAGTTTCAGATCCGATATCTAGGCGGCGGTCCCAGGGTGACTTTAAAGTTCCCCTGCCGCAAACGCGGTGGCGAGCCCGCCTGCCAGCTGCCAGCTACCGAAGCTAGAGAGCCGCCCGCCGATTCTGCAGATGCTGTTCGCAATAGGTGTTGCCATCGGCAGAGACGCGGAATTCGAGCTCCGGAGAGGTGACCTCGGTGCGCCCGCAAACGTGGCAGCAGTGCAGCGTTTCAACGGGCTCAGCGGCCTGAGAAAACTGCTTGCGCCGGTTGGCCGCAACTCGCTGGCGGCCCCGGGAGGCAAGCCATTGGGGGCCGAAGAAGATGAGAAAATTCGCGAGAGCCACCACCACCCCGACACGGTACCCCCAGCCCGAGCGGACGCACGTCATCGCCAAAACCGCCGCATCAAATATCGCCAACCATTTGATTCTCAGCGGGATGATGAAAAACATGTAGACCTGCAACGTCGGGTAGTGCCAGGCGAAAGCGAACACCAGGGAATTGTTGAGCAAAAAACCGCCCGCGCCGTCCCCCAAGATAAACCCGGCAACCGTCGTTCCAAGGGCCCCCAAGGCGTAGTAAACGTTCAAGCGGAACACGCCCATCGCCTCCTCCAAGCCGTCCCCCAGCCAGACGAGAAAAAGCAGATAAAAAGCGGCCCCTAGCCAACTGGGGAGCAGTCCCCCAAACAGCGGGATGAACAGGTGAGAGACAAGACGCCAAACCTCACCTTGCAGGACGGCAGCGGGGTCCAATTCCAAAGCCTTGATGAATGGCGGCTTAAGCTGGCAGAGCACAAAAACCAGCCCGTTCAACGCCGCGACGTACCGCAGCAAATGCGGAACCGCCAGACGTCCGAACCGGCGCTCAGCTTGATCCAACCAATTCATAACTTTTATTAATATCCAACCGGCAACACGCGGTGAACGCAGCCAACCCTAGCTTTCAAACAGGCGAACGGCATCTCTTTTTACCGAAACCAGCCGAATCCCTCGGCATCGGTGATCCGAACCCGCAGAACTCGCTACCCGATCAGGCGGATTGCGCGCGGCCTCACCGAGAATTCCACGTCGGCCCGTCCGGCGAACTCGCCATCCAACTCGAAGGAAGCGCCCCCTTTGACTGTCACTGCCTCGGTTTGCAGATAACTCACGCCATCAAACCTCGTGTGCCAGCCTAACGGCACCCCGAGCATGTATTTCACCGCGTCCAGCGGGCCAATATCCCGCAGAACGAGCACATCGATCAAACCGTCGTCATTTTTCGCCCTCGGAAAAACCGGAAACGGCCCGCCATAAAACCGCCCGTTGCCGACAAGAACCCACGCCCCGTCGATCGGGGAAAGGCCCGCAGCCTCAACCCTGAGCGAACCAGCAGGCGCTCCCATTTGCCGCAAAGCGGACCATGCATAGGCCCCGGCGCCAAAACGCCGCTTCGCCTCGCCCGTCACCCCGGCCACGACATCGGCGTCAAACCCGACGCCGGCGAGTTGCGCGAACGGCCGCCCGTTGGCCAACCCGAGGTCCACCTCGCGAGTGCGTCCACGGAGGATCGCAGCCCATGCGTCTTCCCAGTCGAGATGGAGGCCGAGTTCCCGCGCGAACACGTTCATGGTTCCCAGCGGCAGCACTCCCATGCGCGCGTTGGTTCCATCGAGTCCGCAAAGCACTTCGTTCACCGTCCCATCACCCCCGGCGGCGATGACCGCGGCGAACCCGTCCGCAGCGGCTTGTCTCGCCAAGCTTTCGGCTTCATGCGGCGCGGCCGTAACGCGGATCTCCGCATCCCGAGCCACATCCGCAATCGAATGAATAACCTCCAGATGCCGCGCGCCGCGCGCCTGCGGATTGAGGACGATGCAGTAATCCTTCATGAATGGTGGCTTCCCGCTTTTCATGCGTGAAACTGCGCGTAAACTGGAAGGTCAAATGCGGGTTTCCAAGGGAATTCTTCTCAAACTGGGTGGATCATTCGCGCTCATGTTGTGCGCTTTTATCGCGCTCAAGTTCACCTTGCAGTCGGACGCCACCCAAACGCGCATCCGCAAGTCTCTCTCCTCAGCACTGGGAATGGACGTGCAATTCGAAAAGCTCCGGACATCGCTTTTTGGAAAAGTACGCTTGAGCGGTCTGAAAGCCTCCAACGCACACGGCGCAAGCCTTTCGGCACGCGAGGTGCATGTTCACCCCAGAATTTTTTCGCTGTTTCAAGCGCGTCTGGTGCTCTCGGAGGTGCGCATCGACGAAGCCCGCCTGACTTGGGTGGAACGCGCTCCCGAAACCTCCCAGGAAAGCCCCGCCGCCGGCACAAAAACGTCGCAGGAAACACGCTCCGGGTTGGCGTCTTTCCTTAAAGAACTTTTACACGACAAGGAACACCCCTCCATTCGCCGTCTGTTATTGAACCGCGGCAATCTGGACTGGATTGACGCAGGCGGCCACACATTGATTCAGGCCGAGAGCATACAGTTGGACTTGAACACTGATTCAACCGGCCGCGGCTCCGGCAGGGTCTCCATCGCGAGAGGCGCTGTCGCTGAACTCCTATCATTCCGCAGCCTGCAATCTCCGATCGAACTCAACGAGGGTGTGATCACACTTCCGGGATTGGCCGCGACAAGCGGGGACGGACAAATCGAGGCGTCCGTGGCCCTGCGGACACGCCAGCAGGACACGCCTGTTCACCTGAACGCTAAGTTGAAAGAAATCAACCTCGCCGCCATGACCGAGGAACTGCCTTCCCTGAGGTTCTCGGGGATCGCAAATGGCAATCTGGAGATCGAAGGGCTTGCCGCACAAAGCTCCTCGATCAAGGGAAAAGCAGATCTGCGGATCGAAAACGGATTCTTCAAGGGCCTCGGCTTGCTTCAGCTCATTGGACAGATTTTTCAAATCAACGAGCTTTCCAACTTAAAAGTGAAGGCTGCCGTTGCACGCATGACGATCGCAGACCGCAGCGTTCGCATCGACGAACTTTCCGTGCAAAGTGATGACATGTCGTTTTTGGCGCCCGGCGTGATTGGATTCGACCGGCAGATTTCGCTGAATGCCAAGCTCTCGCTCCCTGAGCGAATGCTCAGTGGCAAAAACATGCAGCCTTTCAATTCCCGCTTCTCCTCAGCTGATGCCGAGGGGAACAGGTCGATTGATTTTGCGATCACCGGTTCCATCGACAAGCCGCGCACAAATTTACTCGAAAAAATCACGGGCGAGGGAGTAGGCAACGTTCTCCAGCATCTTATCGGAAATTTTCTAAAACCTCGCCAAACGGAGCCAAAGACCGAGGCCACGCCCGCGCCGAAATCCCCGGAAACTCCGCCAAAATAGTCCATGCGCGTCATTGCAGGATCTGCCGGGGGAATCCCGCTGCGTCTTCCAAAAACCGACCTGCGCCCCACGATGGACATGGTTCGGGGGGCGGTCTTTTCCAGCCTCGGCGATGCTTGCCTTGGAAAGCACGTTCTGGACCTGTTCGCAGGCTGCGGTTCCATGGGCATTGAGGCGATGAGCCGCGGGGCAGCGTCTGCAATTCTCGTCGATGCCGATCGCAAGGCTTGCGCGTGCATTGAACAAAACCTTGAAAAAACGCATCTCAAAGCGTCGGTGATCTGCTCGGATGTGTTTCGTTTTTTGAAAACGCAGCCCGGGACGATGTCAGTGGATATCATCTTTGCGGATCCACCCTACGCGAAAAGGCCGGAAGATCGCGATTTTGCATCAGAACTCCTGAGGGATGCAAATCTGCCGCACATGTTACATTCAGATGGCGTGATGATTCTTGAAATCGCGACTGCTTGGAAGTGCCCGGACTTGAAATTCTGGGAACCGCTCAAGCGGAGAAAGTACGGCTCGACAGAGATTCTTTTTCTCAGGCGGATCTCCGCCATGGATGCGAGCTGCCCAGGCACTGAGCGCGCGAGTTGAGTCCAAGAGGGTGCATGACACCGCGCTGATGCCTGCCATAATGAGCCGGCCCAGCCTGACGGTTCCGAAAACGTCCCTGCTCCCCGAAAAATCGAATTACCTCCATTCCACTCGTCCATGAGATTCATCAACACCGTCTATGAACGCCTCAGAAAAAGCCCGAAACGCGTGGTGTTTCCGGAAGGAACGGAACCCAGAATTCTCAAAGCCGCAGCCCGCTTCGTAAAATTAGGCTTGGGAACGCCCGTGCTTCTGGGGAACTCGGAGGCGATCCATCGGGTCGCGAAACAAGAAGGCGTCGACCTCGAGTTCATCGGAATGATTGATCCGCTCCGGGCCGAAGACATGCCTCTTTTTTGCGAGCGTTTGGAGAAGCTCAAGCGTTACCGGGATCTCGGCCCATCGATGGCGTCGGCGATTCTTGCAAAGCCGAATTATTTCGCCTCGATGATGGTCCAATACGGGCACGCGGATGCGATCGTGACGGGGGCGGACGAAGAGGCGTCGAGCACCCTCCGCCCGATGCTTCAACTGATCAGCCCACTCCCGCACCTTAAGAGCGTTTCTTCCTGCATGGCGCTCGACTTGTCCAACAAGCGCTACGGCGAGCGCGGAGTCATGTTCTTCGCTGACTGCGCGGTTATTCCCGAACCGACCGTGGACCAACTGGCCGACATCGCCGTCGAAACGGGGATCACCTGCCGCAACCTGACAGGCATGAAGCCGCGCATCGCGATGCTTTCATTCACCACCCACAGCAACGGACGCCTGCCGGGCCCCGCGAAAGTCGCGGCGGCGACGGCTCTGGCAAGGCAGCGCGCTGCGCAGCGTGGAATTGAGATGGAAATCGACGGGGAAATGCAGGCAGACACCGCGATTCTTCCAGAACTGGCCGTCAAAAAAGCGCCGCAAAGCCTGGTTGCGGGCCGCGCGAATGTGATGATTTTCCCCGATCTCGCCAGCAGCAACATTGCCGTGAAACTTGTTCAATACCTCGCCGGCGCCGAAACTTACGGACAACTACTTATCGGACTTTCTCGGCCCTGCGCTGACCTTTCACGCGGTGCCACCGAAGATAACATTCTGGGTGTCGCAGCAATCGTCGGGCTCCAATCCATCGAGAACCGCAGAGCCATCATTTAACCAACGTCCATGAATACCGTTACTCCGAGAATATTCGTAGCGGCTACAGAGCAAAACGACGGTAAAACCACAACCTGTCTCGGCCTTTTCGCGGCATTGCGGAAACGCCTTGGCCGCATCGGCTACATCAAACCGGTCGGACAGAGGTTCGTCACCATCGACGGGATGAACATCGACGAGGACACGGTTCTCATCGACCAGACCTACAAGGTGCATACGCCGCTTGAGGCGATGAGTCCGATTGCCGTTGAGCCCGACTTTACCCGGAAATACATCGAAGAAGCCAACCATGACAATCTCGTGCGGCGCATCAGAAACTCTTTCGACCGCGCCGCATGGGAAAAGGAATTTGTCATCATCGAAGGCAGCGGCCACGCGGGTGTGGGTTCCGTGTTTGATTTGTCAAACGCCAGCGTCGCGAGAGTCCTGCAAAGCAAAGTCATCCTGATCACACGCGGGGGAATCGGCAGGCCGGTGGATGAAATCGCATTGAACAAAGCGCTCTTCGACAAGGAAGGCGTCGAGGTCTTAGGCGCGATCATCAACAAGGTCATGCCTTCCAAGTTCGACACAGTCTCGGAATTCGCGGGACGCGGCCTCGCCCGCCTCGGAGTCGAATTGCTCGGATGCGTCCCGGAGGATCCAATCCTTGAGAACCCGACCCTCGGGCAGATTTCCAAAAGCATCAAGGGCAAGTTCCTGCACGGGGGCGAACGCTCGAGGCGCCAGGTGAAGAAAGTGGTGATTGGCGCGATGAGCACCGCGCGCGTCACCGATTTTTTCTCGCCCGGAACTTTGATTGTCTCCCCGGGCGACCGGGAAGACATCCTTCTGGCGGCACTGAGCTCGGTGGACCGCCAGCCATCAGACGGCCACAAGCTTGCGGGATTAGTGCTCTCAGGTGACGTGCTGCCCGACGCCCCTTTGCTCGAGTTGCTGCGCAACTCTCAATTGCCGGTGATTAGTTCGCCGCTGGACAGCTACACGGTGGCCAGCAACATCCATTCGATGACCGTCAAGACGCTGCCGGGCGACGTCGAGAAAATCGATAAGATCCAGGCGATGATCGAGAAGTTCGTGAAGATCGACCGGCTCGTTGAGAAAATCGGGCATGCAACGCCATCTTTCAATGCCGTCGGTGGGCGGCACAGCTAAAAGCCAAGGCGCGGCCGCCTGCGCGATCAATCCAACGCAGCGGCTAGATTGAAGTGCCCGATGGAATCACGGCATCCTTTGGAATGACAACGATTCCATCCCTCATAAAAAAGTTTTCTCCGTCCATCATGGGCGGCTTGCCCTCGGGAGTGATCGTGACGCCATCCCCGATCCGCGCGTTCTTGTCGATGATCGCATTCTCGATCCGGCAATTGCGACCGATGCCTAATTTCGGCAGTCCTTCGGCACGCGTCTTGGACGAGTCATAGAAATCAGCGCCCATGATCACGCAGTTGCGGATTACGGTTCCTGCGTCAATGAAACTCCGGATCCCGATCACAGCCCGATCAATGGTGCTTTCGGTGATCACGCATCCATCGGAAATGATCGCTTCCCGCACGGTGGCGGAGTTTACCTTGCTGGCCGGAAGGAACCTTGCGTGCGTGAAAATCGGGGCGTTTGTGTCGAAGAAGTTGAAAGGCGGCACATCTTTCGCAAGCGCGAGATTCGCCTCGAAGAATGAACGAATGGTGCCGATGTCTTCCCAATATCCTTGGAAAATATAAGCGTTGACCTTCGATTTGTGAATCATCTCGGGGATCACATTTTTCCCGAAATCCACATGCTGGTTGCTGAGAGCGCTCACAAGCGCCGAGCGGTTGAATACGTAGATCCCCATCGACGCCTGATACAGATCGGCATCCGCAGGGAGGCCCAGCTCCGCGAGAAGCGAACCGGGGATCCGCAGCTTGTCGAGCACGTCGGGATTCTTGGGTTTTTCGACGAACTCGTAAATCCTCCGCGCCTCGTCCGTGTGCATGATTCCGAATCCTGTCGCCTCCTGCCTGCATACCGGAATCGTGGCGATGGTGAGGTCCGACCCACTCTCAATGTGATGTCGCAGCATTTCCCGGAAATCCATCCGGTACAATTGGTCGCCCGAGAGGATGATGAAATACTCGAAAGACGAGTTCAAAAAATCACGCAGATTCTGCCGGACCGCATCGGCCGTCCCCTGGTACCAGCGCTCGCCGCTGGGAGTCTGCTGTGCCGCCAAAATTTCGACGAAAGACGGCGAAAAATGATCGAACTTGTAGGCGGCATGGATGTGCCTGTGCAGCGAAACGCTGTTGAACTGGGTCAGCACGTACACCCGCTTTAATCCGCTGTTAATGCAATTGCTCACCGGAATATCAACGAGCCGGTATTTCCCCGCGAGCGGCACCGCGGGCTTGGAACGCTCTTTGGTTAGCGGAAACAGACGCGAACCTGCGCCGCCCCCCATGATGATCGCCAAAGTTTTATCGGTTACGGCAGCGCTGTTGAACTGGGACATGATTGATTTAGGCAGAGGGTTCCGGGCGGGGCGGCGCATGATGGTACCCAAAAAAAGTTGCGTGGAACCACCAATTTTAAAAATCACGCTCCCCATCGCGCGCACGGATGAATAAATTCTGAGCCAAAAGCGCTTCCGCCAGTTTACGCCCGCGGATGCCCTCGCAAACTCAAACCCCAACTCCCATGCCGTCCCCCCTTCACATTTCCTGCACGCTCGCATTGCTCGCTCCGCTCGGATTCGGACAACAGAATTCCCCGAACTACGACGAGTCCGCGATACCGCCTTACACCCTTCCAGAGCTTTTAAAGACCAAGTCGGGGTTGACCGTCCAGACGAGCGGCCAGTGGGAAAAAGAACGCCGTGCCGAGGTGCTTGAACTTTTCGAGCAGCACGTGTTTGGCCGCACTCCTAGACCGGACATTTGGGGCAAACCAACCTTCGAAACCATTTCCGTAAAGAAGGACGCCTTGAACGGAAAAGCGGTCCGCAAGCTTGTTCGCATCACGCTTCCAAAATTTCCGAAATGGCAAGGCATCGAGATGATGCTTCACACGCCGGCGAAAGCGAAAGGGCCCGTGCCCTGTTTTGTGGGCATCAGCTTCGGAGGAAACCAATGCGTGAGCGCGGATCCCGATGTGCCGATTTCCACCCGCTGGATGCGCCCTTCCAAAGAAGGCTACGTTCAGGACAACCGCGCAACCGAAGCAAGCCGGGGAACGGAAAGGGAACGCTGGCAGCTCGAGCTGGCGATGGATGCCGGGTTTGGCGTTGCGACTTACTACTACGGCGACGTTGAACCAGACCATACCGACGGCTGGAAGGATGGGTTGCGCGCGGCCATCAGTCCACAGGGCGCCTCCACGGAATGGAAAGATGGCGACTGGGGGGCGATCGGTGCGTGGGCTTGGGGAGCAAGCCGCATCGCCGACTACCTTGAGACCGATTCCAGCGTCGATGCCAGCAAGCTCGCCGTGATCGGTCATTCGCGGCTCGGGAAGACATCGCTGTGGGCGGGAGCCCAGGACAAGCGCTTCGGGGTTGTGATTTCAAACAACTCGGGAGAGGGCGGCGCGGCGTTAATGCGCCGGAACATCGGGGAAACCACCGCCATCATTACCAAGGCATTCCCGCATTGGTTCACGACAACCTACCGTTCTTACGCCAACAACGAATCGGCATGTCCAACGGACAAGCATATGCTCATCGCATTGATCGCCCCACGCGCGGCTTACATCGCGAGCGCCGAGGAAGACAAATGGGCTGATCCCAAAGGCGAGTTTCTGTCGGGCCTGCACTGCCAGCCGGTATACGACCTCTACTCGAAAAAAGGATACGGCGTGAAAGAACAGCCTCCGCTAAACTCACCGGTCGGCGACTTTGTCGCGTACCACATCCGATCGGGCAAACACGACGTCATCCGATACGACTGGGAACAGTACCTTCCGTTCGCGCGGCGCCATCTTTTGAAGTAGCCCGATTTGCCAGCAAACGCCACACCGCATCCCCCCATGCACCGGAAAGCTTTCATCCATTTTCTCAATCTCTTTCCAACGCTGTGCGCGCTCCAATCCGCGGCCGTGGCGCAAGAATCTGCAACAACCAAGCCTGCAGGCAACGAGCAGGTCCGCAAAATCATGGAGACGTACGCGGGACGCGGCACGCTTGCAGACTCCACCCCCCCTACCAAGGCCAACGAGGCGGCCCTGCAGTTCGAGTTGAGAGACGAACTCAAAATCGATCTTCTGGCATCAGAGCCGGATGTTGAACAGCCGCTTTACATGAGCTGGGATTCACGGGGAAGACTTTGGGTGGTTGAGTACCGGCAATACCAATTCCCCGCGGGACTCAAAGTCGTCAGCTACGACTCCCACCTGCGCGCGCAGTTCGACAGGCGCCCCCTGCCCCCGCCCCAGGGTGATCCCGGCGCGGATCGCGTGACCGTTTTTGAGGATACCAACGGTGATGGTTTTTTCGACCGCCACAGCCGCGTCATTGAAAAACTCAACATCGCAAGCGCGGCGATCACAGGCGCGAATGCGATCTGGGTGCTGAATCCGCCTTACTTGCTGAAATACCCGGATGCGGATGCAGACGGACAGCCCGACGCAGATCCCGAGGTTGTACTCAGCGGCTTTGGAATCGAGGACACACACTCCGTTGCGAGCAGCCTTCAGTGGGGGGTTGACGGGTGGCTTTACGGAGCAAACGGGAGCACGTGCACGGGTAATGTGAGCTCGGCTGCGTCGAAAAACGTCAAATGGGAAGGCCAGTGCATTTGGAGATTTCACCCCGTCTCGCAAAAGTTTGAGATCTACGCGGAAGGCGGCGGGAATACATTCAGTTTGGAGATCGACTCCAAGGGTCGCGTGTTCTCCGGAACTAACGGCGGAGCCACACGGGGCATGCACTACGAACAGGGCAGCTACGGAGTGAAATCGTGGGGAAAACACGGGCCGCTCTCAAATCCGCATGCCTATGGTTTTTTTGAGCACATGAAGCACGAGGGCGATGCACGCCGCTTTCCGCAAGCGTTCACGGTGTACGAGGGCGGCCTTCTGAGCGGGGTTTTTGATGGCCGAATCGTGGCCCCGAATTCACTCGCGAACCTCGTGTATGTGAGCGAACGATTGCCCGAGGGTTCGACCTTCCGCACGCGCGACGAGACGCCGCTGCTGAGTACAAAGGACCGTTGGTTCCGGCCTGTGGACGCGAAAGTCGGCCCTGATGGTGGCATTTATCTCGCAGACTGGTACGACACTCGCCTCAGCCACGTCAGGCCGGTAGACGACTGGCATAAAACCAGCGGCCGTATTTACCGCGTACGCCCTGCGGGAGACGCTCCGGCGGTAAAGTCATTCGACTTACATGCGGCGCCCGCAGCCGAACTTTTCGCGCTGCTATCCCACAAGAACCGTTGGTTTAGGAGGCAGGCCGCGCTTGAGATTTCATGGCGGCACTTAAAGGAGCTTGAACCGCAGCTGGCGATAAAATCCCAGTCCGCCGAAGATGCTCACGCGCTCGACGCACTCTTTGCACTGGACATGCTGGGAGGCGTCGACGCCGCGCTTGCCGTGAAATTGCTCCAGCACCCTGACCCGTATGTCCGGCGGTGGATCGTAAAAATTATCGGTGAAAAAGGCGCGGCATGGGCAGAATGCGTGAAGCCTCTGGAGTCCATTGCATCCTCGGAACTTCACCCTGAAGTGGGGGCACAACTGCTTGCGAGCGCCAAAAGACTCCCTGCCCGAACCGCGCTTCCCCTGCTCCAAAATATCGCGCAACCGAACCTTGAGGGAGACACTCGGCTTCCGCTGCTTGCTTGGTGGGCGTTGGAATCGAAGTGGACGCAGGAGCGCCAGGACACACTGGCTTTTCTCGTCAAAGACAGCGCGTTCATTCACTCCGCTGCGTTCGAATCAACCATCGCGGGGAGGATCGGCCAGCGGCTTGCCACGGGAGCAACACATGCGGAATTGGAGGCGTGCGAACAATTGTTTGCGCATTGGAAAAACCCGTCCTCGCTCAAAAAATTTGCCGAAGGCATGTGGCTTGGTTTCGACTCAGGAGAAACACCGGCCATCTCGGAAAATTTGGCCGCGGCGCTCAAGGCTCATGGCAGCGAGCGCAACACCGCCGCCATCGCAGCAGCCCTGAGATCGGGCGATCAGATCGCGATCGATTCCGCACTCAAAAAACTAGCCGATCCGAAGGCGTCCACGGCGGACCGTATTAACGTCGCCAAAGCCCTTTCGGAAGCCGGCAGGCAGGAGGCATCGGGCGTCTTCGCTTCTTTGATCGCCGGAGGATCCACACCGCCGACGCTCAAGCGCGCCGTGATTCACGCCGCAGCCAGGTACAACGACGCCGCAATCCCATCCGCTATTCTAGGCGCATACGAATCGAAAATCTCCGGTGACCTGCAGGTGCGCGAGACGGCTTTGCGAGTACTTTGCAGCAGGCTTGAGTGGGCGTTAAAACTGGTCGACTCGCTTGATCAATGGCAGGTGCCGGCCAAACACATCACACCGGAGATGATTGGAATTCTCCGTCAGCACGCAGACCCGAAGATCAACGCCGCTCTGAAAGCACGCTGGCCAGGTCTCCTTGTCTCGGCATCAGTGGAAGAGAAAGCGGTTGAATCCAAACGTATCCGCTCCGCACTCCGGGGCGGATCAGGTGAGGCATCCAAGGGTGCGTCGATCTTTGAGTCGCGTTGCGCTGCTTGCCACAAGCTGTTTGATAAAGGGAACAAAATCGGCCCCGAGCTCACGGGTTACGAACGGGGGAACCTTGACTTCTGGCTGGATAACCTCCTTTACCCGAGTCTTGAAATCCGCGAAGGCTTTGGCAATTACACGGCGCGCCTCAAGACCGGCGCTATCCTCACAGGCATGCTTGAAAGTCAAAGCACGTCGGGCGTTGTGCTCCGCGACCTTGCGGGCCAAAAAACGAAGATCGCGCCCGCGGACTTGCTCTCGCTTGAAGCAAGTCCGGTGTCGATCATGCCCGAGGGTTTGCTCAGCGGACTAAGCGATACCGAATTGCGGGACCTTCTCGCGCACCTGATGCGGGCCGCAGACTAGCCGCGATCAGATCAAGAGGAGCGCAGGGGATTCAACCAGCCTCTTGATCTCGGCGAGATAGGACGCAGCAACGGCGCCATCGACCACGCGGTGATCGGCACTAAGCCCGATCGCAAGGCGCTGTCCCACCACAATGGTGTCGCCTGGGCCTACCACCGGCTTTTTCACAATCGCTCCAACACTCACAATGGCTGCCTGCGGCGGGTTGATAATCGCATCAAAGAACTCCACTCCGAACGCACCGAGATTCGAGACCGTGATGGTGCCGCCCTGATATTCGTCAGGCTTGAGTTTCTTGCCGCGGGCGCGAGAGGCGAGATCCTTCACAGCATCGCTGATCTCCTTGAGCGACTTTTTATTCGCGTCCCTGACAACCGGCGTGACCAAGCCGTCGTCCACGGCAACCGCCACCGACAGGTTCACCGATGAAAACTGGATCACTGAATCGCCGGCGAATGACGCATTCACTGCGGGGACCTTCACTGCGGCGGCAACCACAGCCTTCAGGATAAAGTCGTTCACCGTGAGCTTCGACGCGCCGGCCGCCTCACCGCCCGCGTTGAGCTGCGCGCGCATCTTCATCAACGGGCCGGCATCCACTTCAAGATGCAGATAAAAATGAGGGATCTGCGTTTTGCTCGCGAGCAGACGCTCCGCGATGATCCTGCGCATTCCGCTCAGAGCAATCACTTGATCGCCTTCCCCTGCAGTCGCGTACGCGATCGGCGCTGCACCGGATGCCGCTGCGGCAGGCCGCGCTTGAGCCGACTGCACATCCTTTGCAACGATCCGCCCGCCGGGCCCGGTGCCGGCAAGCAGTGAAATGTCCAGACCCCGCTCCGCTGCGATCTTGCGTGCAAGCGGGGAACTCTTAACACGGCCACCCGCGGAACGCGCCATGCCTCCGGCGGCCTGCACAGGTGCGGCGGCCTGCACAGGTGCGGCGGCCGCGGGGGCTGCGGGGGCAGGACTCGGCGAAGCGGCGGCACCGGCCTTTGCCGCAGCCGGGGGCGGAACACTTCCGGGAGCCGGCGGCTGTTCACCCTTCGCGAGGAGGACGGCGAGTTTTGCGCCGATTGCGACCTTTTGCCCCTCCTTCACCAAAAACTCATGCAACGTGCCGTCGTCAAAGCTTTCCATCTCCATGGTGGCCTTGTCGGTCTCAACATCCGCAACCACGTCGCCGACCGAAACCTTGTCTCCGATCTTCTTGCGCCACTTGACCAGGGTGCCCTCGGTCATCGTGTCGGCTAACTTGGGCATTTCGATGTAATTGGGCATGGCTGGAACGGAAATTTGGGGTTTGGGCAGCGGCTAGGTTTAGCCAAACGCGGCTAATGGCCAAACTTTTTTAACAGGCGGCAGGCGGCTGTAAATACCCGCTTCACAGAGTCCCCTGATCCGTCGGGCGGAATTCAGGCTAAAATCCCCTTTGCACCGTGGGGGGGCGGTGTAGGTTTTGAGGGCAACATTTTATGGCTAAATCCTCCGAAACCGCTCAAGACGACAGCAAGCAAAACGCCGCCCGCAACCGCAACCTTGATCTCGCCTTGCAGCAGATTCACAAGGACTTCGGAGAAGGGTCCATCATGCGTCTGGGCGCCAACCAGCACATGGATGTCGAGGTGATTCCCACCGGTAACATCTTGATTGACCGCGCGCTGGGCGTTGGCGGCTTTCCAAGGGGACGCATCGTTGAGATTTTCGGCCCGGAATCTTCCGGGAAAACGACCCTTACGCTGACCGTGATTGCGCAGGCGCAGAAACGCGGCGGGCTAGCGGCATTCATCGACGTCGAACACGCGCTGGATCCGATCTATGCGAGAAAGCTCGGCGTGAATGTGGACGAGCTTCTGGTTTCACAGCCTTCCTCGGGCGAGGAAGCCCTGCGGATCTGCGAAACGCTTGTGCGCTCAAACGCATTGGACGTTATCGTACTCGACTCTGTCGCCGCACTGGTCACAAAGGCCGAGCTTGAGGGCGAGATCGGGGACACGACTGTCGGAGCACAGGCCCGGCTCATGAGCGCGGCCTTGCGCAAGCTCACCGCGCTCATCTCAAAGGCGAGCACCGTGTGCATTTTCACCAACCAAATCCGCGAGAAGATCGGGGTGATGTTCGGCAACCCGGAAACCACCCCCGGCGGAAAGGCGCTGAAATTCTACGCGAGCGTTCGATGCGACATCCGGCGGATCGGTGCCATCAAGGTTGCAGACGGCACGGTCACCGGAAATCGCACCAAGTTGAAGATGGTGAAAAACAAGGTGGCTCCGCCTTTCACGGAGGCTGAGTTTGACATCATGTACAACGAGGGGATCTCCTCCACAGGTGCGCTCCTGGATTTGGCCCTTGAGAAAGGGATAGTCGAAAAGCGCGGTTCCTGGCTTTCCTACAAGGGCTCCCAGCTTGCACAGGGGAGGGACGCCGCTAAGGAAATTCTCAAGAGCAATGAGGACCTCTACAACGAGATTGAAGCGGCCGTAAAAGCCAAGCTCGACGAAGCGCCCGCCAAATAGCGGTCCGCTTCATCCACCCGACACACCCACCCCGCACGTATCTCCCGCGGATCCTTCAAAGGTCCTGTGATGCGACGAATCAGCAAGACACGAGTCCGTTTTGTAGTGTGATCCATGGATTGGGAAACACCGCTCAAAGGACTCGGGTGGATTCCCCCTCAACGGATCCGACAGCTGGAGCGGTTCGGACTTCATACGGCAGGCGACCTGCTCTCCCACTTTCCGCGCCGGTGGGAGGACCGCAACCGGTTTGACCACTTTCCGCAGGGTGAATCCGACACGCCGGTCTGCGTGTGCGGCCTGGTGCAGTCTGCCTCGACGCGCCGCTTGCGCGGACGCGCACGAATGTTTGAAGCGACGCTGGTGGATGAGCGCGGGCACTTGCTCGCAGGCCAGCTCATAGTACGCTGGTTTAACCTGTATTGGGTCGAGAAAGTAATCGCCGCGGGACAGCGGCTCGTGGTTTTCGGCAAACCAAAGCGACGCGGAAGGCAGATCATTTTGGACCAGCCGGAGTTTGAGGTTCTTGAGGACGACCACGAAACCTCGATTCATTTGCAGAGAATCACGCCGATCCATCGCGCAACCGAAGGGCTTTCAACGAAAATCATCCGTTGGCTGATCTGGGAAACGCTCAAACGCATCAATCCTGCATCGGTCCCGAACCTCATTCCGCATTCACTGGACGCTCTCCCGCGCATTGAGGCACTGCGACAAATTCACTTCCCGGACAGCTTCGAATCATTGTCCCGGGCACGGAAACATCTGGTGCTCACCGAATTTTTTGGGATCCAACTATGCATCGGAATGCGCCGTGCGGAGCAGATGGCGAAGCCCGGACTGGCTCATGCCGGCCCCGGCCAGCTCATGGATCGACTCCATCAGGGACTCCCTTTTCCCCTAACCGACGCGCAACAGCGGGCGATCGGCGAGATCCGCGCGGATCTGGCGTCCTCGCGCCCGATGAACAGGCTGCTACACGGCGACGTGGGCGCGGGTAAAACGCTTGTGGCGCTATCGGCAATGCTGCTGACCGTGGAAGCCGGTTTTCAGGCTGCTTTGATGGCGCCGACTCAAATCCTCGCCGAGCAGCATTACTTGAATTTTCAACGTCTCTGCACGCCACTTGGCATCCGCGTCGCTCTCAGGACAGGGAACCGGCGCGAAGAAAGCGGCCCGCTTCCTCTGTTCGACGCTGACCTTTGGCAAAAGGCAGTGGTTTCTGGCGATCCGAACCGGCCGTCTCGGCCCGCCGAGGAGGAACCGGACATCATCATTGGAACGCACGCGCTTCTACACGGTGAATCTGAACTCCCGCGCCTCGGCCTTGCGGTGATCGACGAGCAGCACAAGTTTGGAGTGCTGCAGCGGGCAAAGCTTCGAGACCAAGGGCAATTGCCGGACATGCTTGTGATGACCGCCACTCCAATTCCGCGCACGCTGACCATGAGTCTTTACGGAGACTTGGACGTATCGGTGCTGGATGAGCTCCCGAAGGGACGCGGTAAAATCGTCACGGCACTGCGCGACTCGTCCAAGCTTCCCGACGCCGCCAAGTTTCTGGGCGAACAATTGGAAGCGGGCAGACAGGCATACATTGTTTACCCGCTCATTGATGAGTCAGAAAAAATGGAAGCTAAGGCTGCAGTCGCGGAATTCGAGAAATGGAAAGCATTGCTTGGCCCAAAAACCTGCGCGCTCCTGCACGGAAGAACACCGCCTGAAGAAAAAGACGCCATCATGGAGCGTTTCCGCAAAAATGAGGTGCACGCATTGATCGCCACAACGGTCATTGAAGTGGGTATCGACGTCTCGAATGCAAACCTGATGTTGATTGAAAACGCGGAGCGTTTCGGGCTTGCCCAACTGCATCAACTACGCGGACGTATCGGCCGAGGCGCTCACAAGAGCTACTGTATTCTGCTCGCAGATCACTCCGATGCTGAAGCGGTAGCCAAACTAAAGATCCTCGAAAACACTTCCAACGGCTTCGAAATCGCGGAGGCGGATTGGGAGCTGCGCGGTCCCGGTGATTTGCTCGGTACGGCTCAAAGTGGGCTGCCGCCGATTCGCATCGGAAATCTGGCGAGGGACACGGAGCTCATGCATCAGGCCCGCGGCGCCGCTTTTGTGCTTTTGGAAAAGGACCCTTCGTTGTCGCAGCCTGCGCACCTGATTTACAGGCGGCTGATGGTCGAGACGCGCCGACTCGAGTTGTCCCAGGTAAGCTAGCGCGCCGACAAGGCAAAGTGGTCGTTCAAACCGGCATACACTCCTCGGAGACGGATCAACTCCGCGTGGGTCCCTCGCTCAACAATCCTGCCCTCTTGCAGCACAATGATCCGGTCCGCATTCCGAATAGTACTCAAGCGATGGGCTACAACGAAACTCGTGCGTCCGCTCAGCAATGTCGCAAGCGCGTTTTGAATCCTCGACTCGGTTAGCGCGTCGATCGCGCTCGTAGCTTCGTCGAGAATCAAAATCCGGGGGTTGATCAAAAGTGCGCGCGCGAAGCTTACCAACTGTCTCTGTCCGACAGACAGATTCTGGCCGCCCTCGCCCACCTGCGTTTGAAATCCTTCCGGCAATGATTCAATCAGATCCCGGAAGCCCAGTTGCTCGGTCACTGAAACGACCTGAGCATCGCCAGCCTGAGGGTTTGCAAAACGGATGTTGTCCATCACCGTTCCTTCGAAAAGAAAGCTCTGCTGGTGCACGACACCCATTTGGGAATGGAGCGACGCCGACGTGATTTTGCAAATATCGATGCCGTCGATTAAAACCGTGCCGCTGCTTGGCAGGTACATTTTTGAAACGATCCCGGTGATGGTCGTTTTGCCGCTTCCGGTATGACCAACGAGTGCAACCGTCTCGCCCGGCATCGCGGTCAAATTGACATCCGCCAGCACTGGCCTGCCCGCTTCGTATGCAAACCCCAGATTCTTCAGCTCAATCTTTGCTCCCTGAGGCGCCAACGTTGCCGAATCAAGCCGTGGCAAATCGATGCAATCCTCGGCATCCAGCCAGGCAGGCGGCGTATCCAACGTGCGAAACACCCGCTCCGCACCCACCATCGCGGAAAGCGCGGACGCATAAAGGTTGCCCAGCGCTTTCAGCGGTTCGAAAAACAGCGCAGACAAAAAGAGAAATTGGACGATGTTCCCAACCGCATTGGGAGCGCCGCTTGAAATAACGCGCCAACCGCCGAAAAACAGAATCAAGGCGGTGAAGAGCTGGGTTTTAAATTCGAGCAGCGGCAGAAAGACCGCGGAGGTCCGCGCTGAAACAATATTGTAGCGGGCTTGGTCGCCCACCAGGTCTTTGAAATAATCCGCATTCAAGTCTTCGCGAACAAAGCCCTGGGTTACCTTCACTCCGCTGACGGTTTCGGTCAAAGTAGCCGTGATTCGGCTGAAACTCTCGCTCGCGCGACGCTGGGCATTTGCGACGCGCTTGGTAAAAGTCCTGTTCAACACCCAGACAATCGGTCCGATCGCCGCAACCATCAGGAAAAGAAGCCAGTCGTAGTAAATCATGAGGGAAGCCGCCACGAGCATCTGACCGAACTGAACGATCCCGATAAACACAACATCCTGAACACCCGTGCGGATGCTATCGATGTCGGAAGTTACGCGACCGATAATTCGCCCGACTTTCATCGCGTCGAAAAAGCTCATCGGCATTTTCAAAATATGCCGGAAGACGGCGCCCCTCAGATCGTGAATAACCGCCTCGCCGAGTTGCAGTGCGTATTTGTAACGGTAATGAAACGTGAAATTGGTGAATGCAACCAAGGCGGCAAATCCGAGGGCTCCCGCAATGATTCCCTTCGCATCGCGATGTTCAATCGGACCGTTCACCACTGCACCCATTGCCCAGGTGCAAGCAGGCAGTAAAATCGAGCGTAGAATGACATGGGCGAAAAGAAGGTTGCGGACCCTCGCGTGGGGCTTTGCGTATTCGAAAACCCGCTCAAGCAGAGCCAGAACCCCAAGCTCTGGACGAGTCTGCGAGTCTTCAGGATCACGCTTTGTGTACGTGAGTGGAACGACGGAGCTTTTCATGGGGAAACAAGCCCCCCTCCCGTCTGCATTGCCACTGAGTCCAAGTAGTAGCCGGGTTGCCTCATGAGTTCCTCATGTGTGCCGCGTTGGACGATCCGCCCTTTGTCCAGCACCAGGATCAGGGTGGCGCGCTTCAACATGCTCGGGCGATGCGCCACGATAAAAGTGGTCCGACCCGCCATCGCCGCCTCCATGGCGCCGACAATCTCGTGCTCGGTGCCCGGATCCACCGATGCAGTCGGGTCGTCCAGCAGTAAAATGGACGGCTCAAGGAGCAAAGCGCGCGCGATTGCAATCCTCTGCTTCTGTCCGCCCGAAAGCCCGACGCCCGCCTCGCCGAGCACGGTATCGTAGCCTTGCGGGAGCCCCGAAATGAACTCGTGCGCCGAAGCGATCCTCGCCACGCGCTCGATTTGCTCGCGCGTTGCATCCGGCTTACCGAAAGCGATGTTTGCCGCCACCGTGGTGCTGAAGAGAAAGCTCTCCTGAAAAACCATCCCGACGCTCTGGCGCAGCTGGTCCAAAGCCAAGAAACGCGCATCCACTCCGTCTATGCTCATCGTGCCGGAGCTTGGGTCATAAAATCGCGGGATCAAACTTAGAAGCGTGCTCTTACCGCTTCCGATCGGCCCAACAATCGCCACGCAGTCCCCCGGCTTCGCTTCGAAACTGATTTCACTCAAGACCTGCTCCTTGCCGTAATCAAAACTAACGTTCTCAAAGCGAACCGAACCGTTGATATTTTGCAATCGCCGCGCGGTGGAGACGGACTCGATTTGAACGGGTGCGTCGAGGATTTCAAAAACGCGTGCCGCCGCGCGGATGCACTGCTGGGTCGTGTTCGCAATATTTCCAATTCCCGCAATTTGCCCGGCGAACTGCTGTAGGATTGCGGCAAATCCCACGAGCCCCGTGCCGATGCCAATCGCGCCCTCCACGGCAAGAAGCCCACCATAACAAAGAAGCACGATTATATTGGCCTGACTGAGCAGCAGGATCAGCGGAACAAAAATGGTCACCCGATTAAAGATCCAGTGCTGTTCTTCGCGTAATTGGTCATTGGCCCTCTCGAACTTTTGGATCTCAGACGGCTCCCGAGCGAATGATTTGATCACGCGGATGCCGCGAATACTTTCTGCAAGTCGCTGGACAAGGTTGTCGTTGAGCTCGCTGGAGCGTTTGTAGCCTGCATGTGCTTTTTTGGAAAAGGCAGAGGAGGCAATCCATACGAGGGGCATCGTGCCGACACAAGCGAGGGTGAGCTTGACATGAACCGCCAGCATGTAGCCGAGCGATGCCAGCACCGACACGCTCAGCAGGATGATCTGAAGCAGCACGCCATCGACGAACAAGCGAACAGACTGAATGTCGCCCGCAACGCGGTTGATAAGAGAGCTGCTGGTATTGGCGTCGAAGAACCGGAAGGAAAGGCGCTGCAACTTGTCATAGCACTGGGCCCGAAGATCCACTACGAGTCGGCCTTGAAGCAGCTCTCCAAACCAGACGCCGCTGAGATAACCCAAGAGAAAGCGAACCCCGGCGGCGACCAGAATCCCACCTGCCGCCATCGCGAGCAGCCGAAGGGGGGGCCAGTGCTGGGGTGGAGTGATCGCGGCAGGCCATACCGGAGCACGCGCGGATGGATCAACTGCATGGCGAAGGGAATCAATCCCGATGCCCGTCAACGCGATCGCCACCATCGCGGAGCCCAGCAAAGCGAGTTGAGCCAACAAAATTCTGATGCAGCCCCAGCGATAACGCCACGTCATCCCAAGTAGCCGCCATATGAGCTCTCTATTTGTGGGTTCGTGACTTCTCAGCTGAGACGCGTTCAATGCGGCGTGATTGGGGTGAATCAAAGTTGACGCGCGTCCGTTCCAGCGGCAATTCGCGACAAGAGCGCATCTTGAGGCCTGACTTACCAGCCTTGAACATTAAAGTGTGTGCACAAACAATCTGCCAGCTGCGCGGCTACAGTGTCAGGGCGGTAAAGTGAGGACCTCATGCGAAGTGCCACAGGTCACGTCCATCGCCTGAGAGGAGGTGAGCAGGCATCAATTTAAGGAGTAGCTTCTTCAACTGGCTCTAAGCGGAATAATTCAGTCGTTTCGTTAAAAGTGTCCTGTAAATTACCGATCACTTTAGCCATGGACTGGACGGGACCGCGCAAGAGAAAACCCACGCCAGCTTTGATATTCCCGTCCAAAATCACCGCGTAGACTTTGTTATTTAATCCTGTTTTCGATTTTTCGAGCGATGCCTTGTCTGTAGACACGAAAGTCGCCTCAAACAGCCCAGAATTTGGCTGACTGAAGAAAAATCGCCCCACAGTGGTCGGTGACTGATAACCCGCCGATGGCTTACCCAAACGAAGGTCGGTCGAAAAGAAGTTCTGCGCCGTCAAAGTGGCTAGGCCACTTGGCTTGGGATAACTTGAAGTAGTGTACCCAAGCACTGTGATCGCCGTTGAACCAGTGCCACCGGCGACAGTGCCACCGGCGACAGTGCCACCGGCGACAGTGCCGGAGCCGACTCCAAGTGTGCTCAAGCTTCCGCCTAACAATAAATTTGGTGTGTACTCTATCTCCGACGTAAGCCCTTTTCGATTGAGCATTCCCAAAGATCCTTCCACCTCATTGTTTCCGAAAATGACTGCTCCAACAATACCACTCAGGTCCGCGCGGAGATTTCCTGGAAGATAAATCGGCAAATTGGCATTGAGTATTTTACGCCTCAGCATTTCGGCGACAGCCGCTTTCGGAATATCCGTTATTTCGGAAAAAACGTCTTGTACTTCGTTGTCGTAGCCGGAAGACATTGGCTCCAAGAATGCGTCCACGTTTTCCGGGGGGTATAACCGACCAATGGGTCCACTGAAGGTTATTTTACTGCCATTGCCAACCACTCCTGAAACCACAGCCATACCTGTGCTCAACGGTTCAATTCTAAACACACCGCCCTGTCCAATCGTTGAAGTGCTAGCACGCCCCTTCGCCACAGCAGCTGTGTACTTGGGGTATGTTCGAGCTGGATCTAAACCAACGGGTGACAGTGCAGTCGCGAAAAGATCATTACCGACTATCGGAATTCCACCAAACATTGCGTTCTTAAGAGTCACGTTACTCAATCGCAGTTGAAGTTGCGTGCCTTTAAAGTCTGTAAGGAGAGTAAGGTTGCCAATCCATCGTCCAAACGCACGGGTACTCACTAGAATTGGCCCCTGAAGGAACCATTCCGCATTGGGAGTGATGTTTACCGGATTTGCGGTGTCTTTAATTTTCAATGCAATGATACTGCCGCGTTGATAGGCAGTTTTTAATGTCTCCTCAAAGACCGAGCGGAAGACGGCGGGCACCTCAGGTAAATCGTTGCTCATCTTGATGGATTCGATGATTGAGCCAACCCGCAGCCCAACCGAGGCGGCAGGGCCGTTCTCTTGAATCCACGCAACTCTCAAGCCATCTGAGGAATCAGCCACGGACATGCCAAGGTCGGGCCCAAGGGTCCAATTCAGGGAGGAACGGAATGGTTGCAACTCACCATCAACGCGAAGCCTCCCAGAGACCTCCCCTTGCGTGGTGATGGTCGCAGTAAGATATCCACGGATCTTGTTAAGGTCCGGATCCTGCAAATTAAAGATGTTTTCTGATGAAATTAGGCCCGAGTAAGTCCCTTGATAACCATTTCCGAAAACCGGCGTAATCATGACGTCTACCGGAGGCGTCACGTAAGTGACAGTGGAAGCAAAAGCTGCAACTCTCGCGTATTCAATACTTCTGTCCAAACTCGTCACACTCCACGCCATCAACCGTGTTCCAGCCTTTGGAATACCAGTCAACTTAAGAGCGGTTCCAGCAGGTAATTTTGGTTCACCATCAATCCCTGAAGCTATCGAGCCGCTTCCGACGGATTCCGGTTTGGGCACTAGGAGCAGCGCTTGCAATTCGTCCGATTCAACCACAACCGTGAACGAATCGCTTGCACTGCTCAAAGTTCCAGTGACAACAATCCGAACATCTCCGCTCTGCCGGACATTGATTCCATCCGACACAGAAACGCTGTAAACACCAGCCTGGCGTGGACGAATCATCCCTCCACGCGACAATTCAAGCGTCTCCGCGGTTTCACCGTGAAGTATCGCGCCGTCGCGGCGCCACTGGTATGAAATCCCATTTGCCGGCGTGTCCACTAACGCAGCCCTCAGTTTCACGGTTCCAGAAACAGTGGGTACATTCACTTGTGTTGCGCCACTTTTAAATCCTTTCCCAAGATCAATCTCAAGGCGCGGCGCATTAAGCGCAAAGGCTTTCACCGCGTATTTGAGGGAGTCCGAATATGCATCGATCACCGGGTTACTGAGTGTTCCATATCCGAGTTTAATCGTGAACTCTCGCTCCCCCACCACACTGTTTACCTGATATGAATTGCCTGAGGCAATAGGCCTTGAAAGGTCGGTTGAATTGAACCAGAAAACAGTTGGGACCGGATAGCCTGTTGGTTGCGGAACGCTCAGAGTTGCGGCACCCCCAAATGACACCTGCCTCTCCAAGTATTTCACATTACCCGGTAACAGTTGGAATTTCGGATTAGAAACCGAGGGCTCGGATACCCGCACTGGAGTCGACGTAAGCTGTGTGCCGTCGATGGAAGAATAAACATTCAAGCGATAATCGCCCATATCCGTAAATGCGCTCAAAGTCGGTAGCGGCGCGACTTGCCTCGATCCGTCGCCTAGCTGACCCCGAGAATTGCTTCCCCAACCGTACAATTGCCCGCTATTAGTCACCGCAAAAATGTGATTACCGCGCGTTACAAAGTTCACAAAACGGATTCCTTCAAGGGTACTGATTCGGTGAGGACCAACAAGCGATTTGGTGGAACCCAGGCCGAACTGCCCCTGTTCATTCACTCCCCAAGCCAAAACCTGGTTGGAAGTTGTAAGGGCAAAGTTTGTCCTGCCGCCAGCCACTAGACTCTTGAAAATCGCAGGAGAAATCGTCGATGCGGGGGCAAACACCGCAGCCTGTTGTTCATTCGCCCTAGTCACGGCCAAGTCATAGGTTTTGGAATCAACGGAAGCCACGCGCAGCTCCGAGAGGCCATCCAGAGTGCCGAAGTTAATCGTGGCGGAGCTTATCGAACTCGCGGTGACGTTCGAAAGTACAAGCGACCCTGATCCAATTGAATTAATGACGGTACCGTTTTTAATGCCAGTCCCCCAAACCTGCATCCCACCTCTCAGCCCGAGTGTTGAGCCGACGACAGTCAGGCGTGAGGTGCCTGCAGCCGCAGAGGCTCGGAATGTGCCCACTGACAGCAATCCCGTAGCGCTTGGAATTGGAACTCCGTCACACCTGAACTGGACCATGGCTTCGATCAAAGCAGCCTGCCCGTGGGTCCCGAGCACAAAATCCGCGAGTTGAATACAAGTAGGCGCGAAAACGCGGTCATTCACCGGCTGCGAATTCACCAATCGGGGCAACTCCACCGCCGGAACGTCGGTGCGTTCCGCGAAAAGAACTAACTCATTTTCAAGCATAGACTCCCTTGTCTCTGTCGACAGCGTTAGGGTGTTGGAGGAGACCGACAGGACTTGGGTGCTCGGTGCGAAAGCGTTAGACCTCGAACCACCCGAGCCATCCTCAGCATATACGAAAGCGGAATCTGCTTTCAACCCGGTTACGTTTTCAACAGTGATCGTCGGCGAGCCAATCCCCACTGTCTTTGTGAGCTTCTTGAACACCGAACTTCCCAATTGGTTCTTGTCATTGCCTCCCCAACTGTAAAGCGAGCCCGCTGCGGATAGTGCAACCGAATGAATGGACCCTGCAGCAACACTTGCGAACGTGCCTGGCTGCAAAACCCCGAAAGACACCAAAGAGGCTTGAGCCACGGTTGTGGTGGAAGTATCCTTCCCGCACTGACCTCTTGCGTTCGCGCCAAAAGCATACAACGACCCGTTGGATGCAATGAAAAGGCTGTGCTCCCCTCCCGCTGCTATAGTGGGGACGCCCGCGGCCTTAGCACCCATGACGCTCTGATTCCCATCGATCACGTCAGGCTTCCAAGGAACATTGGTACTCCTCCCCAGCTGACCAGATGTATTGCGGCCCCAGCTGATAAGGAGGCTGCCAGTTTGACTCACGGCTAGGGCGTGGAAATCGCCCGCTGCAATCTGCGCCACTCTCCAAGTTCCAGTGTCCACTTTTACCGGGGTCACCTGAGCTGAAGCCAGGTTATTACCGAGCTGACCGTCACTATTGTCACCCCACGCGAAGAGGTTGCCGTCGGCAGTTCTTGCAAGCGAAAAATTATCGCCTGCCGCGACTTCGACGATTTTTTGGGCCCCGAAAGCCCCGCTCGGAACGAGCGTGGGCTTGAGCCGGTCGATCCGGTCCCCTAATCCAAGCTGGCCCGAATCGTTCGCCCCCCATGCGTACACCGAATGAACATCACCATTGGACACAATCGCGACCGAATGCCTTGCGCCGGCAACCACCGCCACGACGTTCCTCCAACCGGCGCCCTCGAACTTCAGTTCGGCGGACTCCGCCCCTGACACAGTCGAACCAGAGAGCCGTTGACCGTCCGTAATTTTTTCCCCATTCCGATACCAGCTGTAAGTCAGGTACTGGGGATTGCTTAACTGCGCCAAAAGCGAAAAAGTACTCCGAGGCGCGATCTGTAAAACACCCGCAATTCCGCCTGAGCCATAAGGCTGCTGGATCCAAGTCCCGCCCGCAATTAGCCCTTGGGCGATTTTTTGAGCAAGCGAATCAGCCGGCTGCGACAGGAAGTTGACGCTGGTCTTTTCGCGTACTTCGGCAACCTTACTGTCTGCGAAAGACCCATCCACTGAGCTGATACGGACCCAGTAGCCGCCATTATCAGCCGAATTGGAGATCTTTTTTGTCAGAGTTGCCGATTGATACCCATCGAAACCATCACTCGCCGTGAGAGGCAATGAGCCCTTGTACCACTGATAAGTGAACTCAGGGAACTCAGCGCTCGTGGCTATGCCAGCCCCTCCCGCTTGTCCAGCTATGGTGCTCAGCACGTCCCCACTCAAAACACGCACCGTAAAGTTGCCTGTATCGGCGATGTACAGCTCGTTATTGTCGGGGTTCCAGGCGAGCCCTCTCGGCCATCTCAATCGATTTGACTGATAATTTCCATTTGCTGACCCTGACTGGCCAGCCACCCCAGCGACCGTATTCACACGCCCCGTTTTCTTGTAGTTACCTTGGGCGTCCAACTCGCCGACAACACGTCTGATCGTGTGATTCCCGCTATCTGCGACAAAAAGTTCACCCGTCGGGCCGTTCTGTAACGTCAACGCCAAACCGGCAGGCATGAAAAACAGGGCTTCGTCCCCCAACCCATCTCCAGAGCCGCTCGCCCCAGGATATCCCGCCCAGGTCGTCACCGATTCAACAGGATCAGCAATATCCGAGTTTTGACTAACGTTGATGCGAACCAGCCTGACGACATGATTCATAGAATCCGACACAAAAACCTCGCGCACGTTACGGCTAATCCCATTCGCGGGCGTGAATACACTGGTTCTCACGGCAACCCCGCTTGGCGAGTACATCAACGCATCGTTTGCACTTTCAATACCGGTATCCTGCACGTCTCTGAAGCCGAACACCCCAGAAACAGATCCCGCAATCGTCTCCACCACACCCGATCCATATCTGACACGCCTCAGCGCGTGGTTGCCCTGGTCCGCGATGTAAACCGTTCCATCCATCGGATCGACCGCGATACCGGACGGAGAATTGAATGTGGCAATCTGAAGGGCTGCTGATCCTACGGCAGGGCCCGCGACTCCGCTTCCGCAGAACTCCCGAACCACACCATCCAGCGAAACTTTTCGGACGAGATGTTTGTAGATATCGACCACATAAACTGTCGCAGGTCTGTTGAACGCGATCGTTTTGCCATCCTCAATCGCGATCGCCGCAGCAGCCGGCTTATCCAAATTTATCCGAACCCTGTAGGGATCCGATAGGTCAACGCTGAATGACTGAATCGTTCCGACGGCGGACACCAACCCATTGCTCAGGCCATCCTGATAATCCGCGTACAAAGTCGTGGAACCGAAGTCCATCGTGACGCCACTAAGCGCTATCGTGCGCCCTGAGTCATAGGCAATCGCTTCCGGTTGTGTAAACAGCGCGGCCTCTCCCGTACCGAGCGTGCTGCCGGGCTGCTCAGAGTTACCCACCCACTTCGTAACCGTCCCTCCTTTGGTGACAGACCGAACCACATGAGCCTTGGAGTCAGCGAGCAAAAGCGAACTCCGCTCAGGGATGTAAGCCAGACCGGTAGGCTGCATGAGCAAGGACCGAACCGCGGTGCGCGCTTCAACGGACAGTCTGATCGGCGCACCTTTGTCGATGAATGTGGCCGCCTGTGGGTGTGTCAAAATCTGCGGTTTCGCTGTCACCACCAACTGCGCTAAATCCGTTTCAATGGCCTGCCCAGACCACTCGAAGCGCAGCCTGTAGAAGCCGGCGTCATCCGTGGTCACGCTGCCCAAATCAAGGTCAACTTTGAAATCTGTCTCCACTGTCTGCTGATTAACCGTTGCTGCAAAAGTGCCCCCACCGAGTTTGCTCCAGAATGCGATCGGCTTAGGGCTGATGGGACTGATAGGGGAAACCGGGTTGTTAGTGAAACCCGGGATTCTCACCATCGCCGAAAACGTCTGCCGGCCATCGACCCCGTTCACCGACAGCTTTGAGGAAGGCTGTGCGAGAATTAAAGGCGTGCCGCTCGATGAGCTGTTTAATTTGGACACAATATTCACGATGAAACCTTTTCCATCGTAGGAGGTTCGTATGGCCCCTAGGGGCTCGTCCACCGGCGGAGACACCACCAAGTACTGGCCCGTCGTATCCAACCGAGCCCAAATCGGCAACGCCGTTGCAGAGGATTCGGCCACCGGTGTTACTAGCGCATCTTTATTGATGATTGCAGACTGCCCCGCGACCACGTCCACGCTTGGCAGCCCATTCGGGACACAGACACGCACGGTCGCAAGCGCACTGAATATTGAACGGTTCATATTCGGATCATTCGACACAAAGACACCGTATACCCCTTCAGACGCCGAATTAAGCTCGGGGATTACATAAGATGCCTCCTTCGCTCCCTCAATGATGCGATCTCCCTTCACCCATTGATAATAAAACTCGACTGGGCGGTCGTTGTTCAAGAACCCAGGCAACCCATCCACGCCAGCGACAGAACTGACAGTCGTGTCGGGGGAAATCCTCCTCACCACATGGTTCGACGAGTCCGAAACAAAAACATTGCCCAAGGCATCAAGTGTGACACGCGTTGGCTGGTTGAAATGCGCGGCCTTGCCTTTAATACCTTCCGCGCTTGCATCACCTAAAATACCGGGTTCACCACCGATTGTCGAAACATCGCCGCTCAAGCTGACTTTTCGAACCAAATGATTTCCCCAGTCAGCGACATAGACGTTCACTCCGTCAGTCGCAACTCCTGTCGGAAAACGGAATGTGCCCTCTGAACCATCACTGAACCCGGACACCCCTTGTTCCACAACCCCAATCAGGGCAGCCCCGGCTTCTTCTCTGCCAAAAATCAAATTTCCCCCGGTTGTACTCGGATCAGTAATCCGGCCCGCTCCCGCCAGAGTCCTCACAGTCGGCGTCGAGCTGTCCATGACCGCACGAATCGCGTGATTTTGGAAATCCGCCACGTAGACAATCCCGTTCGCGTAGGCGACATCCAAAGGCTCAAAAAAGCGCGCATCAGAGGCGCTGCCATTGACATATCCGGAACCACTGCCTCCCGCCAGAGTAGTGACAGTCGCAGAGCCAGAGGAGATCTGAATCTTACGGATGGCGTGGTTGGCGCTGTCGGCGACATACAGAATCGTGGTGCTGGAGTCCACAACACGGCAAGCGATCCCCGACGGCATGTTGAACCGGGCGGCAGAAGCTGATCCATCCACTTTGCCCGGCATGGACACCCCCCCCGCGATCGTGGATACTTTGCCATTTGACGCAATTTTGCGGACCGTGTGGTTCAAAGTGTCCGCCACGTAAATATTTCCAAGACCGTCCACGGCCAGTCCCTCCGGCCCCCCAACGCTTCTACCAAAACGGCTGTCACTAGCGAGCGCAGCATCCTCGCCACCCCACTCCGAAGCGGACCCTGCAATCGTTGAAACCTCGCCACCCATCAGAATGCGGCGCACGCTATAATTTCCAGACTCAACCACCACCAAACTTTGATTGGTAAAGTCGTAAGCAATCCCCCTCGGTTCGTTAAAGAGCGACTTGCCTGATGTCTTCGGGTAAACTTTCAACGATTCCACGCGGTCTCCTGCCTTACCTACGTAGGACAGCGGGTGCTGGACGATCTGCGGATCGCCGGAAATGATGATTTGGACGAGATTGCTTTCCGTCGAGAAGGTGGGCGCGGCAGTCGAGGTTCCTCCAGCCGCAACCGGCGTATTTGTCACTTTCAAAGAATAAATCCCGTCGCTTAAAGTGCCTCCACTTAAGCTTAATACACTACCTGTTGCTGAGGGCACGCGCACGGCATGCGCGATGCTGGTGGTTTCAAGAGAAGGGCGGAATCGGAACATTAAATTCTGCCCGAGACTGCTCTGGAGGGAATAATTGGCCGAGCCTGCCTGCTTTTGCTTTATATACCATTGGTAGGTGGTCGTGTAATCTTGGCCCGGCACAACGACCGCCCGCAGCGACTCGCCGAATGGGGTCGACTGGGTCGAAATCCAGGACTCGGGCTGACGAGAGATGATCGGCGTGAAATCCACTCCAACTTGCGCGCCCTGCACGCTGAGCTGCAAATACCCCCGTTTGCTGAATCCACCGGAATCTGTCGCTCGGACCTGCAGAATCACCGTTTGCGAGGCCTGATCCTCGTCAGGCGCCAGGATCAAAGAAGCATTCAGGGCAGTAATCGGCTCAGGAGGCAAAGTCAGCCAATCCGGCCAAGCCGCGCCGCGAGCATCGATTCTCTCAAGCTGGAAACTGTTTACTCCGAACTGCGTCAGTTTTTCACCCACCACCTTGGTAAGATCAACGGTCAGCCGAGAGCCCGCGTTGACGCTGAGAGATTCCGCAAAGTCAATATTCACACCAGAGGGAACAAAAACTTGCGCAGGCGAAGAGGAAAACCTGAAACTTGAAATAGCCTTTGAGGTCACGTCAACGCTATACACTCCAGAATCGGAGCTGAGCCCGTTCAGGGTCAAAGTTCTCCCGGTTTCGCCCGAAATCGGTAACCCATAATCAGAACCGTTCTTCTTCCATTGATACGTATACTCCGGCAGCTCGCGGCTGTCCATGTACCCAGAAGTCCCTAGGATCCCAGCCACCGTCGTCACCTCCCCATCCTTGATTCGCCTGATCACGTTGAGGTAATCATCGCTCACGTAGACCACACCCGACTCGGAAACCGCGACGCCCTTGGGGCTTGTGAACTGCGCAGCCAAGGCAGGCCCGTCTTGTGATCCAGATTTTCCGCCTACACCGGCAAAAACTTTCACCAACCCAACTCGTGGATCGGTCGAAGAAGGTGTAATCTTTCGGATTACCCGGTTATTCACATCCGATACGAACAGCTCCCCATTCCCATTGATCGCGACTTTCTGCGGGAACCAGAAGCGCGCCTGAGATCCCGATCCATCCACCAACCCCGAAATACGGGGAGTCCCAGCATAAGTAAACACCTCAAAGGTCGAGTTCGCCAAAGTGGGTCGGAACGTAACGGTTTTTTGGATTCCGGCGGTGCTTTGGATTTCCGAGAGCAAAACGGGTTGACTGAGCACCATCCCGTTGGCACTTACACTGGCCACATACGTGGGATCACTGAATACGCCGGCATCTGAAGAAACCATCATGCCGGGCCGAAGCCACACTGGCGGGGCAGACCCACTAACCCAACTCACCACCGATGAGCCCTTCTGTAAAATCACGCCGTACGTCGAGGGATTGGCCGCAGGCGGATTTACCTCAACACGACGTATACTTTGATTTCCTGAATCCACGACATACACAACATGACTCAATGCACCAGACTCTGCGCGCACAACCACGTCAGTCGGCAAGAAGAACGATGCCGCATTTCCAACCCCGTCAGCCTCTCCCGACAGTCCATCGCCGCTGCCCATCGGTGAAAGCGTCACCGAGGGATCGAATCTGAGCTTCCGTTGGGCACGCGGATCCGTCTGCCCGACAACATCAACGATTGTTACCGGTAAAATCGCCAACCGAACAGTGTGGTTGCTTGAGTCAGCAATATACACGTACACCTCAAATTGGTTGGGCAATGCTGTTGGAGAGACAAATGCGCTCACTCCGGAGGGAACGTTCAATTTCGTCTCCTTCGCCGGTCCATTCACTAACCCGGTTTGCATCGGCAATCCGGAGAGAGTGCGGACGTTTTTAAAGAACGAAGAGCTAACCGCGTCGAACTCTGACCAAACGTATCTGACGGTGTTCGACCCAGAATCCGCAACGAACGTCAAATCAAACTCCCCGACCTGCACCACCGCAACGCCATCTGGCCGCGAGAAACGCGCAAGAGACCCTATCGAATCGAGCCATCCACTTTTCTGGGGCACACCTACCATTGTCTCAACAAAATTTCCCGAGTTCATCTGCCGTAAAATACTGTTGTTGCGATCCGCAATTAAAAGATCACCCGCCCCGCTCATGGCTAGGCCACTCGGTGAATCAAACATCACTTTGACCTGAGACTCCATGAGCACCGACAAACTTGTCAGTGACTTCGGCATGGCCAGAGTCGGGATTGGCTGTGAAATCACCTGAGGAGTAGTGACTGCTGTTACTTGAACAGTGTTGGATTTTACTGCGTCCCTCTCATTCGCAACCTCAACGGAGTACAGGCCTGATGCCGGATTCTGTACTGAGTCAACGATCACCAGTGTCGGAGAGTTGCCGCCTTGGGTCAGCGGCACACCGTTCCGCATCCACTGGTACCTGATGGGCCAAATTGAAGTGGCAACCACACTCAGGGTCGCAGTTCCGTTGACTGGAATGATTGCCGAACTCGGTTGTTGACTGATGAGCGGCGCGTCCGGACTGACGTAGTTTACTATCGAGGGGCCTACCGTCAACAACGCCTCCATGGTCAACGTCTCATTGATCAGTAAACGCGCCAAAACCTGCTGCTGCGCTTCCGAGTCAGAAATATTGACCGCTCGCAGGAGGTAATCCGCAATACCACGATGAACGTTGGGGAACGATATGTTTCGGCGAGTCCCCGTACCCAGTTGCCCGTCGGCGTTATTACCCCAGACCCACAACTGAGAATCCAAGTCTATCCCGAGAGCATGGGTTGCTCCGGCTTGGATCTGCCGGATCCCCGTCTGATCAAAATTCAGCCGAGCCGGCAGTAAACGCGGATTGGAAGTCCCATCACCCTGCTGGCCGTTCTGGTTGGCTCCCCAACTAAAGAATGAGCCGTCCGAGGCACGCAAGAAATTATAATTCAAGCCACTTGAGAAAGCACCGCTCACCGTGGCCGACTCCAGTTGTGAGACATTCACCAACACTGGATCGGCCGTAAATGCGGGAGCGGAAGCCCACTGCGAGAGGGTTCCCGTATAAAGTATCGAATTTGAAACTCTCACAGTCCCTGAATAGGCTGTCGCACCAGTACCCAGTTTTTGCGTGATAACAGTGCCCGCCGGAACCCCGTTCCCGGAAACAAACCATCCAGTCGTCAGTAAATCATATCCTGACGCTACCTCCAGATCGTACGGCCCCCTTGTCAATGTCACGGAACCTGGAAAAGCGACTGCACTCTGCAGGGACTGCTTCCCGTATTGTAATTGGTACTCAGGGTTGCCATCAGGAAAGCTGTAATTTGTGCTGAGCAAAAGCGCCGGCCCGCTTGTCGAAATAGTGAGCTTCGCATCGGCTGTGATCGGAACAGCCAAAGCCCTCGAGAGCGTTAAAGTACTCCCGTTGACAGCCTTTACAGAAGTCCCTGTCGGAATTCCAGTGCCACTGACGGTCATGCCGGGCAACACCCCGGCAGCACCGGTGAGCGACACAGTCGTCGTGTTCGTGACTGGATTCGAAACCGACTGCGAGCCAGTAGTAACCTGAGCGGAGTCGAACGCCGAGATGATCCTGTCCACGGTCGTCCCAGCGGCAATATCTACTCCATTCACGTCTTTGCCGGTAACCGTCACCTCGTAAACGCCATCCGAGACTCGAAGCCCGCTGACGGAATCCACTTTGACGTATCGAGATGGCGAGTTACTGGAAGAGTACGCTGGGAAATAAACCGGGAAAACTGTCACGCTCACGTCGACCGTTGACCCTGTTCCTTTGTCCCGTATTCTCACGGATAATGGAGTGCCTATTGGATCCACCACCACTTCGTTTGAGAGCCGGAGCAGGTTCGACTCGACTACTTCAAGCACCGTGAGATCTTTCGTGGGCGTATCCCCTTTCACGCTCGAGATTCTCATTCCCCGAGTGACCCCTTCAACAGTGTTCACTCTCAGTATGTCGGTGGTCTGAGTGGTGAAACCCGTTCCAATCAGCGTTGCCCTCGAAAGGGAGACGCCCAGCTCACCACTCTCGTTTCTACCCCAAGCCATCAGAGTCCCAGTAGTCGTCCGAGCAAGTGAATGCATCTCACCGGCGGTCACTCGATTGAATTCAAATCCTGTGATTTCTGCAACCGCGGTGCTCGTGACCTCGGTGGGCACACTGGTAACAGTCAAGTTCCCAGACTCACCTTTGAAGCCAGAACCCCACGCGTGGAGCTTTCCGTCATACCGGATTCCGACCGAGTGCGAGCGGCCGGCAGCAATGACGTTTTCATAGTGATTGGGCAACCCGGCCGCCTCCTCACTACCCGCATCAGGCGTCAACAATGAGAGGTTGAGGTAGCCGGAGATAGAC
>JBILLT010000202.1:0-4469 GCA_044375925.1 Chthoniobacteraceae bacterium | reverse complement strand
AGCCCAAAGATTTCTATTCCTTCTGTTGGCCAGTTCTAGTGTCGTATACCCTTATCTCCTTGTCTCCAGATTTCAACCCACTTCTCGTGCCATTGCTGCGCCCGGCAGCTGACTGCTGGTTCTTTTAAAGAACAACGGGAGCATAACTCCCAGGCAGATCGTGGCCAGGATGAAAAGAGACAAAGACGCAAATAAACAGCCAGCCAAATCCCAAGATCCACGGTAAAGCAACCCATGGAACCAGTAGATTTTCCCACTTTTTCATCGAGAGGTAGCCGGCAACCCCTGTCTGATAGTAATTCCGTCTGTGTGGTTCGTAGGCTTTGTGCCATCGTTCAACCAGGTTGTTAAATCCCTTTTGGCCAGCGCGCAGAGCAACACCAAACGATATGCAGACACCTATTCCCATGACGCTAATCAAATATCCAAACCATTTACGCCCTGGCTGATCACCGTACAATGCTACGGAGGTAAATAAGAATCCTTGAAGGGTTAGAAACCATTGGATTCGGTGATTCGTGAGCTCGTTTTCATGTTGAATCATGTCGGCTATCTGCTTTTCAATGTCTTTTAAATCGGCGATGCTGGCTCGCATGAACTCCCTTGCGCGCCCCCGCAGGTGCGGAGGTCGTGGCATGGAGGATGAATTTTGAAGTTCATCCCTTGGCTTTTCCATTTACGAGGGTAGCGGGTCCCTTCCAGCATACTTCAATGCAATTGTTTCGGCCTGCAAGTACACAGCATGTCTACGGAATTTAAATTGTTCTCTCAACTCTTCTGCCTAGCTCCTTAAGTCTCTTCCAGGCAAGGCGTTATGGCGCAACTGGTTGAGCAGAAAACAGCTTACATACAAGATCAGCTGCTATCTCCATGTACTGGGCTTTGCGCCGCCAAGCGCAGAGTAGAGAGGGTGCCTGTCAGATACCATATGTGGAACTGAGCTTTCTCTCACCCCACCACCGGCTGCGCCAAGGTGTTGGACGGTGAAGTGGAAACCGAGATCGTGCAGGCCTCCCGCGTGTTCCACACTGGAGCCAATCCCATGGAGCGTCTGCTGCTGCGGCCCCAATTCGATGGCCCTGTCACTCCTGGCACCGCCTACGCCCTGGTCGACGACGTGACCTGTCTGGGCGGCACCCTTGCCGAACTGGCCGACTACATCCAGGCTGCTGGTGGCAAAGTGGCTGCCTTCATTACGCTGGTGAACGCCGGCCGGCTCAAGGCCCTCAAGCCTGAACCGCTGGTCACCCGTCGTTTACGCGAGAAGTTCCCCGATGCCATTCAACACACCTTCGGCATCGACCCCGGTGCCCTCACCGCCAACGAAGCCAGTTACCTCAGTGGTTTCCGAACGGCTGACGAGCTCCGAAATCGCGCAGCTAAGGCAGCAGAAGACAACGATCGCCGCCTACGCGCAAAAGGTTTTCAGCTTGAGGCTCGCCCAGCGCCCCTGAAGATCCTCGAATCCGAACCTCAGGACGACATTTTCGTGAGTTGGAAACCCCTGCACCAGCAACCAATCGGCTGGGATCCCGACATCAACGATGGCGTGCGCCTCAATATCCGCCCGTTCCTCGTTCCGATTCCTGGGGCTCCGCCCGCGGGCGACAGCTTCGACGGCAACCGCTGGAACGACCCGCACGACAGCCGAGCCGCTAATGAAGCCGCCAGGGCTCGGCAGGGGGAAACATCATGAGAGGTGCTCCTAAATTGCCAACTGATTATCTTGATGCCATGGATCGTCACTGGGAGGATGCTGAGCTGCTTTGGAATCAGGTACCACAACGATTTGCCAATGCAGACCAACTTTATGGACTGGTTTCAGAATGCGGACTCAAGGCGCTAATGACTAAGTTAGTCCCTGGTTTCTTTGATACTAATCGCGGAAGGCCCAGTAATCGAGCTGATTTAGTGCATGCCAACGGCATATGGAGGTGCTATAAGAACTATTCACAAGGGGGCGCTGCTGCTCGCTACGCCTTGCCTGCCAACACCAATCCCGATCCTTTTGATCAATGGGAAATCGATGATCGATATGCTAATCGCGTGCACTTTACGCGCGCTAGGGTAGACGAGCATAGGGAGGCAGCCCTTACAGTCAAGCAGCTCGTGGACAAAGCCAAGAGCCAGCGGGAACTACCATGACAACATTTGACGATATCCTGCCAGCGCTTGCTGGCATTCTCAAATCTTACGAGGACAGCATTAGACCCTATCTCCCGGTAATCGGCAACAGAAATGTTTATGGATGCATCGCCTTAATCATCGATGTGTGCCATGAAGAGTCTATTGACTTTGTTTCTGATGATTCAAGAATGCGGCTGCTAACAGCTGAAATCTGTGAGCAGTTAAAGCCGCATGTCAGTAAGCCCGAAAGACTATGGATGTTCGAGGATAACCTTAAATTGATAATTGATGATCCGCGTGCATTGATATTTCCGCTAGTGGACAGTGATGGGCAGCCAATTTCAGAAGTATATATAATTGATCGCCTCGCCCAGGAAGCCACCTGGGAAAGTATCGAAGCCCCATTTTCTGCTGTCCCACGTGTTGTCTACTACTCCATCAAAGGTGGCGTCGGGCGATCAACGGCTTTAGCGGCCTCGGCCTGGGCACTGGCGGAAGCGGGCAAGCGAGTGCTGGTGCTCGATCTTGATCTGGAATCACCGGGGCTTTCTTCCTCCCTGTTGCCACCAGACCGCCAACCCGCCTTTGGCATCACCGACTGGCTTGTCGAAGACCTCTTGGGGAATGGTGGTGCGGTGATCCAGGATCTCTATGCCCTGAGCCCCCTATCCCGCAATGGCGAGATTGTTGTGGTGCCAGCCCATGGCTGTGATCCTGGTGAGTACATCAGCAAGCTGGGCCGCGTGTGGATGCCCTCTTTTCAGGCTGATGGCTCGCGTCAAATGTGGTCGGCCCGACTGAACCGCCTGCTTGGCGAACTTGAGCGCCGCCATCAGCCCGAGATCGTGCTGATCGATTCGCGCGCTGGTATTGATGAAATCGCTTCAGCCTGCGTCACTGACTTGGGTGCCAAGACCATCTACCTTTTTGCGCTCGATGGTCTGCAGACATGGACCGGCTACCGGCTGCTTTTTCAGCATTGGCTCCAGCATGGCGTGACTCAAAAGATCCGTCAACGATTGCAACTCGTTGGCGCCATGATTCCCACTTGGCATGACAGCCCCAAACAAGCGCAGGAAGAGCTGAAAGAACGGGCTTACGATCTATTTCTGGAGACCCTCTACGACGACCAGCCTGCTTCAATTCTTGATTCCAGGGGTCATTCCGCCTTTAATTTTGATCTTGAGAATCGGGACGCTCCCCACTACCCGCGCTTCATCCCCTGGAACCAATCGTTCGCAGCGATTCAATCCCACCACGCCCGTTTGGAAGGTGTTGATCCCCGCCTGGTGGACTTGGTCTTCGGCGAGCTGATCGCTGATCTCAAAGAACTCCTTCAGGGGGAGACAACATGACCGAGATTTCTGTGGAGAACATTCGGCAGACCATTCTGGATGCCTTGCCCCAGGATGTGGCCCAGCACACCGATGAGATTTCGCCAACTCGCCTCTATCTGCCGCTGGCCCATGTCAAGGCCCTGCGTCTTGAGAGCAACCTGGTGATTGGTGACCGTGGTGTGGGTAAATCGGTATGGAGCCAGGCCTTACAGCAAAGCCCAGCCCTGCAAGGGAAAGGAGCCCTGCCGCAAACCTTATTCCCCTACCCGCTCACGGTGCTGCCTGGCTATGGGACAAATGCAGATCCTCGCTATCCCGACTCAGATACTTTTGAAGACCTTCTCAAGAAAGGTTTTACCCCTTATGCCATCTGGCGAGGAGTGCTCTGCCGGGCGTTAGCAGATGTCACAGCACAGGCGATTCCTGCCGATCACTGGGAAGCAACCGTCCACTGGGTTCAAGATCAACCAGAGGCTGTCGCTGCGCTGATCCAGAAGGCTGACCAGTTCAGTCAGCAAGCAGATACAGGCGTTTTGTTTGTCTTCGATGCTCTGGATCGTGTCAGCAGCTCTGGTCAATGGAATATGGTCGATCAGGCGATACGCGATCTCCTGCGTTTGGTGCTTCAACTCAAGGGCACCAAGCGACTCCATGCCAAGGTGTTCCTGCGCACAGACCAGTATGAGCGAGGTAGTTTCTCTGGCATCCCTGATGTTTCCAAGCTCCAATCGACTCGAATTGAATTGATTTGGTCGGCTACCGACCTACACGGATTGCTTTGGCAATCATTAACGAATGCTAAGTCCAGTCAGGTCCAACGTGCCTTCCGGGAATGGTGTCAAAAAGAGGGTTCAAGTAACTGGCTAGATATGATGCTTATGATTGAGGCAGAAGACAGAGAGCAGAAGCAAGAAATAGATCAGTTAAATGAATCAATGATGCCAATCAACCGCTGGCCTCTTCCGCCATCTCTGCAGAGGGATGAAAATGCTCAAAGAAGGCTTT
>JBILLT010000216.1:0-4470 GCA_044375925.1 Chthoniobacteraceae bacterium | reverse complement strand
CCCTTGATCCCTTCGCACGGCTTGCTAAGAGCCTTGGGTCTATGGGTCGTCAATGGCTTCTCGCGAAACGCGAAATCAACGCTAAAAGAAAGTCCGCCGCAACCGGCAAGCTCGTGAAGGAAATCTCGGTCGCCGCTAAACTCGGCGGCGCGGATCCCGAGGGGAACGCCCGCCTCTTCGCAGCCATCGAGAAAGCCCGCAAGGAGTCCGTGTCCCGCGACGTCATCGAGCGGGCCATCAAAAAGGGCGCGGGTCTGGGCGAGGAAAAGATGGTGATGGAGGAGTTGGCTTTCGAGGGATACGCCCCGCACAAGGTTCCGGTCATCGTCGAGGTGCTGACCGACAACAACAACCGGACCGCCCCCGAGATCCGGGTCCTTTTCAAGAAGGGCCAGCTCGGGTCGCCGGGCAGCAACAAATTTCTCTTCGACCACGTCGGTTTGGTGGAGGCGCACCATGCCGATCCCGCAGTCGACGCCGAGGCGGCGGCGATCGAGGCGGGCGCCCAGAATTTCGAACCCCTTTCCAGCGCGGACAACGATGACATCCCCGCGGATCGCACGGGGTTCCGCTTCATCACGGAGCGGCCCGACCTTCATGCAGTATCCAAGTGGCTCAGCAGCAACGGCTGGACGATCGTCACGGCGGAGTTCGGTTACCTGCCGAAGAACTTCCCGACTCTCTCCGACGAACAGCGGGCGGAGGTGGGCGAATTCTTGCAGGCACTGGACGACCACGATGATGTCCATCGTGTTTGGGCCGCAATGCGCTAGAGGCGCATCGGGGCGCATCGGGGCGCATCGGGGCGCATCGGGGTGCATCGGGGTGCATCGGGGTGCATCGGGGTGAGCCGCCGGGGTTGCCTTTGGACGGGGGTTGGAGTGACGGGCGGCGGCCGGATGGCGTCCCCGGGCGTCCGACGGGGTGTTTTGAGGCGTTTCAGTGATTGGAGCCCGCGTTTCCTCTGTAAACAGGGCTGAGGACGGGAAAAAACTTGACCAAGACGCCTGCTGCCTGCATTTTCCGCCCCCCATTCTATCTGAAGGAGTACTGCCATGAGCCGAGTTTGTAGCATCACCAAAGCAAAGCCCTCTAAGGGGTCCGTCATCCACCGTCGCGGTTTGGCCAAGAAAAAGGGCGGTATCGGCCAGCACGTGACCAAGGTTGTCTCGCGCGATTTTCTCCCGAACCTCCACACCAAGCGCATCTGGGTGGCCGAAGAAAAACGTTTTGTCAGCGTGAAGCTGACTGCGCGCGCCTTGAAAACCGTGACGAAAAACGGGGCCTACGCGACCCTCAAGAAGGCCGGCCTCCTGTAGGCTGGGGCTCTTCTCAAATCATTCTGAAATCAATTTCCTAGAAACACTCTGGAACCCGCCTAGATTCTTTCAGTCTAATCAATCCCTAAAAACCACCACCATGCCTTACACAGTCCAAAGCAAAAAGTCCGGAAAGCCCTACATCCTGCACGCCCGCAACCAGGTGCTCAAAGGCGGCCAGACCGTCACCCTCTATTTCTTTGCAGGCGAAGCCAAGGAAGGCGCATTGGATGCACTTCCAGCCGGCTACGAAGTTTCCGAGAACGTTTCCACGGGTCTTCCTCTTCTGAAGAAGATCAAAAAGTAAGCCCCCCGGCCAACTTCTAGACTCTCAACGCGGCCCCGCCCACCCGGCGGGGCCGTTTTTTTGTTTACGCAAGCGGCGCGAGCACCGAGTGATGGGGACCTGTCCCCGTTCGCCCAATCGGCGATGCTCGGCTCCATTGCGCTGCCTCCCCCCTCGCCGGGTTGATGAACCCACATGAACCAGTCCCCCCCGACAAGAATCCGCCGCCGCATCATCGGAGTGACGATGCTCATGGCATTCATTCTCTACCTCGACCGCATTTGCATGGGGGAGATTGTGAAGTCGGCGTCGTTCCACGGCGACCTGAACCTCACCCGGGAACAAACCGGACGCGTTCTCGGCTCGTTCTTCTTCACCTACGCGCTTTTGCAAGTGCCCGCGGGCTGGGCTAGCGACCGGTTTGGAGCGCGCCCGATGCTGACCCTCTACATCGTGCTTTGGTCGTTATGCACGGCGATGACGGGCTTCGTCTCGAGCTTTGCGGGCTTGCTGGCCGCGCGACTGCTCTGCGGAGTAGCCGAAGCCGGGGCCTATCCAACTTCGATGGCGATGATCCGCAAATGGATGCCCGTGACCGAACGCGCCAGGGCAAGCGGCATGGTCGCGCTCGGCGGACGCATCGGCGGCACGCTCGCCCCGTTCCTGACCATTTGGGTGATTGTGAAAATGGAAAACTGGCGGGCTTCGCTTTGGATCGACGGGGCTGTGGGGCTGTTGGTGGCGCTGATTTTCTGGAAAGTCGTCCGCTCAAGTCCCCACGAACATCCGCAAGTCAACGACGCTGAAATCGCGCTCATCGGAAAACCGGAACGCGAAAAGCCCCTGAGCGGGGCAGAACTTAAACACGCCATCCTGAGTTTTCTCAAAAGCCGCAGCCTCTGGTGCAACTCCATCGCACAGATCCTCCAAAATATCGGCTGGGGCTTTCTTGTGATGTGGCTGCCCACTTACCTCGTCAAAGAGCGCGGAGTCGGCGAAGTGGAGGGCGGACGGATGCTCACCTATATCCTCGCCTTCGGAATGCTCGGGCAAATCGCGGGCGGGTATTACTGCGACTGGGCGACACGCCGGTTTGGACTGAGATGGGGCAGACGCCTGCCCATGGTCAGCTCGATGGCGGTGTGTGCCTCGGCGTACGCATGCTGCCCGTTTGTAAAGTCAACATGGGCTCTGGTCGGCTGTTGCGCACTCGTGTCCCTTTGCACGGACCTCGCGAATCCGGCCGTGTGGGCTTTCATGGGCGATGTCGGCGGACGCGCGACGGCGGCAGCGGGGGGCTGGGGCAACATGTGGGGAAACTTTGGCGCAAGCGCGGGCGCGATGCTGATCCCCTGGCTCATGCAGGTCGGCGGCGGCGATGGCAAAACGCTCGTGTTCCTCACCCTCTCGGGAGCGTTCGTGTTCGCAGGCCTGCTGATTCTTCCCATGGATCCGACCAAAAAGCTCATGCCGGAAGATCCCGCACCCGCAGCGCATTGACAGGCAGCGCCCCCCCCTCGCGGCCTGCACATGACCCGGCACGCGGCACGGCACGCGGCACGGCACGCGGCACGGCACGCGGCACGGCACGCGGCACGGCACGCGGCACGGCACGCGACGTATTACGCCGCTCGGTTCGGCCAGCGAGAATTTTACAACGGTCTCCCGAAACGGATCGGCGGGGGCGTCGGACCCAGCGGTTTCATCTGCGCCGCGTACTCCGCTTCCGCCGGACTAAGCGCGGGCCCCTTGGGCACGGAAGCACGGTACACTCCCAGCTGATTCGGATCCGCCGCGGGCTCGCTCAATGACGGCTCCGGCAAATCCTCGAGCGTGGCCATCAACGGCGAAGCCGCCGGGTTCAAGGCGGGCGCAACCGCGGGTGCTGGCACTACGGCTGGAGAGGGAGTTGCGGGCCGCTGCGCCGGAGCCGGTTTTTCCACGGAAGCCGAAACCGACGCTTCCACTGATACCTCCGAATTCTTCTGCCGAGCCGCGGTCTCAACCGGCGCGGGTTCAGCAGGCATTGCAGCAAGCGTTGGTGCTGCAGAAGAGGAATCCGCCGCCGGCGCGCCCACCGCAGGCGGCGCTTCGGCCACAGATGGAAGGAATATGGGCAGGAGCGCGCATGGGATGAACAAAAGCCCATTCAATGCGATCAGCGGCGCAAAAGCGTTCCACGGCTCCGGCATCACCGCCCCGTCGTAGTAACCGCCCATCAAGGCGAAGACACTCGCTGTCCGGACAAAAGACTCGCTAAAACCCTTCGTTGCGCCTGCCTGCTCAAGGACAATCGCCCACGAGGCGATGTTGAGCATTGCGAGTCCCAGCAACTTCCAAAGCCGCATCACATGATGCGCCCCACCAGACCCCTGTCTCGCCGGAGCAAACAGCGCGCACAAGGTCAGGTTGGATGCCAGAAGAAAGAAGCCAAGGACTAAAATGTCAGGTGAACTCATGGATTACGAATGGAAGAAAACTCGCCCAAAGTCGGCAACAGGCAAGACCCAATCCTGACACACATTCCATTTCCCTTCAAACACGCCCACCGCCTTTTTCTCGTCGACTCCGAGCTCCTCGCGCATTCCACACGTCTTTCAACCCGGCGGCCGAGCGCCTCCTCTCCGCCCGATTCCTTCCGGGTCTTTTCTTTTTTTAAGCGGTTCCTTGGCCGACTGCGACCTTCTCGATCATTCTTTCGAGATCCGCTGAAAAGCAACGGGCATGACTGTCACCGCCCCACTCGGCATCGAAAAATGAGCCGGGTCTTCCAGTGCTTTCTCGGCGGCGACACGGCACTCGAAGTATCGCCCAAGGCACCAGCCAGCCAAGATGCTTCGCGAATAAACGTCCACGATGCCCTTA
>JBILLT010000069.1:0-17763 GCA_044375925.1 Chthoniobacteraceae bacterium | reverse complement strand
CCAGTAGACCCCGTGATCAGCTGCGCGACTTTCCCGTGGTACTGCCGTCCGACGCGTCCGTGTCCAGCCATCAACGCTTTGCGCTGGTCGAAAGGCAGCTCATACCAATTTTGATCAGGCTGCCGGCGTTTGCTCATGGGGTAGAAGCAAAACACCTCCCAGTTCGGCAAATTGGGATACAGTTTGTCCTTGGCGTACTTCAGCATGCGGGTCTTGAAATCCTCCATCGCTTTTTCGTACTCCGCTGAACCCGGCTGAAGATTCTGCTCCTTTTGCAAAGTCACCGCATATTCATCCGCAGTCGAAAAATATTCACTCTCCTCAGTCAGCGACAGGAAGCTGAAAACGGGCATCAAAATGTCGGGTCCGAGTCCGAGACTGAGCCTCTTTTCGAATGCATTCGCCACATGAAGATTCGGAGTCAGCAGCATGAATCCAATGTCGGCTTTCGGGGAAACGATTGAAAAAACCAGCAGCTGCGTTTGTTCGGTGGCGCGGATCTCCTGAATCAGTTCAGTCAGGGATGTTTTTGCGGCAATGCGTTCCTCGTTGGTGAGCATGGCCCACTGTCCATGCTCGATGCGGTAGAAAAGATGAAGGACGTGCCACCCCTTCTCGGGCACGACTGGGGTCACGGTTGGTTGCGACATATCCGCCATCATGCCGCGACTCGGCCCGCGGTCAAGGAAGCCCCGCCAAGCCAAGGACGCTCCCCACAGCAAGCGGCGTGCCCCTCAAAAACTCAGCCGCACGAAGCCTGCGCTTACCCTCTAACTGCACTTCACTCAACCACACCGCCCCGTCTCCCGCGGCAACCAAGATTCCGCGCTTCTCCGCTGCCAAAATCGTACCCTTAAAAGCACCTCCAGAGCCGGCACGACTCTTGATCACCGAGAAGACCTTCAATTTACGGCCGCCCGCTTCAAGCGGCAAAACGGTGTAGGCTCCGGGCCACGGATTCATGGCGCGCACACGCCTGTCAACTGCATCGGGGGCGCTCCAATCGATCCGTCCATTTTCACGTCCCAATTTTCCAGCGTAAGAAGCTGTCGCATGATCCTGCGGGTTCCGAGGAGCATTGCCATCTTCGATCAACTCCAACGCACGTTTGAGGGCCCGCGGCGCAAGATCCGCGAGTCGGTCGTGCAAGCTTCCTCCCGTCTCCCTTCTTCGAATGGGCAGAGATTCCTGAAGCAGGATATCACCCGTGTCCAAACCTTCGGCCATATACATGACAGTGACCCCGGAACACTGATCTCCCGATTCAATTGCCGCCTGGATCGGCGCCGCACCGCGGTGTTTCGGGAGAAGCGAGGCGTGCAAATTTAGACACGCAACCGAGGGCAACTCCAGGACAGCACGTGGCAAAATCTGGCCGTAAGCGATCACCACAAGCACCTCAGGCGAGAATTCAGCAAGCTCGCGAACAGCGTCGGGATCGCGGATACGACTCGGTTGTAGAACTGGAATTCCGCTCGAGGTCGCAATTTTTTTGATCTCGGAGAATTCGATTTCCTGATGCCTGCCGACCGGCTTGTCGGGCTGGGTTACAACAGCCTTCAACTCGTGGCTGGATCCCATCAGCCATTTTAGAGTCGGCACACCGATATCTCCGGAGCACGCAAACACGACCCTCATCGCGTCCCTCCAACCTTAAGCATTCTGGCCTAGGATTGCTGAAATAATGTCGTGTGCGACCTTGATGGGAGCCTGAGTGGCATCAATGTGCAAAACCTGCTTCGTCCCGTAAAAATCGAGTACAGGCTTGGACTCGTCCTCGTAGGTTTGCAGCCTGCGCCGAATCGTTTCCTCATTCGCATCGTCAAATCGATTCTCTTTCAGCGCACGCTTTTTCAAACGGCTGACCAGTGCTTCTCGATCAGGGCAGCTCAAATGGAAAACTTTTCGAACGTCCAACAGATCACTCATGATCTCCGCCTGACGCACATTCCGGGGAATACCATCAAGCACTAAAGAGTCCAAGTCAGGTTTGAACTTGTGAAGACCCACCATGTCACCGATCACCGCCATCCAGAGTTTGACAGTGATCTCGTCCGGGACGAGCTCACCGCGGCTGGAGTAGTCCAAAAATGCTTTTCCGATTGGGGTACGGGTGTCGAGGGTCCGGAAAACATCCCCGCACGCGCAATGGAAAAAACGCGGAATCATTCCGAGTATTTTGCCTTGCGTTCCCTTGCCAGAGCCGGGAGCGCCGAAAATGAGATAGGTGCGGTATTTCATGAAATGAGGAGGGAACTTCGGGAACTTTTGCCGATCCCGCTGCCCAGGGCGACCACATTTTTCCAGGTGCAAACCTGAACCGAAGCGGGGGCGGGCTCGGCAAATCCGACTATCGAGCGCCCTGCTGCATCATCATCATTCCACCCATCGGTCCCTGCCCCTCCCACTGTGCCGGCCGATTCCACGGGATCGTACTGACACTGTCGTCATTCGAGCTCTGGGAGGAAGCACAACCGGCGAGCGCAGAGATAAAGCACAACCCGGCTAGAATTAAAAATGAACGCCACATAGTACAGTATGCTCGCCTAACTCCTCAGGGTAATGCAAAGGGATCTGACTTCGACGATGCGGAAGAAACCGGCACAGCGCTACTCTGGGCCGAAGGATCGATGGGCGCGGACACAGGCGTAGCATCTTTTTCTTTGGGCGGCTTCAAAAACACCACGTTATCAGCCATTGAAACCTCCGGGATGACACGGTTACGCTGGGAAGGAAGCGGCATGAGATTCGCCGTGGTTTGCTGGGGTTGGATCTTGGAAATTTTCAGACGAGCGACAGGCTGTCCGCCGCGCTGCACCTCCAACTCGCTCTCAGGAGTGACTCCATCCGCGTCTCCAAGACTGAACACGACGAAACTCCACCCCGGATCATACGCCAGAATTTTACCGAGAGCGTTCCTGCGCTTCTCGACTTTCGCGACCTCGACCTTCTTGGCCTCCTCGACTTTTTTCTTCCGCTCATTCTCCAACTGGGCAGCCAGTTGCTCGGCGCGCTTCTCTTGTTCAGAGGCGGTCTTTTGAACTTTCTCGAGTTGCTCGTTCAACGCTGCCAGCTTCGCCTCAGCTTCGGCATTTGTCTTGGGCGTGCTCACCTCCGCCTCAAGCTCCTTCAAACGCGACTTGGACTTTGCAATCTCCGACTCCTTGGTCTGCAAATCTTCCTTCAGTTTGGCAATTTCACCCTGCTTCGAGGTCATCTCCGTGCGCACCTTTTCAACCTCGGTTTTCTGCTCTTCGGTGGTCTTCGCAAGCTCCCCAATTTTGCTTTCGCTCTCCTTCTTCGTCGCCGTAAGCTTTTTTACTTCAGCCTCAAGGGTCTGGCTTTTGGCCATCGCCGTCTGCTTCTGTTCCAGCACACTCTCAGCCTCCTGCTTGGTCAAAAAGGAGAGAACGCCCGCACCGAGAGACAAGAGAATGGTGACCACGAGTATGATCCGATTCATTTAAGGGTCTGGGGATTTGAGTTTTAAGAATGCCGGTGATCTCGCCCCTACGCATCGAAATGCACGGGGCTTTGAGTATCCTCTCTCAGCCCCTCCGGTTGCAAGCGGGATGTCTTAAAAAAATCGAGCCTGACGATTGAGTTTCATTCAAAACCCTCCATAGTTTCCGTGCCGTCAGGGGATGCGGATTTAGGGCGGGCAAACCCCGCCAGGGCCGGAAGGCAGCAACGGTAGTTCGATCCTTTTTGTCGCACACCCCTGACGGCACTCCTTTCCAACCGTGTCTTGCGCCTGCGGGAACCATCAAGTGGCGGGGAACCGATCCACCCCACACCACACCGACCCCCATACCCCTTGCCCGCCTCCCAACACACCGTCTTCAAACTGCTTTCTGCATCACGCATTCTACCATGTCCGCTTTTCGCTTTACCAATCTGACCCGAAACCTCGAAATCGGGGCAAACTCCTACCTTCTAGAGATCAACGACCACAAAATCGTCCTCGATTGCGGCGCCCATCCCAAACAGGAAGGTTTGGAAGCCCAACCCATGCTTCAAACGCTAAAGGGCAAGCACATTGACGCGGTCGTATTGACCCATGCTCACCAAGACCACTTGGGTTCACTGCCGGTGCTCCTGAGAGATCACCCTGAGGCGGTTGTCTTTTCGACCGAGCCAACCCGACAACTCGCGGATGTTATGCTGCATAATTCAGTAAACGTCATGACAAAGCGTCATGAGCAGGGCAGCGGCGCGCCTCCCGCCTTCAACCACCGGGAGGCGACTTCCTGCATAAAACGCTTTTTCCCGCTTCCTCTGGGCCAACGCTTTAACATCCACGGGGAACGGCTAGGGGTAAAAGAGCCAGCGGAGCTTTCCATACGGCTCGAGGACGCCGGCCATATTCTCGGTTCCGCCGCAGTTCTGATTGAAGCCGGCGGCAAACGCGTTCTTTACACCGGAGACGTCAACTTTGAGGACCAGTCACTCATGCGGGCAGCACGGCTGCCTGAAGAAAGCCTTGATGCCATCATCATCGAATGCACCAGGGGAGCTACTCCCCTGCCCGCAAACTACACGGACCGCGCGCTGGAGGAGCAACGATTCGCCGCTGCAATTCGCGAAATTTTTACCGAAGGCGGAAGCGTTCTGGTTCCGGTGTTCGCGCTCGGAAAAAGCCAGGAGCTGCTGGTCATGTTTCACACCCTGCGCAAGAAAGGCCTCCTGCCGGAATGCCCCGTTTACATCGGCGGTCTGAGCACAAAGCTCACCGAGATCCACGACAAGCTTGCGGACGCGTCAGTCAGGCAACATCAGGGAATGGATCTCATGGAAACAGTTGCGCCATTCACCATCAGCGGCAGGGAACTCAACCAATTCCCTATCCGGCCGGGCAGGATCTACGCGCTGTCCAGCGGGATGATGACCGAGCACACGCTTTCAAACATCATCGCCAGACAATTCCTGCCCAACCCCGCCCATGGCATTTTTTTTGTGGGATACGCCGATCCGGAGTCGCCTGCAGGCAGGCTTCGCGACGTCAAAAAGGGAGAACCATTCATGACCGCACCCGACGCCGAACCAGAAACGGTGCGATGCAGAGTCGAAACCTTCGCATTCAGCGCCCACAGCGACCGGGAATCGATTGCGCGCTATCTTCAAAAAGCGGCGCCAAAACGAATTATCCTCGTCCACGGCGACCCAACTGCCGTCGAGTGGTTTCAAAAAACCCTGCATCAGAGCCTTCCGAATACGGAGGTTCTGGCGGCACAGCCCGGCGCTCCATTCGACCTCTGAGTCGGCGCACTCCATTGGCATTGCTAGTTGTCAGCTTGAAATAGGTGCGCTGAGTGATAAACCGCAGGGATGAGTGTTGGTTTCAAAGAATGGGCACTGGTTTGCGGCGCTCTTGGCAGCGGTCGACAAAGCATCATTCTGCGGAAAGGTGGAATCGCAGAGGGGCGAGATGGATTCAGATTTCAGCATGCGACTTTTTTGCTGATGCCGACGCTTTTTCATGAGCAGGTGAACAAGCTCAAACTCCCCGAAAGCACCCGAATCCCACAGGCAAAAAACGGAATGCATTCCCTGAACCTGCGTGCCGTCGTGGAATGGACGCAGGATTTGACGGACTGGGAGCAGATCCAACGCTTGGACACCCTGCATATCTGGAAGGAGCAAGTTGTCCGACAACGTTTCGAATACGACAACAAACAAGGGTTGAGCCTCGCATTCCTCCGAATTTACAAACTTCACACACCCGTCGAATTCCCGGACGCACCGAAGTACGGAGGCTGCAGATCGTGGGTAAACCTCCCCGACTCACCCCCCTCCGAAATGGGCACGCCCGTCCTCGCCGATACCGCCCACCGAGTCGCGGAGAACGCAGTCCGAAAAGCGCTTTCTTAGCCCCACTACCGGGAGCGCCTCACCAAGCTGGAGACAATTCCCATCGCCGCCATTGCTAGAATCCAAACATCCATCGCATTAGCCGCCATCGGCACGCCGACGTGCATGTGAAACGCTGTCGCGAAATGCCCAGGATGGGCAACCAGAACAGCGGGGGAAAAAACTGCCAGACAAAACACGAGACTGCGGAAATGCATGCCCATTCTTCGCAAACTATCGGCGTCGCGGCAAGCGGTACTCTGGTTCCGATAAAAAATCACCCGCTTGTCCGCGCTCTTGCCCGCAGAAGGCAGGCACCTCTCGACTCAAGACTCATGGGGCGCGCAACAGGCAACTCCCCCCCAGAAAACCCGAGCACCGCCTCCCTCCCGGGGATCCAAACCCTTCCACCGCACCGCAATCCCGCTGACGCCAAACCCTAAGCCCGAGTTCACGACAGTGCGCCGCCCAGTCCTCGATGGCTGAACCGGGGTACGCCGAACGTGACTCAGATACCACGACCAGCTGCGGCTCCACCGCGGCGATAAATTCATCGGTACCACTGACATCGTTCGAGTGAACACCACGCACCCACACGTCTGACTTGAGATCGCTTCGCCGATGATCAAGGAGCCACCTCTCCGCACTAAACCCTGAATCAGCCGTATATAAAATGCTCCCAAAACCGGAGCACCAACGCAAAACCATACAACTGTCATCCGCAACAGGCACCTGTAGATCCGCGGGGGGGTATAACACCTCGATACACGCTCCCCCTCTGGTCTGCAGCCGGTCGCCTGCAGCAAGTTCAAAAACCTGATTTCCCTTGCCCTGCCAGTTCTGCTCAAACTTCCTCCAGACTGGCGATCGATCTTCCAAGCAGGAATGTATCACTGAACCCACGCGAATCTTGTGCTCTAAAACGGCTGCGCCTCCCAAGTGCGCAGAGTCACCATGAGAGAGAATCAAGCCCTCAATCGCATTCACGCCGTAACATCGCAGTGCGGGTACGACAACCGATTTGGTAAAGACCCCCGATCCACAATCGACAAGCCATTGCTCCAAGCCATCACTCAAAAAAATCGCACCCCCCTCTCCAACGTCGAGCACGCAAAACTCCGGAATGAGCCGGAAAGGATCGCGCAACCAAAAATTGCCACATGGCAACGCGCTCGCATCTTCCACAACCCGGAGCAACAAATCAGCAAGCCACCCGTTGCATGAATTAACACGCGCCACGAGATTTCGTGAAAAACCGCCGGGCATTCCCAAAACCTGTTCCCCGAAAATCGAAGGCGCACAAAGCAGCGAGGTAAAGCCGAGGGAAAGATTCAGAAACGCGATCGGAATAACGACCAAATTCACCAGTAAGGAAACCGGCGTAAGCTGGTGTAATAAAAACACGCTCCAAGGTAAAATTGAGACCCACGAGCTTATGCTTGCAGCCAAAGCAAGGCCACAAGGCTTCCAATATTTGATGCGCCTCCACTGCCAGTTCTTCCACAAAGCACGAGGCACCAATTCATCCGGATTAAAAACGCGAGACAGCACAGCACCCAGCCGCCTGCCGACAACTGCCAAACCAAAAACCAATCCAAACGAAAGTTGAAAACCCGCGCCGAACAGTACGTTCGTATCAAATAGGAGAGAACCCAAAGCAGCTGCGCAAAGGCTATTTACAAGCAATGCGGGGCGTGAAATCCAGCCCGCCACCATTACCATTGCGGCCATCATGACAGCCCTCGAACTGCTCGGACCAAGTCCCGTGGCGACTGCATACACTAAGACGAGAAAAAAAACCGCCAGATCCGCAACCCTTCCATTTAGCCCAAACACACGAAGCACCACGATGAGCATCGTTCCAAGCATTGTCATGTTGAGCCCGCTGACGGCAAACAAGTGCAGAGTGCCTGTTTTCACAAAGCTGTCACGCGCCTCCAGCAATGAATCACTTTGCATACCCAGCACCATGCTCGAGAGAAGCGCATGAGTTTGCCAGCGCTCTTCAAGGCCGATCCGAAGATGCTCAGATAAGGAATCCCTCAGACGCTCGATGCTCTCGGCAAAAGTAAAGCCAACCTGCTTCCGCAGGACTTTCAAAAGCACCCCACGGGGAACAATTGCCTGTAACCATAATCCTTCGCGCCGATGAAAAGATGCGGCATCGAACTGCCCCGGATTACGCGGCCTCGGAAACCTTCGAACTTGAGCGCGAAAGCTCAATCTATCCCCACATCTTGGCGGAGAAGCTTGCGCATAGACAAGCAACTCAAATCCGCCCTCCGAACACAGTCCCTCAGTCTCCAACTCATGAACTTTAAATCGAAACTGGCAGCCTTCCTTTCTTTGAGACTCACAGAGCAGCCGCGGCACACTGGATACCTCGCCTGTTAATCCGCAGACTGCGGGGTAGTCATCCGCAAAGGCATGGCTAAGATCCCGCCCCCTTGAGAAACAATCCCGCTCCAGATGCAGATAAAGCGCTGTAAAAAACACGGCGGCATGGGAATACCTCCGGCGTCTGCTCGCCAACCACAAGCCGCCCGCAGCCGACGCGCAGAACATTGCTGCATGTCTGGCGGCAAAACCGTTTAGGTTCGTCAGCAAGCCCGCATCCAATTCCCCGCCAAACCACCAGTCCGCGGACATAATACCAGCGATCGCCGCAAGTGCGAATGACATCATCGGCGCCGGCTCCCTGCTCACCCCGCGCGTCGCCGAATCCAAAATCCATTTCATTCCGCCCACAAAGCCAGCCCCCGGCATCCCTGGTTCAATTTTTTGCCCGCCCTGCATCAAAACGAATATCGCAAACCCTCATATGCTAGTGCTGGACGAAATCGCGTTAGAAGTAGATGGTTCTCGGCGCGAAGCATGGAACAACCACCCCTCACCGCTTTTGTTCTCGGAGCTGGGCTCGGCACACGCCTGAAGTCGCTTACAGCGCGGCGGCCAAAGCCATTGATTCCCGTCTGCAACGAGCCGCTGATTACCCGCGCGTTCGCTCACTTAGCCGGCTCAGGTGTTCGCCGGTTCATCGTAAATACTCACTGGCAGGCGCATGCATACCGGGATGCTTTTCCGAGTGATTCCTGGCGCGACTGCGAAATTACCTTCAGCCACGAAACGCCAGAGGTGCTGGAGACTGCGGGCGGCCTCAAGAATGCGGAAGCACTACTGCCTGGGAACTCTCCGTTCTGGGTGTACAACGGAGACATCTTGTCGGACCTGCCGCTTCAACCTGCACTCGAAGCACACTCTCAATCAGGCAACGAAGTAACTCTTGTACTTCGTTCAAAAGACGGCCCGCTGCATATTAATTTCGACGAATCGACCGGGAAAATCCGGGACATTGGAAGGAAGCTTCTGCCTCACGAGGCCCCCAGTTTTCTGTTTACCGGCATCTACCTCGTAAACCCATCTTTTCTCGATCGGATTCCAACCAAAACAAAGATCAGTGTTGTTCCCAAATTTCTTGAGATGATCCGTGATGAAACCGGAGTTGGCGGTGTCGTCATCGATGAGGGCACTTGGTGGGATTTGGGTTCTCGGGAACAGATCCTCGCTGTTCACGCGGAGCTCGCAAAGGTCCCCCAAAAGCCCGCGCCTTGGATTTCACCTGACTCACAAATCCACCCAAACGCGAAAATCCTCGGAGCATGCGCCGTCGGGCCCAATGCAAGAATCGGCGCCGGTGTGATCCTCGAGGACTCTATCGTATGGGAAGACACCGTAATCGATGGGCCCTCCAGATTGACCCGATGTATTGTCACATCGGGCCGCACAGTCGAGGGCGATCACACTGACGCGGATCTATAACCGTCGCTGAAAAGATTCGCTCCTTGTTAAAAGCCAAAACTCACCCTTTATCCTGTGACCTCCTCCGAGTTCTCTGAAATCCAACTCAGTAGCATCGCCCATTTTCCAGAACTGGAAGGCGCAAAACTAGAGATAGAGCCTCTTGAAAAGGGCGGCTCTGACCGGAAGTTTTACCGAATTCACCGCAATGGAGGGCGGCCAATTATCTTCGTCCAATACGGTTGCCAGCGTGAAGAGAATAAGCACTACGTGGAGATCGGCGAGTTTTTGACGGGCGCTGAAGTCCGGGTTCCACGGATGTATCACCATGAGCCGGCTTTGGGACGGATTTGGATGGAGGACCTCGGCGAGACAGACCTGTGGACTTTCCGAAACGAGCCGTGGCGGAAGAGGCGCCCTCTTTACGAGGCGACATTGGAGGAGGTTGCCCGCCTGCACAACGCCGTCGGCCATCTATCGTCCCGCCCCAAACCCCTGAGCCTTCAACCGGGCTTCGACGAAAGGTTGTACGTGTGGGAACAGGAATACTTTTTTGCGCATTGCCTGCACGGCCATTTTGGCTTGGACAAGGACGCGATTAGTGAGTGCAAGCCCAAGCTGCTCGCAGTTGCGCAAGAACTCTCGTTGATCCCACGCATGCTCGTGCACCGTGACTTTCAGTCGCAAAACGTTGTGATTCTCAACGAGCAACCCTGCTTTATTGACTTTCAAGGAATGCGCTCGGGCCTTCCGCAATACGACCTCGCCTCTTTGCTCCTCGACCCTTACGTCAACCTTTCAACTGATGAACAGGAGCACCTGCTTGATTTCTACAAGAGCATCGCGGCGGATCACCCTTCGATCTCCAACCCAGACGCTTTTACTAGGATCTACGACCTGTGCGCGGCTCAACGGTTGATGCAGGCGCTGGGAGCATACGGATTCCTGGGCCATCAGAGGCACCGCGCCGATTTTCTAGCCCACATCCCAGTTGCACTGCCGCGCTTGCGTTCGGTCTTGGACAGACTCCCCGAGCTTGCCCGGCTAGCGCTCATCATCGATGGCATCCTTGAGAGCCCGTCTTCGCCTACTTATTGACCGGGACAAAATGCCGAAGAAATCTTTCTCACGCGCCTCAGGAGGGTTGCAGTCAATCAGCGCCTGAGGCAAAACGACGCCCTTACATGCTCACCCTTGCTCAAGTCACAAAATCCTTCGGCGGCCGTACGCTTTTCGAGGATGTGTCCGTACAAATCAACCGCGGGGACCGCATCGGCCTGGTTGGTCCCAACGGAGCGGGCAAATCGACACTGCTGAACATCATTCTTGGAGCCGAGCCTCCAGACGGTGGGCGCGTGTGCTGGGAGAAGGGGGCAAACTACGGCTTTCTTCCGCAGGAAAGCGCTCCGGTTGGGGAAGAGTCAGTCCTGCATCTGGCAATGGCCGTGTCTCCGGCACTGGCTGAAGCAAACAGAATAATTGCGTCTGAACCTGAAGACTCGGAGCCGCACCAAGAAGCGCTGGCAATTTTCGCCGATGAAAACGGCTGGCAAGTTGAAGCGCGAGCGAAGCAGATTCTGAGCGGACTTGCGTTTCGAGAGACAGATTTCGACAGGGCGGCGCGCACAATGAGCGGCGGATGGATCATGCGCGCCCATTTGGCACGGTTGCTTGTCCAAGAGCCCGACCTTCTATTGCTCGACGAACCTACCAACCATTTAGACTTGGAGTCACTCGGCTGGTTTCAGGAGCACCTGCGCGCTTACCGTGGAGCGATCATGGTGATTTCACATGACCGCGAGTTTCTGAATCGTCTGATTACGACAACTATTGAATTGAGTCGAGGATCACTCAATCGGTACCGAGGAAACTACGACGATTACGTTGTGCAAAAAAGCGAACGTGCCGAGCAGCATCTTGCAGCTTACAAAAATCAACAGCGTGAGATCGCATCCCTTCAGCAATTTGCTGATCGCTTTCGCGCGAAGGCAAGCAAAGCCTCGCAGGCACAAAGCAAACTCAAGCAGATCGAGCGAATGGAAAAGATCGATGCGCCTGAGTCGCAGGAGCGGTCTGTGAGCAGCTTTCGATTTCCGCAACCGCAAAGATCCGGTCTCAAGGTTGTCACACTTCATGAAATCCATCACGCTTACGGTGAGCTCCGCGTTTACGAGGAGATCAGCTTTCAAGCCATGCGCGGGCAACGGACAGTGTTGGTAGGGCCCAACGGGGCAGGAAAATCGACACTATTGAAGATCCTGGCGGGCGTGCTCGAACTCCAAAAAGGCAATCGAGAACTTGGCCACCAAGTCCGTGCGGGCTATTTTTCGCAGCATCGAAACGAGATGCTCCGAGCGAACGCTACTGTGATGGAGGCGGCGATGGAGGCTGCACCTTCCGGTGTTTCGGAACAGATGACACGCTCGCTGCTGGGCGCCTTTTTGTTCAGGGGCGACGATGTGTTCAAGCCCGTCGCAGTGCTGAGCGGTGGGGAAAAGACCAGACTGGCGCTCGTCAAACTGCTCCTTGACCCTCCGAACCTGCTTCTGATGGACGAGCCGACGACTCACCTCGATATCGGATCAATCGATGCACTGATTGGCGCACTAAAACAGTACGAGGGAACGCTTATTTTCATTTCCCACGATGTTCATTTCATCCGCTCCATTGCTGATTCAGTGCTGCACATTTCAGCGGGCAAACTGACGCCGTATGCAGGCAACTATGACTACTATCTTGATAAAACCAAGGCAGTCTCGGCGCGGGCAGCCCTTGTCGCAGGCGCTCAGTTGTCGGACTCAAGACCACCTGAAACAAGGTCCACTCCAGCCGAAAGACAAAATCCGCCTCAGGAGACGTCTACCGAATCATTTTCAAACGTCGGACTCAAAGAGGTGCGCGAGGCGCGGAAGCGGGAGGCTGCGGATCGGAACGCGCGGGCGAAAGAGCAGCGCGACCTTGATCGAGCACTTTTGTCAGCCGAGACAAAAGTTGCCGCGCTAGAAAAGCGTCAGTCTCAACTTGTCGCGGAACTTGAGGATCCTAAAAGCTACGAGGATCCCGCCCTTGCATTACGGTTAAATCGCGAACTGAATGATTTGGCGACTGAGATTGAAGTAGCAAACCGCGAATGGGAGGCGCTCGCGGAGAGAATGACCGTCACACCAGGCAAAGTTTAAGCCCACAAACCGATGGCCGGAGAAACTGTTTTTTACAAGCGTGCGACGTTTGTAACGCACCTTCCCAGTACTTTCTTATTCAGTCCAAGCCATTACTGGCTTGCCGCTGAGGACAGCGACGTGTGGAGGGTTGGTTTCACAAAATTCGCCACACGAATGCTCGGTGATCTCGTAGAGCATCAATTTGAAAAACGTTCCGGAGAACACGTTTTGAGCGGCGAAATCGTCGGCTCGGTAGAGGGCTTTAAGGCGATATCAGACTTGTACAGTCCGGTCGACGGGAGGTTCATCGAGGGAAACCCTGTGCTTCTCAGCGATGTAGACCTCATCAGCCGAGATCCTTACGGCGAGGGATGGCTATTCCGCATCGAGGGCACGCCAGATTCACGCTGTTTCGACGTCGAGGGATATCGCCAACTGTTGGACGCAACGATTGACCGAATGCTCGAAAAACAACAATCCTGAGGCGTTTCAAGCGATCACCCAGCCACCTATATGCTGCCACCGGAACTCATTCACACACTGGAAACCGCGTCTCTTCCTTCGGCGCTCGAGGCGATCCTCAACCATTTCGGGTGTCAGGCAGGGACCTACCACTCTGCAGTCGATGGTGTTTTAGTCCTGTCTGCGGCACATCAGATTCCTCCGCCAGTAATTTCCCTGATTGAAAGAGTCCCGATCGGAAAAGGCATTGCTGGTCTAGCCGCCGAGCGAAAGACTCCGATCACAATCTGCAACCTTCAGACAGATGAATCCGGACAGGCACGTCCGGCGGCTAAAAACACGGGAATGGAGGGGTCACTGGCGGTCCCGGCACTCAGGGCAGACGGATCCCTAGCAGGAGTTCTCGGGATCGCAAAAGCTCAGGCATATGATTGGGGTGAGACAGAAACCTCCAGCGTCACCTCGGCTGCATCAGTTCTGGCGGCCCGCAGCTAGCGAAAAACCCATTTGCGGCGTCGCTTGCTCCTCAACATCAACCAAATCAAAGATGGGATATACGACAAAATCGCAGTCTGTATGGGTCATCCCTTTTCTTTTTTTTACGTGTGCCACCACAATGCTCGGTGACACGGACGTTGCGTCTCAGTTAGCCGGATTTTTAAAGCAGGAGGAAGCGCTGACTCGCGCGATTGAAGAGGCTCCTCGATCAATCAACCTGCTCTCGCGCCGCGGAGATTTCCGCCAATTTCTCGGGCGATTCGCGGCCAGCGTTGCAGATTATGAAAAGATGATTGAGCTTGATCCGGCGCAGAATGCCCCGCACTGGAGGTTGGGCATAGCTTACTATTTCAACGAAGAATTCGAAAAGGGTTCTAAACAGTTTGAGAAATACCACCTGCACGATGGACGTGACCGTGAAAACGGAGTCTGGAAGTTTCTATGCGACGCCCGATCCAAGGGCTTGGATCATGCACGTGGGTCGATGCTTATTTATAGCCGATTCGACCGTCATCCGTTTCCTTCAATCTACGAAATGCTCGAAGGAAAGAGGAGCCCTCAGGCCGTGCTTGACGAGGCCCAAGAGCTGGGGGGAAAGCAAAACCCTCAGGTTTTATTCTTTGCTCTGTACTACGCAGGCGTATACCACGACCTCATCGGCGAAGCGGCAAAGGGCAGCAGACTCGTAAGGGAAGCGGTCGACCTTTTCAGCGCGGAATCGGCCGGCAGCGGTGGCCCCGGCTACATGTGGCAAGTGGCTCGCGTGCACGCAGGTGAAATAGAAAAAAAACGATTGCCAACTCCCCCGGATAAACAGAACCCCGTGCTTAAAGCGGGCGATGGCAAACCGGCTGTTCAATAAAAATTTCTCCTTACCGCTTCATTCGATTCTTTTTAGCAGAGCACTCCGCAAAAATGAAGATCACCTTCGGTATCATCACTCTTAATGAGGAGAGCAACTTGAAGCGATGCTTAACGTCAATTGGGTCGGTGGCCGATGAAATCGTCATTGTGGATTCAGGAAGCACGGACAACTCGAAGCGCGTTGCCGAGTCCTTTGGCGCGCGATGGATTGAGATTCCATGGAAAGGTTATGTGGCGCAGAAAAACAATGTGCTGTCACATTCCCGGCATCCATGGGTTTTCAGCATCGACGCTGATGAAGCACTCTCACCCGCGCTTATCCGGGAAATAGTGAACTTAAAGTCCGCGGGCAACATGCTTGCTGAAGTTTCAGGATACTCGATGCCGCGCTGCGTGCTTTACGAAAATCGATGGATTCGAAACGGTGATTGGTATCCGGACCGATTGGTACGGCTGTTCCAAAAAGCGCATGCCGAATTTGTTGGGGGCCGCGTACATGAGAGACTGCAGATCAGCGGAAAAATCTCGGAACTAGCCGGAGAAATTGAGCACCACTCATTCAAAAATCGCGCGGACCATTGGGACCGCTGCTGCAGATACGCCGCCCTGTGGGCTCAGGACAAGTTCGAGGCCGGTAAAAGCTGTAATCGTATCTCAGCGTATTCCCATGCGGCATTCCGCTGGATCCGCGGCTATCTGTTTCGCGGTGGTTTTCTTGACGGTAAACAAGGTTTTCAAATTGCGAATCTCTGCGCGAGGGAAGTTTTCTTGAAATATTCGCTGTTAGAGGATTTACAGGCTGGGAAAGCCCAAAAGAATGTCGATCGTCAGGTGGGTCAATCCAGTGCGTAACGGTACATGCCCTGGATAAACTTACAGGCAATCAAAGGCGTTCGAGTTTGCCGGCCGTAAAATTTTCGAGCAGCACCAGTGTTTCATCCACGTTTCGTCGAATATCCAATGCCCCGACATCGCATGGAGCACGTCCCGCAGCACCACCCATACCCATCCAATACTTTATTCTAGAAGCCACTTCTTGAAAGTCACTCGGATCAGGTACAATCGAACCGGTGCGCTCGTCCTGCAATAGCTCACTTGCGCCATTTTGGGACGAAGTAATCACTGGCAGACCCGCAGCAAGAGCCTCTGAAACGACGTTCGCGGCGGGCTCATAAATGGGAAGAGTCACAAAGAGGTCGGCGGCTGCATAAACCTCCTCAACTTCCAGGATTGGTCCGGTGAAGATTGTATTCTTGCTGGCGTTTCCTGGAACCTTTCCTTTGCCAGCGACAATCACGCGCGCCATCCCCCGCAGAGCAGGCGTGTTTAGTGCGTCAAATAAAAATCTTAATCCCTTCCGTTCCCAACCAGATCCAACAAAGGCGATTACAAATTCATTTTTATTCACGCCAAACCGCTCCCTTGCCGCATCCTTATCCCGTCCCGAAAACCGTAACGTGTCGACACCATTCCGTATCAGATGAATGCTTTCCACGGGATAGTCAAATTCGCGGACAATTTCCTCTCTAACCATCTCGGAATTGACAATCACAGATCGGGTGTTTTTTGGATCGAACGTACGCCTCTCAATTTGGAGCATGTTGCGGTGGAACATACCACTTCCAACAAAAGGCTTCTTCCACCACGGCGCAAAAGCGCGGCGCCGATCAAGCCACACCTTGTGAACTCCGTCACCGGCTCGGTAGACATCCTGCTGTATCGTCCGCTCAAGACTGAACACGCAATCGAAGTCGAACTCTCGGATTGCAGACGCAACGGATTCAGCGAATCGAACGGACTTAACTGCCCTGGAACCAACCGATGCGACCTTGTGGAATTTTATTCCGGGCTCAACCGCGTCCCAGCACTCAGCAAACAAATGCGTCTCGTGTCCTCTCGAAACCAACCCTGCCAGCAAACGCTGCGCGTACAACTCCGCCCCCCCAGAAGCACTGAATCGCCTGCGTATAAGCGCGATTTTCATCCGGTAGAACCTCCATCAGACTTTTGAGTTTTTCCCGGAAATGTACTTTTCATAAAGAAGCTCAAGTTGATCCAGCATTGCGTCCGTACCGTATTTCTCCTGAACAAGCCTCCGGCCATTTTCCAACATCGCTCGCGTCCGACCCGGGTCTTCAATCGTTTGCCGTATCATCGAAGCCAATTGATCGGGATTTTGCGCCTGAAATATACGCCCGGTTTCCCCGTGCCTTATTACCTCTGGGATCCCTCCAACATTACTCCCAACTACCGGTGTTTTACACGCCAACGCCTGCAACCCAATCTGCGGTATTCCCTCGTGACGCGTGGATGGAATCACGAGCACATCAAGCGCCCTGAGGACTTCGGGCACGTCCTCCCGGTGCCCCGTAAAACTGACGCTATTCGAGAGGCCCAGCGATTGAACCTGTGCCTCTATCCAAGCAGGAGACTGGCCGCCACCGACAATAACGAATGCCGCATCAAAACCTTGCGCCTTCAAAAGAGCAGCAGCACGAAGAAAGTCAGCGTGACCTTTCCATGAACGCAGAACGGAAACCATACCTACGACAGGCTTTGGGATGCCCTTGATGCAATCAGACAACTCGCCCTCGCAGGTAAAGCGCTCCAAGTCTATCCCCGTCGCCAGAGTCGAGATGCGACTGCTCGGAAGATCAAAAATTCTTTCCAAATGACTGGTGATCTTTTTACTTGTGGTGAGTACATGATCCGCAAGAAACCGAAACGCAACTCGACTGATTCGCGGCGATGGATAGTCCACATCGATATGACGCGTGCGTAAAATCAGAGGGATCCTTGCGATGCGCCCGGCCAGTCCCATGACCCATCCGTCCCGAGAACTATGCGTATTCAGCACCTTCACTCCTCGATGTGAAAGCCACGCGCTCAACATCAAAACATCGGGAATAGTCGATGCCCTTGAAAAACGGCATGCGCGAACTTCGATTCCCTCTGCGGCCGCTCGCTTGAAGAGAACACTTGAAGGTGGAGCCACAAGAGACACCCGAAATCCTCGCTTCCTGAGGCCGATAAGTTCGGTAAATGTCCTGTGCTCCTGACCACCCCACCCGAGTGAAGACTCGGAGTGAACGACGTGGATATTTGCTTTTTGCTTTATTTTAATACGATG
>JBILLT010000068.1:0-17845 GCA_044375925.1 Chthoniobacteraceae bacterium | reverse complement strand
CTCGCCAATAAACAGCCAGTTTTTCTTGCCGACAGCTGTTGGGCGGATCGCGCGTTCGCACGGATTGTTATCAATCTCTACGCGTCCTTCGCTTGCGTATAACTCCAACTCGGACCAACGCTCCAAGGCATACGCGAACGCTTTCCCAAAATTACTTTTCGGAAGCATCTGCCGTCGGTTTCGGAGCGCTAAAAATACTCTCTTTAGGCCGTGTAAAATCGGAATGCTCTCAGCCAACCTTCGCGCTTTTCTTAACACCAAGTCTGCGGTTACTTTACCCATTCGATAGTCTCCAAGGGCGGCATCTGCAGTTGGCTTGAACCTGACCATCGCCTTGAGAACACGCGTGTATCGCAGTCGTGTCTTTACAGCCAGTTGGGACCTACTCTCCAGACAGGTCTTAACGCATTAGCCGAGGGTAAAGTTCAGTTTATCCGTGTCTGTCTTTAGGAGTTTTGCCTTCTCTGCGTCGCGCTTTCGTTTCGTCGTGGCCAAGTCCCGTGTTTGAAGATTGACCCGTGTCTGCCTGCCTCCTACCTTAGACAGCGCAAAGTATTTTCCAGTTGTCGAATACTGGGAAAGACACTCAGCAACCCGCTCAAAGGTTCCCGTCTGACTTCTACTATTTTCCACCTGATTTCAGTGTGTCAGGTTACACTTTCGGCTACAATTACACACTTTCGACCTTGATAGAAATAATGGAAAGCGTTGGTTTTGAAGCATAAAGGGCAGTTAGCTCAGCGGTAGAGCGGCTCGTTTACACCGAGTTGGTCGGGGGTTCGATTCCCTCACTGCCCACCACCTTCATGCTGGGGAACTGGCATCTTGTATGAACCAAATGCAACCTTGCTTCGTATCCGGCGTTTGCTATCGCCCTTACGCGTCCGCGGTTCGGTCGTACACTGCCCAGTGTGAAATTGAACAAGCCGGAGTTTGAAATTTATTTGGAATGCCGTTGCTTTAATGGATTGTCCAAAGCGGTTCAAGCTCGACATCTTGTGCCCTGTGGCGGGCCTTTTTGTGATCGTATTTTTAATGCTGGGCCTTTCTGCGCAAGCAGCAATGCAGGCCGATGTGATTGTCTACGGGGCCACGCCGGGAGGATTTTGCGCGGCTGTTGCGGCTGCCCGTGAAGGAGTGTCTGTGATCTTGCTTGAGCCCACAGGGCACGTCGGCGGGGTGAACACGGGTGGATTGAGCTTCTCAGATTCGAATCAAACGGTGAGGAGCACTTTGCGAGGGCTTTTTGAAGAATGGCACTCGCGGATCGAAAAGGATTACCGGGATCGCGGCGTGAAATTGCCATATCAGGTCATCGTGAAGGATCAGGCCTACTGGACTTACGAACCTCATGTTGCGGCGCGGGTCACTAATGCAATGCTGGCGGAGGCCGGTGTGAAAGTGATGACGCGACGAGTGCTGAAACTGGTGGAAAAAGATGGTTCGCGAATCATGCGCATTCGTACCAGCGACGGTGATTTCTCGGCGGCAACATTCATCGACGGCACGTACGAGGGCGACTTGATGGCCGCCGCGGGCGTCGCGTGGACCATTGGACGCGAAGGCCGCGGTGAGTTCGGGGAGTCACTCGCCGGGAAACAATATCCGAAGCCCAGCATGGCGATCTCGGGTCTTGGAAGCAGCGGCGCCCCACTTCCCCTCATCACCGCAATGGATGCAGGCCCGGAGGCCGACGGAGATTCCAACGTGATGGTGTACAGCTTCCGCCTTTGCGTCACAAAGAATCCCGAAAATCGTGTTCCGTTCCCGAGGCCCGCGAATTATGACGGCTCGAGATTTGAGGTTGTCCGTCGTTACTTTGCTCAACAAAAGCGTCCGCAAGTGCCTTGGGATTTTTATCCGTTGCCGGGTCATAAATTTGATGCGAACAACGGGATCGGAAAGCAGTTTTCGATGGGATTGGTCGGCGGTGGAAACAGCTGGAGTGACGCGGACGAGGCGGAGCGCGCAAAAATTTGGGAGTCGCACAAGCAGTACACGCTTGAGATGTATCACTTTTTGAGCAACGACCCCGCGGTTCCTGCTGAGATCCGGGAGGAGTATGCCCAAATTGGCTTGTGTCGGGATGAGTTTGCCGAATACGGACACTGGTCGCCGCAGCTGTACGTGCGCGAGGGGCGTCGCATGATTGGTGAATATGTTTTGTCACAAAAGGACATCAGGGAAGACCCACGGAAGGAAGATGCGATCGTGGTGTCGTCATTTCCAATTGATTCACACGATTGCCAGCGGGTCGGGACGGGGTCGATGGTTGTCAATGAGGGCACCATCATGCCGGTGCGCATGCCCGGCCGCGGTCACGGATACCCATACCACGTCCCTTACCGGGCGATCACACCAAGGGCAGCCGAGTGCCAAAATTTGTTGGTCCCGGTAGCGCTTTCCTGCACCCACGTCGGCATTTCCTCAATCCGCGTCGAACCCACTTGGATGAGTCTCGGCCAGAGCGCGGGAATCGCCGCCGCAATGAGTGCAAAGCAGAAAATCGCCGTTCAGGAGCTTCCATATTCAGATCTGCGCGCCCGTTTAGTGGCGCAGAAGCAGGTGCTTGATCTGCCAGTGCTGCCGGATCTGCCGACTGAGCAGCGTTCAGTCACAAGCGTCGTACCGAGCAGTCTTCCCGGCCTTGTTCTCGATGATTCGCACGCGGACATCAGGGGTGGCTGGAGCCGCTCTTCGGTCTTTAAGCCACACGTCGGCGGCGGATATCAACACGACGACAGGCGCGCCGACGGTGAGTCCATCGCCGTGTTCCGCTTCAGGGCGCCGTCGCGTGGAAAATACGATCTCCGGATGGCGTATTCGGCGCACGAAACACGCGCGACGAACGTGCCGGTGACCATCGAGAGCAGCGGGCTTAGCACTGTGTTTAAGGTGGATCAACGAGTGCGAATGGACGCCGGCGAGTTGTTTCGCTCGATTGGACACGTCGAACTCGAAGGAGACTGTGTGATTACCATTCGAAATTCTGGGACAGACGGCTTTGTGATTTTGGACGCGCTACAGTTGCTTCCGTTGCCTAAGTAAGGATGGCCGCTGGTTGCCTTTCACCGGCGGATCGATTCTTGATCTTGAGGAAGGTGTGGATCATTGAGCACGGGAAGCCAAGCGGAGGCCCGGATGCGCCGGATTAGCCTGGGGCGCGATGGGCGAGGACTTCCTTGGTCCGCACAACACAAGGATCTTGCACGCCCGCGTTGGTTGCGTTTGTAGTAGAGGGCGCGTTTGTCCTTTCTGCAAAAGCCCCCCCCCGATGAAGTTTTCCGCACCAGCTTTTCTTTTCTTCCTGTCCATTTTTCTCGTGTCGGGAGACTCCAAGGCTGCGCCGTTAAGCTACAACCGGGAGGTGCGCCCGGTGCTCTCGGACAACTGTTTCGCTTGCCACGGCCCGGATGCAGGGAACAGGAAAGCAGATTTGAGGCTTGATCTGGAGGGAACGTTTGATCGGGCGGAGTTTGTGAGCCGCATTTTCGCCACGGACAAGGACGAGATCATGCCCCCTCCGAAGTCTCACAAGAAGCTTTCAACTGCGCAGAAGGAAATGCTGAAGCGCTGGGCTCAGGAGGGCGCGAAGGTAGAACCTCACTGGTCTTTCGTGCCGCCGGTGAAAAGCGCAGCGGGCGATAGCATTGACGCCTACATCAAGGCCGAACTCCCCAAGCATGGATTGAATGCTTCTGCTCGCGCGGATGTTGCGGCGCTTGTGAGGAGGGTGGCTTTGGATTTGACGGGACTGCCGCCCACAATTGAGGAACAGAAGCGGTTTGCATCTCCCGAATCCCATGCGGCCATGGTGGATTACTATCTCTCGCAGGCGGCATTCGGGGAGCATATGGCGGTCGGGTGGATGGATGCCGCCCGTTACGCAGACACCAACGGCTATCAAGTGGACCGTGATCGCGAACTCTGGCCGTGGCGTGACTGGGTGGTGCGGGCGTTCAATGCAAACATGCCGTTTGACCAGTTCACCGTTGAGCAGCTCGCAGGAGATCTTCTCACCGACCCAACATTGGACCAGCGGATCGCCACGGGTTTTCATCGCAACCACATGTTGAACGAGGAGGGAGGCATCATTGCCGATGAATTCCTCGCCGAATACACGGCTGACCGCGTCGAGACAACGGCTGCCGTATGGCTCGGCCAGACCTTCGCGTGTTGCCGCTGCCATGACCATAAGTATGACCCGTTCACTCAAAAGGATTTTTACGCTTTGAAAGCGTATTTTCACAACGTCCCGGAGCGCGGTGTCGGGATTTACTCGAATCCGGTTCGGACGAACGCTCCTCCTTTCGTGCGTCTCCCGCGGCCCGAGATTGAGGGTAAGATCACGGAGTTAAACTCCAAGCTTTCGAAGGTGGAGGAGCGGAGGAAAGGATTTGATGTTCCCGATCTGCAGGCTTGGGCGCAGAGCCTAGCTACGGCTCAGGTCGAATGGTTGCCTCTTTTGCCGGTCCGCGCCACCGGGGGAGATCAGCCTCCCCGGATTGAGAAAAACGCCGTTATTTTGGGGCCGCAGGAGACACGGTCCAACGACATCCGAATCACCGCGAAGCTTCCGCAGGGTAGAATCATAGCGCTCCGTGTGGAATGTGCGACGGAGGATCCTTCGGCGAGTTTTCAGTGGAGCGAGTTGAAGGTTGGCAAAGTCGTCCTCCGCGCGCTTGAAGCTGCGCACCAACCTGTGCTCGACAACAACCGCAGCACGCGCGTGCCTCTTTCGGTGGCGCCAGGCAAGTCTGCCGCTGCCCTTTTCGAATTTGCCTCTGCGATGGAGGGAGAGGAGGCTGAGATTACCATTGGTGTCGAAAACGCAGGTGGGTCGACGGCTTGGAGTATCAGTGCAACCAGTTCGGTGACGGAGCAACTAGCTCCCGATTCCATCATCGCGCTTGCTAAAATCGATGAGTCGAAGCGGACGGCGGCGCAGCGAAAGCAATTGCAGTCCTACCGTCTTTCACAGCTTCCCGAGTATCGGCAACTGAGCGACGAAGAGGCCTCATTGCGGAAGGCTGTTACGGATGCAGAGGCTGAAATTCCGACAACCCTCGTCATGGAGGAGCAACCGGAACCGCGCCCAACGTTCATCCTGATGCGCGGGGCTTATGACAAGCCGGGTGAGCGCGTGATGGCCGACACCCCCGGGGTTCTGCCGAGGCCCGCCGCTGATCTTCCAAAGAACCGACTGGGGCTCGCCAAGTGGCTGGTGAGCCCGGAGAATCCGCTCACGGCAAGGGTCGTTGTGAATAGAATCTGGCAGCACTTTTTTGGAGCCGGCATTGTGCGCAGCAGCGAGGATTTCGGGGCGCAGGGTGACTTGCCCAGTCATCCGGAGCTACTTGACTGGCTCGCGGTCACCTTTCGCGAATCGGGTTGGAATATGAAGCATCTCATCAAGCTCATCGTGACTAGCGAAAGTTATTGTCAGTCTTCGAAGCAGGTTGCCGATGTCGCCTCCCGTGAGACGGATCCCGCGAACAAGTGGATCGCACGGGGGCCGCGGCATCGTTTGCCGGCCGAGGTGATTCGTGACCAGAGTTTGGCCGCCAGCGGTCTGTTGGTCCGCAAAGTGGGCGGCCCTGCCGTCAAGCCGTATCATCCGCCGGGCTTGTACGAGCAGGTGGTGGCGCAAAAGGACAACCCCAAGGCGACCTACACGCAGGGACACGGCGAAGATTTGTACCGCCGCAGTCTATACACGTACTGGAAACGCAGCGTGCCTCATCCGGCGATGCTCGTGTTTGACGCGCCGTTCCGGGAGGTGTGTGCGATGCGGCGCTCGCGCTCAAACACCCCGCTGCAAGCACTCAACCTGATGAATGACCCGACCTACGTGGAGGCCTCGCGATTCCTCGCGCAACGGATGATCACCGAGGGCGGAGACACCGTGGAATCGCGGATTTCCCACGGGTTCCGTCTGCTCTTAGCCCGGGAACCGGATGGTCGTGAGCGGAAGATTTTAGCTGCCGCGTTCGAAAGGGCATTGCGTGATTTTCAGGCCGATCCGGACGCCGCGGCGAAGCTTTTGGAAATCGGTGAAACAAAAATCAGCGCGGCGATTCCCGCGCCCGAGCATGCGGCTTTTACGACGGTCGCGAGCACTCTGATGAATCTGGATGAAGCGATCACCAAGGAGTGACCCATGAAAGACCAAACCTCGCTGGCACCCATCTCGCGTCGCAACTGGCTAAAGGCGCTCGCATTCGCCTCCCTCACCGACCCCGATTTGTTTGCTGCCCAATCGGCCCACCTCGCGCCGAAGGCGCGTCGGATCATTTACCTCACGCAGGCGGGAGCGCCTTCGCAGCTCGACTTGTTTGATTACAAACCGGGGTTGGAAGACCAGTTTGATAAGGATCTGCCGGATTCCATCCGTAACGGCCAGCGCTTGACCGGCATGACTGCGGGCCAGAAGCGGTTCCCTGTTGCACCCTCGCACTTCAAGTTCCAGCAGCACGGACGGAGCGGCATGTGGCTGAGTGAACTGCTCCCGCGCACGTCTCAATTCGCGGATGAAATGTGTCTGATCCGCTCGATGCACACGGAGGCGATCAACCACGACCCCGCGATGACGCTGCTTCAGACCGGCCATCAGATTGGCGGGCGCCCCTCGTTTGGCGCGTGGGTGTCGCACGGGCTCGGCTCCGAGAACGCCGATTTGCCCGCTTTTGTTGCGCTGATTTCACGGCCGAGTGGCCCGACGAATGCCCAGCCTCTGCACGAGCGGATGTGGGGGAGCGGCTTTCTTCCATCCAAATACCAGGGCGTGCGGATGAGCTCCGGAAAGGACCCAGTTCTGTTTCTTTCAAATCCGCCCGGGCTCACCAACGAGCGCCGACGGGCGATGCTCGACGACGTTGCCGCACTCAACCGAATGAAGTTTGAGGAGTTTCATGACCCTGAAACGCAGGCGCGCATCGACCAGTACGAGATGGCGTTCCGGATGCAGGCGGCGGTTCCGGAACTGGCGGATCTTTCGAAGGAGCCCGAGCAGATCTACGAGCGTTACGGCCCCGAATCAAAGAAGCCGGGAACTTTCGCGGCCAACTGCATTCTTGCGCGGCGCCTAGCGGAAAGGGGAGTGCGTTTCATCCAGCTTTATCATCGCGGATGGGACCAGCATAACAATCTGCCATCGGGAATCAGGAGTCAGTGTTACGACACCGACCAGCCCACGGCCGCGTTGCTTGGCGAACTCAAGGAGCGGGGTTTACTCGAGGATACGCTGGTCATCTGGGGCGGCGAATTCGGGCGTACCGTGTACTCGCAGGGCGTCCTGACGCGCGGCAACCACGGGCGCGACCATCATCCCCGCTGCTTCAGTGTCTGGATCGCCGGTGCAGGTGTCCGGAAGGGACATGTGCATGGTGAGACCGACGATTTCAGTTACAACATCGTGCGAGACCCCGTGCACATTCACGATTTGAATGCGACGGCCCTTCATTTGCTCGGCCTGGAACACACCCGTCTCACTTACAAATTCCAAGGCCGTGACTATCGGCTCACTGATATTCACGGCAACATAATCAGGCAGGTGCTGGCTTGATCTTTTTGTTTTTCACATGCGGCATCGTTGCGGCGGTGGAAAACCCGATTGATCAGCTCTAAGAGAGGCTACAACCATCTTCGCCGACACACCCGAAAAAGGATCACTTATGCGCCGTATTCGTTTAGCTCTAACCATTGTTTTCACGCTGGCCTTGCAAGGATGGGGTCTTGCCGCCGCCCCGAACGTCATCCTCTTTTTAGCGGACGACCTGGGATACGGTGACCTTGGGTGTTTCGGCCATCCGGTAATCCAGTCGCCGAATTTGGACGCATTCGCCAAGGAGGGAGCCCGTCTCACCCAGTGTTACGCTGGCAGTGCCGTTTGCAGTCCTTCGCGTTCCGCCCTTCTCACGGGAAGAACTCCCTATCGCAACGGCGTGTACACGTGGCTTGCCGAGAAATCGGAGGTGCATCTGCGCCGCAGCGAGGTCACGCTGCCGCTAATTCTGAAACAGGCTGGATTCGCTACGGCGCATGTCGGGAAATGGCATCTCAACGGTTTGTTCAACAATCCTGAACAGCCCCAACCGAACGACCATGGTTACGATTGGTGGATGGCCACGCAGAACAATGCGGCCCCCTCCCACGAAAACCCGGCGAACTTCGTACGAAACGGGACGCCTGCCGGCGAAATACAGGGGTACTCTGCCCCCTTGGTGGTGGCTGAGGCAGTGCGTTGGCTTCGTGAAAAGCGCGATCCTGGCAAGCCGTTTTTTTTGACGGTTTGGACCCATGAGCCTCACTATCCGATCAAATCGGATCCCAAGTACAAGGCGCTCTATCCGCAGCTTGCGGATGACGTGCAGCGCGAGCACCACGCGAATGTGACACAAATGGACGCGGCTTTCGGACAGCTTGTAAAAGCCCTGAGCGAATTAAAGCTCGAGGAAAGCACATTTGTGTTTTTCACCTCTGACAACGGCCCCGAGGGAGACGGCATCAAGTCGCCGGGACGGGGCTCGACGGGCGGATTGCGTGGCAGGAAGCGCGATTTGCATGAGGGAGGGATCCGCGTGCCCGCAATCGCGAGGTGGCCAGGAAAAATTCCGGCGAATTCGACCGTGAATACGCCCGTGATCGGCAGTGACGTGCTGCCCACCGTGCTCGCTGCGACCGGAGCGGATGCCGCTTCACTCGGGAGCCGAACCCTGGACGGAGTGAATGTCCTGCCCTTGCTGCAGGGTGCCTCCAAGACAGTGGATCGGTCTCAACCGCTTTTTTGGCGCCTTGATATGGCACCGAATGCGAAGATCGCGATGCGCGCGGGTGACATGAAAGTCTTGGGCGATCCGGCACGCGGCGCTTTTGAGATGTACGATCTAAAGACGGACCCTCAGGAAACGACTGATCTGCGTGAGAGCAAGGCGGCGGAGTTCGCGGAGCTAAAGAAACGACTGCTGGAACATAGCGCGCTCATTGAGGCGGAAGGGCCCGACTGGTGGAGGAGGCTCAGCCCAAGCGGCGGGTTGCCGCCCGGCCTCAAACCAGCGAAAGGGCAGGCGCACTGACCTTCGCGGCTTCCTCTCTTTTCAGGGCTTTTCAGTGCGCGAAGGTTTGAGGGGGCCTACTTTTTTTGGCCGCGGTTTTGCCTGGTTGGCTCCTCACGCGGGTAGCGGATGACTTCGACGTCATTCTGCTGGATCGCCCCGGGAGTGCTGCGCCCGTCGACGATGAGTTTTTCAAGGATGGAATGCATCTCGGCGATCTTTGCGGGCATGGAAGCCGCGAGGTTGTTGGTTTCGCCAATATCTTCCGCGAGGTTGTAGAGTTGCACCGGTTGAGATTGGTCGCCCCCGCTGCCCCAACCGCCGGAACCCCGGGCCGGAATGTATTTCCACGAGCCGTTGCGTAACGCCGGAGTGCCGCCCATTGACGTACTGACAGCGCTTTCTCTCACGGGTTTATCCTCACCCTTCAGAAGGGGAATGAGACTGAAGCTGTCCTCGCCCGCCGTCTCTGGAAGTTGCACTCCGAACGCGTCTGCAAAAGTCCGGAGCAGGTCGGCCTGATACACGAGTTGGCCGGATACGCTGCCGGGCCTGACAACACCCGGCCAGCGAACGATGAACGGGACGCGGTGTCCGCCCTCCCATGCATCCGCTTTGTAACCGCGCAACGGACCGCTCGGATAGTGCCCCATTTGTTCGAGCTCTTTTACGCCGATGTAGGGCGCGCAGCCGTTGTCTGCGGTGAAGACCACAAGCGTGTTCTGAGCTTCGCCGGATTTTTCCAGCGCCTCCATCACCCGTCCGACAGCGGCGTCTGTTTCCATCACGAAGTCCGCAAAAAGATTGAGTTGGCTTTTGTCTTTCCACTCCGGATTTACCGCCAGCGGGGTGTGCGGCGAGGTGAGGGGCATGTAAACAAGGAACGGCTCTTTCTTTTGCGCGGACTCCTGGATGAACCGGATGGCGCGGTCTGCGAGAGCCGGTAGGATGCCTTCCAGTTTCCAGTCCTTGAGCGACGGGCCCTGCTGGCTTGCCTGATTTTTAGTCATGTATTCGCGCGGCAAAAACTCCGTCGGAATGCCAAGCGTGCGGTCGTTCTCGATGAAACAAAAAGGCGGCCAGTTTGGAATGTCCGTGCCGAAGTATAAATCAAATCCGCGCGTGATCGGTCCGCCCCCGATTGGTTTGGAAAAAATCTCGTGCCATGCTGAGATTTGTTGGTCGCTCGGGATGTGGGTGGACGCCGCTTTTTTCCCGCCGGGCTTGCTTGCCTCGTCGTCGGGCTGATGCCCAGGTGAAAGCAGCGGGCGCTGCTCCTTTGTGATGGGCCAATCCCAGCCCAAGTGCCATTTTCCGATGCAGGCGGTCCGGTAGCCTTGCTGCTTGGCAAGTGTGCCGATGGTCATGCGGTCCGGGGCGATCAAGGGATCCCCAAAAACGCCGACGATGCCGCGCTGTAATTTAGAGCGCCAGTGGTAACGGCCTGTGAGAAGTGTGTAGCGCGAGGGCGAGCACACTCCCGAGGAGGAGTGGCCGTCGGTGAAACGCATTCCCTGCGCGCCGAGCTTGTCGATGTTTGGTGTCGGAATTTTTCCACGCTCAGCATTGTAAGAGCGCACGTCGCCGTATCCGAGGTCATCCGCAAGAATGACGAGGATGTTCGGCTTCGATACCGGATCCTTCGCGAATGCGAAGCTTGAAAGTGCCATCAAAAGCAGGGTGATTGGAGCGGGTTTCATTTTCTTGGGGATTGAATGGCGCGGATGCGGATGACGTCGAGCGACTGCCTGGAGCCGTTCTCAGAACCACCCGTAGCCATTAAAACATCAATTCCGAGCCGATCAACCATATCCCGCATGAGGTCGGGCGGCTGTGCGCGCTGTTGTCGATTCGAGTGATCCTCGAGGGTTTGGCTGTCTTCGTCGGGATGATTAGGCTGAATGCGCTTGTAAAGAGTCCGTACACGTCTAGAAAAACGGACGAATCGCTGCTGCAAGTGAAGCCATTCATCCGAGCAGTCGCCCGTTGATTGCGGACGGCATCGTGATGATTTAAAGCGGCGGATATTTTTCATCGGGCCCCCGTAAATCAAGCACTTGCTCAAGTTCAAAATGACACGCATCAAACACGCTCTTTTGTTTGTGGCCGGTACGCTGGCTGCCATGTTCGGGTTCGCGCGGGATCTGTGCGCTCAGGATATCGTGATTTATGGTGCAACCTCCGGCGGGATCGCTGCTGCGATTCAGGCCGCCCGCGACGGGCATGCTGCGGTTTTGATTGAGCCCACCAATTTTGTCGGCGGTCTGACAACGGGCGGACTCGGTGCCACCGACATCGGGAATAAGCGCGCGATCGGCGGATTGTCCCGGGAATTTTACACCCGCATTTTTCAATATTACGCTGACGAGTCGAAGTGGAAACATCAGACGCGTGCCTCGTACTTTGAGCGTCGCCCAAACGGCAGCAGTGCAGACGAGGGGACCATGTGGACGTTCGAGCCGCATGTTGCCACTGCGGTTTACCATCAGATGCTGAAAGCCGCGGGCGACAAGATCACGTTGGTTTTTGGCGAGCGCCTGGATTTGAAGAAGGGCGTGGCTAAGGAAGGTTCCAGGATTGTGAAGATCGTGATGGAGAGCGGCAGGACTTTTGCAGGGAAGGTTTTCATAGACGCGACGTATGAGGGGGACCTGATGGCGAAGTCGGGGGTCGGGTATCACGTCGGCCGCGAAGCGAATTCCGTTTACGGCGAGACGCTCAACGGAGTGCAGGTCGGGCGCAACATCCACCACCAGTTTGAGATGAACGTGGATCCGTATGTGAAAAAGGGCGATCCATCCAGCGGGCTTCTGCCGGGGATTGAACCGGCGATGCCCGGGCCGGATGGATCCGGCGATCACAAGGTCCAAGCATATAACTTCCGCATGTGCACCACCGATGCAGCTGAGAACCGCAGGGACTGGGAAAAGCCCGCGGGCTACGATGAGCGCGTTTACGAACTTGCGCTGCGGAATGTTGAGGCGGGCGACGAGCGTCACTCGTGGGCTCCCACCCCGATGCCAAACCGCAAAACGGATACGAACAACAACAAAGCGATCAGCACGGATTTCATCGGCCAAAACTGGGATTACGCAGAGGCGGATTACGAGACACGCGCGAAAATCTGGCGGGCGCACGAGGAGTGGCAGAAGGGTTTGATGTGGACTTACGCGCACCACCCGCGCGTGCCGGAGAAAATACAAGCGGCATTCCAGCGCTTCGGTCTGGCGAAGGATGAATTTACGGAGAACGGCAACTGGCCTCGTCAGCTTTACGTGCGGGAGGCGAGGCGGATGATTTCCGATTACGTGATGTCGGAGAAAAACTGCAGGCGGGCCGAAGTCGTGGAGGATTCGGTCGGAATGGGCGCGTACAACATGGATTCACATCACGTCCAACGTTACGTGACGCGTGAGGGATTTGTCCGGAACGAGGGGGACGTTCAAGTAGCCAGCCGGCCCTATCCGATCAGTTACCGCAGCATCCGTCCAAAGGCTTCCGAGTGCACTAATCTCTTGGTTCCGGTCTGCATGAGTGCCAGCCACATCGCGTACGGTTCAATACGCATGGAGCCCGTCTTCATGGTCCTGGGACAGTCTGCGGCTACTGCAGCGGGGCTTGCGATTGAGCTGGGTACGTCCGTGCAAGGGATCGATTACGGGGCGCTGAAGGCAAGGTTGTCGGCATCGGGCCAGGTGCTTGATTTTGAGGCCCCTTCGGCGCCGGCGGGACATGGGCTGCCCAAATCCTCCGTGGCAGGGATTGTCTTGGACGACACGGACGCTGTGATCAATGGGTTTGGGGCATCCGGACATACCACGCCGGGATACGTTGGTGATGCCTATCGTCATGACGGCAACGAGGGGAAGGGGACCATGTCTGCGCGGTTCACCGCGGATTTGCCGCAGGCGGGCCGCTATCGGGTTGCGGTATCCTATGGTGAAAACGCCAACCGTGCCACCAATGTGCCTGTGACCGTGCGGCATGCCGGTGGAGAGGAAAGATTTTTTGTGAATCAAAAACTCAAACCAAAAGGAGATGGTCCTTTTCATGTGCTTGGAGTGTTCGAATTTTCAGCCGGCAGAAATGGTTGGGTGGAGATCAGCAACGCGGGGACCGACGGGCATGTGATTGTCGATGCAGTGCAGTGGCTGCCCGCTGCTGCTCGTTGATTGTTCGAGGGTTGTCCGCAATGGCGAAAGCGGCGCGTCAAGAATCAAGCGCAGCGGCGCCCGTGCATGCGTGCCGTGACTCGGGTGCGCCATGGAGGTTTTTGATCAGCCTCAAAAAGAGACGAGGGAATCAGGGTGCGCGGGTGTCGCGGGGTTGTCTGAGCACGTTGAATATTTCGTCGCAGCCGTCGACTTTCATTTGGTAAACCATCGCGAGAAGGACTCCGAGACGGCCGTTTGGAAAGCCGCCCTTGCTGAGAAACCAGCCCAAATATTCAGAGGGAAGCTCGTAGATCGGGAGGCCGTCAGGGGGATAGTGCGCTGGCCCGTACTTTCCAAACGGAATCCTTGTGCGGCCGATTTCCTCAAGATCTCTGAGCATTTGTTCCTGAAAACTTTCCATGAACGCAAAGTGAATGTTGGGATTGTGCGGGTCGTCGAGCGGTAAACGGGTGGCGCAAGCGTTTAAGGGAAAATAAGAACCGGAAAGGCGTGCGGAAGAAATCCGCATTGCCGAAAACCGCCCTGCGATGTCCCGACGAACATCGAGGCGGAAGGAAACATGGGCCTGAACAAGCCGTTTCAGGGAACCAACCTTGACGAGATTGACCCCGGGAATAACCCCGCTGACCGTGTCCTGCGGCCGGTGGATCTGTTTCTCGAGGACAAAAAGGCGCCACGCGTGCTAGCGTTCGCCGCTCGAAAGCCAAACTGGATCAGGAGCCCCTACGATGGTAAAGTTCTTAATGCCACGATTCTCGATGCCACGAGGATTTCTCCGAGAGGGATTGCGAAAGACCCAGATAGCGGGCGACTCATGAGGCTGCCTCGATGAGTCGGGTCTATCGTTGAACGCGGTCAAACCCGAACAACGTGGTCGAGACCTTCGGAGGGCGAAATGGGACGCCGGCCGCAAAGGGGAGCTTAAGAGGAGCCCAGCTCTTAAAAGCCGCTCCGCTAGTAGGCTCCTTCAAAGAGGATATGGGTATCCGATTTCAGTTTGTTCTTCAACTTTGTGGAGGTTCCGCCGCTGGAGCATCCAACGGTGACGAAGCACAGCGCCGTGATCAGGATCAGTAAGAGAGCTTTCATAATAGTTGAATGGAGGGGAGTTAGGAAAACTCGCGGGGTGATTTTCCCCGCAGGCTTGGTGGAAGATTATCAGTTTGTTACGATCTTGCAACATTTATGTCAATATCGTGACGAATTTGTGACAAAAGTCGGTTCGGCTTCGGTTTTCGGCGGCTTTTTTAGTCTAAACTTATGTAAATCATGACTTTGCTTCGCTTGATGAGCATGCTCCGATCGGCAACCGTTTCCTCGGGCGGAAGTTCGCCGGTTGCTTTCCGTGGAGTCCGTCCGCCTCGGGGCGGCGACGCTGGAGGAGCCGAGGGGATCGGGGGCCCTTCGATTCCGGTTGCTCCGTTTGGAGCGATGCCGTTGCATTCGTGCGCGGCAGGATTGTCAATGCGCGCGGATTCACATCACCTCGTATGAAAAAGTTCATTCTTCTGGCTCTCGGATTTGTTTTGTCGGGAACGCTTCCAGCCTCCGCCGAGTCTGTCATCTGCTCGTACGTTGCGCGGCTCTCTGCGCGCGATCACCGGGCTAGCGACGGTTATGCGCTCCGAGACGTCGCGGCAATCATCAGGCAGGACCGTGCGAATTTTCATAAATTCCGGATCCGCGACGAGGAGGACGAGGCAGACAGTTTTTTTAGTTCGGTCAAGAATCGGGAAAATCTTGAGGGCATGCTGCGCCGCCGCAAGCTCAGCACGGCTGTGGCTGCAGCTGTGATCAACGGGAATCCTCTCGTGCAGGTGGACGTTGTGCAGACAGATGATGGTTTCACCTATATCAGGCTCAACGTGCTCTGAGGTGTCGAGTGACGCGGTTTTCCGAAAAGCATCCGTTGCCGTGAGACGGCTGATGATCCTGGGGATTTTTTTGTGCACGGCAGCCCTCGCCCAATCGCGGGACGGGAAGCTCATCATCGCGATTGATCCTGGACATGGGGGCGTGGAGAGTTCCGGTCGGATGGCGGACCGGACCCTTTCCTCGGCCAACAATGCGAGGACGCCCTCCGGCATTTTGGAAAAGACGCTGACGCTGGAGCTCTCGAAAGAAATTGCGGGCGCTTTGGAGGTGCTTGCGAAAGAGAGCCGGCGAAGCGTTGAGGTCAGGCTGACGCGCGAGTCAGACGAAAACCCGGATTTTGCAGAGCGCGCAAAGCGTTGCCTTGGAGGCGGGCAGCCGCCTGCTGCGATTGTGAGCATTCATTTCAACGCTAGCGATTCACATAACGCGAAGGGATCGCTCGGGATGGTTGCTGCTGCGGATCGGAATCCGAATTTTGAGCGCGACAAGGAGTTTGCCAATCGCCTCGCGAAGGCAGCCGCTCGCGGGATCGCGGGTTTTGTTCCTGGTTCCTTCGCCCGCAGTGTCATTGCGGATTCACATCTGCACGGAGGCAAAGGATCCAATTTCTTTTATCAGATCAACAAAACCCCTGAACTTCGGTCGATCCCGGCATGTTTCCTCGAGGTCGAATTCATCGACCGAACCGATGTTGAGGACAAGCTGATCCGCTGTCGGTCCAGAACCTTTCCGGCAATTGCGCGCGAGATCGCAAGGGAACTGCTCGACCGTTGAAACCTGCAGAGAGTTTGGCGTCCGCGACCAACGTTGCCGCGGCCCGCTGCTCGCGCAGTCGTTGACGGACTTCGGGCGGGCAGCCGGGGCGGATGGGGTAACCGACGGGACTCGAACCCGCAACAGCCAGAATCACAATCTGGAGCTCTACCATTGAGCTACGGCTACCATTTCCGAACCTTGATGGTAGCAACGCCGTGCGCCTTGCCAACAATTTTCAGGAACGCCCGCATGCTGTCCTGTTGCGGAAAACAGCCGATTTTTCCGCAGCGAACAACTTCCTCGGAGAGATGGAATACACCGCGTCTAGCCCGACTTCGCGGACTGAATGGGAAAAAGCGAGCAAACCGCTTCATTTTACCAGCCGTTTTTAAAAGGCCGGCCCTACACGATTTCCGATGAGATTTCCGTGATCGGGTTGAGAACGGAGCGAGGCCTATGCAAAACCGCCAGCGAGGTTCCTGTGTCGTCGTACAGCATTTTTGAGAGCTTGTTGGCGGGAACAGCAAATCTGCCAAAAGACCATCTTTTCGGCGGCGTACAGGCGGAGGACTGTTCCCTTCAGGAACGATCTCCTGCGCGAAATTCAGGTGGTCCGAACTCCACCCAGAACACCGATGGATCCCGGGCTGACATCGGGGTGCGTATGCTTGGCATAAAATGACCCCCGCCTTGGTTTGTGGTGCGGAAACGCTTCCTGTCGAGGCGGGCAGCGGCGCCGACGTTTATTGTGAAATATCCTAGATCGTAATTGCTGAAAATGCTTTGGGTGTGAGCGGTGCTGAGCGGTAAAAGGCGACTTTCGATTGACTTTTGCCAAATCCAAGTTCCGTTGATGTAATGCTTTAGTGTTGGTGTTTATGTTTTGTTTATGCTGGTTTTTATTTTGGCGTTTATATTGAACTTTATATTGGCGTTTATGTTGGCGTTTATGTTGGAGTTTATGTTGGAGTTTATGTTGGCGTTAAAGGAAGTGTTGTTTAAAAGTGGCATCACGTTTTCATTGTGTTTAGGTTGGAGGAACATGCATCTGTGTGAAATGTGACTGGGAGGAAAGACAAGTTTTGATCGGCGCCAAGGGTGTGGGCGTCAGCTTCTGTTGTGATGGGACATTCGACTTCAGTTGTTTGCCGAAAGACTGGGCGATCAACAAACATTGGAAAGTAATTGCAATGGCATCTAAAAACCCCTAATTTCTGCGGCTTGCTTTTGGCCAGACCGCTGACCTAGCTCGAGATTCTCTACTTTTGCCCAATATATGCCCACGTACACAACCGCACAAATCCAGTCCTGGACCACCTCCCAGATCTCAACCGTGGATGTGCCGTCGCTTTATAGTAAAAGCCAGCTCAACGTGCTGACTACCAGCCAGATGTCCGCGTTTCTGACCGGTCAGATCAGCGCGTTTGAACGTGGGCAGATTTTGTATTTCACCACCGCGCAGGTGAGTGCGTTCGGTACCGCTCAAGTCGCTGCGCTCAAGCCGGCTGCTTTCGTAACAGGAGCGGTCGATGGCTTGACCACCGCGCACTTCCAGGCCTTTTCTTCGGACCAAATTGCAGCGCTCACAACCTTCCAATTCTCAAGTTTAGAGGCAGCAGATCTGAGGGTTTTGGACCCGGCGCAGGTGGGGGCCCTTTCTACGGCCAATATTGCCGAATTGACCACAATTCAGGTCGGAGTTCTTGAAACCCAACAAGTTGCTTCACTTCTCAGCAGTCAGTTGCAGGCACTGGAAACGAGGGACGTGCGGGCCCTGAGCGGCGCGCAGGTGGCTGCGTTGAGCACTGGGCAGATTGTGGAGCTCTCGACCGCGCAGGTGGTGGCGATTACGACGGCGGGTGTGGTTGGATTTGGATCGGATGCAATCGTAGCGCTTGAAAGCGATCAAGTCAGTGCGTTGACGAGCGGTCAGCTGAACGCGCTGTTGAGCGAGCAGGTGGTGGCGATAGAGACTGTAGATTTGCA
>JBILLT010000014.1:0-58689 GCA_044375925.1 Chthoniobacteraceae bacterium | reverse complement strand
CGTTCACAATCTGCAAGCCGACATTCGAAGTCGTAAACATTAGCTTGCTCGTAGGATCGAATGCTGAAATTTCCGCTCCATCCAGCGTAAGGGATGCCAACGGGGTGAATTTCAACCCGCCAAACGGTGCAACCGTTGCGGCTGCACTGTCCACCGTGGCTCCCTGGCCATTTGTCACACGCGTCCAATACGCTGCCGTGCTGGTTCCAACAGTCACCACTACGGAACTCGATGAACCTCCTGTCACTGGACTGGCAGTATCGCCAGCAGATCCCTTGTACCACGCATAAGTGAGGCTTGAACCCTCTGAGGTCGCCGTCACGCTCAGTTGCACGGTTCCCCCCGCCAATCCGCTGGCGGAAACAGGCTGCACACTAATCAAAGGCACACTAGCAATCCCGGTAATCGGCGAGAAAGCACCTGCAAGAATTAAGCTTGTCCATCGGAGAATTAAAAGGACCCGATGCCACCAATGAGTATCGATTCGGTGGTTAATCCGAGTATTTCTACGCTCCTCTGGCACTTCATTTTTGGATTTCATAAACATCAGAAACATCAAAGTCCGGCACTTCTTAACGGGAGGATCAATTGCCCTAGTCTGCAGAGCTCTCGGGAAACATCTCATCCGCCACCGAGCTCTTCCCAAGAAGTCAAAAATAGCCTGAGATGCAGTATTTAACTGCACCGACACAGAGCTGAAACAGCCACGCCATCATTCCTTTTGCTCACCCGCAGAAGGTTTCTATTTCGCGTTCACGACTGTTGAAAAAGTGATCGAGATCGCTGGCCAGGCTTTTGAGCGGCCCTGAACCTAACCGCACCAAGAAGCGGTTGTGCCGGCGTGACACGGCACGCAAGGCAACGATGAAATCATTATGCGCTACTCAATCAAGAGAGCTATCAAGCCTGCCTAGTGGCGTAAAAAGTCTCATCCTGCGGATCCAAATCTGAACTACACCAATGGCCGCCCATGAAAGCCACGGAACCACTGTTTCCAGAGTTTATTTCGACTTTAGTTCATCATGTTTTTCCTGCTTACATAAACTTCAGTCTCAATGAGGGTCGATCATCAATGCCGCGGAAGGCGCTAAGAATAGCTAGGGCGTTTCACGAAAAAATGCGCCTCCAAGCAACCCACTGTCTTCCGTATCGGAAGCGAGCAGCAGATGAGCAGAAATCAACTTCGGGAAACCTGCGGAGACGAAATTAATCCGCCTTTAAGTGCCATCGCGATGAGCTCGGCAAGTTGATGGCGCTGGCCGGACTTCGCTACCCGTTTGTCCGTACCTGTCATATGGGTCGCTTTTTTGCAGGGACGTGCCTCTCAAAAATCCCATGGCCACCTGCTTAAGCGCTAATTATCTCTCCGATTTTCCGCCTAGGCTCCAAAGTCTTTGTTTGGCCAAGAAAAAACTTTCCAGCTCCGCAGGCAGAGGCCCGCGTTTTCAGATTGTATACAATCTGGCGCTTGCTAACATCCTCGAGTTCCCTATGCGTCTTCCTCTCCTCGCCGCCACTTGGATCGCCCTCGTCCTCGCCTTCGTCACTGGAGCTGGCGCCGTTGATTTCGACGCCGACATCCGACCGCTGCTGCGCGAACGCTGCAACGAGTGCCACGGGGAAAAAAAGCAGAAGGGCGAACTCCGCCTCGACTTGCGCGCCCAAGCCCAAAAAGGCGGCGACACCGGCCCTGCATGGATTGCCGGAAACGCGGATTCCAGCCTGCTGCTCAAGCGCGTGAACTCCCCGGACGAGGATGAACGTATGCCCCCCAAAGGAGAACGCCTTACCTCGGTGCAGGTACAAAAGCTTCGCGAGTGGATCAATCAAGGCGCGCACTGGCCCGAATCGGATGCCGACCGCGCCGCCGCAACGGACAAGCGTCTTCAGCACTGGTCTTTTCAAGCGCTCGCCAAACCGGCGGCACACGCAGACATCGACGCGCTCGTGGAATCCAAGCTCCGAGCATCAGGCTTGAGCCTCTCACCCGAAGCCGATCGCCGCACGTTGATGCGACGGCTTTACCTCGACGTTCTGGGGCTTCCTCCGGAGCGCAGTGAACTGGAGGCTTTCATCGCTGACGCGTCTTCAAACAGCTACGAGAAACTGGTCGAACGCGTGCTTGAATCACCCCGCTTCGGCGAGCGCTGGGCGAGGCACTGGCTGGATGTCGCGCGTTTTGCGGAAAGCCACGGGTTCGAAATGAACCAGCCGCGGAACAACGCGTGGCACTACAGGGACTACGTGATCCGCGCGTTCAACGAGGACAGGCCTTTCGACCGTTTTATAAAGGATCAGCTCGCAGGTGACAATTTTGGAGAGGACGCTGCTACGGGGTTTTTGGTCGGAGGTCCGATGGACCAGGTCAAAAGTAAAGACCCGGTGCTCACAGCCAACCAGCGCGCGGATGAACTGCACGACATGGTCAGCACAACGTGCGCCGTGTTTCTCGGGCTGACGGTGAACTGCGCGCGCTGCCACGACCACAAATTCGATCCCATCCCCGCGGAGGATTACTACGGCATCACCGCGATTTTTCAGGGCGTCAAGCACGGGGAGCGGCCCATCAGAACACCGAAGGACGAGGACAACTCGTCGAAGCTTCGCGAGCTGAAAGAACGGTTGAAGCCTCTGGAGGAAAAGCTCGTCGGCATCGCATCCAAGGCGCGTCTCCAGCGGATCATGCTCGTCGATGACGCGCTCCCCGCTTCAACCGCGACGAAGGCCGGCACGACGCAAATACGCACGCCGGACAGCCAGACGCCGACCCTCTACTCGCCCGGCCGTGAAAAAGGACAGGCCGAAGATCTGGGCGACAGCCAGCGCTTCCCCAACATCGCCGAGTCCTACAAATTTTGGCGCACGCAGGCGGCGAAACCGGAAGACGTGTTTGCCTGGGAGCCCCGTGTGTCGGGTCTGTTCCGCATCTGGGTTTCTTGGGGCGCGTGGACCAGCCACACCGCGACGGCGACTTACGTTCTGGATTCGGACGGCAACCCCAAGACCACGAACGATCAAGTGGAGCTCGCCACTTTCAACCAGAGCCAGTTCGCCGACGGCTCACCGGCGGTCCCCGAGCAAAGGCGTTGGAGCGGCTTCAAGGCGACCCCCGGCCTGCACCGCATGACGGACAAAAGCACCATTCTGCTACGCAGCGGTTCTGCAGGCGGCCCGCTTGCGGCGGATGTCATCGCGCTTGAAGAGGCATCGGAAGGGCAGCCCGCCTCCCAATCGCCACGCCTGAGGGCACCTGTGCGCGGCTCGACCAACGAGGAGGTTTTCGAGGCCACCGAGGCGCGGTTCGTCAAATTCACGGTGAACGCGGCGTCGGCCCGCGAAACGGAACCCTGCATCGATGAAATCGAAGTTTTCACCGCGGAGACCCAGTCCCGCAACGTGGCGCTTGCGAAAAACGGGGCGAATTTGACCGTGTCCGGCACGTATGCAAACGGATCAAACCCGAGGCATCAGGCGAAAAACCTGAACGACGGAAAGTATGGGAATGACTTCAGCTGGATATCCAACGAGAGCAACCGTGGATGGATCCAAATCGAATTTGCAAAGTCCGAACGTATTAACCGCATTCTTTGGAGCCGTGACCGGAGCAACACGAAGAAGCCTTTCAACGATCGCCTCGCCACAAATTATCGGATCGAGGTGTCGCAGGATGGCAAGACATGGAAGGCTGTTGCAGGATCTGTGGACCGGCTCGGGCAGGAGTACGCCGCAAAGACCGCGGTGATTCCCACCCTGCACGACGTGCCACCGGAGAAGGCCGAGCAGGTTGCACAGTGGTCGGCGGAACGCGCGCAATTGAGCGCGCAAATCCAGAAGTTATCCGCCGTTCCGATGGTGTACGCGGGCCTTTTTGAGCAGCCCGGCCCGACGAGGCGCAACCATAGGGGCGACCCGACGCAGCCGAAGGAAGAAGTGCCTCCGGGCGCACTGAGCCGCATCGGCCCGCAGCTCCAACTCGACGCGGGAGCGCCCGAGCGCGAGCGGCGGCTGGCGTTCGCAAACTGGATTGCGTCGCCGCAAAACCCGCTGACCGCGCGCGTGATTGTCAACCGTCTTTGGCATTACCACTTTGGAGCCGGGATCGTTGAAACCCCGAGCGACTTCGGTCTCAACGGTGCGCGTCCAACGCATCCGGAGCTGCTGGACTGGCTCGCGTCCGAGCTTATTGAGAGCGGTTGGAGTTTGAAACACATCCACCGCCGCATCCTTCTTTCGCGTACCTACCGGCAATCCAGCGCATATCATGCAGATGCTTTCGCGAAGGACTCAAACTCGCGCTTGTTGTGGCGCTTTCCCCCGCGCCGCATCGAGGCGGAAACACTGCGGGATGCGATGCTCGTGGTGACCGGCAAACTGGACCTCAGCGCCGGCGGGCCGGGGTTCGATTTGTTCGAGCCCAACAACAACTATGTGAGAGTCTATCGGAGCAAGGAAAAGTTTGGTCCGGAAGATTTCCGCCGCATGGTTTACGCGACAAAAACCCGCATGGCGCTGGATGATTTCTCCGGCGCATTTGACTGCCCCGACGGCGGCCAGCCCGCGCCAAAGCGCACCAGTTCGACCACGCCGCTGCAGGCCTTGAACATGCTCAACGGCCCTTTCGCCATGCAGCAGGCCGGCTTTTTTGCGGACCGCATCAAAAGCGAATGCGGCTCAAACCTGAACTCGCAGGTGCGCTGCGCGTTCCGGTTGGCGTTCGGTCGCGATCCTGACAACCAGGAGCTCCAACAGGCGACGGATCTGGTGGGTCGCGAGGGACTGGCAACACTCACCCGCGCGCTTTTAAACGCCAACGAATTCGTCCGCCTGAATTAAGCACGCTTATGAACCCTTTTCACTTGTCGAACGCGGGACGGCAGCTTCTCTCGAGACGCGACTTCCTGCAATGGAGCGGCACGGGCCTTGGAGGCATCGGCCTCGCCTCGCTTCTGGCCGAGCAGGGTCTGCTCGCAAACGAGTCTCCCATCCGCCCGCAGATCGACCCGGCCAAGCCGTACGCCGCGCGCCCCGCGCACTTCGAACCGAAAGCGAAACGGGTGCTGCTGATTTTCTGCTCCGGAGCCATCAGCCACGTGGACACTTTCGACTACAAGCCGGAGTTGGTGAAAAGGCATGACACGCCGATGCCCGGAGCGGACGGCTTGGTTACATTTCAAGGCGAACAAGGAAACCTCATCAAGCCGCTGTGGGAATTTAAGCCCCGCGGCCAGTCTGGAAAGATGGCGAGCGATCTTTTGCCGAACCTCGCCGAGTTGGTCGACGAAATGTGCTTCATCCACTCGATGACCGCTAAGTCGAACACGCACGGACCTGCTGAGAATCAAATGAGCACGGGCTACGTGCTCGACGGTTTCCCGAGCGCCGGCGCCTGGGTGAGTTACGCGCTTGGCTCGGAAAACCGCGATTTTCCAGCGTTCGTCGCAATACCCGACCCGCGCGGAACCCCGCAGATCGGGCCCCGCCACTGGCAGTCCGCATTTCTTCCGGCGGCATTTCAGGGAACTGCTTTTTCCGCAGGGAAACCGATTCCGAATCTCGCGCGGCCGCAGGAAATTTCTGAGGCAACGGAGCAAAGCACGCGCTCGTTTCTTGCGCAGCTCAATCGCCGGCATCTCGAGCAGAATCCCGGCGACTCGGATCTCGCGGCGAGGATTTCCGCGTATGAACTCGCCGCACGCATGCAAATCGCCGCAGCGCAGATCAGCGATCTAAGCACCGAATCCGCACACACTCTCGAGGCTTACGGCGCGAACGATTCGAATGCGAACAAAGCAGGCTTTGCGAAAAACTGCATTCTCGCGCGGCGCTTGATCGAAAAAGACGTGCGCTTTGTGCAGCTTTTCAACGGCTCCTACGCGATGGGAGAAGGCGTCGGAAACTGGGACGGGCACAAGACAATTTTCAACCAATACTCGGTACACGCGCCGATTCTCGATCAGCCTTGCGCAGCGCTTCTAAAGGACCTCAAGCAGCGCGGCCTTCTTGCCGACACGCTTGTGGCTTTTGTCACTGAGTTTGGGCGGATGCCGACTTTTCAAAAAGGCGCGAATGGACGTGATCACAATCCGAAAGGGTTCACGGTTTGGCTGGCGGGAGCGGGCGTGAAAGCTGGGTACTCCTACGGGGCGACGGACGAATTCGGATACCGGGCGCAGGAGAAGGTTGCGACGGTTTACGATCTGCACGCGACGATTCTGCACCTGCTCGGCATCAATCACGAGCGACTCAGTTTCTACAACAACGGGATTGAAAGACGCCTCACAGACGTGCACGGGCACGTGCTGCAGGACATCCTAAGCTGACGCGGCGCGGCGGCTACTCGAGGAGCAGATAGTCCAGCCCAAACATGTGGGAGGGCCGTGCCTGCGGATTCGCGCCAATGATCTCAACGGCGAGTTCGTGGTCGCCTGCGTTTAAATCCGCCTCGGTGACCAGCAGCGGCTCGGTGTTTGAAACCTTCGAACCAAACAGATCAACCTGCCCAAGCGGCACAGGCTTGCCATCCATCAGAAACCGGACAATCGCGTAATCGGGCGCCCTAGTCAGGACCGCCTTCACCCGATAATGGCCAGCCTTTGCAACAGGCACGCTCAACTTAAGAACCTCACCCGGCTTTGCATTCACCCACCAAAGATGACGCGCACCTGACCACACGCCGTCCCTGAATCGGTCCATACTTTGAAGCACGATTTTTCCAGTGTTTGCGATTACCGTGAGATCCTCGCCCTCGAGCGCTCCGGCCGCCTTGAAGGGCGGTGCGACGGGCGTATCTGCTGGCTTTAACCCGGAAGTGGCAGTTGCGCTTGATACACCCGATGGGGACGGGCTCGCGAGATACGCCACGAGATCGCGCATCTGTTCATTCGAGAGAGCACTGAACAAGCCGCTCGGCATCATCGACACTCCGAGCGTCTGCTGGGAAGCGATGTCGGGTTTGCGAATGCGCTCCTCGCTCGCGAGAGTCTGCACGGTGATGACTTCGCCCGCCTCGGCGCGGATCATCCCGCTCACAATGCGGCCGTCCTTGAGGTTGATCACGTGCAGTTCGTAATCCTTGCCGATCACCGAGCTTGGGTTTGTGACATTCTCAAGGATGTAATCGAGGTCCGCCCGGTTGGATCCCGTCAGATCCGGACCGATTCGACCGCCTTCGCCGAAAAGCTGGTGACACTGTCCGCAGATGTTTTTGAAAAGCTCGTGGCCCGCCGCAAGGTTCGCTCCTTTTAAAAACTGAGGTTTCAATATGCCCTTGAGCCTCTGGTGCTCCTCGGCCGCCAGCCTCGCATTTGCATCGGAGGCCGGCGCGCTGACACGCCCCCAGACGGCTTCCAGCAACTTGTTCAACTCGGCATCGTTCAATCCAGCGATCTGCCTGGCAGCGAATCCGGAGACATCGCCCCTTGCCACTTGTCCCGCTGCCACCGCCTCCAGAAGCATGCGAGCGGTCGACGCGCGGCCGCAGAATGCCAGCGCCGCAGCCAGTTTTTCTTCGGCGGAAAAGGTGCGGAACCTTTGAAGCACGTTTCTGAAAAACTGTGCACTTCCGCCGCCTCCGAGCCCATCGTCCGGCGCCAAGGCCGCGCTCTGTCGAAGCACTTCCATGCGGATGGCAGGATCAGGCAAAAGATCCGTCAGCAGCAAAGGCAACCCTTCATCTTTCACCATGGAAAGCGTCTGCAACGCGATCTGCCGGCGGGCTTGTCCCGAGGATACGTCGCGCGCGGCATCCCTCAGCGCAGGGGTCGAGCGAAGGTCGCCGACAGCAGCGCCGATTCCGTTGCGCAAATCCAGCAGCTGGCCGGCAATATTCGGATCCGCGTTCAATTTTAAGAGCTCGCCGACCCGCGCATGTACCGAATCCCACGCTTGCGGTGTTGTCTCGAGCCTGCGGCCCTTGAGCGAATCATTCACGGGCCCGAGATACATCAGCGCTTCGTTCACGTTCCGTGCGAGCGAGGCCTGCTTCAGGAGTTGCTCCAGTGCCTGCGTTGACTGTGTGTCCGCCAAACGCCGCGCAATGAGCCGCGCAGGCAATTCGATTTGAGAAGTCCTCGCAAGGGCGAGTGCCCTTTCGGCGCTATCCGGCACCGCAGGCTCAATTCCGTACCAGATCATCTGCGGAAGATTGTGATCCTCGCTGTCCGCCTTGTTCGCCATGAGAACCTCAGCGATGTCCCAGCGGTTGTCATTCGGGAGCCGCTGCAACGCGCTCGCGACGGCAAGCCGGACGGCAGGCGCCGGATCCGAAGCCAGCTTTTTCAACGCGCCAAGCAACGCCTTATCAACCGCACGCGTTTCAAGTCTGAGTTGAATCGCCCAGCGCCTCACTTCCGGGTCTGAATCAGACAGCAATGCGCTCCAAAGACCGGCGTTTCCGGCGGGATTCGCCGCGTGCAGCCACCACATCAATTTCAATCTGAGGTGACCCGCGAGCCCGCCCGATTGCAGCAGGGAGGTTGCGCGATCCAATAGCGCGCGATCCACAACGCCTTTCTGCGCGTGCTCGCCGATGCGGCGTCTGGCGATACGATCCACCCAGCCGTTTTCTTGAAGCTGCAATTCGAGCGTGTTCGCGGGTTCCCAGAACGACGCCTCGTATTTCCACGGCTTCCACCCCTCGTAGCGGATTCTGTAAAGTCTGCCGTTGGAGCGATCCCAAATTTCGGGCTGCCTGTTGTGGCACTTTTGCCTGTCATACCAGTCGCTGAAGACCAGCCCGCCGTCGGGTGCGACTTTGATGGTTACTGCGGTGAAATTCTGATCATTGGAACGGAAGAAGTCGGGGAGATGCGAGGCGCGGTATCCCGAACCCTCCGCGATGATGTTCTCCTGATTGATGCGTTTGCCGTGAATATTGCCAAAGAACGGGCGGCCCTTGTATTCCGCGGGAAAGTGATCGCTCTGGTAGATGCACAGTCCGCAGTGCGCATGCCCTCCGCCTGAATCCGAGGAGAATTCGTGGGGGGTGCCGTGGGTTTTGCCGACGAAATGCGCGTGGTCCGCAATGGTCTCGATGTTTTTGTAAACATACGGGTTGAAGTGACCCAGCGGGTTGGATTGGCGCAGGTAGTAGGCGCCTTGGATGATGTGCCAGAAATGCGGGATCACGCACGCTTCGGCAAAAAACTGGCCCTGCGCGTTGTAGTCCAGCCCCCAAGGATTGGACGTGCCTTGGGCGAACAACTCGAATTCCTCGCGAACCGGATGCCACCGCCAGTACGCGCAGTTCATCGGCGTTCGCCGGCGGACTCCCGCGGGACCGGTGCACACGCGGACGGATGATTGCGTGAAAACACCATGACAACCATACAGCCAGCCGTCCGGTCCCCAGATGAACGAGTTCAGCGTTTCATGCGTGTCCTGCCATCCGAATCCGTCCGCCAAAACTCTGGGCGGTCCCGCAGGTTTGTCTCCTTCGGCGTTCAGGGGCACATGGAGGAAGTAGGGCGCGGCACCGATATACACGCCGCCGTAACCGACCTCGATTCCAGAAACGAGGTTGAGCTTTTCCAAAAACACCTTCCGCGTTTCGTAAACGCCGTCCCCGTTTTCATCGGAAAAAATCAGGATCCGGTCCGAGCCTCCAAACAGGCTGGCTGATTCTTCCGCGTTGAGCGTGTCGAGATGCGGATCTTCGTCAGGCCGCGGAACAGGCGGTTTGCCGGCGCGTTCCGGGTAGGTATTCCCCTCGACCACCCAGATGCGGCCCCTTTCATCCCAACAAAATGCGATGGGCTGGACCAGTTCGGGTTCGGAGACGAGGAGTTCCGCCTTGAACCCGGAAGGAAGCGTCATGCGCTCCAGCGCTTCCTTCGGGGAAAGCAGGGGCGTTGGTTCGATCGCGCAAAGGGCCGCCGGAAACAAAACGGTGGAAAGCCAGACGCGAAGTTTGCCGAGGGTGGGGGTGGCTCTCATGGGCTTCAGAGCATCACGGAACACAGCGGAGAAGGTCAATGTCAACCAAGCCTGGCGGACCAGCGATTCGTTCCAACCATGCGCGCCTGCGGACGCATCAAGCAGCCGCCGCGGGCACGCGCAAGTTCACCCGAAGCCCCTGCGGCACGCACAACTCCGCTGAAACTGCGCCCCCGCAAGCTTCCACGCAGCGGCGCACGATGGCCAGTCCAAGGCCGGCGCCGCCTGTCGAGCGCTTTCGCGCCACCTCGGGCCGGTAAAACGGTTCGAAGATTTTCTCGAGCGCATCAGCCGGAACACCCGGACCGCTGTCCGCGACGGAAATCAAAACCGCGCCTGAACACTCCCGCGCGCTGATCAAGATTGCGCCCGCATGCGAAGCGTACCGAACCGCATTCCGCACAACGTTCGCAAGCGCGCGATCCAGTGCTTCACGAATGGCGTGCACACGCAACCCTTCTGTCACTTCGACCTGCACCCCGGCATCCGCAGCCTCCCGGCCGAGCACATCCCGAACCAAATCGTCCACAGCGAAATCCTCCGCCGACGCCATTGAGGGGAGATTTCCCGCTTTGGTGAAAGACAGCACTTCTTCCACGAGTTGCGCCATGTGCTGCAGCTCACGATCCAACTTTGAGACGTAATCCGCATGCTCGGACCCGATGCGCTGCTGTACAATGGCGAGAGCGCGCTGCATCCGCGCAATCGGCGAGCACAGCTCGTGTGCGATGTCTGCCGTGAGCCTGCGCTGGCTTCCCACGAGATGGTCGAGCTGCCGGGCCATCGCGTTGACGGACACGCCGAGTTCGCCCAATTCGTCGAGACGCTGCTCGGGAACCCGCACGTCAAAACATCCTTCGGAAATCCGGCGCGCCGCCACGTTGAATTTTCGGATCGTGCGCGTGATCCCGCCGACGATCGGGAGCCAGATGAGAGCAGAAACGCCGAGCGCCGCGGCCGCGAAAAGGATCCAAGGAACCGGGTCAAAAAACAATCCGCCCCCCGTCATCCTGCTTGAGGTGAGCAACAGGGTCACAGGTCTTGAACCCTCGCTTGGACTCCGGTGAGTCAGTCCAATGTGCACGCCCACCCAGTAGCGGACCGGATCCACTGAACGTACCATGAAGTGCGTCTTCGCTTTCGGCGGATCATGCGGTCTGGGCTGCGCGCTCTCGAGTTCTTCCAAATCTTCTTTTTCAGCAGGCCGCTGGTCCCCGCGTGCTGGGGGTTCCCTGTGTTCTCTCGGCCCGGGCCCGTGCCGCTGCGGCGGGGGCGGGGGCGGGGGCGGGGGTGGACGGCGGTCTTGGAGCTTCTCGAGCACCTCCGCGGGCGGCGTGAGAGCCGTGCCCGCCACCTGCTTTCCGTCATTGCGAAAGATCGTGAAACTCACGCGGTGCGCCAGACGGTACCGGGCCAGCAATTCGTTCCATGCCGAAACCGGTTGATCGCGCAGTTCTCCGGCGATCACCTCGCCCATGGCCTCCAAGCGCTGCTTGGCCGGCCCCGCGAGCAGCCAGTCGATCCCGAAGCGCAGTTGGACGACGGCAAACGTACCGGCCAGAAGCGCCACAAGACACAGGTTCACCAAAAACCAAAACAGCACCTTGCCGTAAAGAGGAACGCGTACCGGCATAAATTTCCTCAGGGCACAACCAACATGTAACCAATCCCACGGACCGTCTTGATGAAGCGGGGCTCTTTCGGGTGGTCTCCAAGCTTCTTTCTGAGCGCCGAAATGTGCATGTCGATGGCCCGATCGAAGACATCCCATTCGCAGTCCATCAGTTCGTTGAAAAGCTGGTCCCGCGACAGCACGCGACCTTTGTTGCGTGCGAGTGCGACCAAAAGATCGAATTCGCTTACCGTGAGCACGAGAGGTTTGTCATCGAGCGTCGCCGTGCGGGTTTCCAAACAGATGCGCAGCGGACCCGCGACCACTTCATGCAAAGGCTTGTCCGTGGTTGTCTCCGCAGCCCATCCAGAACGCCGGATTACCGCCCGCAGCCGCGCCAAAAGCTCGCGCGAGGAAAAAGTCTTCGGCAGATAGTCGTCTGCGCCGAGTTCCAGACCGACCACCCGATCCACCTCGTCGCCGCGGCCCGTGAGCATGATCACCGGCACCTTCGACTTTGCTCGGATTCTGCGCAGCACCTCGAATCCATCGATGTCCGGAAGCATGATATCCAAAATGACCGCATGCCATTCGGCGGTGACTGCGCGCTCGACACCTTCGACCCCCAGATGCTCCGATTCGATATGGAAACCAAGCGGCCTGAGGTAGTCTGCGGTCAGATGGCAAAGATCCTCGTCGTCGTCGATGACGAGCACGTGAAACCCGTCAGGTTTGCGCGGGGCAACGCTTGGAGTCTGGGGTGACATGGATTCTGTCAGGGTGCACGGTTTCCGAGCGGGGCGCCCTTACTTTTACTGTTTGCTGACAATTTCAAACGCGGGGCCCGCAACCTCAAGAGTGCTTCGAGGCTGCGGAAGAATCGGATCCCGCGCATGCGGCGCCCAGTGCGGACACCATGAACACAAGCGGATAAAGGCGTTCAAAGTACCAAAGCTTTGCAAAGTAGAATCCGATCGGACTCGGCGTTTCCCAGCCTCTGCGCGTTGCAGCCGACACAAGCCACGCTACCCCAGTTTTCACAGCGGCGTTTTCAGTGCTCCCCAAGAGCGATTCCACGGCCAGCGCAGTTTCTTCGATGGAAGGCACAAGCCCCGCCGCGGCAGCATCGCGGGATCCCGCGCCCCCCCCGGACCATCCTCCGTCTGGGAGTTGAAATCCGGCCATGGCTTTTTCCGCCCGTCGCAAGCAGTCGCGATTCACGGCAATGCCACGGTCCTCCAACGCACGGAGCGCGGCCAGCACGCGCGCCGTGCCGTAGACAGGATTTTCCTCGGCCATCACACGCTCGTTTCCGAACCAAAGAGGGACCCACTCGCCCCCGGGCCGCTGCACCGACTCCAGATACCGAACTCCGCGTGCAATCGCTCTGCGCAACTCCGCCTCCAGCACTTCGTCGACGTGCGGCAGCCAGGCGCTCCACGCCCTCAGCGCATGTGCCGTCAAATCCGCGCCGCTCCGATCGAACGGCAGTGCGCCCCAGCCTCGGCAGAAAGTCGGCATGCCGCCGTCGCGATTTTGCAATCCGAGCAGCCATCGCAATCCCCGCTTGGCAGCAAGCTGCGTGTCGTCGTCCACGGGACCGAGCGCGAGCAACGCGAGCAGCGCGCCGGCCGTGTCGTCCGCGTCGGGGACGCCTCCCGGCAAATCCGTCCACGCCCATCCGCCTGGCGCCGCGTGGGTGTAGGGATGCTCCTTCAAATACTGCTGTCCGAGAAGCCACTCTTTAAGGCGCGCGGCGTGGCCCGCGTCGATCCCGCCGGGCTGACGGGCGAGAGCGCCGATGGAAAGCGTGGTGACCCACGTGGAGAGGTTGGTGTCAATCGGCCAGCTGCCATCGCTGCGGACCGAAGCGCGCAGAAAACGCGCGCAGCGCCCGGCAACAACGCAACGATCTTCGCCCAGAGCGGCGAGGCTCATGAGCACGAAACTGGTAAGCGGTGTCGCCTCCAAAAAACCGCCGTTGTCCGGCTGGATTCTCTCGAGCACTTCCATGGCCTTGTCCTCGGCGCAATCGCGGATCCACCGCAGCGCGGCGTTTTTGGAGGGCGAAAAACGATGGATCAAGCGTCCGATCGCGATCAATGCCGGGAGCGCGTAGCTCACGACAGGCAGCTGCAGCGCGCCAAAAAACTGATGCGGCAGCACCGACAATTCAAAAGGCAGCCGTGGAATTTCGCTCCATCCATCCGCACCCATCCGTCCGCTGAGCGTGCACGCCATGAGGATCGGAACCGAGAAGGTGCGGTCTTTTCCGTATCTCTCGCGTATGGTCTGCGCGAGGGCCCTGCGCCAGTCCGGTGCGGAGTTTCGGCAGGCGCGTTGAAGCCATTGCTCGGCCTTCGCGACCGGATCGGGAAATCGATCATCCGCCCCGGCGGCTGAGATCGCCGCCCAAACCAGCGCGGTAGTGCTGACATTGCTCATGCTCCGCACCGTGTCCCCCCATCCACCGTCTGCGTTTTGATTGTTCAACAACCAGCGCAATGCGTGGTCAACGAGGAGCGGGTCTCCATTCTGAGCGGCGCCCGAAGAGAGGCGTGTCAACGCGATGACGGCTGTTGCAGTGGAAAGTGCGCTTGAGCACAGCTCGCCCTCCCAGTATCCCGCGTCGCATCTCTCGCGCAAGAGCGCGTCAGTTGCAGCCGAAAGCGCCGCGGCAGTTTGAGCGTTGGATGCGGGGGTGTTCACGACAAATGTCCGAGCGCCAAAAGGCCGTAAAACGTGTATTCGGCGTCAAGCATGTCATCCGCCCAATGCCCGTGGAAGCCGCCCTCCGCTGTCCATAACGAATCGAGAAAATCCAAACTGAGTTCCCTGTTCTCTTTTGAAAGCGGTGTTTCGAGGCAGGCGAGCGCATGCAGGGAAGTCGCCGTTGAAAGAAGATCCGGGAGCGGGGCGCGTGGCATTGCAAGAAAACCGCCCTGCGGATGCATCTGCTTCAAAAGCCATTCCCCGACCGACTGTGCGACCGGCATTCCAAGCTGGTGCAGGAGCGTCACGGCGGCGGCAGTCGCATTGGTGGAGCCCATTTTTAAACGAGGCGCATTCCCCCACGCGCCATCGGGGGTCTCAAGAAATTTGAGCGAACGCACCATTTCCAACTCGCGCGGCATGTTGACGCCCGCGTCCTGATACGCGCCCATGGCGACAAAACAACCGTAGGCATTCCCATGCGCTGCATCACGCGTGCCGTCGTATCCTCCATCGCGCGCCCTGAACCCTTCGAGTCGCCCAAGCATTCCGTCCCGCAGGCGCGGCTCAAGGCCGCCGACCACCGACCAGCAGCGCACCAGCGCGCCGAGATGCACAAAGTCGAGTCCATCGCCCTCGCCGAATCCGAGCAAAAACAGGCGGACGCGCTCCTCGGGAATCTCCGCGCCCAAAGCCTGCATGCCCGCGAGGCTGAAGATCGTGTAGTACAAATCGGGGCGGCCGTCCCGATCAACACCTGCCCCTCCTTCATGCAGGTGGCTTTTGAGAAAGGAACGCACCGACTCAGCGGCATCGCCCAGATGCGATGCGCCCCGCCTTGCGACCTGCAGCATCTGGATGCGGAGAGACATGGTGTAAACGACCGGTACGCTCGCTGTGTTTGGTTACACCCGTCTGGGTCCGCGGCGCATCGCTTACTGCACACGCTCGACCGTGATGCCGTCCGTGAGCGAATCGGGCGGATTTAACACCACCTGGTCCTCGGGTCCAACCCCTTCAAGGAGCTGCACGCTGGTTCCAAAATCGCGGCCGAGCGCGACGGATCTCAGGTGCGCGACGTTTGCGGAGTCGACCACCGCGACCTGCGCGCCCTCTGCGCGGAAGATCAGCGCGGTGGCCGGCACGGTCAACGGCGAGTCCTCATGGGCGCCCGCCAGACGGACCTGGGTGTAACTACCCGCCAAGAGTCGACCGGTGCCGTTGTCGGCCTCCAACTCCACGAGCAGCGTGCGCGAAGCCGCGTCGATCGCGCCCGCCATGCGGATGACGGTCGCGGCGAAAACCTGGCCGTGCAATTCCGGAAGCCGCAACTCCGCGGTCTGCCCGACGGCGACGCTGCGCGCGTAAGATTGCGGCACGCGAACAAAGACCCGCAGCTTGCGGATGTCGGCAAGCTTGTACAATTCGCGCTGTCCTCCGGCCTCGACCAACTGCCCGAGATCGATGCCGCGCACCGTGATCGTCCCGGTGAAAGGCGCCGTGATTTTGGCGAATCCCGCGATCTCCTCAAGCCGGTTCAAGTCCGCCTTGGCGGCTTCAAGCGCAGCGATCCGGAGCTGAAAGTCCGCATCTTTCTCGTCCGCTTCCTGCGCGGAAGCGGTCTTCGCCTTGAGAAGCTCCCTCCAGCGGCTCGCGGTCTTTTCCGAGAGATTCCGCGCCGCTTCGCAGACCGCGATCTGCGCGCGTGCCCTTGCGATTTCGCGCTGGAGTTCGGGAGTATCGAGTTCTGCGAGGACTTGTCCCTCCTGCACGTGATCGCCGAGATCGGCTTTCCAAGAGCGGACATAGCCGCTGACACGGGCGAGGATGGACGCCTCGGTCACAGGCTTCAACTCGCCCGAAAGGCTCAACTCCTTCGCCTCCTTCGCGGGCGCGGGTTTCGCCGTGCGTACGCGAACCACGGACAAGTCCCGCGACACTTCGCGGGCCTCCTCGAGCCGCGCTTGTTTCGGGAGCGCCCCGAGCCAGAACGCGACGGCCGCACCGGCTGCGATGAGCGCGAGGATCCCGTAAAACGCCGCGCCACCCCCGCGGCGGGTCGGGGTTGGGGGCTGGGATGACTGGTGCGGGGCGTTCACTCAACTAAAAACTCTCAAACAAAACCCGCGGGCGAGGCAAAAGTTTGAGTATTCCGCAATTCACCGAGCGAAGCCAGCGGGCCGGGCGGAGTCTCTGGTCGGATAGAAAAACCGCATGCAACTGCACTTTAAGGTGTTGCCGTTTTCAATGGCGTACAGCAAGGTGGATTTGTCGTCTAATCCCTATGAAAACGCTTCCCGCATGCATCCTTGCCGCCGCGATCCTCAGCTCGCCGAATGCCGTTCAAGCGAAGGAGAAAAAGAAAGCGCCTCAGACGAGTTCCGGCACTTACGGCTGCGCGAAGTTCGATGTGAATCAGAACGGCGTTTTTGAAGACGCCGAGAAGGCTGAAATCAAGAAGGCGTTCGAAGCCGGTGAAACCGCATTAAAGGCTCTCGACACCAACAACGACGGGAAACTGGACGACGCGGAACTCGCCGCGGTGAAAGCGCCGACGCCTCCCGCAAAGGAGAAGAAAAAGAAGAGTTAGTCGGGGTTAGTCGGGACGTGTGCCCGACAGGCTGAAGTGGAGCTTCTTCAGACGAAATAGCGGTCCAGTGATCCTGCGCGGGTTTTTCTCCCGCGTTTCTCCCGCGCATCCGGTACCAACGCGAATGCAGGGTGCCTCCGCCGGATAAAAGGTCACGTACCTCGTGTCGCTCTTCAGTCGCTCTTCAGATGGCCTTTGGCTTGGCGACGACGGTTTTGCTTAGTTTGATGGTGACCCGCTCGTTGGACTCATGGTCCTTCGCCACGTTGGGCAGCGGAACCGTGTCGCCGAAACCTGCGACACGAAACGTGTATTTGGGCTCAAGCGCATGCTTGATCATCGAACGCCTGCACGCATTTGCGCGTTGAATGCTGATCTCCCAAAGGCCCTTTTCAGCCTGCGGCTCGACGTTTTTTCGCGAAGCGGTGTGTCCGTCGATCATCACGCTCAGTTTGTTTTTCTCAATCACCCACGAGAGTGCTTCCATTACGAAATCGCCCCACTCGGTGAGCTTGTCAGAGCCGCTCTCAAACAGGGGCCTCTCGCTTCGGTCGTAAAGATTGACTTTCACATGGTCGCCGAAGACCTCGACGTCCAACGGCACGGATCGGGAATCCTCCACATTTGAGAGCTTCTGGATCTCCATGGCGATTTGCTCGATTTTATCGATCATCTCTTCCGCGGTGGTTGTGTCCTCAACAGGACCGACCTCGACCCCGGCCGTTGGAAAATCACCGCCAGCCATTTTCGTGAAAAGAGGCAGACGGAACGTCGCGGCAATCGACTGCGCCATTCCCGGTTTCTCCTTGCAGATCCAAAGCACAATGAAGAGGGCCATCATCGCCGTCACGAAATCGGCGTAAGCGACCTTCCATGCTCCGCCATGGTGAGCGTCTTTTTTGGCCATGTGTTCTGGTTGGGGAGTGGGGGTGAGTGCCACGAGTCGGTCCAGCGAGGCATTGCTGCCGCAGAGTGCCAACATGCCGAGGATCTGGGAGAAGCGAGCTGAAGGCGAGCTCTTTTCTTTACAAAACATTTACACTATTGCAACGAATGCCTTCTGCAACGGATGCCATGAAGTTTCGGGCAATCCGCTGACTGGCCGGGGCACTCGGTCCTCCCACCCTGAGCAGGGCGCGTACCGCGCCGCATCTTTTTCGGCCAGCGGAACGAACCCGCCCTCGCTTGGGTCGGCTGGCGTCTTGTCGGCGGCGGCGGCGGCAACGACCGCCTCGGGTTGCAGTCGCCCGAGGGCGCCCGCGGCGATTGACATCACCCCCCGGCTTCTCCAATCAAGAGGCGTGCTTGCGCACCCCGAAAACCGAGCCCCCGAATATGCCATCACTCCTCAAAGTCCTCCTCTGGGTCACCATCTCCGCGCTGGGCGCCGGCTCGGTGGCTTTTTCCGCATTCCACAAAGGAGAAACCATCAACGCGCTCTGGATTGTCGTCGCTGGACTTTGCTCGTTTGCGGTCGCCTACCGGTTTTACAGCAAATGGCTTGTGACAAAAGTCCTCGTGCTCGATGGCAACCGGGCGACTCCCGCGGTGACGCATTTCGACGGGAAGGATTTCGTGCCAACCAACCGGTGGATTGTTTTCGGCCACCACTTTGCGGCCATCGCCGGACCGGGCCCGCTGGTTGGGCCGGTGCTCGCCGCGCAGTTCGGATACCTGCCCGGGATGCTTTGGATTCTCATCGGGGCGACGCTCGGAGGCGGAGTGCACGACGCGATCGTGATGTTCTGCTCGATCCGCCGGGGAGGCAAATCAGTGGGCCAGATGCTCAAAGAGGAGGTGAACCCCGTGGTCGGCATCGTTGCGATGGTGTCGGTGCTCGCGATCATGACCATTCTTCTGGCGGTGCTGGGACTGGTGGTGGTGAAGGCGCTCGCCGAGAGTCCGTGGGGTTTGTTCACGATTGCGATGACCATTCCCCTCGCGTTCGTGATGGGCTTCGGCCACACGGTGTTCAAAGTCAGCGTGCGGGGTGTGACGGTATTCGGGATTGTGGGGTTGCTTGCGAGCGTGTGGGCGGGCAGCCAGTTGAAGGCGTGGGGCATTGAGCACTGGTTTGACTACAAGGGGGAATGGCTCGCGTGGTCGATCATGATCTACGGGTTCGCGGCGTCGGTGTTGCCGGTTTGGATGCTGCTCGCCCCGAGGGATTACCTGAGCACTTTTATGAAGATCGGCACGGTTGCGGTGCTTGCGCTGGTGGTGATCTGGGTGGCGCCCGAGCTGCAGATGCCGAAGCTCACCAAGTTCACGGACGGCACCGGACTGGTGTTCGCAGGGACGGTGTTTCCATTCGTTTTCATCACGATCGCCTGCGGGGCAATTTCAGGTTTCCACGCGTTGATTTCCAGCGGCACGACGCCGAAGCTGCTCGACAAGGAGGACGCCATCCAAAGCGTGGCGTACGGCGCGATGATCACCGAGATGCTGGTCGCGCTCATGGCGCTCGTCGCCGCGAGCACGCTGGAGCCCGGCCACTACTTCGCGATCAACGCGGGCATCAACAAGACGATGTCCCCCGAGCAGGTCGCGGCGACGATCACCGCGGTGGAGGGCGGCCGGTACGCGGTGACCGTGGAGGGGATGAACGCGCTCGCGGCTAGCATCGGGGAAAAAACCATGTTCGGCCGCGTGGGAGGCGCTCCCACTTTCGCGGTGGGAATGGCGCAAATGTTTTCGCGCGCCTTCGGACCCTCGTGGATGTCGTTCTGGTACCACTTCGCGATCATGTTCGAGGCGCTTTTCATCCTGACCACGATCGATGCGGGCACCAGGGTGGGGCGCTTCATCCTGCAGGATTTTCTGGGGAACCTCTGGAAGCCGCTCAGCAACACGCGCAGTCTTCCGGCGAATGTTTTCGCAAGCGCGCTCCTGGTGGGTGCCTGGGGTTACTTTCTGTACCAGGGCGTGGTGGATCCCCTGGGCGGCATCAACACGCTGTGGCCGCTGTTTGGCATCGCCAACCAGTTGCTGGCGGTGATCGCCTTCTGTCTCGGGACGACGGTGCTCATCAAGATGGGCAAGACCCGCTACATGGCTGTCACGGTTATCCCGCTCCTCTTCCTGGTGAGCGCCACCTTCAGTGCGGGCTACATCAAGCTGTTTGATCCGGACCCTAAGATGGGCTTCATTGCGGGTGCCAAATTTTACGCGGGGAAACTGGCGGGGGGCGGTTCGGAGAAGGAGCTGAAGGTGTGGGCGGCGCAGCATTTCAACTTCCAAGTGGACACGGTGGTGACCGGCTTTTTCCTGAGCGCGGTGCTGGTCATTTTTCTTGGCTGCCTGCTTGAGTGGTGCCGGATTTTGAGCGGATCAAAGCGGGCGGAACTGCGGGAGGAGCCGTACGTGGCCTGCGCGGAGGGGGCGTAGGATTGCGCAAGGGATTGGGTGCTGGCAGGTTGGAGGAGTCGGCCCGGTTTTGACGGGGTGGCGGGGATGCGCTTGCCTTGTTGCGCTCTTGATGCTATCTTCACGGGTCGGAGTCGGTTAGGCGCAGAGGCTCTCCCTGAGAATGTCCGCGCCCGCTAAGGCCATGATGTGTGGCCCGTCCTGGGAGGCTGCGGTTTCCCAGCGGGTTGCAGCTTTTCGGTCCCCTTGGAACAAGCTTGCAGGGGACGGCGGGTACGCGAAGGCATTTGGGGGAGTGATGCGCCGCCGGCCCGGTGGGAGAACAAATCGTTGCGCCCCGGAACGCAGCCTCTGGTGAAACGGAGGGCGACTGGAGAGGCGTGGCCGAGGCCGAGACCAGCGCGTGTGCGCCGGCTCGATAGCCGGACCCTCCCGCCGCCAACGCAACACAAGAGAAACATGAACACGCAACACAACAGATCCGGCAGCCGCCGTCGCGGCCCGCGGAGACGCCGCCCGGAGGAGGGGTCTTCCTTCTCGCAACGCCCCCAACAACCCGCCCCAAAACCCAGCTTCTTCCAGAAGATCCTCGGGTTTTTCGGCCTCGGCCCGAAGAAAAAAACCTACCCCTCCTACGACGGCGGCCGCCGTTCGGAGAGCCCGCGCAACAACGGTTCCTCCGGAGACCGCAGGTCGGGAGGCGCAGATGCCACCGCAGCGACCCCCCGCCCCCAGCGCAAGCCCGAGGCCGTGGAAGTCACCTCCCCGAAACTCTACGTGGGCAACCTGTCCTTCGACGCGGCGGAAAGCGACCTGTTCAACCTCTTCAACGGGGTGGGCGTCGTCCGCAACGCAGAGGTCGTCACCCACAGGGACACCGAGAAATCGAAGGGATTCGGTTTTGTCACGATGTCCTCATTGGAGGAGGCCGTGAGAGCGGTCGCAGAACTGCATGACAAAGAGTTCATGGGTCGCCGTCTCGTCGTGAGCGGTGCAAAGACCACGGAACGCATCGCCGCGTAAACCCGTTCCCTGACATACCAACGAGCGAGCGGCCCGGCCGCCGACCCGTTGACAACAAACCCCGCCGCCCTTCCGAGGGAGGCGGGGTTTTGCTTTGCGGGGAAATGTCCGCCGCAGAACGCCGCCGAGCCACGCGGTTGCTCGCCGCGGCGCGCTTGGACACCAACCGCATTGGGCTGCTCCAGTTCGGGCGCTCGAACATTTGCCCCGCAAGCGGCACCGGATATGGTGGGGGGATGTCCCTCGAGCTTTCCGCAGAATTCAGCCCGCGCGGCGACCAAGCGCAAGCGATCGCGAAGCTCATCCGCTCCATCCGCGCCGGCAACCGGCACCAGACCCTTCTGGGAGTCACCGGTTCCGGGAAGACATTTACGGCCGCCAACGTGATCTGCGCGCTTGAAAGGCCGACGCTGGTGATCTCGCACAACAAGACGCTCGCCGCCCAGTTGTACTCGGAGTTCAAACAGTTCTTCCCGAAAAACGCGGTGGAGTATTTCGTCTCGTACTTCGACTACTACCAACCCGAAGCCTACATCCCTTCCTCCGACACATACGTTGAAAAGGATTCGTCCATCAACGAGGAGATTGAGCGCCTCAGGCTTTCCACGACGTCTTCGCTCCTGACGCGCAGAGACGTGATCGTGGTGGCGTCCGTGTCGTGCATCTACGGCCTGGCTTCCCCGGTGGATTTTCTGGAGATGCTGCTCACGGTGAAGACCGGACAAGTGCTGGCCCGCGAGGCGCTGCTGCTCAAACTCGTGGACATGCTGTACGAGAGGAACGACATCGATTTTGGACGCGGAAAATTCCGGGTGCGCGGCGACACGGTGGAGATCCAAGCCGGCTCTGATGACGATGTCGCGATCAGGATTGAGTTTTTTGGCGACGAAGTGGACCGGATTTCGCGTTTTGACCCGCTTACAGGACACACCCACGAACAACTCTCCGTTGCCACGCTTTTTCCCGCGAAACAATTCGTGACGCCGGCGGACAAGCTGCAGCTTGCGATGCGCTCCATCCGCGTCGAACTCGACGAGCGCGTCGCGTGGTTTGAGCGCAATGGAAAGCTTCTGGAGGCGCAGCGGCTGAAGATGCGCACCGAATACGATTTGGAAATGATGCAGGAAATGGGCTTCTGCAGCGGCATCGAAAACTACTCGCGCCATCTCACAGGCCGACCGCCGGGTTCGTGCCCCTACACGCTGCTCGACTTTTTTCCGGACGACTTCCTGCTCGTGGTCGACGAGTCGCATGCGAGCATTCCGCAAATCGGCGGGATGTACGAGGGGGACAGGGTGCGCAAAACCACGCTGATCGAGCACGGGTTCAGGCTTCCGAGCGCGCTGGACAACAGGCCAATGAATTTCCCCGAGTTCATGGCGAAAACCGGGCAGACGATTTACATCAGCGCCACGCCCGCCCCGTTTGAGATCCGCAATTCGGTGGTGGGCAACACCGGGTTTATCCCGAATCCGAAGGCGGGCACCCCGGAGGCGGCGCAAAAGCCTGAACCGCGCCTCTCAAGGGCGGATTCTGCGCCTGAAAACTTCGACGTCACCACTCCGGGTGCCGCGCTGATTGTGGAGCAAATCATCAGGCCGACCGGCCTGCTGGATCCAAAGATCACGCTGCGTCCCCTGAAGGCGCAGATTGACGAGACGATCGAACTCTGCCGGCAGCGCGTGGAGAAGGAGGAGCGCGTCCTGATCACGACGCTCACCAAGCGGACAGCGGAGGATCTCTCGGAATACTTGAAAGACGTCGGATTGAAGGTGCGTTACCTGCACAGCGATATCGATACGATTGAGCGAGTGGAAATTCTCCGGGCTCTGCGCGCCGGTGATTTTCACGTGCTTGTCGGAATCAATCTTTTGAGGGAGGGTCTGGACCTTCCTGAAGTTTCGCTCGTGGTGATTTTGGACGCGGACAAGGAAGGCTATCTGCGCTCGCAGACTTCGCTGATTCAAACGGCTGGCAGGGCGGCCCGCCACATGAACGGGGAGGTTTATCTTTTCGCCGACACCGTCACCCACAGCATGCAGCAACTCATCAACATCACCGAGTACCGGCGTTCGCGGCAGATCGCTTACAATGAAAAACACGGCATCACTCCGCAAAGCGTGAAGCGCGCCGTGCAGGAAAGCCTCCACACGATCCTTCGCGGGCGCGAAATCGAATCGAGCGTCGTGGCTGAAGCCGGAGGCAGCTTTTCACTCAGCGAAACACTCCGTGAATTGGAGGCTGAGATGGTCGAGGCCGCCGGAGCGTTAGAGTACGAGAAGGCGGCGCTGCTGCGGGACCAGATCCGTGAACTCAAAGCAGGCGCGGGTCTTTCAAAAATTGATCCGAGTGCTGCGGAACGTTCGCGGGGCAAATCTTGGGGACGCCCGAAAGGGAAAAGCTTCAAGTCAAAGAAGCGCTGAAATGCAGCGAGGTTTCCGACCCTCGCGCGGGGCAGAACGGAACGGGCCGCCGCATTCACGCTGCCAGCATCTCAGGATGCTGCGGAGGATCTGCGCGCATCGCCCACTTCACAAACCGGAGCAAAGCTCCGGTTTGCAGCACGCAGGTGCTCAACGTCGAAAAACTGGGCGCGGCGTTTTTAGTACTCGCGCTTGGTTTTCTTGCCGGGCTCGGGCACGGGATAAAGTCCGTTTGCGTCAGCCTGGACTGGAGCGGGGGAATCCATCGTGAATGTGTCCGCTCCGGGCGCGTATTCATGCTCGTGGTTGAGCATCTCTTCCAGCGTTACTTCCTGTGCGGTGTGGGTCGCGTAACGGCCCATGGAAGTCACAATGCTCGCCATGACTCCGCGCTCGACCTCGTTGTATGGCGTATCGTTGCGGATGGCGGCGGTGAGATCCTGCCATTCGTTGAAATACGGATCGTCTGGAATCTTGGTGTCCGGAGAAGTCCAGATCATGTTTTCCTTCGCGGGCGTCTGTCCCTTGTAGGTGCTGGAGGGCCGTCCGCAGTCGCCGCTCTTGGAGACCACTGCCATGCCCTTGCTGCCATGCGCGTAGCTGGAGTAGAGCGGCAGCGCGCCGTTCATGCAGCGGCCGTCCATGTACATCTTCGCGCCATCGGCAAACGTGTACTCCACAGAATAGGAGTCGAAGTTTTGGTCCACGTAAGGTTTGCCGCCCGGGGCGATCCGTGAAGTGCGGCCGCCCACACCGTGGCATTTCACCGGCCACGCGTTCTTGATCCAGCAGAGATGATCGATGTGATGGATGTAAAAATCGCTGAAACCGCCGCCGCTCGCCCAGAGGAAGCTGTGGAAGCGTGAAATTTGCCACAGCAACTCCTTGGGTTCGCCGGGCCACGGCTCCGAGAATACGGAGCCGATCGTGCCCTGCATGCGGTAACCGCGAAGCAGGTTGATGTCGCCGATCTCCCCGTCTTGGATGCGCTTCTGCAACTCCTGCATCGCGTGGCTGTGACGCGACATCAGCCCGACTCCGACTTTCAGGTTTTTCGCCGAAGCCTGTTTCGCCAGTTCCAGCATGCGCAAGGAAGTTGGGCCGTCCGCTGTGAGGGGCTTTTCCATGAACACATTCAGGCCTTTTTCAATCGCGTACTTGAAATGCACCCAACGGAATGCGAGCGGCGTGGTGAAGATGGCGATATCCCCTTTGCGAAGCGAATCCATCGCGTGCTTGTAGGCGTCGAACCCGATGAACTTGCGGTCGCCCACGTCGACCTGCTCCGGGTACCGGTTGCTTATCGAGCTGAAGCTGCTTTCGAGTTTGGATTGAAAGACGTCCGCCATCGCGACCAGTTTCGGCGAACCCTGCTGGGAGAGCGCGTTTACGGCTGCACCCGTTCCGCGTCCGCCGCACCCGATGAGCGCGACCCTCAACTGGTCGCTGCCTTGGGCGTGCACCCTGGGGATGAGGACTCCGGAGAGAGCCGATGCGCCGATGCCGAGGGTCGAAGTTCTCAGAAAGTCGCGGCGTGAGAATTTTGAGGAACGCGGGCCGATTGGCCCTTCGGATGAATTGGGGGTGGTTGCCATGCCGCATGCTTCTCGCACGGTTGCCCGCTTGTCAATGCGAGGGAAATCGATTCGAGCCGAATCCGCACTGTTTCAGCCATCTTCCAATGTTCGTTCAGTCGTGCGTTCCGTGATCCGGTAAAAAAGCGCCTCCGTGCTAGATGCTTGCGCGGGTCTCTGCTTAAGTTGCCGGTCCGATTTGTTTTATCCATGAGCACTGAGCGCAGAAAGCCCTACCCCTTCGACCAAATTGAGGCCAAATGGCAGCAGTTTTGGGACGAGCATCAGACCTTCCACGTGGCCAATCCCGGAGAGCCCGGATTCGACGCCACACGGCCCAAGTACTACGTGCTCGACATGTTTCCGTACCCGAGCGGAGCCGGGCTCCATGTCGGGCATCCGGAGGGATACACGGCAACCGACATCATCGGGCGTTACAAACGGATGTGCGGCTTCAATGTGCTGCATCCCATGGGATGGGACGCTTTCGGGCTTCCGGCGGAGCAGTATGCGATCCGCACCGGCCAGCATCCCGCGGTGACCACGGCGGCGAACATCAACAATTTTCGCAGCCAGCTCAAGAGGATCGGCTTCGCATATGACTGGCAGCGCGAGGTGAACACGACCGACCCCGGCTACTTCAAGTGGACTCAGTGGATTTTCCTGCAGCTCTACCACTCCTGGTACAATCCCGAAACCAAAAGGGCGGAGTCCATCAGCACGTATCGCGGCCAGAGCCCGGATGCGGTGCGTCTCGCTTATGTCGCCGAGGTGCCGGTGAATTGGTGCGACGCGCTTGGCACGGTGCTCGCCAACGAGGAAGTGGTGGATGGAAAAAGCGAGGTGGGTGGACACCCCGTTGAGCGGCGGCCGATGCGGCAGTGGATGCTGCGGATCACCGCGTTTGCAGACCGCTTGATCAGCGAATTGGACGGACTCGACTGGCCTGAATCCATCAAGCTGCTCCAGCGAAACTGGATTGGCCGCTCCGAGGGCGCCGAGGTTGAGTTCACCATCGCCGGGGGCGGCCATAAAGTGCGTGTCTTCACCACTCGCCCCGACACGCTCTTCGGCGCGACGTATCTCGTGTTGGCGCCCGAGCATCCGCTTGTTGATCAAATCACCGACGCCGCGCGGCGCCCTGCGGTGGCTGAGTATCAAGTCATGTGCCGCTCCAAAAGCGATCTCGAGCGCACGGACCTCGCGAAGGATAAGACGGGCGTTTTCACGGGCGCGTTCGCCATCAACCCTGTCAACGGAGAGCAGGTTCCGGTGTGGATCGCCGACTACGTCTTGACCGGCTACGGAACGGGGGCGATCATGGCGGTGCCGGCGCATGATTCGAGGGACTTTGAGTTTGCGCAGAAATTTCAACTGCCGGTGCTCCAGGTGGTGCAGCCTCCGGGGACGCTCGAATGGGCGGGTTTTACCGGAGAAGGAACCGCCGTGAATTCCGGTTTTCTCAACGGTCTTGCAACGCCCGAGGCGAAAGCCGAGATGCGCCGCTGGCTTGAGGAAAAGGGATGCGGAAAAGGAACCGTGCAGTACAAACTGCGCGACTGGTTGTTTTCGAGACAACGCTACTGGGGCGAGCCGTTCCCGGTTGTGTGGGAAAATGGAAGTCACCGCGCGATACCCGAAACGGAGCTGCCTCTCACGCCGCCCGAGATGGATGATTTCAAGCCGACGGGGACACCGGAGCCGCCGCTTTCAAAAGCGAAAGATTGGCTGCGCTACAGCGCGAATGCGGTTCGCGAGACCAACACCATGCCGCAGTGGGCGGGTTCGTGCTGGTATTACCTGCGTTACTGCGACGCTTCGAATGCCGGCCGCTTTGTGGGACTGGACGCAGAGCGGTACTGGATGGGAGGCGGCAGGTCCGATTCAAAGCCCGGGGGCGTCGATTTGTACGTGGGCGGAACCGAGCATGCAGTGCTGCATTTGTTGTATGCGCGGTTTTGGCACAAGGTGCTCTTTGATCTTGGGCACGTATCGACACCGGAGCCTTTTCAGCGGTTGGTCAACCAGGGGCTGATTCTTGGCGAGGACGGGCAGAAGATGTCGAAGAGCCGGGGCAATGTCGTGAATCCAGACGACGTAATCAGCGCGTACGGTGCGGACGCTTTCCGGTGCTATGAAATGTTCATGGGGCCTCTGGAGCAAATGAAACCTTGGAGCACGGCTGGCGTCGAAGGCGTGTCGCGTTTCCTCGCGCGAGTCTGGCGGCTCATCATGGAGGAAAATCAGGCCGGCGAATGGGAGTTATCATCCACGCTGAAGGATCTCGAGCCGGACAAGGCTCAGAAAAAAGTGATTCATGCCACCATCAAAAAAGTGGGCGAGGATATCGAGACGCTTTCCTTCAACACGGCGATTGCGCAAATGATGGTGTTTGTGAATGCATTCACGGGCGTGTCGGAGAGACCCGTCTCGGCGTTGCGCACGCTCTTGCAGCTGCTCAACCCGTTCGCCCCGCATCTCACGGAAGAGCTGTGGAAGCGCATGGGTTGCGAAGGGCTTGTCGCGGATCAACCATGGCCGAACTTTGACCCGCTTGCTCTTGTTGAGGACGAATTGGAACTGGTGGTTCAAATCAACGGGAAGCTCCGTGACAAGCTGGTGGTTCCAAGAACGGCTTCCTCCGCGGAAATCGAGGCGGCGGCGCTGGCAAGCCCGCGGGCGCAGGAATGGACTGCGGGAAAAAGCATCCGCAAAATCATCGTGGTGCCCGGGAAGCTCGTGAACATCGTGGTTTGAGCGCGCCGGAGGCTTTCCGGCAATCTGTCAAAAGCGCCTCCGCAGCGGGCCGGCCGCGGGGGTGGCGCGGGGGTGGGCGCGGGGGTGGGCGCGGGGGTGGGCGCGGGGGTGATGGGCGTTTCCGGCGGTCGGCCCGGGGTTGTTTCTCCTTGGCGGAGCGCCCGCGTCTTCGATGTGACGCAGGCGCTCCGTCAGCAGAGCGCGGGCGGTCGTGGCGCCTTCCCCGTAACGAGGTGGGACGGAGGCGGCGCAGTGCGCCCGACACCGCATTGCAGAGCGTGAAGCGTGCCAAGAGTCGAGGCGGGTTTCTCCGAAAATGGTTTTTATCGTAATCTCAAACCGCCGGGAGTAAAGGTAACCCACCATGACACTGACGTTTGACTGGCTTACGCATCCATTTGCCATCGGATTCTACGTTGGGATGATTCCGGCAGTTTTTTACCGGGTTCAAGTGTACCTCGCTCGACGCGATCTCCGGAGCCGCGAGTCCGCGCAGCTCCTTCAGGTTGCGGCACTGACAGAGGTGGTTCAAAAAATGCAGCAGGACGCAAAGTCGGGCGGCACGGAAATGGAAAATTTGCGGGTCAAAATCCAGTCGCTCATGCAGAAGCCGGAGCAGCAAAAGCTCCGCCAGCTCGACGTGATGATCCGAGCCGAGCAGCGACTTACGGTGACCGCCCCCGGGTTCGCGCCCGCGTGGCAGACGGCGAAGAACGAAGCACTCGCACAACTGGAGGAGGAGGAGCGCGGAAAGAGCGCTCCGCGTCAGATGTTCGCTCAGATCGTCAGCGGCGGCGCGGCGATGCTCGATCGGTTGCGCAGCGCGGGCCCGCAGGAGAAGGCCGCGGCGGATCCGTCCGGCGACGCGCCTCAAAATTAGGCCCAGTTGTTTTCCGGCGTTCGGCCCTGGTGCTCCCGTACGCCATTCAGCCGTTGTTCCGACTGTCGCGAGGGATCGGGGCCTCACCAGCCGCCCGAGACTTGCCATTCCTCCATGAGGGCCGGCGGGATTTCCTGAAGAAACGGCGAGACGCGCTGGAGGGTGTCTTCGGACCCGAGGTTGCGCCGGATCAGCGGCCAGCTCAGGTACAGATCGTCCTCGGCGCGGGTGAGTGCGACGTAAAACAAGCGGCGTTCCTCCTCAAGCGCGTCGGCGTTTCCCATAGACCGCTGCGAGGGAAACATTCCTTCCGTGAGCCAGATGAGAAACACATTTTTCCATTCAAGTCCTTTCGCCTGGTGGACACTGGAGAGCGTTACAGCGTCCTCGCCGAACCCGTCCGCGGGCGCATTTTGCTCTGCGTTTGTCATCAACGCCATTTGATCAAGGAACTCGTCGGTGCTGGCGTACTGCGATGCAAATTGAGAAAGCGTGTTGAGGTCTTCACGGCGCGATTCGTAGTCGGGGAATTGCGTGCGTGCGTAGTCGTCGTATACGGCTTCGCGCACAATCTGGATCATCTTTGAAGGGCTTGCGGGGCGGCCGTGCGGAGCAATTTCTTCGAGCGTGTGTCCGAGTTGTTTCCATGCACTCAGAGAGCGCGAGGGAACTTTCAATGTCGAAAAAGCAGCGTTGAACGAAAAGCTGTCCAGAGGGTTCGCGCGCGCGTCCAGCGCCTGCTGGCCGAAGGCTGCGACCGATTTCCACAGTCCGTCGGCGGACCGCGTGCCAATTCCCGGAAGAAGCCGCACCATCCGCTTGAATGCGATTTCGTCGCGGGGATTGACGATGAATTTGAGAAAAGCACCGACGTCCTTGACGTGTGCCTGCTCAAAAAAACGGAGTCCGCTTGTGATCTTGAATGGGATGCCAGCACGGGTCATTTCCATCTGGATTTCCATCGAGTGATAGTGCGCGCGGTAGAGGACCGCCATTTGCTTCCAGAGCGAGCCTTCGTCGTAGAGCTCCTGCATGCGCGAGACGATGAACTTTGCCTGCTGGATGCCGGTTTGGACGGGGATGAGTTTCGGCAGTTCGCCGCTTTTGCGAGCCGCCACAAGCTCTTTGGGATAGGGACTGCTCAAACCTGCGAGAGTGGCGTTTGCAAGCTCGAGAATCTCAGGTGTCGAGCGGTAGTTGGTTTCCACCTTGTAGACATTCGCGCCCGGGTAGCGATGTGGAAAACTCAGGATGTTGCGGTGATCCGCTCCCCGCCACGAGTAAATCGCCTGCGCATCGTCGCCCACCACCATCAGATTGCGGTGGTATGCGCTGAAGAGATCGATGAGCTTGGATTGGAGGGGATTCGTGTCCTGATACTCGTCGACGAGAACGAATTGGAATTGTTTCTGATATTTCTCTGCAATCGTCGGGTGGTTCGAAAGAAGGTCCACCGTCTTGGAGAGAAGATCGTCGAAGTCGGCTGCGTTGGTATCCACTTTGCGGCGCGCATAGAGCTTTGAGACGCCTTCCATCAACTCGTCCCATTCATCGATGTGCGCGAACCGCTCCGGCAGAACCTCGGCGATGGGCCGGCAAACGTTCACTGCATAACTGATCACTTCGCCGACCACGGACGGTTTTACCGGCAGTTCGGAAACTTTGCCGCCCTGCATTTCCAAAAGGGATGACTGCAGCAGTTCATCGGCATCTTCCCGGTCGAGAACGGTGAACCCGTCGTTGAACCCAGCTTCTCTCGGGTGCCTGCGCAGGATCTTGTTGCCTACCGAATGAAAGGTGCCGCCCCAAAGCTCCGACAAATCGCAGGTTACCAGTGCGCTGACGCGCTCGAGCATCTCACGCGCCGCTTTGTTGGTGAAAGTCAGCAGCAGGATCTGCGACGGGTGGACGCCGTTTTCAATCAGGTAAGCAACCCTGTACGTAAGGGTGCGCGTTTTTCCCGAACCCGCGCCCGCGAGAATGAGCGACGGTCCCGGAGGCGCCGTGACGGCTTGATACTGCTGGGGGTTGAGTTCAGATGCGTAGTCAATGCGCGGCGCCGCAGGCTGGGACGGTCGGATGGTGTATTCGCGGGGCATTGACTGAGCGCAGACTGGACTCAGGGCTGGAGCTTCCGCAAGCGGATATTGCGGAATGCCGCGGTGGTGCGGAACGTCGCGATGCCGAGCGGGATGGAAAGGTCGATTTCGCCCGGACGCAGGTCCAGATCCTTGCCTTTTGTTTCAACGTTCGCGATCTGCTCTGCATCGATCCAAGCCTGTAACCGAGCGGGTTCAACCTTCAGCCGGATTTTGTACCACTGGTTGTCTTTGAAGTGGCGAGTCAGGGTGGTTTCGTTTTGCGACGCATCTTCGCGGTCGATGCTTGAAATCCCGACGGTCGATCCGCCCCAGCCGCCGATGACCAGAGTCAGATGCCTATCATTGACCGGGAAGGTGAGGCCGCAGAAAAAATCGAGGCCCGCGCGCCTCTGCGCCTCGAGCTCAAGCTCGTAATTCATCGTCGGGGGCTTTCCCTTGTACGTCACGCCCGCGAGCTCTTCGCCCCGCTCGATCAGCAGCACGCCGTCCTCCACGGACGGATCGCTGCCCCCTCCGAAGTCGGTGCGCTTCCAGTTGCCAAGCGTTTTACCGTCGAAGAGCGAATCCCATGCGGGTTCCGCGGCCGCGAGGGGAAGCGCTGTTGCGGCGATGCAGGAGATCTGCGCGATGAATTGACGGCGTGACTGGACGGGTGAGGGGAGTTGCATCACTCCTCCTCACATTGGACGGGGTCCGAGCGCCAGCCAAAAGACGCTGCCTTTGGAAAAAAACCCTGCGCAAGCTCAGTTCAGCGTCAGAAAGCGGACGCAGACGGAGCCGCCCACCGAAATCTTCTTTCCCGTAAAGGAGAGTTTGCCGGTGTTCTGGTCGACGCTCAGAAGCGCCGCGGTGTTGCCGTCCTGATGCGCCACGATCATCCATTTTCCCGTCGGATCGAGGCAGAAATTCCGGGGAATCTTCCCCTCGGCCGATGCGTTTTGAATCAATGAAAGCTTTCCTGTGGCCGCATCGCATTGAAACACGGCAATCGTGTCATGAGTGCGGTTGGACACGTACACAAATTTCCCGTTCGGATGCACGACGGTCTCCGCCGTGCTGTATCCGGTCTTGCCCCTGTCTTCGGCAGGAAGCGTTGAAACGGTTTCAATCTGCGTGAGTGCGCCTTTGCCTGCATCGTAGGCGAACGATGTCACGGTCATCAGCATTTCGTTGTTCACAAAAGCAAACTTGCCGTTTGGATGGAACGCAAAGTGGCGCGGGCCCGAGCCCGGAGGGACCGTCGCGTGGCCGTGAGCCGTCATTTTTCCGGATGCGGGGTCCAGTCTGTAGATGAGCACTTTGTCGAGGCCGAGGTCGCACGCGAACGCGTATTGGTTGTCCGGGCCGGGATTGATGCTGTGCCCGTGCGGACCAGCCTGGCGCTTCGTGTCGACGCTGGAGCCTTCGTGTTGAACAAACGTCGCGGCCTCGCAAAGGCTGCCTGCGGGCCCGATCTGGTAGGAGGCCACGCTCCCGCCCCCGTAGTTGGCGATCATCGCCATCATTCCGTTTTTATCCAGCGAGACATGGCACGGTCCCGCGCCAACCGAGGACACTTGGTTCAAAAACTTCAGCTTGCCGTCGGGAAGACTGATTGAGAATGCGCTCAAACCGCCGCCCTTCTGTCCGGGGGATGTCATTTCGCCGACGGCGTAGAGAAATTTTTTGGAGGGATGGATTGCGAGGAAACTCGGGCTGGAAGTTTCCGCGGCGAGTTCGGGCTCCGACAGCTCGCCTTTGGCGCTGTCGAATCTCGAAACGTAGATGCCTTTGCTGCCGGACTTCGCGTTGGTGTAGCAACCGAAGTAGACCAGATGCTGGTCAGCGGCGGTGGCGGTGGTGAGCGATGCGACGGCGATGCCGATGGAGGTCAGTGCGGTTTTCATGGATGCTTGGGGGTTTTTGAAGGGAAAGGTGAGGGGAAAGGCGAAGGGAAACGTGCAGGCGGGCCGAATTAGTTTGTCGGACCGTTGGGGCCTTGTCCGGACTGCCATTTGAGCACGCCGCCGTCCACGCCGTCTTTTGGAAGCTCGTTCGCGAACTGGTCTTCGTCCTTGAGTTCGCGCCGCAGCTTCGCGAGTTCGGCTTTAAGTGTCGCCACAATCGGGGCGGACTCGGCCTTGTCGTAGATGTTATTTTGCTCTGTGGGATCCTTGGTGAGATCGAAGAGTTCCCATGCGTCTTTCTTCCAAAAATAGATCAGTTTGTGTGTGGCGGTGCGGACACCGTAGTGCGCGCGCGTGTTGTGGTGGCCCGGGTCGTGGTAGTAGCGGTAATACATGGATTGCCGCCATGACGCAGGATTCTCTCCCCGCAAAATCGGCACGATCGAACGGCCTTGCATGTCGCCCGGGACTGGAACCCCGGCGATGTCCAGAAAGGTGGGGGCGTAGTCCACGTTCAGCGCGAAAAGGTCGGTCGTGGATTTAGGCTTGCAGACGCCGGGCCAGGAAACGAGCAGCGGAATCCGCAGCGAGGGCTCGTACATGAAGCGCTTGTCGTACATCCCGTTGTCCCCAAGAAAAAATCCGTTGTCCGTCGTGTAAATCACGACGGTGTTTTCCGAGAGCCCCTCGGAAGCGAGCCAGTCGCGGAGGCGCCCCACCTGATCGTCGACGCCCTGCACGCACGCCAGATAGTCCTGCATGTATCGCTGGTACTTCCAAGCCGCAAGCTCCTCTCCGGTGAGCACGCGTTTCACGCCGTTTTTCTCGACTTCAACCTCCATCGGTTTTTCACCAAGCCACTTGTTCGTCGCCTGTTGATTCAGGCCTTCCGGCGCCTTCAGCTTGAGGTCGCGTCGCGTGAGATCTTTTGCAACAGTCTGCGCGTTTTCGGGAAGCGCCGCGGGACGTGTCGCATAGTTGTCGCGCAAGGTTGCCGGCTCGGGAATTTTTGCATTCGCGAATTTAGCCGCGTTCACCGGATCAGGCTGCCACTCGCGGTGCGGCGCTTTGTGATGGAGCATCATGAAGAAGGGTTTGTCCTTCGGTCGGTTTTTGAGCGCTTCGATTCCGAGGTCGGTGAGTACCTGCGTCGCGTAGCCGGGATAAACTCGCGCTCCCTCCTGGGTGAACAGAATCGGATCGAAGTAGCGCCCTTGCCCCGGGAGAATGTTCCAGTGGTCGAATCCCGTCGGTGCGGAGCCGAGATGCCATTTGCCGAGCATCACCGTGTGGTAGCCGGCGGCTTGCAGCAGCTTGGGCGCGGTTTGTTGCGATCCGTCGAAGATATTGAAGACCGGTGTTCCGTTGAGGTGGGAGTATTTTCCCGTGAGCACCGTGGCCCGGCTCGGGGTGCAAATCGAGTTGCAAACAAAGGCGTTGTTGAAACGCATGCCGTCGCTCCCAAGCTTGTCCAGATGCGGCGTCGAGTTGATTTTGGATCCGTACGCTGAAATCGCATGCGAAGCGTGATCATCCGTCATGATGAAAAGGATGTTCGGCCGTTGCGTTGAGGGTTTCTGCGCGGCGGCAAGGAGCGTGGACGCGGGCGCGAACAAAAGGATCGCGGCAAAGCGGAGAAGGATTGGAGGGATTGTCATGGCGCTGGAGTCAGGTTCCGGGGGGGATGGCTGGGGATGCCGATATCTTGCCTCGGAGGGGATTTCAGAGGGGATTCGGCAGGCTGCTTCTAAGGATTCGCAGCCGAAACCAATTATGGAAGGTTTTTCGTAGGGCCTCTTTGAGCCCGAGAGGCTCGCAGTGGAGGGCTGGCTGCTGCTTGAGCGAAGCAAGGATGGCTCGCACGGTCAATTCACCCGCTCCGAAAGTGGTGTATGAGCGGCCGATTGCGGCATGATGATGCGCGTCGCTGCCTGCGGTCATGGGCAACGCGCGCCGCTTCGCGTACTCTCGTGCACGCCGGTTGTGTTTCTCCAGCATGGTGGCGGCGTTGAATACCTCCAGACCGTCCACGTCCAGCATGTCCAGCGCGGTTTCGCGGATGCCCGCGCGCATCCTGTCGTATGGGTGCGCGGGAATCGCCAGTCCGCCCTGTGTGCGCACCATTGAGATCACCTCGGCCGCAGGCGTGCCCTTGAGTCCGTTGGGAAGCCACGCGCCGAGGCAAAGCAGGTGGCCTTCGGCTGTGGAAATCTCGGCGCCGGGGATCACCAGAAAACCGTCCACGGCGGCCCCGTCATCGCGGATCAAGCCGCGATCGCGAAGGTGGTGGCAGCCGTCGCAAGTGTCGTGGTCGGTCAGGGCAAAACCGTGCAGTCCGTTCTCGCGGGCCTGGGCGATAAGCGCCTCCGGACTGCTGACTCCGTCCCGGGAAAAGAAGGAGTGCACATGCGGATCAATGCGGAACGACATGCGGGGCATTGTGGGCGAGTGCCGATCGAAGGGAAAGTCTCGAGGTGTTACCGTTGCCAGTCTTCGTTGCACTGAATAGGGTTCGTGAGATCCAAAGCCACGTCCTATGCCCCTTCAGCCGCCCCCGAGTCAGGAATTGCCGCCGATTGAACAGCTGCGCGCCGTGGTGGCGGGCTTGCGAGCGCCCGACGGTTGTCCGTGGGACAAGGAACAAACGCACGCCACGCTCCGCGCCGGTCTTCTCGAGGAGGCATACGAAGTGGTGGCGGCGATTGATGCGGGCGATGATGCGAATCTTTGCGAGGAGCTCGGAGACTTGCTGCTGCAGGTTGTTTTCCACGCCCAGATCGCCGCGGAGCAAAACCGATTTGATTTCGAGAGCGTGGCGCGTTCGATTTCCGAGAAGCTAGTTCGCCGTCACCCGCATGTCTTCGGCGAAGAAAGCGCCGCGGATTCGGATGCCGTGTTGGTGCGGTGGGAGGAAATCAAGCGTGCGGAGAAAGGCGGAGCACCGGCGGAGTCGATCCTTGACGGGGTTTGCGGGGGATTGCCCGCGCTGCAGCATGCTGCGAAGGTCCAGAAAAAAGCGGCCGGGGTGGGTTTTGATTGGAACGCTCCTGAGCCTGTGTTGGAGAAAGTCCGCGAGGAGCTGACCGAGGTGCAGGAGGAAATGAGCGGTGGCGGCGATCGGTTGGAGGAAGAAATCGGCGACCTCCTTTTCGCAGCCGTGAATTTGTCGCGGAAGCTCAAGGTCGATCCGGAGGTGGCCCTGAGCCGCGCCACGCGAAAATTCATCAGCCGATTCCAGTCCGTTGAAGCGCTTGCGAAGGAGCGTAATTTGAAGTTGGAAGGGCAGCCGCTGGAAGCGCTCGACTTGTTGTGGGACGAGGTCAAGCAAAGGGAATAAACGTGCGTTGGGAATGAAGCCCGCATTCAAGCAACCTCGGAGAAGCGAGTGATGAAACTGCTTTTTCTGACCCCCGGCACCGGCAGTTACTACTGCGGCGTTTGCATGCGTGACAACGCGCTTGCAAAGGAGCTCTGTCGCATGGGACATGAGGCGGTATTGCTGCCGTTGTATCTTCCGCTCACTTTGGATGAGTCTGCCGCGTCTCCGGATGCGCCCGTGTTTTTCGGCGGACTCAACGTTTACCTGCAGCAGCGGTTTGCTTGGTTTCGAAACGCGCCGCGCTGGATGGACCGGATGCTGGACCATCCGAAGGTGCTGAAGTTCCTCGGGCGTTTTTCCGGGATGACCCGCGGAGCCGAGATCGGGTCGCTGACCCTCTCGATGCTGCGCGGCGAGGAGGGCTCGCAGGGGCGTGAACTCGACAAGCTCGTCGAGTGGCTCAGGGACGTTGAAAAGCCGGATGTCGTCTGGCTCTCGACGGCGCTCATGGCCGGTGTGGCGCGCCGGATTCGCAGCGAGCTTCGCGTTCCCGTGCTCTGCTCGCTCCAGGGCGAGGACAGTTTTCTTGATGGGTTGCCTGAACCTTGGCGTGGCAAATGTTGGGAAGAGATGGGGGTGCGGGTTTCGGAATTGGACGGAACCGTTGCGCCGAGTGCGTTCTTCGCTTCATTGATGTCCTCGCGACTCCGGCTTCCCGCGGGCAGTGTGCAGGTTATTCCAAACGGGATGAGCTTGGATGGCTACGAGACCGTGCCACCGCGCTCAAACGGCCGCGTGGTGGGTTATCTTGCGCGCCTGACGCAGGGCAAGGGACTCGATGCGGTGGTGGACGCTTTTTTGGAACTCCACCGCCGGGGACGGGTTCCTGACGCGCGGTTGCTGTGCGTGGGAACCATGACCGATGCGGACGCTTGCTGCGTCGATGCGCAAAAGCTCAAGCTCCGAAAGGCGGGTCTTGAGGCGCATGCCGAATTCAGAGCGAATGTAAGCCGCGCGGAAAAAATCGAGCAGATCCGCAGATTCAGTCTGCTGTCGGTCCCGGCCCTTTACGGTGAGGCGTTCGGCTTGTACTTGATCGAGGCGATGGCCTGCGGGGTGCCGGTGGTACAGCCGCGTGTCGCGGCGTTCGAGGAGATCGTGAATGAAACGTGTGGCGGCGTGTTCGTGGAGGACGCCTCGCCGGCCGCGCTGGCCGGCGCGTGGGAAGCGCTTTTGCTGGATCCGGAGCGCGCGCGGGCGATCGGCGATGCCGGACTGCGGGCCGTGCATCGGGATTATTCGATGAGAACCATGGCTGAGCGGTTCGTTGCTTTTGCAAAGGAACGCGTGAGCGCCAGGCGTTGAGGCATGGCGCTCAATTAATCTTAATCGTCTGAACCGAGAAGCGCTTCGAGTTTTGCACACTCCTGCGCGATGGATGCATCGTCTGTCGTTTCGCCAGTTTGGACGAGCGGCAGGAAAGTGACGGTGACCCGCGAAAACGGTTTTGGAATCCGGAACTTGTCCCAGCTTCGCAGCTCCCAGAATTCTTCGTAAGCCACGCGCACCACCATGATGGGCAGACGCGTCTTTGAGGCGAGAAACACGATGCCCGGGCTGAGCTTGTAAACCGGGCCGCGCGGGCCGTCGGGCGTGATGATGACGTCCGTGTGTTTCTCCAGTTCCGCCTGCAGTTCGCGAAGGGCTGTGATGCCGCGTTTTGAGGACGAACCGCGGACCGCTCCGATGCCGAACTGCGCGACGAGCGACTCGAGCAAAGCGCCATCGCGGCTCGGGCTTGTGAGCACCGTCAGGGGCCGGCGGGAGCGGCACATCCACTGGTAGCAAAGCGGCAGTGCGAGGATGCGGTTGTGCCACGCTGCAACCAGAATGGGCGCGTCGAGAGGGCGGGTGAGGTATCCGGCACGATCATCCAGACTCCAGCGCAGCGTGCCGCCCAGCAGCTTGATGACCCGCGCGGCAAGCCAGCCGAGCCACGGGGAATTCTTCAGATTCACTCCGCGCTCTCCTTCCAGCGAAAGGCGTTGGGACTCGGAAGCTCGAGCTGGTCCAGAATCCTGTCCACAACGGTGTCCGCGAGCGCTTCGAGCGTTGAGGCGCCGCCGTAAAAAGCGGGGGATGCGGGGATCACCGTGGCGCCGGCTTCCATCACGGCGACAACGTTGCGCGCATGGATGAGATTCCACGGCATCTCGCGAGGCACAAGGATGAGCTTGCGGCGTTCTTTCAAGAAAACATCCGCCGCGCGAAGGATGGTTGAGTCGCTTGTGCCATGGGCAACCCGTCCAAGCGTGCCCATTGAACACGGCACGATCACCATCGCATCAAACTTCGCCGATCCGCTCACAAACGGGACGTTCATGGTCTTGTCTCCGTGCTGGTGCACTGAATCTGGAACATGCAGCTGTCCGAGTTCTTCATGCACCACTTGTCTCGCATACGTGCTGAACACCAAGTGCACTTCATGCGCGGCGCAGTCGACGCGCGCCAGAAGGCGCTGCAGATAAATTGCGCCGCTGGCGCCTGTGGCTGCGAAGACGAGTTTCATGGGACAGGGCGGATCATCGCGGTGGACGCCTGCGGCGGGTTTTGAGAAGCGCCGGCTGCGGGCGTGGTCATTGCTTGGTAACGTGAATCGGTCTGGTTGTACAGCCGCTCAGGATGAAGTCCGCCGCTCCCATCTTCCCCAGAGCGAGAGCGGCAACGGCCGCTCGGCCTTTGTCTGACGCAGCGCGAGTTCGCCGATGGTAATCGCACCGCCGAGACCCCCGGTGATCTCTCCCAGCAGGTTGTGGCAAAGGATCGAGGAGGCATCGATTGTGTAGATGGTCAGCAGGAGCAGGCACGCCTGCGCGCTCAGAATCTCACGACACGCCTCCAGCAGCGGCATCAGATCCCGCTCCACTTTCCAAAACTCGCCGTTCGGTCCGCGTCCAAATGCGGGCGGGTCGAGAAGAATCGCGTCGTAACGGTTCCCGCGTTTGGCTTCGCGTTTCACAAAAGTCATCGCGTCCTCAAGGATCCAGCGGATCGGGAGCTCGGTCATGTCCGAGAGCTGCTGGTTGCGCTTGCCCCACGCGATCGCAGGTTTGGAAGCGTCCACATGGGTGACGAGCCAACCGGCGTTCGCCGCGACCAGCGAGGCGGCTCCCGTGTATCCAAAGAGGTTCAGAAGCTTTGACTGGCCGGGCTGCGGCGGCTGCGTCTTTGAAAGCCACTCCCAATGGGGCGACTGCTCGGGGAAGACGCCGATCTGCTTGGAGTTATCCATGAAACGAAGGTTCAGACGGATCTTTCCGAACCGGGCCTCCCATTCTTTTGGCGCGGCCCCCGTGAGACGCCAGCGCCCGTCCCGGCCGGTCTCCTCGTGGGTGGCGACCGCGGCGCCCCATTCCCTGGCCGGCAAAGTCTTGTGCCACCATGCCTTGGGTTCGCTGCGGATGATGCGGACGCCGGCAAACTCCTCCAATTTGAGGCCGTCGCCGGAATCCAAGAGGCGGTGCTCCTTCCAGGAGCTCGTGAGGACGTGAATTTCCACGGAATGGAAACGGTAGGGCGGGTCCGCAGGAAATCCAGTTTGGTTTTGTGCGGGGACCCGGGAATGCGACATTCTGGCGCACTGTTGGCGCACTTTCAGCCCCGATGTGTGCCAAAAAAGGTGGGTTGTCCCACGTGCATGCCCGGGTCATTTAGGCTTATCTATTTGTAGCCCAATGGATTGTGCGGCAGATCTCCGGCTGGCCCGCCCTTTGCTGGATAGGGAGGCCGTCGGTTAAACAAACCTTTTTGAATTATGGCTAAGATTCTAGGCGTCGATCTCGGTACCACCAACTCCTGCATGTCCGTGATGGAGGGCGGCGAGCCCATCGTGCTCGAAAACAGCGAGGGAGCGCGGACGACGCCTTCAGTGGTGGCGTTTGCGAAGTCGGGCGAACGGTTGGTGGGTCAGGCTGCGAAGCGGCAGGCCATCACCAACCCGCAGAATACGATCTTTTCGGTGAAGCGCTTCATGGGGCGCAAATTTGACGAAGTGCGCAACGAACTGCACCGCGTTCCCTACACCGTGGTGAAAGCCGCGAACGGGGACGCCCATATCCAGGTGACTGTCGGCGGGGAGACCAAGACCTATTCTCCGCCGGAAATCAGCGCGATGATCCTCGCGAAACTCAAGGCCGATGCCGAAGCCAAGCTTGGCGAAAAAATCACGCAGGCCGTCATCACGGTTCCCGCCTATTTCAACGACTCCCAGCGGAACGCAACGAAGGACGCCGGTAAGATCGCCGGGTTGGAGGTGCTCCGCATCATCAACGAGCCCACGGCTGCGTCGCTCGCGTACGGTCTGGACAAGAAGAAGGACGAGGAAATCGCCGTGTACGATCTTGGCGGTGGAACATTCGACATCTCCGTGCTGGAAATCGGCGACGGAGTGTTCGAGGTGAAGGCGACCAACGGCGACACGCATCTGGGCGGGGACGACTGGGACAACCGCCTCATGGATTGGATTTTTGAGGAGTTCAAAAAGGACTCCGGCATTGATCTCACCAAGCAGCCTGACGCGGTGCAGCGTGTGAAGGAGGAGGCTGAGAAAGCAAAGATCGCGCTTTCCTCCTCGCAGCAGTACGAGATCAATCTACCGTTTATCACCGCGGACCAAACCGGACCGAAGCACATTCAAAAGTCGCTGAGCCGCGCAAAGCTTGAACAGCTCACGGACGACTTGTTCGAGCGCACGATGAAGCCCGTGCGTGCTTGCCTCGCGGATGCAAAGCTTTCGGAAAAAGACGTGGACGAGCTCGTGCTCGTGGGCGGGATGACGAGGATGCCGCGCGTGGTGGAAACCGCGCGCCAGATCATCGGCAAAGAACCGCACAAGGGCGTGAACCCGGATGAAGTCGTGGCTGTGGGTGCTGCGATCCAGGGCGGTGTGCTGCGCGGCGACGTGAAAGACGTGCTGCTGCTCGACGTCACCCCGCTCACGCTTGCGATTGAGACTGCGGGCGGAGTTGCAACTCCGATGATCCCGCGCAACACGACGATCCCCACCCGCAAGGCGCAGATCTTTTCGACCTACAGCGACAACCAGCCCGGCGTTGAAATCGTCGTCATCCAGGGCGAGCGGTCGATGTCGCGCGACAACAAGCAGCTCGGGACATTCAAACTCGACGGCATTCCGCCGGCCCCGCGCGGTGTACCGCAGATCGAGGTCACTTTCGACATCGATGTGAACGGGATTTTAAACGTGTCCGCGAAGGATCTTGGCACGAGCAAGGAGCAGAAGATTTCCATCACCGGTTCAAGCGGTCTGAGCAAGGAGGAGATCGAGCGCATGCAACGCGAAGGCGAGGCGCATGCCGAGGAGGACCGTAAAGCCCGTGAAAACGCGGAAGTGCGGAACAACGCGGACAACCTCGCCTACCAGTGCGAGAAGCAGCTCAAGGATCTTGGCGACAAGATTCCCGCCGATAAGAAAGGCGGCGTTGAGAAAGCGGTTGAGAAAGTGCGCGAAACCCTCAAAGGAAGCGACGTGGAAGCGATCAAGACCGCGTACACGGACTTGCAGAACCAGTTCCAGGGCATCAGCGAGGATCTTTATAAAAACGCGGGTGCGACGGCGGACGCGGGCGATGCAGGCGGCGCGGACGGCGGAGCCACCGCAAGGAAGGATTCCAAGAGCGACGTTGTGGACGCGGAGTTCGAGGTGGTTGACGAGGACAAAAAGAAAAACGCCTAGAACCTCTCCGAACCCAATCCACAAACACCAATTTCGGAGGAAACAGTTTCTCCTGAAAATTTACAGCGCACAAAGCGGGGTCGGGGCGCAAGCCCGGGCCCGGCGGAGGCACCGTAAACCTGAAAACCAAAACCAACAGAACAACCAAAAATACAACCATGGCAGTCAAAATTCGACCCCTCGGTGATCGGGTTCTTGTAAAACCGATCGAGGAAGCAGAAGTGAAAAAAGGCGGGATCATCATTCCCGACACCGCAAAAGAGAAGCCGCAGGAAGGCGAAGTCATTGCCGTTGGCACTGGCAAGCGCGACGAGAACGGCAAGCACATCGACTTCGTTGTGAAGAAAGGGGACAAAGTCCTCATTTCGAAATACGGCGGAACCGAAGTGAAGCTTGATGGGACCACGCATCTCATCATGCGCGAAGACGACATCCTGGGAATCATCGGCTAACGCCGGCCCCCCTTTCACTAAAACCCAAAAAACAACCAAGTAAACAACATGGCAGCTAAACAACTCCTGTTCGACGAAGCCGCACGGCATGCGCTCTTGCGCGGCATCGAAAAACTCGCAAAGACCGTCAAGGCGACCCTCGGGCCGTCGGGACGCAACGTGATTCTCGACAAAAAATTCGGATCACCAACCATCACCAAGGACGGCGTCACCGTCGCCAAGGAAATCGAGTTGGAAGATCCCTATGAAAACATGGGCGCCCAGCTCGTGCGCGAAGTGGCTTCCAAGACCAGCGATATGGCTGGGGACGGAACAACGACCGCGACCGTTCTCGCCGAAGCGATCTACCGCGAAGGCCTCAAGAACGTGACCGCAGGCGCAAACCCCACCTCGCTCCAGCGCGGCATCCACAAGGCCGTGGAAGCAATCGTCGCGGAACTCGGCAAGATTTCAAAGAAGGTCAAGGACCGCACTGAAATCGCCCAGGTCGCGACGGTGTCCGCAAACTGGGACGTTGCAATCGGCAATATCATCGCCGATGCCATGGACAAGGTTGGCAAGGACGGCACCATCACCGTTGAGGAAGCGAAGTCTATCGAAACCACCCTTGACGTGGTGGAAGGGATGCAGTTCGACAAAGGCTACATCTCGCCCTACTTCGTGACCAATTCGGAAAGCATGGAGGCGGTCCTCGACTCGCCTTACATCCTTCTTCACGAAAAGAAGATCTCCAGCCTCAAGGATATCCTCCCCGTGCTCGAGAAGGTCGCCAAGACCGGCAAGCCCTTGCTCATCATCTCCGAAGACGTCGAAGGCGAAGCCCTCGCGACCCTCGTGGTGAACAAACTCCGCGGCACCCTGCAGATTGCTGCAGTGAAGGCTCCCGGATTCGGCGACCGCCGCAAGGCTATGCTCGAAGACATCGCAGTCCTCACCGGCGGACGTCTCATCACCGAAGACCTCGGCATCAAGCTTGAGAGCCTCGGACTCGACGACCTCGGCCGCTGCAAACGCATCACCATCGACAAGGAAAACACCACCATCGTCGAAGGTTCCGGCAAGCAGTCGGAAATCCAGGGACGCGTGGCGCAGATCCGCCGCCAGATCGCTGAGACCACTTCCGACTACGATCGTGAGAAGCTCCAGGAGCGTCTCGCCAAGCTCGCAGGCGGTGTCGCGGTGATCAACGTCGGTGCTGCCACCGAAACCGAGATGAAGGAAAAGAAGGCCCGCGTCGAAGACGCATTGCACGCAACCCGTGCTGCGGTCGAAGAAGGCATCGTCCCCGGGGGCGGTGTGGCTTTGATCCGCGCACAGCGTGTGATCGAGAAGCTCAACGTTGAAGGCGACGAGAAGATCGGCGCCGCCATCGTGAGCCGCGCGATCGAGGCTCCTCTCCGCCAGCTGGCCGACAACGCCGGATTGGAAGGCGCACTCATCGTTTCCGAAGCGAAGCGTCGCAAGGGCAACGAAGGTCTGAACATCGCCACCGGCGAATGGATCGACCTCGTGAAAGCCGGCGTCGTTGACCCGACCAAGGTGACCCGCAGCGCGCTCCAGCACGCAGCCTCCATCTCCGGTCTGCTCCTCACCACGGAAGCCGTGGTGACCGAGTTGCCCGAGAAGAAAGCCGCTCCTGCCGGCGATCCGCACCACGGACACGGCGGCGGAATGGACTACTAAGCCGCGTCGCAGACGTTAAAGAATGAAAGGCTGCCGGACCTCGAGAGGGGTCCGGCAGTTTTGTTTTTGCGGATGCTTCGCCACGACCGCGGCGTTGCTGTGCACGTGCAAAACCGCGTGTGCCAAAATGCTCTTTCTGAAACCAAGTACGGGACGCAGGTGTGTCAAAATGCCCGTTTCTTCTCAGGGGAATGACCGGTGTTACTCTGGAAAACGGAATCAAATGGGTGTGGCAGGCTTCTTGCATTCGATGTGAAAGTATGAGACCAGATCGATTCACCGAGAAACTTCAACAGGCCCTTCAATCCGCCCAGGACAACGCCTCGAAGCGGCGGCATACGGAACTGGATAACGACCACGTTTTGCTCGCGCTCGTGCAGCAGCCCGAAGGCGTGGCGCGTCCGCTCCTGGAGCAGATCGGCTTGTCCATCGACAACGTCGTCCGCAGGCTGGAGGAGGAGCTTGAGCGGCGCGCGACCGTCCAGGGGGCCGGAGTCACCCCGCAGCTCAGCCGCGACGTGGTGGCGGTGCTTGAAGCCGCAGAGCAGCACATGGCGAAAATGCGCGACGAATACCTGAGCGCCGAGCATTACCTGCTGGCCCTGATTGAGGCCAAGGGAAGCGCGGCGCGGATCCTCACGACGCTTGGTGCGACCGCTCCAGCCCTCTTGTCGGCGCTCCAGCAGGTGCGCGGCTCCCAGCGGGTGGTGGACCAAAACCCCGAGGGCAAATACCAAGCGCTCGAAAAATACGGCCGTGATCTGACCGCGCTCGCGCAGCGCGGACGCATCGACCCCGTCATCGGCCGCGATGCCGAGATCCGGCGGGTGATGCAGGTCCTCTCTCGCCGCACCAAGAACAACCCCGTGCTCATCGGCGAACCCGGGACGGGCAAGACAGCGATTGCCGAAGGGCTGGCTCGGCGGATTGTTTCGGGGGATGTGCCGGAGTCGTTGAAAAACAAGAAACTCATCTCGATGGATATTGCCGCGATGGTTGCGGGCGCAAAATTCCGGGGCGAATTCGAGGATCGTTTGAAGGCGTTTTTAAAGGAAGTGCAGGACTCGCAGGGCCAGGTGATTTTGTTCATCGACGAATTGCACACCATCGTGGGCGCCGGCGCCGCGGAGGGTTCGATGGACGCCTCCAACATGCTCAAGCCCGCGCTTGCCCGCGGCGAGCTGCGCTCCATCGGCGCCACCACGCTCAACGAATACCGCAAGCACATCGAGAAGGATCCCGCGCTCGAGCGCCGCTTCCAGCCGGTGTTTGTGGAGGAGCCTTCGCAGGAGGACACCATCGCGATTCTGCGCGGGCTCAAGGACCGTTACGAAGTGCATCACGGGGTTCGCATCGCGGACTCGGCGCTTGTGGCGGCCGCGACCCTTTCAAGCCGCTACATTGCGGACCGTTTTCTTCCCGACAAAGCCGTCGACCTCGTGGACGAAGCCGCCGCGCGTCTGAAAATCGAGCTCGAATCGCTGCCGTCTGAGATCGACGAGATCGAACGGCAGAGCATGCAGCTCGAGATGGAGCGCCAGGCGCTCTCCAAGGAGAAGGACGCCGCAAGTCTGGAGCGGCTGCAGCGCATTGAACGCGAGCTTTCAGCGTCGAAAGAAGAGGGCAGCCGCCTGAAGGCGCAGTGGTTGAATGAAAAAAGCGAGATCCAGAAAGCCCGCGAACTGAGCGCCACGCTCGAAAAACTGCGTACCGACTTGGAGCAGGCGCAGCGCGTGGGCGATCTCGCCAAGGCCAGCGAGATTCAATACGGCTCGATTCCGCAGGCCCAGGCGCGGCTTCAGGAGCAGAGCGCGCGTCTCGCGAAACTCCAGCACGAAGGGCGCGCCTTGCTCAAGGAGGAGGTCACCGAGGAGAATATCGCGCAGGTCGTCTCCGCGTGGACCGGCATTCCTGTCGCGAGCCTGCAGGAGGGCGAGCGCTCGAGGCTTGTCCACATGGAGGAGCGGATTGCGAAGCGGGTCATCGGACAGCGGCACGCCGTCCGCGCGGTCTCCAACGCGGTCCGCCGCGCGCGGGCGGGCTTGCAGGATCCCAACCGGCCGATCGGTTCGTTCATCTTTCTCGGGCCCACGGGCGTTGGAAAAACCGAGCTCGCCCGCGCGCTTGCCGAGTTTTTGTTCAATGACGAAACCGCGATGGTCCGCATCGATATGAGCGAGTACATGGAGAAGCACAGCGTGGCCCGCCTCATCGGTGCGCCTCCCGGGTACGTGGGGTTCGAGGAGGGGGGCCAGTTGACCGAGGCCGTGCGCCGCCGGCCGTATGCGGTGGTGCTTTTTGACGAGATCGAAAAAGCGCACGGGGACGTCTTCAACGTGTTGTTGCAGGTTCTCGATGACGGACGCATTACCGACGGGCAGGGCCGGACGGTGGATTTTAAGAACACGGTGGTGATCCTGACTTCGAACATCGGGAGCCAGCATATTCTCGAGGCGACCAACGCCGAGCAGCGCGAGGCGCTTGTGATGGAGGCGTTGCGCGGGCATTTCAGGCCGGAGTTTTTGAACCGGATCGATGAAACCATCATCTTCGATCAACTCAAGGACGAGGAACTCGACAGCATCGTCGAGGTGCAACTCGGCCGACTGGTTGAGCGGCTGGCCGCGCAGAAACTCACCCTGAGTTTGACGCCCGAGGCGAAGCGCCGTCTGGCGGAGGAGGGATTCGATCCGGTTTACGGCGCGCGCCCTCTCAAACGCGCGATCCAGCGCAAGCTGCTCGACCCGCTTTCGCTCGCGCTGTTGGACGGCGTTTTTCAGGAAGGCGACAATATCTGCGTCGCGCTCCACGACGGTGAATTTGAGTTCCGCAAGGAAGCGTTGAACGAAGTGGCGGCGGCCCAGCAGGCGGTGTAGCCAACATGGCCGGATGCGTTGTTGAGCGTGCGTGAAGCCGTTGCGCGCGGAAAGCCGCACGGTGGACTTGCCGAGCCAACGCTCCGGTGCGACCCGCGTCCGGGCGAAGCTGGGGTTGCGCGTGGGCGGTCCGGGGGATTTTCGGCGGACGGGGTCGTGCATATGGAGACACCCTCTTGCGCAGCCAAGCCGGTGTCCGAACCAGGCTGCCATCAGGTCGCGCAACGCCGAGCAAAGTCGCGCTTGCAGCAGGGCAGCGGTCTGGGAAAGGTATTGGCATGAACAGAAAGGTTTCTCATGCCCGCTGAATCCACCGAGGGGTTTCGTGCCGAGTGGAAGCCTGCTTCCATTCTGGAGCGCGCGGATTGGGGCCGGATTTTTGGCCGAGTGGCTCCCGTCGAGATCGACTACGGATGTGGCGAGGGCGCTTTTCTGATTGCTCAGGCGCAGAAAAATCCGGGCCGCAACTTTCTGGCGACCGAGCGGCTGCTCGGCCGTGTTGAAAAAGTTTGCCGTGCCGCCGAGCGGCTCGGCTTGAGCCATGTGCGGGTTTTGAGAATGGAGAGCGCGTACACCGCGCGGTTTCTGGTGCCGCCGGAGTCCGTTGCGACGGTGTACGTGTCGTTTCCCGATCCGTGGCCGAAGCGCGCGCATCAGGCGCGCCGACTGGTGCAGCCGGATTTTATCGATGCGGTCCGCGACGGGATGCAGCCCGGCGGAGAGTTGCGACTGAAGACCGATGATCTTCCGTATTTCCAGTGGATGGAAAAAGTCATGGCCGCGGCGAAGGGTTGGCGGCGGGAGGAGTGGGTGGAAGAAGCGGATTATCCGATCACCAATTTTGAGGCGCGTTTTATTGCGCAGGGACTGCCCATCCACCGGTCGCTTTATCGGAAGCTTTGATGCGTGGGGGAACGGCTGAAACGGTGTGGTGGGTCTACGTGCTGCGCTGTGGAGACGGGAGCCTTTATTGCGGCATCACAAGCGATTTGAAACGGCGGGTGAAGCAGCACCGGGAGGGCACCGGGGCCCGCTACACCAGAGGCCGCGGGCCGCTCAAAATTGCGCACTGGTGGGTGCTGGGCAGCAGGCCCGAGGCACTGAAGGCGGAGCACGCGTTTAAACAACTGAGCGCTTTGCAAAAGAAGGCCGCGATCCGGGGGTGTTCCCGCGGTGAGGCGCCGGACATGGCCGCGGTTCGCCGGCCTGCGAAACCCAAGGGCCCGCCGATCTCCGTGGGCAGCGGCCTCCCCCGATCAGCCGCTGTCAAGCCACCCCGCGCGCGCCGCCGGCTGCCGGCCGTGAAGAGCACGGAAGCATCAGGAGCGGGGCCGCTTCGGGCGAGATGACCCGTCCGGGCGCTTTGGTCCGCGTATCAAAAATACCGCGACAGGAGTCTGTCGGCCTCAAGAACAGAAGTTCATGCAACGGTATGAAGGATGCCCAGGTGTGACACGAAAGTAAACTGGGGATGGTGGCAATGCGCACTCAGCCAGGCGCTGGCTTAACCCCCAATAACCGGAGTGAAGAAAGTTTTAAGCACTGTGCACTTGGATGCCCGAATCCTTCTCTGGGCGCGGCCTTGGTGCGCTTTCAACCCACCGCACGAGTGCTTTGACCCGGGTGCTGGAGAAAGTCCTGAAAATGAAAGTAGCCAAACAAATCCTCAATACCACTTGCTCTTAAAATGCGGTCGACCCGCTGCAAAAGCTTTTGTGATCGGGTGTAGTTTTTGCAGCCGCGAATCGCTCGTGGAACTCGACGGAGCACGGTTTAGAGGGCGACCAGAATCTTTTTTACTCGCGAACTTACTATCCATTACATGGCTTCGGAATCACGGACAGGTTCCACTCTATGAGGATCTTGTCCAAGCTTTATCAACAAACTCAAAGTAACAGCGGGATCCAAGGCGGAGCCCTTCACCCCATGGATTCTGGTGTGTACCAGTACATCCAGACGCAGCAGGGGAGCACGCCGCAGCTCAGTCCGCCTTCAGAAAAACATCCATCTGCTGGCCTACGTATACGGGAGTTTTCGGGCGTTCGAAGAAAAAAATAACCTGCAACACGCGCGTGTCCACCCGCTCGCTGCTTTCACCCGTGAGGGAGCGTTTGGGTAAAATGTAAGGCTCGATTCTGATAAATTTCAGTTCAACCGGATCCTCCCGCTGACCTTTGATAAAAGCGACAGCGCGGCACCCGGATTTCACGCGCGGGGCGTTGTCCTCGTCCACATCCGCGCGGAGTTGAAAGCCGCTGGTTTGACCGAGGAGAAGGGGCGGTTCGGAGGCGCGCGGTTCGGTGTATTCGCCTGCGCGAATATTGACCTGCAGGATGGTGCCGTCCCGCGGGGCGCGCACGAGAAGCAGTTCGCGCTGTACTTTGGATCTTGCCAGCAGAGCCTGGGCCGCCGCCAGGTCGGCCCTGCGCGACTCAAGTTTGGTTTTGGCCGCCCGGAGCGCAAAAACGGTCCGCTGTTTTTCATCCACGCTGACTACCCGGTTTTCACCGAGTCTTTCGATCCTGTCAAACTGGTCCTGCCGATCTGCAAGCGCCACCTCGGCCTCTAGGATGGACGCCTGGATGGACTCCAAATTCGCCGCCTGCACGGCGACTTGGGCGTCCGCATCGCGCGTGTCCTGCTGCATGAGCAAATCGCCCGCTTTTACTTCGTCGCCGACCTTCACCGGAACCACACTCACCAAGCCAGCAACCGAAGGGGCGATCCGAACGTTTTCATTCACGCTCTCCACGATACCGCGCGCACCTATGGAATCAGCGTAAGGCGCGGCGGATGGCTCGACGACAGGCGGCGGAACGGGGGGGACGATTTTCTGACGCTGGACGAGCGATACCGCGAAGCCGATTCCGGCCAGGGCGATCAGCATTAAAACATACTTAAACATGAGAAGCGTTGTACTGGCCGGCTTGGTGGACGGCCTTCATGTGACCATCCTCCATCTCGGTGATGCGATCCGCGAATGAAAAAATCCGGCTGTCGTGTGTGACGACGATCACGCAGCGGTCGGGACCGCAGGCGGTCTGTTTGAGCAGTTCCAGGACTTTCCTGCCGGACACCGCGTCAAGAGCCGCCGTGGGTTCGTCGCAGATCAAAAGCCGAGGCTGGTGAACGAGCGCGCGGGCAATCGCAACGCGCTGCTGCTGGCCCCCGGAAAGCTGCGAGGGCAACGCCTTGCGTTTGTCACCGATCCCCACTTTTTCCATCAGAGCGATCGCCTCGCGCTCGGCATCACGGCGGGACCTGCCCTGTAGCAGCAGCGGAATAGACACGTTTTCGAGTGCGTTCCAGGTAGGGATGAGATTGAACTGTTGGAACACGAATCCAATGTGGTCGCGCCGGAAAGCGGTGAGCTGAGACTGGCTCATCCACGACAAGTCTCGTCCAAACACGCAAACGGAGCCCTCTTCGTAATTAAGGGTGCCGCAAATGACGCTCAAAAGCGTGGTTTTGCCGCATCCGGACGGACCGACGATCATCATGAACTCGCCGGCGCGCGCCTCGAAGTCGACGCCCTTCAGGGCGTGCACCATCCCCTCGCCCCGCCCGAAGGTTTTTACAAGCGACTTTGTGGTAACGGCACTCTCCATGTTGGCGACAGCAGGCATTTTAAGCGCCGGCAAGGGCGATTGCAGAGAAAGTTAAAGCAGATAACTCGAGTCTATTTGTCACAACCATCCGATAAGAATCATCCGGTGAAGGAAGAAAGGTCGCCTGAAAGGAGGTTACTTACTGCTCAGCTGTATTATGAACAAAAAACCAGTCAACCCGGAGGCTATCGTTCTGAAACAACTTCTCAACTACATAGTCGGTCCTTAAAAAGTCGGCCCTAAACGCCGTGCAGGATGAGCCCCATGGGAAAAATGGTCGCTATTACGGCTCGGAAGAAAAGCCGAAAACGCCAGACCAAAGCCAGCGAATTACCAAAGTTCACTGCAACAGCACTCAAGGTCGCATTCATTGCGTCTCCGCTGCTGCTTTTGAGTCGATTTCTTTCCAACCGATACTCGCATTTCATGTGGCCGATCGTTGGTTTAACTGCCGCACGCTTTTTCATCAATCATCATAGCCACTTTGGATTCATGACCAAAAACATGGCGGGCGGTGAGATCACAAGCAATACGGCTTTATCAGGGCAGGGGCATAACGTCGTCCACGCCGCGGGCGTCCTCGGTCTCCACGCGCCGATCGCATGATGGCGGACTTAGCTCTTTCAAATTCGATTGCCACAGAAGGCAAACAGCGGATCCAGATCTCTTCCGCCGATTGCGACGCCCGTCGCCCGGGCATTGTCTTGCGCGGGAAGGATGACTTGTGTCAGGCCGTCGTCTGCACTGATCTGTATGCTGCTTTTAGTCGCAGGAAACTGGCGGCCCTTGATCGAGCAGCACACGGATTCCGCTCCTGCGTCGTCCTGCCAATTGTGCACGAGCGGATGTAAGAAATACGCTTTGTTCATCAGCGAACCGTTGTGTTTGATCTGATAGTTGTACGCCCACTTTGAGTGACCATTTGCGATGCAAAAGGAGTCATTGATCCGGGCGGTGCGCCATGCCGTTGCGAAGCCAAGGCCGGAGTCGACCTGTCGCTTTTTCATCTTTGATGAACAAAATGGCGCCAGCATCCCATGGTTTTCATGCATTTGCTGTGAAATAAAGGCCGCCGTCCCGCAGTGCGACAATGGATTGAAAATGTCGTCAAGTACCACGCAAGCCCCGCCTCCCGCCTTGCGCGCTGCACGACGGACCACGCGTGCTCTTGAACCATTCGGCCGCCAGATGCCAGCCTTGCTCCGGCAGAATGATTTCCTGCGCGTGCGGCGCGCCGTGATCAGGCTATAAGCGCTCCGGCCAGTGCTTCCATAAATACGCCATCGCTTCCTGATAATTCTTGGCGCAGCCCGCGACGTGGCGGCCTTCAACTTTGCGAAACCTGTAGCCGTGCACCGCGAACTTCAACGCCTTTTCCAGCTCTTGATCCGCCAAAAACGAGTCGCCCGCACAATTTTCCATGTCGAGGGTCGAGGTGGTCAGAAATGCACGGATGGGCTTCGCCTCGAACTTGCGCACGAGGGTTGGAAACTAGGTCGCCAATAAAGTGAGGCAGAGCCCAGCAGTAACGATGGAGCCTCTCAAGAGAGAAGCCTAAATTGTAAATGGTCAAATCGGAGCGCTGCGATTGAATCCAGTGCGATGCTCAAACCCAGAAAACCGATTACTGGTTCGACGGGGAAGCGAGAAATCCGGTCTCGCGCATCCAGATTCCAAGCAAATCGGTCCAGCGCCTAGCCGCCTCGCAGCGGTCCGTTGCTCCCCACCCGTGGCCCCCTTTTGCCCAAATGTGCACTTCGGCGGAGCCTCCCATTGATTTCAGCCGCGCAGCCAGCGCAGCAGATGCCTCGGACGGGTACTTGTCATCGGCGCTGTGCGCGAAAAACGCTGGTGGTAAACGCGTGGCCCCAACCGTCGGCACCAATCCGTCGGGTCCCTCTCGCAGCGCGCTGTCAGGTTTGTCTTTCTCGAACAAATACGCCGGATACACCATCACCGCAAAATCAGGCCGAGGCGCATCCTGTTCGGCCGGAGAATACGCGACTCTCGCCGCCAGATTTCCGCCGGCTGAGAATCCGAGGATTCCGACTTTCAATGGATCGGCGTTCCAATCGGTTGCGTGTTTTCGAACGATTCGAAGCATTTCACGGGCGTCCAGGACCGGCACCACCCACGGAGTTTCCTGAGAGCGGCGGGGAACCCTGTATCTCAGAACAACCGCCGCGCTTCCTAAAGCGTTCAAGCGTTTGGCCACCTCCGCGCCCTCGTGTTCCTCGGCCAGTCCTCCATATCCGCCGCCCGGGCAAATAATCACGATGGGTGCCCCCGGTTTAGCTGCAGGCCAAGCCACAAACTCGGGCGTAAACACGTCAGTGCGGCTTCCATTCTTGACGATCCCACGGGGATCCTGCCCCGGTTTTGGCAGCAAGGTCTCCGCAGGAGGTGTCGCGGGCCAAACTGGTTGTGGAGCCAGAGGATCAGCGATTAATTGAAAAGGGAGCAGTAGCGCTACGGAGCTGAGCAGCAGGGGATGGTTCATTGGATGTTGGGGTGGGTCGTGGGCCAGTGTCGGTCGCCAAAGATAAATTCCATTTCTTGCACTAACTCAAGAAGGAGGTCTCGGAGAAGATCATCGGGATGGACAGGCTGAGCCGGCTTGGTGATTCCGGACTGAAACTTCAATGTGCTTTTGCAGGGGTGAGTTTTCCGTATTAACGCAACGGTAAAACATCAGTTTCGCCCATTTCCTGCCGGAGCATGCGTCCGGCCTGTCCGCATAACCAGAGATAGTGATCCGAGGGTACGTCAGATAGATCTACGAATGGGCTATTGCCGGTTGGACGTTTCTGCGAGCACTTCATCACGGCTGTGCCCTCGTCGATCTCGTCAAACATTGCGACGTAGAGAGTTTTTGCTCCAGCCCGCTTTGCTTCCAAAGCTTGCTTCCAAAGGAAACGTCCGCCTTGTCTCGGAATTGCATCCAGTTTGGCTTCCTCACCACGGCTTCTGGATAAATTGTGCCAGCTGAAACCCGGGAAGATCACGGGCACGTAGCCTTTGCCCTCTTTCCCGCACCATTCCAAATCTCTTTGCCACACATTCACTGCGATGTGATCGACGTCGTTGGCGTTCCGCATTCGGCCGACTGTCCATGGACTGAAGATGTCAGCTTCGCGCAGGAGTTCGTGAAATGCCTTGTCTGAGCTCGCGTCCCCTTTCGCTTCTCGCCAGTAAGTCGGAATCCCAAGCATGATTGAGCAGCCTGTCGCGCGTAGTTCCGCGAGCAGGGTGCGCCACTCCTCGATTGCAGCAGGTTGTTTGGCGAACCCGAGGCCGTAAACGGCGACGAGTAGCCGACCCGCATGTTTTTGTGAGCATCCATTTTGACCCCATCCGTTCTCCAAAATCCGCCGCCAGTCCCGTGCAATGATCGGAAATTCTGACGCGGGAAAGTTGGTGAGATCGTACATCACAGTGAGCGTTCGATCCTCTGCGATCGCAGCCTCGATACAGTGCGACAATACTTTGTCCGCGGACGGTCGCATGCGCGGTGAGGCGATTACGGTCCCGAAGCGTTGGATGAATGCGCCGTCTATTCCGTATTCGCGCATCCAATGAAAGTGCCTGCGGACTGTCTTTGGATGAACGCTCGAGAAAAGTTCAGCAACGGATCCATCCTCGAACATGAATGAGGTCGGAAATCGCTCTGATTCTTCGAAACCACTCATGTCAGGCCATAGGTCGAATGTGCAGGACCCCGGACCGAAGCCCTTTCCGTCACCGAAATGGACCCACCCAAGGCCGCTACCATCACCTTCCGCACGAAACCACCCTTGATAACCGCAGACTACCTTTCCCTCCAGAGACGCTGTGTCTGCTGCGCGCAGGCTCGTTGCGGGGATAAGTGCGAGCAGCAAGAAGGCAATCAGGTTCATAATTCCCAACAATGAAGGTGCGAAACCGACCGGGCAAGGCGTTCCCTTTTGCTAAACACACCGCAGCATGTGTTGTGTCGTGCGTGCGGTTGCGGGCGATCTGTGTACACTTCGGGATCGAGCGCAGGCGATCTGCGCGGAAAATTTCTGGCGGCGCGCAATGCGCCCATCGTCGCTTTTGATGTAAAGACGGAATTGCAAAAATTCATTGCGATCGACAAGGAGGTTTTGGGTCCAACACCCCTTCTTTGTCTGCTGAAGGCTGGTCAGTGCTTGAATCATGTTCAGCGCGGGAATAATTTAACGGCAGCGGCGTGCATTTTCGGCGTGGCCCTAGCGACTGCAAGCGGCCCGGCGGTTGGTGTTTGCTGACTTGTCCTGCAAAGCACCCCGCAGAAGGGCGCGGAACAAAGAACGCGCTCTAGGCGTGTCCTTTATTGATTATTGTCTCGGATTTTGCCGGGTGAGCGTTGCCCAGCTTGTGGCAGTCTGATACACGGGAAGAACTTTGCCCATGCCCCGCGACAACTCTATCCACAAGATTCTATTAATTGGTTCTGGTCCGATTGTCATCGGTCAGGGCTGCGAATTCGACTACTCCGGTGTCCAGGCCTGCAAGGCGCTGAAGGAAGAAGGATACGAAGTGGTTCTCATCAATTCGAATCCGGCGACGATTATGACGGATCCCGAGTTTGCCCCGCGGACCTACATTGAACCAATCACGCCGGAGGTGGTGACCAAGATTATTGAGCGGGAAAAACCGGACGCACTGCTGCCTACTTTGGGCGGACAAACTGCGCTGAATTGCGCGATGTCGCTGGTTGCCTCAGGGGTGCTGGAGAAGCACGGGGTTCGCATGATTGGTGCGAAAGCGGAGGCCATCCACAAGGGGGAGGATCGCCAGGCGTTCAAAGAAGCGATGGCGCGGATTGGCCTCGAGGTGGCTCGCTCAGTCACCGTGCATTCGATGGAGGAAGCGCGCAAGGCCGCCGCGGAATTGGGGACTTTCCCATTGGTCATCCGTCCGGCGTTCACACTCGGGGGCATGGGTGGCGGAATTGCCTACAACCGTGAAGAATACGAATCTACTGTTGCCCGGGGGCTTGACCTCTCTCCGGTCACCGAGGTGCTGGTTGAGGAAAGTCTTTTGGGTTGGAAAGAATTTGAAATGGAAGTGATGCGCGATCACGCCGACAACTGCGTGATTGTCTGTTCCATCGAAAATTTCGACCCGATGGGCGTGCATACCGGGGACTCCATTACAGTGGCTCCAGCGCAAACACTGACTGACAAAGAGTACCAGCGGATGCGCGACGCTTCATTCGCCGTCATCCGGGAGATCGGCGTTGAAACGGGCGGCTCAAATATCCAGTTTTGCGTTCATCCGGACAACGGGCGTATGATTGTCATCGAGATGAATCCGCGCGTCTCGCGGTCTTCGGCGTTGGCGTCCAAGGCGACCGGCTTCCCAATTGCCAAAATCGCCGCGAAACTTGCGGTTGGATACACGCTCGATGAAGTCCGGAATGATATCACGCGTGAAACACCGGCAAGCTTCGAGCCCTCGATTGATTACGTCGTGGTCAAGCTTCCTCGGTTCACGTTCGAAAAATTCCCGCAGGCTGACACCACTCTGACCACGCAGATGAAAAGCGTCGGTGAAGCGATGGCGATCGGTAGAACCTTCAAGGAGGCCATGCAGAAAGCGCTCAGGAGCCTCGAGGTGAAAAGATTTGGGCTGCTTGGGGATGGGGCGGACCAAGCTCTGGACGCCGATGCGTTGCGCCGCCGCCTGAGTATTCCAAATTCGGAGCGGATTTTTGCAATCGGCCAGGCGTTAAAGAGCGGAATGTCCGTGGAGGAGATTTTTCAGCTTACCAAAATTGATCGCTGGTTTCTCGAGCATCTCTCGCAAATTGTGAAGGAGGAGTCCGCGTTGATGCAGGCGCTCAGTTCGGAAGAGCGTTTGCGGCGTGCGAAAAAAATGGGATTCTCCGACCGGCAAATCGCTTTTGCCTGCAAAGTTGCCGAGCCAGAGGTTCGCGCCGCCAGAAACAAGTTTGGGGTGGAACCAACTTATCGGCTGGTGGATACATGCGCTGCCGAATTTGAGGCTTATACGCCTTACTACTATTCGACGTACGGCGTGGAGAATGAACGCCGAGAGAGCGGTAAAAAGAAAGTGATCATCCTGGGGGGCGGTCCGAACCGCATCGGACAGGGAATCGAGTTTGACTACTGCTGTGTTCATGCGGCGTTCGCGCTGAAAGAGATGGATTTCGAAACCATCATGGTGAATTCGAATCCTGAAACCGTCTCAACGGATTACGACACGAGTGACAAACTGTACTTCGAGCCGTTGACGCTGGAGGATGTTTTGAATATCTGCGAGCAGGAGAAGCCGTGGGGGGTGATCGTCCAATTTGGAGGGCAGACCCCGCTGAATTTGGCGCAGGGACTTTCGCGGGCAGGGGTGCCGATTATAGGTACGTCCCCGAGCAGCATCGAGATCGCGGAGGACAGAAAGCTGTTCTCGGCAATGCTAGATAAATTGGGCATTCGGCAGACGCCCGGGGGCACGGCAACAAACGAGGCAGAGGCGGTGGAAGTTGCTGCTCGGGTGGGATACCCGGTTCTCGTGAGGCCGTCATTCGTGCTCGGTGGTCGCGCGATGGAGCGGGTTCACTCGGAGGCGGATTTGCGCCGTTACATCCGCTCGGCCGTGGAGGCCAGTCCTGAGCGTCCGGTTTTGGTGGATCGTTTCTTGGAGGATGCTACGGAGGTCGATGTGGACTGCATTTCCGACGGTGAAACTGTGGTGATCGGTGCGATTATGGAGCACATTGAGGAGGCGGGAATCCATTCCGGCGACAGCGCTTGCGTGATTCCTCCTTTTAGTTTGAGTGACAGTGTGAAGTTGGCGATCGCGGATTCCACCAAGCGGATGGCGAGGGAGTTGCAGGTGCTCGGGCTGATGAATGTTCAATTTGCGGTGAAAGACGAGCAAGTCTATGTGCTTGAAGTCAACCCACGCGCTTCAAGGACAGTGCCGTTCGTATCCAAAGCGATTGGATTTCCCCTTGCGAAACTGGCGGCGAAAGTCATGGCGGGAGCGAAGTTGAAGGACCTTGGATTCACCAAAGAGGTGGTTCCCGGCCATTTTTGTGTAAAGGAGGCGGTGTTTCCGTTCATCAAGTTTCCAGGTGTGGACATTGTCCTGGGACCCGAAATGCGCAGCACCGGAGAGGTCATGGGAATTGACCGCATCGCGGGGCTTGCTTACGCGAAAGCGCAAATGGCTGCGCAACCTCCGCTGCCGGAAAAGGGCAATATTTTTATATCGGTTCCGGACCGCGACAAGGCTCGGGCGGTTGAAATTGGGCGCGGGTTTGCCGATCTCGGTTTTTCTCTTTTCGCCACCACCGGGACTGCTGCCGCTCTGAAGGCCGCGCACATTCCGGTAACCGTTTTGTTCAAGATAGGCGAAGGCAGGCCCAACGCTCTAGATATGGTGAAGAATGGGGAGATGGCGCTGATTATCAACACGCCCAGCGGGAAGGTTGCTCGTGAGGATGAAATCAAGATCCGTTCTACGGCGAGCAGTGCGCGCATCCCGGTGATGACCACATTGCGTGCAGCCGCAGCAAGCCTCGAAGGTATTCGCGCGATTCGTGAGCATGGGCTTTCAGTCAGAACCCTGCAGGAGTTTCACGAGATTTTTTAGAGACCTTACGGCGCAAGAGGCTTCATTCTGAAATTGTGGAAATTCCGTTACGGATGCTTGACGGTTGTTTTTGGGCAAGTATGGTTCGCGGCCCGATTGGATCCGGCCATTGCGGCTGGAATGGATCGGGGCGCGCTGTCGATAGCGCGGGGTTGGCAGGATAGTCGCGGATTTCCGTTGATCCCAGTGATGGTCGGAGGTTTGCGCAGACCCGGTGGAAGCCGGGCAGAGTGCGCCGAAAAAAGTTTGGCGTGCGATGCGAAAGTGGGTTGACCGGTGCCGGAAGTCTGGTATGGTCCCCAACCCGCCGCGAATAGCGGCCTTGTTCTTTGATAGTTTGGTTCCAACTCGGGATGAAAGCCCGGCGCGAAAAACGCCGGAGGAAAATCCTGCAAAGGAATGGCTTTGATAGTGGGAAAGCAAAAATTGAATTGTGCGTTATACGTCAAGATATTTGGGTTAATACAAAAGTTAACTTGACCGGTCTGGACAGACGAAAGCCCGTGAGGCCGTAGTTTGCC